>NZ_CAKLPX010000001.1:1327144-1990716 GCF_923077115.1 Sinobacterium norvegicum
GCGCACCCGAGGGCAACAAGGGTATCTCGCTGTTTATTGCCCCCAAGTTTAACGTCAACGACGACGGCAGCCTCGGTGAGTTCAACCACATCACCGCCGGCAACATCGAGAAGAAGATGGGCCTCAAGGGTAACGCCACCTGCGTGATGAACTACGACGGTGCCCAGGCCTTCCTACTCGGTGAAGAAAACCGCGGCCTCGACGTGATGTTCAAGCTGATGAACACCGCCCGTATCGGCACCGCTGTACAGGGTTTGGCCGGTGCTGAGGCCGCCTTCCAGGGCGCCCTTACCTACGCCAACGAACGCCTACAGATGCGCTCGCTGACCGGCACCAAAAACCCCGACGGCCCAGCCGACCCGATTATTGTTCACCCCGATGTGCGTCGCATGCTGATGACTCAGAAAGCCTTTACCGAAGGCAGCCGCGCACTGTGCTACTGGTTGGCACAGCTGGTCGATGTCACCAAGTTTGGCAGCGATGAGGCCAAGGTGAAGGAAGCCGAAGATATCCTCGGCCTGCTGACCCCCGTCGCCAAGGGCTTCTGTACCGAGACCGGTGTCGAAGTCACCAACCTCGGTATGCAGGTATTCGGCGGCCACGGTTATATTCAAGAGCACGGCATGGAGCAGATTGTGCGCGACACCCGTATCTCAACCGTCTACGAAGGTACCACCGGTATTCAAGCCCTCGACCTGATCGGTCGCAAAGTGATGGGTTCTGGCGGCGAGCTACTGCGCGTCTTCACCAAGAAGATTCACAAGTTCTGTGCCGGCCACGTCGATAGCGAGAACATGGTGCCGTTTACCGAGGTGCTGTCTGGCCTCAACAAGCAATGGGGCGAGATCACCATGCATGTTGGCGGCAAGGCGATGGAAGATGCCGAAGAAGTGGGCTCTGCCTCGGTCGACTTTCTGATGTTCTCCGGCTATGTCACCTTTGCCTATCTTTGGGCACAGATGGCCGACGTGGCTCAGCAGAAAATTGCCGAGGGTAACGACGACGGTTTCTACAAGGCCAAGCTTGCCACCGCCGAGTTCTACTTCAAGCGCTTGCTACCCCGCGCCCAGGCCCACGCCATTGGCGCCCAGGCCGGTGCCGATACCGTGATGCAGCTGAACGCCGACGAATTTGCCTTCTAGGTCTTCTTATTCGCCACAAAAAAACCGCAATGCTGATTAGGCGCTGCGGTTTTTTTATCGCTGAAATTTGAGCCGCGATCGCTTAAACCAGCAACGCCGGCCGGAGAGCGCCGAGCTTCAACACCGCCGCAACGCTGATAGAATCCATGATTTTTCCGTCCAGCACCCACTGATAAATCGTCTTAAACGGCAGCTTATGTAACTGCAAATCCGCCTCGCTGTCCTCCAGCTGTTGCTGGCCAAAACTCAGCTGCTCGGCGACGAAAACTTGACCCAGCTCATCGGAAACTGAATTAGTGGTATTGAGCTGCAGCAGTGGCGTCCATTTTTCTGCCCTGATACCACACTCTTCGCGCAATTCTCGCTGACCGGCGAGCAAAAAGTCCTCACCCTCGGGGCTGCCACCCATGGGGATCTCGTATTCACGCCGCCCCAGCGCGTAACGGTACTGGCTGACCAACCAGCTATGGCCATTATCATCGAGGGGAATAATGCCGATGGCAATATTCTTAAAACTGACAATACCGTAAACCCCCTCACTGCCACCGGGGGTTACCACCTCGTCATGATAGATGGTAATCCACTGATTATCATAAACTTTATCGCGACTAATCCGCTGCCATGGGCCAAATTTTTCCATTCTGATGTCACCTGCTGTACTGTCGTTGTCACCGCGATTATCGACAAAATCCGTCGATGCGCTAGGTTATTGATAGATTGACTAAATGATCAGCTTTTTAGCTGATATCAAGCACTGTCAATTATTGATCAACTTGTCGTAAAATTGTGATTTAATAGCGTCCTTTTTTCCAACTCATACACTTCAGCGGTGGTCGTTCAATGAGCAAAACAGCATCCAACAACCTACAGCAACTTTCTCTGCACAGCTTAGAAAGCCGTGACGATTTCGTCGGCCGCCATATCGGCCCCGATCAACAGCAGATCGATGATATGCTGGCCGCCGTAGGCGCCACGTCACTCGAGGACTTAATGGAGCAGACCGTTCCTGCTAACATCCTCAAGACCGATGCCATGGACCTCGACACCGCCCGTCCCGAACACGAGGTGATCGAAGAACTGGCCGACCTCGCCGAATCGAATCTAGTATACAAGTCGTGGTTGGGCCTGGGTTATCACAACACCCTGACCCCCAACGTGATTCTGCGCAACATCTTCCAAAACCCCGGCTGGTACACCGCCTACACCCCCTACCAGCCAGAGATCGCCCAGGGCCGCTTAGAGGCACTGCTGAACTTCCAGCAGATGGTACTCGATCTGACCGGCATGGAATTGGCCAACGCCTCGCTATTGGATGAGGGCAGCGCCGCCGCCGAAGCCATGGCACTGTGTAAGCGGATGGTAAAGAAGAACAAGTCCAACGTCTTTTTTATTCAGAGCAACTGTCACCCGCAGACCATCGCCGTGGTCAAGACCCGCGCCGAGCACCTCGACATCGAGGTTGTGGTTGGCGACAGTGCCGCCGGCAACGAGGCCGACTACTTTGGCCAGCTATTGAGCTACCCCGGTTCCAACGGTGAGGTAAAAGATTTAACCAACGACATCGACGCCGCCCACGCCGCTAACAGCTTGGTCGTGGTCGCCGCCGACTTAATGAGCCTGATGTTACTGCAATCCCCCGCCGAGATGGGCGCCGATGTGGTCGTTGGCAACAGCCAGCGCTTCGGTGTGCCAATGGGCTTCGGTGGCCCCCACGCCGCCTTCTTCGCCACCCGCGATAAATTCAAGCGCTCCATCCCCGGCCGCATTATCGGCGTTTCCGTCGACAGCCACGGCAGGCAAGCCCTGCGTATGGCAATGCAGACCCGCGAGCAACACATCCGCCGCGAGAAGGCCAACTCCAACATCTGTACCGCCCAGGCACTGCTGGCGATTATGGCCGTCTCCTACGCCATCTACCACGGCCCCGAGCGTCTGAAGACCATCGCCAGCCGCATTCATCGTTTGGCCTGCCTGCTCGATACCGGCCTCACTAAGCTGGGTTTCCAGCAGACCAACGCCGCCTACTTCGACACCGTTGCCATCGACACCGGTGCCGATACCGACGACGTTATCGCCCGCGCCTTGGAAGCCGAGATCAACCTGCGTAAGCTTGACGACCACACCGTCACCATCGCCCTCGATGAGACCACCACGCTGGAAGATATCGACGACCTCTTAGCCGTTTTCGCCGATGACAAGGTCGACTTCAACGCCGCCAGCCTCGACAACCCGCAGCTCACCAGCCTCACCGATGAACTGTTGCGCAGCGACGCCGTACTGACCCACCCAGTATTCAACAGCTACCACTCTGAAACCGAAATGCTGCGTTACCTCAAGCGTTTGGAAGACAAAGACGTGGCGCTGAACCGCTCGATGATCGCCCTCGGTTCTTGCACCATGAAACTGAACGCCACCGCCGAGATGATCCCGGTGACGTTTGACGGTTTCTCAAATATGCACCCCATGGCACCGAAAGAGCAGAGCCAGGGTTATCTCGAGATGACCACCAACCTCGAGCAAATGTTAGTCGCCTGCACCGGTTAC
The DNA here is from genome assembly GCF_923077115.1 of Sinobacterium norvegicum. Taxonomy (NCBI): domain Bacteria; kingdom Pseudomonadati; phylum Pseudomonadota; class Gammaproteobacteria; order Cellvibrionales; family Spongiibacteraceae; genus Sinobacterium; species Sinobacterium norvegicum. Next base: position 1,330,831 of record NZ_CAKLPX010000001.1, read on the forward strand.
GATGCCATCTCGCTCCAGCCAAACGCCGGCTCTCAGGGTGAATACGCCGGCCTCGTCGCCATCAAGCGTTACCATCAGTCACGCGGTGATTTTAACCGCAACATCGTGTTGATCCCACGCTCGGCCCACGGCACCAACCCCGCCTCAGCCTCGATGGCCAGCATGAAGTCGGTGATTGTCGCCTGTGATGAGCTCGGCAACGTCGATATGGATGATCTGCGCGCCAAGGCGGCAGAGCACGCCGACAACCTCGCCTGCATCATGATCACCTACCCGTCGACCCATGGTGTGTTCGAGGAGAGTATTACCGATATCTGCGAGATCATTCACGATCACGGCGGCCAGGTCTATCTCGATGGCGCTAACATGAACGCCATGGTCGGCATCGCCGCACCGGGTAAGTTCGGTGCCGATGTATCGCATCTTAACCTGCACAAGACCTTTGCCATCCCCCACGGTGGCGGTGGCCCCGGTGTTGGCCCGATCGGTGTTGGTCAGCACTTACAGCCTTTCCTACCCACCAACCCGATCAACCCGGTCGATGGTTTGGATGCCGGCAACGATGTGATTTCATCGGCCGCCTACGGTAGCGCCTCGGTACTGCCGATCTCCTACGCCTACATCGCCATGATGGGTTCCGACGGCCTGCGCCGCGCCACGCAAGTTGCGATACTGAACGCCAACTACATGATGGGTCGCTTGCAGGAGCACTTCTCGGTGTTATACACCGGCCGTAACAACCGCGTCGCCCACGAGTGCATCATCGATCTTCGGCCGCTGAAAGAAGCCACCGGCATCAGTGAAGAAGACGTCGCCAAGCGCTTAATGGACTTCGGCTTCCACTCGCCCACCATGTCGTTCCCGGTACCGGGTACGCTGATGATCGAGCCGACAGAATCCGAATCCAAGCGTGAGATCGATCTGTTCTGCGACGCCATGATTCAGATCCGCGAAGAGATCCGCCTGGTCGAAAACGAGACCTATACGCTGGAAGATAACCCACTGGTTAACGCCCCCCACTCACTGGTCGACATCGTCGAGCTAGAGTGGAACCACTGTTATACCCGCGAGCAAGCTTCATTCCCGATCGAAGCCATCCGCCACAGCAAGTACTGGCCTCCGGTCAACCGTATCGACAACGTCTTCGGCGACCGCAACCTGGTGTGCAGCTGCCCACCGATTGAGAGTTATATGGACTAACCATTATTGTTAGTTGATGGGTAAGAGAAAGGCGAGTCTTTAGGGACTCGCCTTTTTTTGTGGGTGGTGGATATGGTCATACTATCGCCGCAGCGGCCAACACCGCCACCGAGCACGCCGTCAATACATCCCTGTAGGCTCAGCGTCAGCGTCCATGCTGACGATGGCTCTGTGGCGGCATTGGCAGCTGCTGTAAAGCCGTGCCGCGGGGGCAGAGTTAGTTTTTACTCTGACCCCAAATATCTGATTTACATTTAATTATTCTAGATAACCACTCTCATCAATCTTATCCCCTAGGGCAGACAAAAAACTTGGGAAAGATTTTTCTAGCCAAGATTTTATTTCTACCTCATCGTCTGGGCCAGCTGGATATGAATGTTTGACTGTATAATTTTCGTCATCTTCAGGCCTAATTGGATACACATGCCTGAATGAAAAATTCTCACCATCTATCACCAAATCCAAATGTTTAACAACAGCAGGACTTCCCGCTTCAACTTCCGACCTATTAAACTCGCCTGTTGAAGTACCTTCACAACCAATTATCATGCCTTTTTCAAACTTGATACTTGTATGAACCACACCAGAAGCAGCTGTATGAGTAGCAACATTTTTAGGCACTATAGTTTTCATGACCTCGCTATAGTTGTAATAAATGTCGAACCTAAGAACCTCAACGCTATGATCACCAATCCCCGGATAATTATCAGAAAGGTATTGATCGAGAACAGCAACAGAACTAGGTCTAAACTCCTCTGGTTTGATATAATGGACACCGTAATAGCAACTATAAATATTACCTTCACCGGAAAAATATCCTGGATAATCCACTGGCTTCAACTGCTCTACCTTAATAGAGGATAACTCCTCATTATATGGCAGAGGCAATTCAACAGCTCCTGTGCTACACCCAGAAACACCAAGAACTGCCATTATTATAAAACTTTGTTTTTTCATTATTCCCTTCATTTTTAAACAAAAAAATATTATTAAATTTTAATATAAGACAAAATAATAATTACCCAAAAATTATTTCTCTGCACCTTAATTTATAAAAACCATGGATTAGCAATAGAAATTTATAAATCCAACGGCAATATAAAAAAATAATACCGAATCGACAATAATAAAAAATCTAAATCCAAATCAATATAATTAACAGCCCCATATATGATTTCTTTCTAATCAACGAGACAAAGAACAGCATTACTCTAACAGATACTCTAAGCTATAACACTATCGGTACACAGATATATAGGGTCAGAGTAAAAACTATCAAGGCTTCTTGAGACTAAAGCTCTATACACCATGAAGAGAAGCTTTCAGTACCAGGCCTTGAGACCATATAGATATTTAGGGTCAGAGTAAAAACTATCAAGGCTTCTTCGGACTAAAGCTCTATACACCATGAAGAGAAGCTTTCAGTACCAGGCCTTGAGACAAAATCAACTCAATGGCCACCGATATCGGCTCAGAGACATCGTCAGCACGGAGGCTGACGCTGAGCCTACAGGGAGGTATTCACGGCGTCCTCAGCGGTGGTATTGGCAGCGAACAACGCACCTCCCCACACACCTTCAAACCATAGCGATTTAGGAGAGAACCCTTCATAATCGCTGGGAGCAATGGAAAAATAGTGATACCTTATCAATAACATAGCAGTTACCCACGATAATAATATTAACCTAGGTATTTCTCAGTCATCGTTAGAGGCGCAGAATAAGATCATGTTTGAATTCATCCTAATCACTAAAGGGATCTTCGCAAAAAATATTATTGAGGCATTTAATTAATGAAGTCATACTCGCTAGCACTTGTAGTATTTCTTATTTTTATTGCTTACCAACAAATAATGAATCAGCGCGTTACATCCATATACAATCAATTTTCTTATGAATATAGTGTTGAATCTAAGGCTGAAATAGTTGACGTCAATGTAGACAAATCACCACGCGGCTTAGATTTATATAAATATACCTACTGCTTTGAATATAACAACACACAATATTGCTCTAATGTTTTCAGCAATGCTCATACACGGGCGAGAGTTTATCCATCAGATGTAGCATATAAGAAAGATGAAACTGTATCCGTATTTTTTTCGAGAACAGATCCTAATGTAGCAGTGTTAAAAACATCTAAAGACTATGAAGTTTTATTGTATTCATTTTCAATATTGGCTTCTTGTGCTGTTGTTTCTTGGGCAGGGGCGACGCTGTTTGAAAAACAATAAGAAGAATCTGGGTCAGGTCTTTCCTTTTGCTAACAGAACATATCAGCTGGCGAGCTGCCAATATGAATATTTAGGGTCATAAAAAAGAATACATTTAAAGACATTTAGGGTCAGAGTAAAAACTATCTTCGCCTGCAGAGGGTTGTCTGGAGGAAACCTACCTGATGTCCCGCACGCTGCGTACTCCCGAGGCACAGGATAGTATGCGCCGGTTTCTCGAGCGCGACGGCCAGTCACGTGAGGCCGAACTTCGTATGGGTGAATTTTGTGGTGAGCTGTCCAAGTAGCGAGGTTTTGCCAGAAGTGCCATCGGGGTCAGGACTTTCCTTTTGCTAACAGATAAGACTTACTCGATGACCACCGATATCGGCTCAGAGACATCGTCATAGGGACGCTGAACCTACCGGGAGGTATTCATAGCGTTCTCTGAGACAGTGTCGGGGGGTATATATGTGGCAAGTAGACATAAAAAAAGGGCTGGATAACCAGCCCTTTTGCGTTCACTCATGATTCCGATTTACATTAGAATCGGTGAGTGTACTGGCCACCAAACAACACGGCGCTTGCCTCTGTGGTGGCGTTTAATGTTAGGCCACCGTTGGATACACCACCGTTGATTTCATCTTCAACGCTCACCTCTTTACCCACCAGGTAGGTAATACCAAAATCGAGGCTTTGGTCTTGGTTAAAGTGATAGCTGGCACCGGCAGAGAACCACTGACGGTCTGAGTCTGGCACCGATACCGAGGTCAGGTCATTTTGAACGCCCTCATCGTACATGTAGCCGACACGGGCTTCCCAGTGCTTATTGATGTAGTAAGTAGCACCGATAGAATAGTGGAAGGTGTCTTTCCACTGGTAATCTTTGACATTGGTGCCGTCGGTGGTGACCAATGCATCAAAGTCGCTCCAACTGATGTATTGGACGCTGTAGTGAACAGCAAACTTTGTATCCTCAATGCGGTGATAGCCCGAAAACTCAGCCCTTGAAGGCAGCGGCATGATCAGATCGCCAACACTTCCATTACCCATATACGATACCGTACCGCTGGCTTCAATTTCGGGGCTGTGATGATAGCTCAAACCCAGACGGTTGTTTTCGTCTATTTCATAAACAGCACCCAGGTTAAAACCAACACCCCAAGCCGATGCATCCACATCCAATAGGTTTACCGTTGTGGTTCCATCACCTATCCAATTATTCATTTCAGATTGGCGCTTTAATTCACCCTCGCCGTAAATAAAGTCGATGCCGGCACCCAGGGTCCACTGGTCATTAATACGGTATGAGCCTGCCACTAACATGTTCATCGAAGTGACGTTGGTGGTACCGCCGAAGGCATCTGCACCCGGTAGTGGCAGCTGCGAGGTTCCCGCACCCCACTTGTCATCAAATTCGTTGCTGGTGCCGTAGTTGGAGTAAGCGCCAAAACCAATGGAAAACTGATCATTAATTGGGTGCGCTATAAAAATATTCGGCACCACAGACGTCCCGGTATTTTGCGCGTCGGCAATAGGTACTGGACCACCTGAGAGAGGTGAATAATACTCAACATCTTTGACGTCGATTTCTGAGTTGATAATGTTGGTACCCAGGGTAATCTCGGTGCGATCAAACAGCGACAGCGAGGCGGCATTGCGCGACATCGACGAGGCGTTATCGGCGATAACCGCATCACCGGCGAAGGCACGGCCTAGGCCTGTTGCCGATTGCGCGTTTAACTGAAAACCCGCGGCGTTTGCCTGCACAGAAATAAGAGCTGCCGAGCTCACAGTGGCGGCGAGTAGTGATGTGTGAAAAAGACGGGAGTTATTCATAATATCCTTGAAGGGTTGATCATGCTGGGCGCTGCGGTTAAGCAATGGTTCGGTGATGCTGATATTCGCGGCAAGGGTATAAAACACTAATACGAGCATCTTTGATCTAAACGAAAACTCTGACACTGTGGACGGATGGTAATATGTCGCTGACAACAGCAAAGCCGCTCTCTTTTTAAGCCGCCATGGTCAATCAATCAGCGTTTAATTGACTCGGCCTATCTGCCTTTTACGCAATTCATCGCAAGCAATAGTCACGGGCTCATCACTGTACAACCATCTTAAAATGCATTTATTGTGATTATTGGCTATTCACTTGAATAGCCTGATAGTACCGTGTTTATATAGTTATTCTTGCAATAAAAAATATAAAATCAAGGATGTAAAAAGTGATTAAAACAACATGCAACACGTGTGGTGGCATTGCCAAGAAAAGTAATATGGCCGGCCTGGGCTGTGATATCAATCAGCATCAACGCTGCACAAACCTGAACTGTCCGACAGAAAACCCTCGCGCCCCCAAAGATGGCAAACCCTACAAGTACGCTCTGGCAGTATAAACGCAGCTGACATGCCTGCCTCTGGCGACAAACTGAGCTCGTGACTTTTATCACGGACATCGAGCCTTTACAGTCAGTCTTTTGGCTCAATAATTCTTATCGGCTCGCTGCGCGAACAACAAACAACCGCCGCAGCAGGGCTCTCTTCTCGTCCTTCAAAAATGACACTTTTGCTGGCAGTTTTGACCATTGCGCGTCGACTACTGCCGTGAAAGACTGATCGACAAGTATGGCCACAGGCGCTTATTTGCTCCGCATTTAGACCAACAATAACAAAGCCTGATCATCAGCAAGGAATTATTATGGATTTGCCAGAACCCGTCGACATTACCACCCTACCGGAAACCCCACTGGAATCGAGCCACCTCAATCACCACGACTTCCCCTGGGTCGATCAGGGCTGGGGCATCGAATTCAAGATTCTTCGGGTCTGTAACGAGACCGGCGGCTGGATTATTATGAACCGCTTCCCCCCTGGCACCCAGCTACCCAAGCACCGCCATAGCGGCGCCGTTACCGCCCTAACACTGCAGGGTAAGTGGGGCTATTTAGAGAGCAACTTTACCGCCGTTGCCGGTTCGGTGATTCGCGAACCAGCCAACAGTGCCCACACCCTAAAAGTGGCCGACGATGCTGGCGAGCCAACCATCGTGTTCTTCACCATCGATGGCAGCCTCACTCACTTTACCGACGACGGAACTATCTGGGGCATCTCCGATGGCCAGACTCAACTCGCCGAGTATCTGCGCCTGGCCGAGGAACAGGGCACACCGGTCGATGCAAGCAAACTGCTGGCTTAGGGAGTAAACGATGACAACGACCGAATTAGACGTCGAACAGATCGATATTTATAACCCTGATAACTATATTGATGGCGTACCACACGCGCAGTTTCAAACCCTGCGCCAGCAATCGCCAGTACACTGGCATGACCACCCCGATGGCGGCGGTTTTTGGGTGGTCAGTCGCCACGCCGATGTGATGGCGGTGTCGCGTGATCACCAGACTTTCTCGGCGCAGGAGGGCTTTGTCCTCATTGATGACTTGCCCGAGGAGGTTCTGCCCATGGTACAGGGGCAGTTGCTGGGGATGGACCCGCCAAATCATGGGCCGATTCGTCGCGCCGTGATATCCCGCTTCACCTCAAAAATGCTGGCCGAACTCGAGCCCAAGGTACGAGAGATTACCCGCGGTATTTTACAGGCAGCGCATAACAAGAAAGACTGTAACTTCGTCTACGACGTCGCTGGCGAACTGCCTACCGCCGTCATCGGCTCGATGCTGGATGTGCCAGAGAACATGTGGCATCAGATGCGCGAGTGGTCTGATATGCAAACCTCGGCCAGCGACCCCGATATCGGTGGCACACCGGAGCAGGTCACCCAGGCCTCGATCGAGATGGGCACCTACGGCTTTGAACTGGCCTGCCAGCGTAAGGATCAACCCGGTGAAGATTTGATCTCACTGTTGATCAACGTCGAAGTCGACGGCCGCAAAATCGACGAGGCCGAATTTGCCGGCCTCTTTGTACAACTGGCAGTAGCCGGCAACGAGACCACTCGGGCGCTGATCAGCACTGGCATGTACCAGCTGATCAAACACCCTGAGCTGTATCAACAACTGGAAGCCGACCCATCGAAGCTGAAGCCGGCCATCGAGGAGATGCTGCGCTGGAGTTGCCCGCTGCATCACTTTCGTCGCACTGCCACCACCAACTGCGAGATCGGCGGCCAGCAAATCGCCAAGGGCGACAAGGTGGTCATGTTGTATAGCTCGGCTAATTTTGATGAGCAGGTATTCGATCGGCCCGAGCAATTCGATATCGGCCGCGACAGCAACCCGCACATGGCTTTCGGCCACGGTATCCACCTCTGTCTCGGTGCCAACCTGGCGCGGATGGAAACGCGAATTTTCTTCGAGGAGTTCTTCACCCACTTCAAGGGTATCGAACTCACCGGCGAGGCCAAGCGTATTCGCTCCAACCTGGTCAACGGCTTCAAAGAGATGCCGGTAAGATTGATTCCTCGCTAACTCATTCAGCATGACCAAAACCAAAAAAGCCCGCGCTGAGCACGGGCTTTTTTTTCGCCGAAATTAAATATCTAAGATAAAAACACCGCTGTCTATCGACACCGTTAAGCCAACTAAGTCATGGTGTAAAGCGTATTCCATCAGTGTCGCATCCTGACTATGCGCCAGGCAACGCTGGTGCTTAGCGTTCTCGGCTATGACCAGCAAACGCTCCGCCCCCTGTTTGTTGTACAACACGGTAAAGGCCTGAACAACCGCCTCACCGCTGTAACCATTGGCCATCTCTTTCAACGGTGAATCGGCCACCACATCCGCGGTGACATCGGCCATCACAAAGGCCCGCGGTGTCTTACTGAAGACGCTAAAGGCCTGTTTGGTATTCAAGCCGGATACATTGCTGACCATGCCGAAATTTTTATTCTGCTGTTGCATTACCTCTAACATTCTCACCGTTGACTGCAGCACAAAGTTATTCAGCGGCCCACCGGCAAACGGCATCCCACCGGTGACAGTAAGATCGCGGCGATGCAGCATATTAAGCTCTTCGGCAAAACTTAATACCGCAATGGGGAAACAACTGTACAGTTCGACTAAATCGACCTCGTCGACACTGATATTAGCCAAGGCCAGTGCCTTGTTACCTGCATGAAAGGCGCCGTAGCAACGGGATAAATCTGCCCGCTGACTGACCGCCTGCATCAGATTACTCTCGGTGGAACAGGCCGGGTAAATCCAATGTTCTTCGGCAATGCCCAAGGCCCGCGCTTTTTTAATCGAGCAGAAAATCAACGCCGATGCCTGATCGACATTCCAGCTGCTGTTATGCAGTTTGGTATAGGGGAATGCCAGCATTGGGTTCTTCGCCGACGGATTACGAATAAACTCCGCCTCGACGATGTTTTGGCTCCACGCCTGTGCGTTACCCTGAGCTGTTTCACTCATCTGCTGGTAAAGCTGCGCCACATTATCGCGGTGCTGATCGACATCGACACCCTGACGATGACGCCAGGCAGAATCTAATAGCGCATAGTAGCCGACCGGCATGCCCAGACCAGCATTTGATTCAGCCTCCAGCCACAACTCCTGATCCGGCTCGATGACCGTGTCGGCGACCTCTAACGACTCACTATCGCCTATCTCAACACCCTGAATCGTCGCCTGCAGATTGCGGTACTTGGCCTCACCGCCGGCAACAATGGCGATGTCGATTTCACCATTTTGAATGCGCTGACTGGCGCGATTAAACAGGCCCTGCTGCAACACGCCAATCTTGGCAAAAACAGTACTGGCCCGGCTGCTGCCAATCGCCTCTTTAATCAGCCCGGCTGGGTTTTGATACGCCCACAGGCCCTGGGGCACAGAGATTTCATCACACTCCGTAAGCAACGCGGGGCAATCAAGCTTGGCCGCCGCCGCACGACAGCAATCCGCCATCAGCTGACTGGCATTCTTGGCCAGCCTGGGGTCGTCGATTTTTTGCTTAATCGCCGCGGCACTGACGATAATAGGGTTGTTGTCAGCAATAGAATTGGCCATAGTGTTCTCTTATTATGGGTTATATAGCGATTATAACGCGACTGACAACCCGAGTCTTATCGCCGGCTGTTGATATTGATGACTAAAATGTTAATCAAATATCTCATTTCTAACACACCGACTGGAGACATCTTGGGTTGTAGCGCTAACAACCTAATTCGATGCTGCTTTGCCATAGCCAATACAGTAGAGTTGCGGTAATTTGTTAACCACACAACAGGAGATAACCGGCTAATGAAAATACTATTGTTTATTGGTCTCATTGTGGCCTTTATTGCCACGGTAAAAATGAGTGATTCTGCCATCGAAAAATATGGCAAAAACAAGGGGGTCAGCCTCTACCGCATCAAATATATCACCAAGACAATCAATATTTGTCTGATCCTCTTTTTCCTCCTGATTGGCGGCAATATTTCTGGTTTGGAATATTCACAGGTGTCGATATTCCTGTCATCCGTATTTGCCGTCATCGGTGTGGCACTGTTTGCCCAGTGGTCTATTTTGAGCAATATAACGGCGAGTTTGATTATTTTCTTCGGCTTTCCCTATCGGGTCGGCGACAACATCAAGGTTATCGACAAGGACGATGACATCTCTGGCGTGATCGAGGAAATCACTCTGTTCCATGTGTTGATCAAACGCGGCAACGAACTAATCACCTACCCCAATACCGTGATTTTACAAAAAGGTGTGATCAAAAACCCGGCAATAGTCGCAGCAACAGACACCAAGACAGTGGCCGCAGACGATACTCCCCAGTGAGCGAATTGCTAAACTGGGGAGCGTTAAATCACATCGTGATTTAGAGGAAGATTTTCGGTGAGTACAGGCCATGAAAGCCCTGTGGTAGATGATGACTTAATTTTATCACCGCGATTTCGTCGCCAAAGTTTTCACTATCCAGCAATACAATTTCGGTTTTATTGGTGTTGCCGTTATAGACGTAAACCATAACGTAAAATTCGTCTTCTGATTTTGCATCCGGTTTGGCCACCATTAAGGGCTCACCGTTAAACCGGTAATCTCCAAAGTCGTGAATGTCTACCTTGCCGGTTAATCGGTCGATTTTTTGCACCGCTGAGAAATACGTACCCGAACTGGTATCGGGGTAGGCGGCGGATATCGCATAGCGATTTTCTGCCGTGCCTAAACGCCAGTCCCACTGCGGGAACTCCCCCTCGATGGCATCGTCAATTCTCTCCTTGGTGACCGATGCTTTACGCAGGTTAATGACGAAACGCGTATATAAACCGGCACCTTCCTGCGCCTTGACCTCGGGGTCAAAAATATTAAAAGGCGCCTTGGGCACGGTAGGCGTCGGATACGCGCCGGGCTTGGTTTCCATCATATCGAAGTGAATTTCACCATTTTTCTCATAGGCGTTACCAAAGTGCAATGCGGCAATCGGATCAATTTCTATTTTATCGACGAGTTGCAGGGTATGAATATTGATAATAATAATTTTGCTGGTTTTATTAGTATCAAACATCATGGCATCGGACATGGATCCATTCTTCAAGATAAGACCCAACATATTGTCAGGCATGGCGACAGAAGACTGGATAAAAATGGCGTAGTTTTCCGTCAGGGCAAAATCATGTAACAAGGGCATAAAGTCGAGGGCGAATTTCGCTCTCGCCACGAGTTGACCACCAGGGGATATCTTATAAAAATCAAAGCCGGGTTTAAGCCCTTTCAGGCTTGCTTCAAAAGACATACCGAAATTATAAAAACAGCCTGTTTTTGGGTTTATCTTACCGTGGGCGCTGAACATGTTTTGCTTGCCCAGCGCATTATCATAGGTGAACTCACCCTCTTCGGTATCGAGTGTTGAAGGGTCTAACGCATAGGGGCGAGCGCCCTCATTCATCGCCAGAAACTTGCCACCGTGTAATATCAGAGACGTATTGGCCGGGTTTGCCGGTGGCGAAAAACGTTTAAAGAAATTGCCTTCAGGTGCACCGCCAAAGCCACGGTAGATATACTTGTTGGCCGCCGTCTCATCGATAAATTTGGTGGTGCGAACAAACTTATTGGCAAAATGTGCCTTACCGTCGATAAACGTTGTTCTTGCCACCATGCCATCACAGTCGAACCAATTACGCACGCCGGCGCCATTGAGTGTTAGACGCCCTGGGCCATTACGAAAAAACGTACCGGTAAAATCAGCCGGTATTGTACCTTCGATATCCTCAACCCAATATTCATACTCAGTTTCTTGGTTCTCGAAGTTACCTTTCTTTGTCGGTAATTGAGTATTTTGATCGATAGATTCAGGAGCATTCATGGGGTAACCCTATAGCGATGATGGTTAAATAGGCTGCCAGCTTTTTATTATGCAGAATGTGCAGCGCTACCAAGTGCGGAATATATCAACTTTTATACCATGTATTGCACACATAAAAAACAGTAGGGAATGTTTTTTATGTGTGCAAATTGGTTTCACCGATATCTATCGGCCTCATACATTTCTAAGCTGCTGCTTTTCATCAACAAGATAGAGTCAGCCCGTACTATATCGCGGTTATATTACCGAATGTAGAGGTTATTATTCATATTACTGGACAGCGTTTTTCATCGGTTTCTTACGAATATAAAGCGTCTTGTACGCCTTGGCCACCAGGGTGCCATCCTCGGCCAATACCTCAACCTCAAACTCCGGCAGATACTTCTCGTTGCTCTGAGTATGCTCACGGATGTCCTGTAACTGCGCCTCAGTGACTTCAAAGTGCGCGGTTACGGTGCCGCGACCAGGGCTGATAAACTTAATCGTCGCCGCCTTATCCCAAACTATATACTCGCTGCCTAATTGGTTCATCACCAACAGCATGTGGAAGGGGTCGACCATCGAATAGAGGCTGCCACCAAAATGAACACCGACATAGTTCTTGTTATACCAGCGCAGCGGCATCTGCACGGTGGCACTGGAAAAATCATCGGCCAGGTGACGAATCTTCACCCCGGCGCCACGATAGGGTCCATACCAGTTCATCATATGGCGAAGAAAACGCGGCTGATTTAACCAGCCAATAATTTTATTTTTCATAACTCTACATCCAAAAATAGCTGGCAGACATCGCAGCCGTCACACCGGGTAAACGCCAGTATAAAGCATCGATGTAATACATGACAACATGGGCGTTTATCGACGACAGTGGATAACAATCGCATCGCCACAGCCGGTACTGTCGAGCATTGACACTAAAATTTGCCGATAAAAAAAGGCTCAATAGCATAGCCATTGAACCTTTTTTGTTTGCTGAGCCAAGCCACTGCAAGTTACTTCACGACTTGTACCGTTGGTAGAATACGGAAGCCGTCGACTCGGACCAGATCACTCGGCTGATAATGACGAATGCCTAAGTTAAAGACACCCGAATCATTCTCTGTGACAATATTATTCGGTGCTTTTTCACCGCAACCAAAGCTAACCGTATAACTGCCATCGGCATTTTTCACCGCGGTATTTGAGCTAACATTAGCGGCATCGTTAAACATGAAGCCGGATTTGTTGTAAACAGTAATCGACCAAAACGCCTTGTTTTTAGGGTCTTTAAATGACGCTTGATGACAGCTGTTCGCTGGATAGTTGCCGGAGACCTCGTATATATTATCGACCATCTGCGCCCCACCCCAACCAATCGCCGCTCCAACTTGATACTTCTCCTCACTGAAAAACTGTGCAGAGTCATCGTCCGGCGCGGTAAACATGCCATTGAGAGCATTCACACCGTCACGCTTAAAAATAGCCGGCATCTGCGCCTTCAAATCAGCCTCCACTGTTTTAAAAGACTGCTGATTAACCGGCTCTGCCTGAAACAGCTGGTCACTGTTAGCGCTGATCGACATCTGATCTTGCAACTTCGCCGCCTCAGCCTCGGTAAAAGTGGCATCGAGGCGAATAACTAAATAGACATGCTTACCGCTATGACTGGTTAGCTCAAACGTGCCGGCGCCATAGGACATTGGCTGGATGCGGTGATCTTCAGTCACCGGCTGCACAGAGATATATTTACCGGTTGGCACCTCTGGCATTGTCACCGTAGCGCCTTTAGATACATCAACCACAGCAAACGAGTAATAGGTATCGCGATTCATTCGTACGACCGGCTGCTGGTCTGTTGGTGTCAATTGCCGCTTGTGAAGAAAGTGATTAACACCGACGGCATCTTGGTTTTTCAACATTTGATGCGAGGTCTCAACGGTCGGGTAAGTCGCCGCGGTAACCGCTTGCCCATCCGCTATAAAAAAGTTTCCTAAGGTGCTCACCGGCTCCGCCAATAAACCACCGCTGGCGATTGCGGTAATAGTGCCTAATAAAACTTTTGCGCTGTTCGATAGCATTATGCTTCTCCTTGATTCAACTCGGTAATCACTTCATTGCAGCCAGTATACGGCTTAATCGTATGCGTACCAGTGATTTAAAACTATAAAGCTTATCCACTTGGCGCATAGGTAAACCCCCTTTTATTATCCGTTAGCCATATATTTGAGCCACAAAAAAAGCGAGGCTGAATAATCAACCTCGCCCTAATGCCACCGCCTGGACATTATCTGCCCTTATGGTGACGATTTTGACTCTGTACCGAACGATGGTATTTCGCCGTCGCCTTATCACCGGCGCGACGTTCGGCCAGGCTGGCTCCGTTAAGCGCCTGCTCGCGCATCAACTTTTGATAATGGTGTAACCGACGCGGTGCCAAATCACCGCTTGTTATCGCCTGCTGTACGGCGCAACCGGGCTCTTGCTCGTGGCTGCAATCGACAAAGCGACAGCGCTGCGCAAGCTCACTGACATCGCCGAAGGTGGCGTCGACACCGTCGCCGCAATCCGCCAGTTGTAGCTCGCGCATACCCGGTGTATCGATTAACAAACCGCCGCCGAGCAGGTATTGCAGGGCGCGGTGGGTGGTGGTGTGTCGACCCTTGCTATCATCCTCACGAATCGCGCCGGTCTCCATGTTGTGATGGCCAGACAGGGTGTTGATCAGCGTCGACTTACCGACGCCGGACGAGCCCAAAAAGGCCACGGTCTGCCCCTGTTTACACCAGTGTGATAACACCGCAACACTGTCGGCATCGAGGCTGTTGACCGTCTCTACCATCAGGCCGGGGTCCAGTTGTCGCAACTGCCGCTGGAACTGCTCGGGCTCATCGCAGGTATCGGCCTTGGTCAGCACCACCACCGGTGAGACCTCGGCGGCATTGACCAGCGACAGGTAACGCTCGATGCGACTGAGATTAAAGTCTTGGTTCAGCGAGCTGACGATAAAGACGGTATCGATATTCGCCGCAATCAACTGTCGCTCGACCTTGCTACCGGCCGCCTTGCGACTAAACAGACTGAGTCGGTCTAGGCAGCGAATAAGGCGCTGTTGCTGATCGAGTAACAACCAGTCACCGACAGCCATCGCCGGCAGCGACTCATGGGCGGTTAAATCGACCCGCCCCTGCTCGGTCCACAAGCGATAGCCGGAACGGTGGTGTTCAGTGACACGGGCAATATGAGTAGATTGCAACTCTGCGAAGCTGATTTGCTGTTGATAAAACGGGCGCCAGCCCATCTCAGATAAAGATTTTGATTGGTACATTGTAAAAAACCCCAGGCACACAAAAACGCCAAAAATTTAAATAGTCTATTTAAAAATATGCAGGGGGGCTGTTATCGGCCCCGGAAAAAACCGGGCGAGAAACTAAGTCGAACCTAGTTGGCTATCGTCGCCCGAAGAGTCTTTATTACAATCATCAACATTCTCCGTTAGAAAGTGTGGTGATAATTTTACACCGTCATCACCACAGTGCTATGGGGGAAAACCGAGGGGAGAGTATAATCAGGCGCTAATAGTCCCTCACCATCATCAGCCGATGTTGGTCATTTCGTTGAGCGTGAAAACATCGACCATACCCTCTGTGGCCTGCATATAATCGGCCAGATGCTGGTTGGCCATATGGGTCTGCCACAGCGGCCGTGACGCCCAGTTTTCATAAAACACAAAATGCCGAGGGTCGTCATTATCCTGGTGCAAATCATAATTAACACAGCCCGGCTCTGCGCGGGTGATCGCGATTAATTTAATCAGCTCTGCTTTGACCTGCTCAACATGTTCGGCCTTGGCGGTAATGTTGGCAACAATGGTTAAATGACTCATGGGTTTATCCTCTATTTTCAACGATGACGTCGCTTATTAAGTGCTGGGTTTATGACGGTTCGAAACCGGTTAATACGATCTTGCCGATCGACTGACCCGATTCGAGTAATCGATGCGCTTCACGCAGATTCTCAGCATTAATGGTGCCGAGATTCTTACCGATGGTGGTCTTGATAAAGCCGCTGTCGATCAAGTCGGCAATACTGTCCAGCAGCTTGCCCTGCTGGTCGATATCGACGGCATTAAACATCGAGCGGGCATACATGAACTCAAAGTGCAGCGACAGGCTCTTGCGTTTCAACTTCATCGCATCCAGCGAGGCCGGGTCATCGATCAGTGCGATCTTGCCAAACGGCGGTAACAAATCGATATAGCTGTCGAAATAGCTCTCGGTGCTATTGAGACTGGCGACATGGGTCACCTGTAAACCCAGCGCCTCAATTTGCGGCTGCAATGGCTGGCTGTGATCGATAACATGATGGGCACCAAGCTGCTCCACCCACTGCTGCGAGCTGGGTCGTGAGGCGGTGGCGATAATCGTCGCGCCGGTAATCACCCGGGCCAATTGCAACAGTATTGAACCGACACCGCCGGCGGCGCCGACCACTAAGATCACCTCATCACTGCGACGGCCATCCTCCGGCGACTGCTGCTCAATCGCCAGGTGGTCGAACAACAATTCCCAGGCGGTGATAGCGGTAAGCGGTAAGGCCGCAGCCTCGGCCTCAGACAAACTCTTGGGCTTGGCGCCGACGATGCGTTGATCGACCAGTTGATATTCTGCATTGCTGCCCTGACGATCTAATTCACCGGCATAAAACACCTTGTCGCCGGGCTTGAACTGCGTCGCCAATTCTCCACAGGCCACCACCTCACCGACAGCATCCCAGCCCAATACACGGGGCTGACCATGCTCTAACGGCGCGTTTAAACGGATCTTATAATCCACCGGATTCACCGCCACGGCACTGACCTTAACCAGTAAGTCATTGCCCTTGGCTATCGGCTGGTCGAGTTCAATATCACGAAGGGCGACGGGGTCGCTGATCGGTAGTGCTTTAGTAAATGCTATGGCCTTCATGGCGCTGTTCCTGTGTTGGCGTTGATGAGGTAAATATTAGTACTGGAATAGTCATTTATAAACAGGGTAATATTTGAAAGATTCTCTAATTATAATTGATAATATGCTACTAGCCGATCTCGACGTCATTGTTAAAATCGCTGAATGCCGCAGCATTACTGCAGCGGCCACCCTGCTCGACATGCGGGTCGCCACCGCCAGCGCCGCCTTGAAACGGGTTGAAAAGTCGCTGGGGGCTGAGTTATTTGTTCGTACGACTCGTCGATTGCGTCTGTCTGCCGCCGGTGAACGCTATTTACCCCAGTGCCAGCTGGCCTTGGAGACCTTGGCACAGGCGCGACAAAACATGCAGCAGGAGCTCGATATCATCGAGGGCGAACTACGCTTGGCGCTGCCGTCTGACCTGGGCCGAAATATTATCAGCCCCTGGCTCGATGAACTGCTGGCCACCCACCCCAAACTCAGCCTGAGAACCAACCTCAGCGACAGCCATATCGACTTCTACCGGGATGCGGTCGATGTCGCGCTGCGCTACGGCTCCCCCAAGGACAGCAGCCTTTATGGCTTTAAGATTTGCACCGTACCCGGTGTCCTGTGTGCCAGCCCCGACTACTTAAGCCGCTGCGGCACACCGACACAGCCACAGGATTTACTCAGCCATAACGGGCTGTTTTATCAACTCTATGACATGACCCACGATGTCTGGCAGTTCAGCCACGACGGCCGCAGCCAAAAAATCAAAATGAGCGGCAACAGGGCCTCCAACGATGGCGACCAGGTCAGGCGGTGGTGCATCGATGGCCAGGGTGTGGCGATTAAATCCTGCCTCGATATGTCGACCGATCTACTGAACAAAAAAGTGGTCAATGTGATGCCAGACTATCGCCCCAAAGCGAGCGAGCTGTGGCTGATCTGCCCCAGTCGACAATCGATTACGCCGGCGGTCAGACTGTTGCGCGACACCCTGCAACAGCACTGTGCCGCGCTGCTAAAAGCACTGGCCAGCGAGGGAATTTTGTCGCAGGAACAGATCCGTTAGCCTCTTTCTAACGTATTACCTGTAGTGACACGCTTTGATTACGCAGTGCCCCCCCTTACCTGAGGCACTGACAAGCGTCACCAAACCGTATAAACTATACGATCGTATAATAAAATAATTATGAAACATACATGACAGCAAAACAGTGGATGATATACGGCGCCAGCGGCTATACCGGCGGCCTCTTAGCGGATTATGCCGTTGCCCGCGGCGACCGCCCGGTGTTGGCCGGTCGCAACCGGCAGAAGGTTGCCGCCATTGCCGACAAACTGGGCTGTGATTACCGTATTTTCGATCTCGATAACAGCGCCGACAGCATCGCCGCCCTCAGCGATATACACAGCGTCGTCCACTGCGCTGGGCCGTTCTCCGCCACCAGCGAGGCCATGGTTGACGCCTGCCTTGCCAGCCACACTCACTATATTGATATCACCGGTGAAATCCCCGTCTTCGAACGCATCAACCAACGTCACAATGAAGCATTAGCCGCCGGTATTACACTGTTACCCGGCTGCGGCTTTGACGTCGTCCCCACCGACTGTCTGGCGGCTATGCTGAAAGAACAGCTGCCAGATGCCAGTCATTTAGTACTGGCCTTTAGCGGTACCGGTGGCACCAGTCCCGGCACCTTAAAAACCATGGTCGAGATGTTAGCCGACGGCGGTAAGATTCGTCGTGATGGAGAGATTGTTACTGTTGCCGCCGCCAGCCGCCAGCGCTTGATTACCTTTACCAACCGCCAACAGCGATGGTGTATGAGTATTCCCTGGGGCGACATTTCCACTGCCTACAGCTCGACAGGTATCGCCAATATTCTGGTTCTAACCCATACGCCTTGGCTTTCGGCTTTTACTCTGCGCTGTCTCAGCCCGCTGCTGTTTGTTTTGGCCAATGAAAAAATTCAGCGTTTTTTAAAAAATAAAATCACCGAGAATGTTCAAGGCCCGGATCAGCAAAGCCGTGAAAGCGGCAGCATCCAGCTGTGGGGGCAGGTCAAAAACGCCAGTGGCGACAGCCGTGAACTGTGGCTCGATGTGGCCGAGGGCTACCGCTTTACCGTGATGTCCTGCTATCAGGCCGTACACCGCCTACTCGACGGTGGTGTCGACTGCGGCAGCCGAACCCCCTCACAGGCCTTTGGCGCCGACTATGTGTTAACCATCGATCAATCGTTGCTCACACCCAGCTAGCGCACCCACCCCAACCTTATTCAACACCGGCGATGACAGCTTCGGTTTGACAGCGACCGCAATAAATTAGTATCGTAACGCAAGTTACTTACTATTGATTTGCCTAGACAGACGAGAACGCTATGCCGGTAAGCTATAAAAATAAGGTCGCCAATACCCTCGAGCCCAGCCATCACCCCTATCTCAACGGTGCCTGGACGCCCAACTTCACCGAGTACACCGCCACCGAAATGGAGGTCATCGGCGAGATTCCCACGGATATCGACGGCGTTTATGTGCGTAATACCGAGAACCCGGTACAGCAGCCAATAGGCAATTATCATCCCTTCGATGGCGATGGCATGATTCACTCGATGTCGTTTCGCGATGGCAAGGCTGAATACCGCAACCGCTTTGTTCGCACCAAGGGCTTTAATGCCGAACAGGAGGCTGGCGAAGCACTGTGGGCCGGCATTGCCAACAACCCCGAACTATCAAAGCGCCCCGGTTGCGGTGCACAGGGGTCGATCAAAGATGCCTCTTCAACCGATGTGGTGATTCATGCCGGCAAGATACTGTCAACGTTTTGGCAGTGCGGCGATGGCTATCAACTCGATCCCTATACACTGGAACAACAGGGAACCGTCGGTTGGGCACCCATCGACGGTATTTCGGCGCACCCAAAGGTGGATGAAAACACCGGCGAGATGTTATTTTTTAATTATTCGAAATATCCGCCCTACCAGCACTACGGCGTTATCGACCGCAATAATAAGCTGGTGCACTACACCCCGGTGCCGCTGCCTGGGCCGCGCTTACCCCACGATATGGCATTTTCTGAAAACTATTCAATTCTGGTTGATTTACCCTTGTTTTGGGACCCAGAGTTATTGAAGCAGGGGCGCCATCACGCCAAATACTACCCCGATACACCGACCCGCTTTGGCGTTATTCCGCGTTTTGGCGAGGCCAAGGATGTGCGTTGGTTTGAGGCCGATCCTACCTATGTACTGCACTGGATGAACGCCTACGAAGAGGGTGACGAATTAATCCTCGAGGGCTATTTCCAAGATCAACCTGACCCCGAGCCAATCGAGGGGCTGCCCCGCGCCGTCGGTAAGATGATGGCAAATATCTCCATCAGCTGCTTCCAATCCAAGCTGCATCGCTGGCGTTTCAACCTGGTCACCGGTGAGGTGATCGAACAGCGTCTCGACGACAGACCGCTGGAGTTTGGTACCTTTAATCAGAGCTATGCCGGTCGCAAATCTCGCTATGTGTATAGCGTTTGGGGCGAGCCCAACTGGTTTTTATTTTCCGGCATGGTCAAACACGATACCGACACCGGCGAATCCTGGAGCCTGCCCTTTGGCGAGCAGCGCTATGGCAGCGAGGCCCCCTTTGCGCCGAGAGTCGACGCCAAGGACGAGGATGATGGTTATCTGGTGAGTTTTATCACCGACATGAAGGAGAACCGCTCTGAATGTATTCTGGTCGATGCCAAAGACATCGAAGCCGGCCCGGTCTGCCGCATCATCCTGCCCCACCGCATCTGCAGTGGTACCCATGCTACCTGGGCCAGCGGTGACAGTATTCGACGCTATCAAGACGGAGAGGTTTAACACCATGCCTAAGGCGATGATTGTCGATGCCGTGCGGATTCCCCGTGCCGTCTCGTCATCCGATGGCGCTTATGCGCATCTCAGCCCTGTCGATCTGTTAGCTCCACTGTATCAAGCGCTGGAGCAACGTAACGGTTTCGACAGCGCCGAGGTAGAGGATGTGTTACTCGGCTGCGCCACCCAAACCGGTGCCCAGGGCGCCAACCTCGGTAAAATTTCCTCACTTTATGCTGGCTGGTCGAACAGCGTTTCTGGTACCACGGTTAACCGTTTTTGCTGCTCCGGCCTCGATGCCATCAATTTGGCGGCCAGTAAGATTATCGCTGGCATGGAATCGTTGGTGGTCGCCGGTGGTGTCGAACAACTGAGCCGCGTACCGATGTTTGCCGATAAAGGCGCCTGGTACAGTGAACCAAAGGTAATGCGAGCCACCCGTTTTATTCATATGGGTGTGGCCGCCGATGTGATTGCCAGTCAACAGAATTATAGCCGTGAGCAGCTCGATCAGCTGTCACTGCAGTCGCAGCAGCGGGCTGAACATGCTCGCCAGCAGGGTTACTTTTCGCCATCGGTCATCCCTGTGCTCGATAGTCATGGCCGAGCTATTATCACCGACGATAATGCCATACGACCAAAGACCACAGTCGAATCGTTAGGATCTCTGCCAGCCAGCTTCAGTGATTTTATCGAACCATCAAAGGCGCTGGTGAAAGATGTATACCCGTATGCGCCGCTGCAGGCACTGCACAGTGCCGGCAATTCACCGGCCTTGGTCGATGGTGCCTCACTGGTGTTATTGGCCAGCGAGCAACGCTGCCAGCAATTGGGTTTAACCCCCCGCGCCAGTGTTCGGCATTTCGCCAACGCCAGTGATGAGCCGGTAAAAATGCTGACCGGCCACCTGCGTGCCACCGAGAAATTACTGCGAGCCTGTGAACTCGGCGCCGACGACATTGACCTTTGGGAGGTCAATGAGTCCTTTGCCGCCAGCGTGCTCAACTATCAACAACACTTTGCCATCGACGGACAAAAACTCAATGTAAACGGCAGCGCTATTGCACTCGGTCATCCCCTCGGCGCCACTGGCGGCAACCTATTAGCCACACTGTTAGACGAGTTGGAGCGACGCGACCTCAAGCGCGGCGTGATTGCCATCTGTGGCGGTGCCGGTGTCGGCGTCGCCACCTTGATCGAGCGTCTATAGATTGCAACACCTACCGCAACCGCCATCATTCGCCATTCCTTATTGCCATTTACGTCGGTGTCGACAACTAGATTAATCGAGCGTATATAAACACTAACCTACCGTAGCAGGGGTCTGGCCCCTGACACTTATTCAGAGCAGGCAAGCCCATGGCTTCAGAACCAATCTATCTACTCGGCGGCCACCAGAGTGACTTCTGTCGTAATGTTTATCGTGATGGCGGCACCATCGCCGACCTTTTTATCGATACCGTCCGCGACGGCTTAACGTCGACACAGTTGAATGCCGGCGACATCGACGTCGGCCATGTCGGTAATTTTGTCTCGGCACTGTTTACCGGCCAGGGTCATCTCGGTGGTTTCTTTGGCCATGTCGACCCCGCCATGGCGAATATGCCGGCCTCCAGCCATGAAGCCGCCTGCGCCTCGGGCTCGATGGCAATGATGGCTGCCATGGCCAACTTGGAATCTGGCCGCTATGGCATCGCCTGTGTATTAGGTGTCGAGGTAATGCGTAACATCGATGGTGCCCAGGCCGCCGACAATTTAAGACCGGCAGCCTGGCGCGACAAAGAATGGCAGGATACACCCTATGTCTGGCCCTGCGCCTTCGATGGCATGATCGAGCTATACCAGCAGCGCCACGGTTTAAACAAGCAACATCTAAACGCCATCTCGCAGCAGAATTTTGCCAATGCCAAGCTAAACCCCAACGCCCAAAGTCGTCAATGGCAGTTCAACGACCACAGTTTTACCGACAACGACCAGCATAACCCGAGGATTATCGGTAATATTCGGCGTCAGGACTGCGGCCAAATTACCGACGGGGCAGCAGTGGTATTTTTAGCCACCGAAAGTCGCGCCCGCGATTATGCCAAGGCCCGCGGCATCAGCCTGGACAGCATTCCGAAAATCAAGGGTTGGGGGCATATCAATGCGCCGATGCTGTTCAGTGAAAAACTCAAGGCCAGTCAACCCGGCGGCTTGTTACTGCCTCATGTACAGCAGCTGTTTCAACAAACACTGGCCCGGGCCAAATTGGCCAACCTCGATAGCATCGACGGCCTGGAAGTACACGATTGCTTCAACATTACCCAGTATATGGTGATCGATCACACCGGCTTATATCCCCCCGGTGAGGCGTGGAAGGCGATTGAAAATGGCGACACCATTGCCGGCGGACAACTACCGATTAATATGAGCGGCGGATTGATTGGCGCCGGCCATCCGGTAGGCGCCACCGGTATCAGAATGGCCTTGGACTGCTATAAACAGGTCACCGACAGCGCTGGCGGTTATCAGATTGACGGCGCCCGCAACATGATGACGTTTAACCTTGGCGGTAGTACCACCACCTGCGCCAGCCTGATTATCGGCCGTTAAGTGTCGGCGGTGCTACTGCGGTGAGACAAAGCTAATACTTTTGATGTTGGGTTTTTCACCGCAGTGGCCACAGTGCACGGCGACTTTTAGCGGCTGTCCACAGGGCTGATGGATTAACTCCGCCCCCTGTTCCTCCTCGGGCAGCCAGTCGATTACCCACTGGCGTAAAGACATGACGATCGGATAAAGCGACCTTCCCTTTGTCGTTAACAGATACTCGCTGCGCGGCGGGTTTAGTTGATAATCACTGCGCTCAAACACCTCGACGTCAACCAGTAAATTCAGCCGAGCGGTGAGGATGTTAGAGGCGATATTCAGCGTCTTGGCAAAGCTGTCATAACGCTTGGCGCCGAAGAAGGCGGCGATTAATAACAGCAGCGTCCAACGATCACCAATCAAATCACTGATATGTACTAACGATAAGTCTTGCTCGCCACCGCCACTGCTGGCACGCACCCGACGCTGCTGCCCCACCGACTGCATATCACCTAACTGGTCAACCATGTTGTCGCCGGCCGGCAATCGTACATCCTCAATACTAAAGCCCTGCTGACAATACTGACAGACCACCAAGGGTGCCAGGTCATGGCCGCAATCTCGGTGCAGTAGTTGCTGCGGCAGTGGTGCTGGCGACGAACCATCGCTGGCTGTGCCCCATTCACTCTCCCACTGCCATGCCAGCAGCGACGAGGCAAACATGCCCTGCCCCTTGGCCGTCAGCTTATATTCGTAACGATTACCGGCCTTGTTATAGGCTCGCTTAACCATTACGTCCTCGCTGATCAGCGCCTCCAATCGACGCGACAGTGTTGCCTTGCTGATGCCAATATACCGCCGAAAGTCTTCAAACCGGCAGCGGCCGACAAAGGCATCGCGCAGAATAAGCAGCGTCCAGCGATCGCCGATCACATCCAAGCCGCGAGCCATTGGCGTATTAACAATGCGTTGTGTATATTGCTGCATAACCGTCACTAATAGAGTCCTGCGACCAGTATAAGCACTCTGAGAATAAGAAACAGCCCCGGTCGATAACATCCAGTTAAAAACCTGACGGCAACAGGGTTATAGCCCGGCGACAACCGTAATATAAGGGGTTATGTTCACCCCTCGGTCATGGTAAATTTTAGCCAATAACATTTCACAACACCTTTGACTCCGGCGGCCCTATGAGCAAACTGCAGAACAACCACCCTCAAGACATCGATTACGATGGTCTCAACTGGGATCACCCTGCGCCGTTTATTTATAAGCTCACTGCCACCGCCGCCGATATCGACAGTTACAATCATGTCAATAATTCAGTCTATATTCGCTGGCTGGATGAATGCGCCCGAGCCAATTCAAAGGCCACCGGCGTCGACGCCGATGCCGCCGACGACTTTGGCTTTGGCATGGCGGTTCGTGACAGCCATGTCAGTTACCTGCTGGCCAGCTATTGTGACGATGACTTATTAGTCGGCACGTGGATCAGTAAAAACGATGGACGCCTGCGCATCCGCCGGCAATTCCAAATTATCCGCCCCGCCGATGGTGCCACTATTTTACGCGCCTCCCTAGACTATGTTTGCTTTAATTTAAAAACAGGCAAGGCCTGCAAAATGCCGGCCTTATTCCGCGATTTTTACCCCGTCGCCAACGCCTTTCAACCACCCCAGTCTGATGAGCTATCGCCCTAAGCACATGCGAATATTACGGTTAACACAATGATGAACATTGCTATTATCACCTGTGAAGGTTTTAACGAACTCGATTCCTTTATCGCCCTGGGTATTCTCAATCGGATGAAGAGTGCCGGCTGGCAGGTACAAATTACCTGCCCGACAGCCACCGTCACCTCGATGAACGGCGTCACCATCGAGGCACAACAGCCACTCGAATTCGCTAACAGTGCCGATGTGGTGTTGTTCGGCAGCGGTATTTACACCCGCGATATCGTCGTCGATAGCAGCATCCTCGACCGTCTCAAGCTTGACCCATCCAAACAGCTTATCGGTGCCCAATGCTCCGGCACCCTATTAATGGCCAAACTCGGCCTGCTCAATAACACCCCGGCCTGTACCGACCTCACCACCAAGCCCTGGGTGATCGACGCCGGCGTCGAGGTGTTAAACCAAGCCTTTGTCGCCAACGGCAACATTGCCACCGCAGGCGGCTGCATGGCATCACAATACCTCGCCACCTGGGTCATCGCTAAACTGGCGGGCACCAGCGCCGCCGAACAAGCGATTCACTATGTGGCACCGGTGGGAGAAAAAGACACCACCGTCGGTCGCAGCCTGGCAGTTATTAAAAGCTATATTTAATCAACTCAGTTGGTGTTCTCTCCGCCAGCCAATTAATCATAACTAGGCTAGTCTGCTGGGTAAGCTATTTTCATCATTCAGCCTTCGAGGGTTCCATGGAAGAAATCACCATTAAAGGATTTGTCTCCTTTACCATTGCTATTATATTGCTGTTTGTCGGCAAACACGCCACCCAGCGTTTCGCCACATTGCGCAAATACAGTATTCCCGAGCCAGTCATCGGCGGTTTCTTATGCGCCTCCGTGGTGGCTGTGTTGTATTATATTTTCGATAAACAGGTGACCTTCAATTTAGAAGTACGCGATATTTTGCTGCTTTATTTCTTCGCCGGCATAGGCCTCAACGCCGATTTTAAAACCTTAATTTCCGGCGGCAAACCGCTGCTTATTCTCACCCTGATGGCCGTGGTGTATATCGTATTGCAAAACTTTGTCGGTATCGGTGTCGCCACCGCCTTCGGCATGGAGCCGCTGATGGGCATGATGTCGGGCTCTATTTCGTTAATCGGCGGCGTCGGTACCACCGTCGCCTGGGCACCTATCTTTGATGAGATGGGTATCAGTGGCGCCTCTGAAATCGGTATTGCCAGCAATACTATCGGCCTACTCGCCGCCTGTTTAATCGGTGGCCCAGTCGCCAACTATCTGATCAAACGCGACAACTTAGCCACCGGCAGTCACGAGGCACTCGACATCGGCATACAACATAATACCGAGGCGAAACTCGACTATTTTGGTGTGCTACACGCTTGGTTGATACTCAATGTCTGCATAATATTTGGTTACGGTCTGGATATGATTATCGCCGAAACCGGACTTAAATTACCGATGTTTGTCTCTTGTTTGATCGTCGGTATTATTATCGGCAATTTAAAAATATATGTGCTCAAACGCGAATTTAACGAAAACTCACAGCAGGGTTTAGGCATGATTTCAGACATCAGTCTGGGTATGTTTTTAACCATGGCGTTGATGGGTTTACAATTATGGCAACTGCAGAGCGCAATGGTCTTCCTCGCCTCGGTGATGACACTGCAGGCACTGTTATCAGTTATCTTTACCGTCTTCATCGTCTACCGCTTTATGGGCAGAGACTACGAGGCCGCCGTTATCAGCTCTGGCTTTGGCGGCATTACCCTGGGTTCAACCGCCACAGCCATCGTCAATATGACGGCGGTAACCCAACAGAATGGTGCCGCCCACCGCGCCTTCATCATCGTGCCACTGGTCTGCGGCTTCTTTATTGATTTAGCCAATGCCATGATTATTAATTATTTTGTCGGCGCTATCGGTTGAGTGGCTATAGCGGAACAGCTAGTCCCTGTGCTGGCTGTCCAATTGCTGCAACTGCTCTGGGCTAATGCCGTAATCCTGCATCATTTTTTTCTTACTCAAGGCCTGTTCACGCTGCTGTAATGTCTCTCTGTCTCCGGCTCGAGTACTGGTCACCCAGCAGTCAACCCGCTGCACCGGCCCCTCCTCTGGGTCGATCACAAAGTTGGCAATCCCGAATTCGTCATAGACAGCAATAGAATCGATGGCCACTGGCGCATTGTCTTTGCCATAGGCCACACAGCGGGCCTTGGCCGGCTCCGGCAGGGTAATCTTGGCCACGTAGTGGAAATCGTCCATACGCTGAATAGATTCTCCACTGTAGCTCAGCGGTTGCTGCAGGTTTTCGGCAGCAGCTGTTATCGCGGTAAAAAATGCACTTAGGGCAAGCACTACTGAGAATATTTTATTCATCACACACTCCTCCTGTTTTCAGGGTTTAACGGTTTTAAAGCATGAACATTGGCCACAGACTGAAACACTCCAGAGGCTAACTGCCGGGTAAGATTCCACCGACCACTATCACTCATTGACGGCGGCAGAGGACTAAAATAGAGTCGCTTATTTAACGCTGATGTCGGTAATAAAAGTACACAAAAAATCAATAATAACCACTGGTATTGATCAGTCTGAGAGAGGCTATAAAACCTTTTTTTCAGCCCAATATACTGTTCAAAAACCAACTGACGATAAGCAATCAGTAGTGCTGACATTACCAATAAAGTGAGTACGGTGTATTTCTGTTTGCCCCAGCCATCAACCAAGCTCTGCCATAACAGATCCAGCTTCGCCTCCAGCCGCTGCCGCAGTGGCAGCGGCGGCGGCGGCGGGGCAGTAACAACAATAGGTTGTGCCGCGATATGGCTGATTTTCACTTTTTTCCTTTCGCTGTCCCACCAGTTTATCGATATTGCCGGCAGGGTATACTCACCGGCCTGTGAAAATCTAAAATGCCTCTCAATACTGCGACTACCGGTTACCACACCGCCGTAAAAATGACTGTCAGCCTCGGTTCGACCCTGTTGCACTTCAACTCCCTGTGGCGGCTGCGGCAGTACCGGTTCGGCCATTAAATAGCCCGGCATAGCCAGCGCCTTGATAGTCATGGTCTGAGACACACTGCTGCCGGCCAACACTTCGGCAGCCGTCGTCTGCTGCTCTAAAGTTAGTCCCGGAGTGACTATCATAGAGCCTGCCTCAGCCGGCAGCGGCTCGACCAGCAGAGTATAGGGAGATGTTTTCAGCGGTGTGCTGACACCGGCCGAACGCATGCTAAACGTCAATTCTGGAATCACAAATTCACCAGAGCTGGCGGCATAAAAGTCATATCGAATCCGGGCAGTGTGGTACTGCTGGTTATTGCGTAGCTGTTTAACATAGACCGGCTGAGCACTGGGTAATTCAATATACACGTTAGGCAATGACAACACCGGTGGCTGAATGGCGCCGTAAATTTCTTCATCACTGTATATCGTCAACCACAGCGTCGCCTGTGATCTGGCACTAACCACCGGGCTCTGTGGCTGCCAATCGGCAAACAGCTGCCGCTCTTGGGCATAGGCGGCTGTCCCCGTCAACAGTGTCAGGGTGATTGTCACCAGCAATAAAAGTAACTTATTCATTGTCGGCCCCCTGTTGCGCCCCCGACTGGCGCTGTAGCTGCAGTGAAAACTTATTGCGTAAAAACACCTCTGGCCGAGACTTGACCTGCTCTAACCAAATCTTGGTCAGATGCTCATCGGCTATTAAATCCGCACTGTTAATCACCTCTTCTATGTCCTCGGACTGCTCCACCTCCATGTCCTCTTGCAGCGAAAGCACATGATCAGCCGTCATATCCTCTCCGGCGGTTCCCTGACCATCGGCACGCAGCGACATCAATTCGAACACCTCGGCTAAAACTGCCAAATTTTGCTGTGCCGCCTGGCTGTTCGGCTGCTGTTCCAGGCTGTGCTGAAACCACGTTTCGGCGCTGCGAAAACGCTGTAAATTTGCGTAGGCCAGGCCAATATTAAGACTGCGTTGAGCGGACTCAGGCATTTTGTTCATCAGCGTCAACGCCCACTGCCACTGCCCGCTTTTTAACAGTGCCTGAGCCTTCCACTGTCGGTCTTCAAACAGCAGTGCCGCACAGCGATAATTACCCCGCTGATAATACCACTGGCCCTGCTGATCTGGGCTTAGCAAGACATTCATTAACAGGTGTCCACACTGCTTTCTGTCGCCATTGGGCTGCGCCATTGCCGGTGCTGGTGCCGCGGCAGAGAGCAGCATTACCAGCGGCAGCAGCAGTGCCGAGCCCAGCCGCCAATCGACACTCCAGCCACGGCGAAACCACAGCAGGGCAAGCGCAATGGCTACAAACACCAACCAGTAACCCGCCTCCTGCCACTGTATCGTTTCATCCGCGGGGTCAAAATAACTGTAGCTATTCAACCAGCGAACAACCTGCTGCACATCGCTGTCATCGCCGGTCATCTGCAAGGTCTTGACAGCCGAGGTGGACAGCCTTGGTTCAAAGCCAAATTTCCAAAACAATACCTGACTATTAGGTTGACGGTTAAAGTCGGCTAAGGCGCGCATATTAGCCCCGTCGAGGCTGTCGGAGACAATCAGCAAACTACCGGCAACCACCTCAGGCTGCAGCTCCGGCCGAGCTAACAGCGCTGCCAAGTCCTTGCCCGCCCTGGGCACCAGGCCGGTGGATAAGCTGGACAGGTACAGCGATAACACCTCTCTGTCCACTGTCGGTGGCAACAGAAGATGGCTGCTGCCGGCATAGACCCAAACACCAACAGGGCCGTTTTGCTTTAAGGCCAACAGTTGCAACAATTTTAACTTGGCATTTTCCAAGCGATTTGGCGCGATATCATTGGCTGCCATAGTCGACGATAAGTCGACAACAATTGTTGTCGGCGTGCTGTCCACAGCCTGAGTATTGGGCTCGGGCTGCCAGCTGGGGCCGGCGGCAATAACAACCAACAACACTAGAAAAGCCAGCAACACAGCAGTGGGTGACAGCCGAGATCTCTGCCCTTGGCCGGTGCTAAAGTAGGCCAGCAAATGCGGCGCAATAATCTTGGCCAAGGCCTGTTTCGGCCGATTTTTGATCAACAGATAACAGGCAGTTAACAGCGGCATCAGCAATAACAACCACAGTGGGCGAATAAAATGTAATTCACTCATCGATCACCTCCAGGCTTGGCCTTACACGCCGCCGCAGCCACTGCACCAGCATGACCAGCAACAGACTCAACATCACCACCGTCAGGCAGACAATAATCGGATAGAAGTACAACGGCGTTTTCGGGGTGACCACATGACTGGAAAATAATTCTGGTTCGAGACGATCTATTTCATCGTAAACCCGGCGCATATCATCCGCGTTCATCGCGCTGAATACCTGGCCGCCAGTCAGCTCAGCTAACTCGGCCAGCATCTCCATATCCATTGCCTCCTCACCGACATTTTCAGGGTTACCGATGGCAATGGGATAAATAGTAATGTGCTTTTCACCGGCAT
This sequence comes from Sinobacterium norvegicum, assembly GCF_923077115.1. Classification (NCBI taxonomy): domain Bacteria; kingdom Pseudomonadati; phylum Pseudomonadota; class Gammaproteobacteria; order Cellvibrionales; family Spongiibacteraceae; genus Sinobacterium; species Sinobacterium norvegicum. The sequence continues at coordinate 1,361,011 of NZ_CAKLPX010000001.1, forward strand.
GGCGGGCGGCATCCAACGGTGAAAATCGGCTACTGGTATCGCGGCCATCGGTCAGCAGCAATAATACTTTATGCTCAACCTTGCTGCCCTCAAAGTGGTTGACCGCCACCCCAATCGCATCGCCCAAGGCAGTGCCTGAGCCTGCCATACGCACATCCATCTCATTCAGCAGAGTCGACAACAGCGAATAGTCACTGGTGAACGGCGCCTGCAAATAGGCATCATCACCGAAGGCCACCAGGGCTATCCGATCGCTTTGACGGGTTTTTAAAAAGTCATCCAGTATCGTTTTTACCACATCGACTCGCCGTTGATTGCGGCCTAGGTCGTCCTCGAAGTCGCTGGCCTCCATCGAGCCGGATAGGTCGACGGCGGCAATCATTTGGCGACCGCTTTGCTCGACGGTAAATGGCTGACCATAATACACCGGGTAACAGGCGGCGATGACCAGCGACACATAGCTCAACACCGCCAGTGTTTTTTGCCAAACTCTACGCCGTAGAATAACCGCTGCGCTGCTGGGATGCTGGCCACTGAGCTCTAACAGTTTTTTAAAGCGGCTGTATTTTATCGCCTGCACCTGTGTTTTGTGGCTGGGTAAAAATACCATCAACACAGGCAACAACAGCAACAGCAGCATCCACGGGTGATCAAAGCGTATCATTGAAACTCCTTAAACCAAGCTTGCAACTCTCGGACCTGGCGCTGACTCAGACTGTGGTTTTGTTGATAGGCAATGGATTCCAGCTGTTCACAGGTATGCTGCGACAGCGCCTGCCCCCCCTGCAGTGCCAGCAGTCGGGGGGGTAACTCAGCCATCGATACATGAGCCAATTTTTCCTCAGGCCAACGCTGTTGGCACAGCTGCTTAATCAGCAGCGGTAAATGCTGGTAACTCTTAGTCGCCAGCAACGTCTGACAGCGCTTTTGCGCCTGGCGAATATAACTCTGACGGCGGTAGTGGTGAATTTTTTTTGCCATGTAAAGCAACACCAGAGCCGATATCCCGTAGGCCAGAACCGTCCAAAACGGCGTATTGGGCAGCCAACTAACAGGCTCTGGTTGATTGCCCCAGTGCAGTTTATTAAGCAGGTGCTGGGCGAAGTCTGTGACGCTGCCACTATTACTGTCAGCACTGGCAAAATAATACAGCCCCTTCATATTTTAAGCCCCCGCATTAATTTGCTGCTGCAATTGCTGCCAACAGTCTTGGTGAGTGGACAACATTAACAGCGCCAGGCCATTGTCAGAAAATGCCGACGCCAGTCGCTGTCCCTCGTCTGCTACAGCGCGGTGAAAACGCTTTCTCAACCCGTCTTGTAGCCGACTCAACGACAGCTGATAGCGGTTATCAGCCAGTAACAGCGACTGCGTCGGCAGCTGTTGCTCCAACGGGTCATAGACACAACAGCCCATCACACTGTTATGGCGGGATAATTGCGCCAGCAACAATGCCAATTTTTCGGCATCGACATCGATAAAGTCGCTGACAATAACAACCAATCTGTCCCTGACTTTTTCGCCACAGAGTTTGCTCAGCGCCTCGATCATACCGTGTGGATAACTCTCTCCCTCGGTATTTGGCAACCGTTGGTTGGCATCGATAAGCTGCTCGATTAACAGCAACAAACCCTGCTGACCACGGCCACCAATCAATGGCTGCAGGCCGGTATCGGTAATAACCTGGCCGGCAATGCGGTCACCATCAAAGCGGGCGCGACCGGCAACAACGGCGGCAATCTCCGCTGCCAGCACCGCCTTGATACTGCCATCAGAGGCAAAGAACAGACTCGAGCGCTGATCAATAATCAGGGTCAGCGTCTTATCTGTCTCGAGGGCAAACTCACGCAAATACATCTGCCCGGTACGTTGACTGACCCGCCAATCGATACAGCGAACATCATCGCCGGGGTGGTAGTGTCTGAGTTCGACAAAGTCCATACCACGACCGCGCTGACTGCTTTTATGCTTACCAGCCAGCATTGAACCCCTGCGGTAAGGAGGCCGTAGCTGTAAGCTGGCACCCTGTTTTGCCAGCATCAACATACGCTGGCGCTGGCAATAGAGGCGGCTGTCTTGGCTGAGCGGCAACATCACGACTAAACCCAGGCGACGTGATCGACAATCGTGTCGATAATGTGATCGCTGCTGATGTTATTTCCTATAGCGGTATAGCTGCGGCTGATTCTGTGACGCAGCACCGGATGGATGACGCGGCGCACATCATCAGTATTGACAAAGTCTCTGCCGGCCAACCAGGCAGTGGCCCTGGCAGCCTTGTCGAGGGCAATCGAGGCGCGGGGGCTGGCGCCCTGATCTATCCACTTGGATAGTTGTTGATGGTATTTTTGCGGCTTTCTGCTGGCATCGACCAGCGCGACAATATATTGATCGACGGCGGCACTGACATGAATCGCTTCGATCTGACGCCGGGCCTGTAAAATATCAGCCATCGATATCACCGGCTGGCCGGCCTCAGCACGAGACTCTGCCCGCAGCATTTGCAGCATTAATATCTCTGATTCGATGCTCGGGTAGTCAATCAGCAGCTGCATCAAAAAACGGTCCATCTGAGCCTCGGGCAGCGGATAAGTGCCCTCCTGCTCCACCGGGTTTTGGGTGGCTAAGACCATGAATAAATCCGGTAATGGGTAACTCTGGCCGGCGACTGAGACCTGAGCCTCGGCCATCGCCTCCAGCAGTGCCGACTGTACCTTGGCCGGCGCGCGGTTGATTTCATCGGCCAACACAAAGTTGCTGAACACCGGCCCCCTGGTAAAACTCAGCTGCTGGCTTTCGCTGTTAAACATCTCGCTGCCGGTAATATCCGAGGGCAGCATATCTGGAGTAAATTGAATCCGTCTCAGCTGGGCATCAACACTGCTGGCCATAGCGGATACCGCCCGGGTTTTTGCCAGCCCTGGCAGTCCCTGTATCAACACATGTCCCTCGGCCAACAGCGCAATAATCAACTGGTCGACCACGGCCTGTTGACCAATAATCGATTGATTGATGCTGTCTTTTAACGCCTTAATCAAGTCTTGCGGGGGGGGTGTCATCGTTGTTGTCTCCATCGAAACTCCTGTCAATACCGGGTGGCGCTAAGCCACCCGGTGTTGTTCATCCTCTAGTGCCGCAATTAGCTGGCGTCTGGACGGTAGGGCATTTGCTTCATTACCCTTTCAAGGTTGAACGAGGTTGGTGTTTGACGCAGCGGGAATTCCTGGAAGGTTTTTAGTAGTTCTGCCACCTCAACCTGTACTGGAATAAAGTAAAACATCCGCTCACCAAACCAACGTAGATACATCATCGAGTGCTCGGGGGCTTCCTCGTAAGGATCGGAGCGCAGGTCGACGATCTGAGGCCAGGTTGAGGCCAGGCGCGGAGCAAACCAAGAGTCCTCGGTGGGCTGGATAAACGTAGTCTTGATCTTACCAACACGGACCGCCTCTAAATTACCGGTCTCGGCAAAATAGAAGATCTCGTTACGCGGGGTATCCTCGTTGGTAAACCAGGACTCACTGTGATCATAGCCATCGATATAGACATCATGCTTGGTCTTGAAATTCTTCTGCACTTCTTTTTCACCGGCAATGGTTGCCAGCGTGGTAAAGATATCCTCGTGTGATTGAATGCCATTGTTGACTTTGCCCGCCGGTATCTTACCCGGCCAACTGACCATAAAGGGCACCCGCACACCACCCTCGGTGGTCAGGCCTTTCTCGCCCTTAAACGGGGTGTTGCCGCCATCGGGCCAGGACATTTTCTCGGCGCCATTATCGGTGGTAAAGATGACAATGGTATTCTCTCTCTGGCCAGTGCTTTCCAGGGTGTCCAGCAACTCACCCACATAGTGATCCAGCTCTGCCATACCATCGGCATAGAGACCATAGCCTGTTTTACCAGCCCACTCCTCGCTCAGGTGAGTCCACACATGCATTCTCGAGGGGTTATACCAGAGGAAGAAGGGCTCATCGGTTTTCGCCTGCTCTTCGATATAGTCGACAGCCATATCGGTCAGCTCTCGGTCGATGGTCTCCATCCGCTTCTTGGTCAGCGGTCCATCCGAGCCGGTCGGGCCATCGGCAGTACCTGTTACCATACCTCTGGGGCCAAAGCGCTCAGCAAAGGCCGGGTCTTTTGGGTAGTCCTCATTCTCTGGCTCTTCCTCGGCATTGAGGTGGTAGAGGTTGCCGTAGAAATTATCGAAGCCTCGGCGATGCGGCAGCATATGCTCCTGATCCCCCAGGTGGTTTTTACCCAGTTGATTAGTCATATAACCGTGGTCTTTGAGCACCTCGGCCAGAGTTGGGTCAGACGGAGAAAGCCCCACTGGCGAGCCCGGCAGACCGACATTGAGCAGACCGGTACGAATCGGCAACTGACCGGTTAAAAAGGCCGCCCGCCCTGCAGTTGAACTGGGCTGACCATAGTGATCAGTAAACAGCATACCGTCCTCGGCAATGCGATCAATATTCGGCGTTTTGTAGCCCATCATGCCCATGTTATAGGCCGAGGTGTTTGACCAGCCAATATCATCGGCCATAATCACCACAATATTGGGCTTCTCACTGGCGGTGCTGGCCATCGCTGGCGCAGCCAACGCCGTCGCGGCGGTGGCGCCGACGACAGCCTGGCAAATTAATTTTTCAGAAAACTTTGTCATAGACTTCTCCACTGGGGGAATGGGCAATAAGTATCAATTCACGGACGAATTGTAAGCTGACAAAATATTTTTTATATAAAGCTAAACCATGTTCTAATATTGATTTGATCAATACTAAAAAGGGGTAGGCATGGCTCAGGACAAACACGTCGATTTAAATCTTCTTCGGGTCTTTATGACAGTTTGCCGCACCGGCTCTATTACCCTGGCCGCCGAGGAACTCAACCTCAACCAATCCTCAGTCAGCAATGCGATTACTCGCTTCAAAAATGTCGTCGGCGAGCCGCTTTTTCTCCGCGCCGGCAGAGGCGTTGAGCCCACCTCGTTTGCTCAGAACTTATTTAAGGAGCTGGAGCAGTCGATGGACACCATTAATCAGCTGCTGACCACCGGGAGTTTTGACCCTATACAGACTCGGAGGGAGTTTAAGGTGGTGGCCAGCGACTTTGTTATTCAACAGTTGTTACAGCCGCTGCAAGAATTACTGCAGCCACTGTCTGTGACTGTTGTGTTCAAGGAGTTTCAAGGGGGGGAGCAGCAAACTGATGATATTTTATCGCTGGAGAAGGCCGACTTGGTTATCGATATGAAGCCCAAGCTGGACTCGGGTTGGCACAGCCAAAAACTGATCAGCGAAAGCATTGTCGTCATTGCCCGGCACAATCACCCTCGGCTGAAAAAAGGCTTAAGCCTACAGGCATACCTATCAGAGCAACATGTTTTCTATCGCCTGCGCGAGAGCAATACCACAGTAATGGAGCAGGTGCTCAATGCGCGATTCCCCAAGCGCAATATGCTCAGCGAACACTCCTCCTGCCTGAGTATGTTTGCCACAGTGAAGAAAACCGATGCGGTGGGCTTGACCCTGACCAGCTATGCCGAGGAGTTTGCGCCACTGTTTGATCTACAGGTGTTGGAGCCGCCTTTTACCACCAAGCCCTTTGAATTTTATATGATTTGGCATAAAAAGTTCACCAACAACCCGGCCCATCAATGGCTGAGAGAGTCGATAGTATCGGTGGTTGACTAGGCTGGTATTGATTTAATCAATATCGCAACGCCTGCCAGCCCTGTATTTTAACACTGCCCCCTCTCATATACTCGCTGCCTCTATTATTGCCGTCGACCAACTTCAACCGCCGGCGGGCGACTAATTCAAAGGAGTGTTGCGATGACCAGCCAATCAGCCCATCCCTTCCATCTACTGATTAAGCCAGTGGGTGCAAAGTGTAATCTCGATTGCCATTACTGTTATTACCTGCGCAAGCAAGAGCGCTACCAAGATGGCGCCACCATGCAGATGAGCGAGCAAATGCTGGAGTCATATATTGCCGGCTATATCGCCGCACAACCGGACGACTGCCAACAGCTGGACTTCAGCTGGCAGGGCGGTGAACCGGCACTCAGAGGCTTGCCGTTTTATCAGAAAGCTGTTGAGTTACAACAGCACTATGGCCGCGATAAGATGAAGATTACCAACACCTTTCAGACCAACGGCACCTTAATCAATGAAAAATGGGCGGCGTTTTTTCAGCGGCATCAATTCTTGGTCGGCATCAGTATCGATGGCGATGAACTCAATCACGGCCACGGCCGCCCCACTCTCAAGGGGGAAAATAGTTTTGACAAGGTCATCCGTGGCCTCGAGCTGCTAAAACAGTATCAGGTCAGCTTTAACACTCTGACAGTGGTGCACAGCGACAACGCCGATCAGGGCAGGCAGACCTATCAGACCCTGAAAGACTTAGGTTCCACCGTTATTCAATTTCAACCCTGTGTCGAACACCCTGATGATCAGCGGTCGGATAAAGACTGGTCACTCAGCGCCGATCAATGGGGGAGTTTTCTCTGCGACGTGTTCGACGAATGGAAGGAAAACGATGTTGGCAAAGTCCATATTCAGTTTTTTGAAAACACCCTATCAATACTCGCCGGCCAACCCAGTCAGATGTGCTTCCACAGCGAGTTTTGCGGCCAGCAGTTAATGTTGGAGCACGATGGCAGCATCTATTCCTGCGATCATTTCAGCTATGATGATTACCGTGTCGGCGATATTGACGGCGACGACTTAGGGCTTATTGCCAGCTCCGAGCGACAGCGTAAATTTGGCACCGACAAATGGGCATCGCTGCCGCAGCAGTGCAAACGCTGTCACTTCAGGCCTTTTTGTAATGGTGGCTGTCCCAAGGATAGAACAGCGGTCAGCGTTGACTTAGAGAACGGCCTGAACCGACTATGTGCCGGTTATAAGCAGTTTTTCATCCATGCCATGCCCACGCTAGGCGCCATTTTAGAAACGGTACAACAGGGTTACCCTGCCAACCTTTATAGTGTGATCAGTCGTTTGAAAAAAACCTCACAACCTGGCGGCAATAGCCCTCATCGTATTGCCTAAGCCGTTTATGCACAATGCTGGATCGGTCATGCTGCCGGTCTGTATTCTTCATCCGCAACAGATGACACGCCGGCGAAGAAATAACTAATGCGCTCAGCGGCAGATTCCGCTTTAATAGTAACTTGATGAAATACAACGATGTATTCACATTCAGCAAGGAGCTAATCGTGTTAATCAGTAATATTGAAATTATCCCCGGTAAGAAAATCACCCAACACCTCGGCATGGTTCAGGGCAATACCGTGCGCGCCAAACACGCTGGCCGCGATATTATGGCCGGGTTGAAAAACATCTTCGGTGGCGAACTCAAAGGTTATACCGAGCTACTCACCGAGGCCCGTGAAGAGGCCATGGACCGAATGAAGCAGCAGGCGGAGGCCGTTGGCGCTAACGCCGTTATCAATGTGCGCTTCTCTACCTCCTCGGTCACCGCCGGTGCCGCCGAGCTTTTCGCCTATGGTACTGCGGTTATTCTGGAGTAAGCCATGTTTGATCTTTATGTCTTTCTCGGTCTGTTGACCCTGGGCTATGTCTTTGGCCGCATTGCCGAGAAACGCCATTTTAAGTCGATTATCGAACGCGAAGAACAGTATCGCGAGTTACTGGTCTTCAGCGAACGTCTGCCGCCACCAGGTATTGGCCGCGTCGACAGCTGCTTTGTCGGCGGTAATGTGGTGGTTTCCATCGATTATTTTAAACGTATAGCCGCCAGTCTACGAGGCTTGATAGGAGGCCGTGTTGGCGCCTTTGAAACACTGGTCGAACGCGCTCGCCGCGAGGCCATCTTACGAATGAAAGAACAGGCGCTGCAGCAGGGAGCGACAAAAATTATTAACGTCAAACTCGAAACTGCCTCGATTACCAAAGGCCGTAAACAGAAAATTGGCTGCGTCGAAGTTTACGCCTATGGCACGGCGTTGATACCGGTAAAGACACGGTGAAATATAGCAACCCAAAAATCCCTGAGGGCATTAACGTCTCTGACGAACACCCGTTAAAGGATTTTTTTGCCATGCTGGCGGCGGTGGCCCTGTTTGCCGTCGCCGTTATTTTCACCCTGGCAGTATTGGCCGAACAGTTGGTGCGATTCATCCCCTTCGAGGTGGAGCAATCATTGGCCGAGCGGTTTATAAACAGTGAATTATCTGTCGACAACGGCGGCGATGAAGCACCACAACAACAGCAAATTGAAGACTACTTGCAACAGCTAGCTGATCAATTAAATAAGGCTGATAGCAGCCTATATTCCGACGACATCGATCGGCTGCCCATTACAGTTCACTATGTCGACAGCGATGAGATCAACGCCTTTGCCACCCTTGGCGGTCATATATTAATTTTTCGCGGTTTACTCGAGCACATGCCTAACGAAAATGCTTTGGCGATGGTGCTAGGCCATGAGATTGCCCATATTCAACACCGCGATCCGATTGTTGCCCTCGGCCGCGGCCTGACCATCGGTGTTGCCATGATGAGTATTGCCGGTATCGGCGATGGCGCGATGTCAGAACAACTGTTAAGCCATGTCGCCACCCTCAGTCATTTGAGTTTTAGTCGAGCCCACGAGCAAGAGGCGGATGACAGCGCCCTGCACACGCTGAGCCAATATTATGGTCACGTCGGCGCTGCAGACAGCCTATTTACCATTCTGCTCGAACAGCAAAATGGCAGTCAACCGCCGATATTTTTTAGCACTCATCCGCTGAACAAAGATCGCATTACTCGCATCCAGCAACACCCCGGTTACCGCTCCGACGCGACGCTGACACCGTTGCCTGATTGGTTGAATGCCGCGATCGAACCGCCTTCTGAGCGGTAACAAACCGGCTTGCGGGCTAGGCGATTTTGGTCATCAGTTTCTGAATGCCCACCGGGAACCAGCGTTTGAGCAAATCCAGCAAAATTGAATCCTTGCCGACACGAATACGTATCGATTTTTTCTCAATCGCGGTAATAATACGCTCGGCAACATGCTCCGGTGTGACACCAATTTTCTGCGCCAAACGATAATTTCGCTGGGCTGCAGCGACATCATCCGACTGTTTTAGCGTCGCCTGTATCATATCGGTTTTAACCGCTCCCGGGTGTACTGTGGTTACGCCAACATTCTCTTTCTTTAGCTCCACCCACAGGGCTTCCGACAACATTCTAACCGCCGATTTTGTCGCACAGTATGAGGTTTGACCGGGCAGCCCTAACATACCCGCCATGCTCGACATATTGACAATATGACCATCCCCCGACTGCTTGAGCAACGGTAAGAAGTAGTGGCAACCATACAGCACGCCCCACCAGTTAATACCGACAATACGCTCCCAGTCCTCGATGGTATGGGTGGCAAAACTCTTTTGATAGGTAATACCGGCATTGTTCACTAACAGATCCACGCGCTGATGTTCTGCCGTCACCGCCGCCGGCAAGGCCGCCATCTGAGCCTTATCACTGATATCGGTAACATGCTGACTCAGCCTCACACCGGTGCCGGCACAGGCCTCAGCGGTGGCTACCAGCGCATCGGCACTGATATCGACCAGCGCCAAGTGCATCCCGCGCTGTGCCAGGGCGATACATAGCGAGCGGCCAACACCGCCACCGGCGCCGGTGACGACTGCCACTTTGTTATTAAAATCTTTCATTATTTTCTCCAAGGAGTTGCAGCGCAGCCCTGGGCCAGCAGTCAGTGTCTACTCAGCGCTTAGGTGTGTTGTTGTGATATGGGCCACCAACTTATGTAACAATGCTACATAAGTCAAACTTTTTGGCTCAGAAAGACACCTCAACTCACCCCAGGCAACCAGGCAGTCTCTATTGAGCGTATGGATTAATACGCATATCGTAGGCGGGTAATACCCCCTACTATGGCCATCTAATTCCGATGATTGAGGCCAGCACTATGAGCGAGTCACACCACGTCCATAATGTATTAAATATGATGATCGACAGCGGTGAGGAGTATACTAACGACTCGCTTCTAGCGGATGTGGCACAACGCTTTGGTGGCGATGCCGTGTTTCACTCCTGTAAAAAACACAATATGTCAGCGGCTGAAATGATTAGCTTTCTAGCAGGCCGCGACAAGTTTATAAGTACTGACAATGGCTTCAAGGCAGATGCCAAGAAAGTCTGCCAGCACTGAGTTTAATCAAGATGGCGCGGAATAATCTATTGGCCGCCAATAGCGACCACCTTGTACCCCTGGCCACCACGGCTATCGCCAGTGAAATTATCCCGCTGCTACAGAAAAATGGCCACGATATTTACGCCATTGCTGAGTCGGCCAATTTCCCGCTGACCATTCTAGAATTTCAACACAGTCACTGCTCTGAGAAAACTTGGACCCAGTTACTCGCCGCCGTCAGCCTGCATAATGGCTCAGAAGGCGTTAAAACGATTTTGCAACAGCTCTGCCAAGAACTTTTGATACCGCGCTACTTGCCCGGTAGCGCCCAGCCTCTTCGCTCGGTCATCGACAAGGCCTTTGCCATCACTAATGCCTCCTCTGCTAACAGTAAAGTTGAGTGTCGCCATATAGCCGGCAGAGTTTTTCTGGTTCAGGAAAGGCGGTATAACAGCGACTGCCAGCCACCGCATGCTGAGCAGGCCATTATTCAGTACATGACTGAGATTATTTGTGTGCTGACACATCGCGATTGGCGACCGAGTCGTATTGCGCTGCAGTCGGCCTCAGTCACTGATGATTTCAGGCACTACTTTAGTCACTCGACGCTGTATCTAAAGCGCCGACTAACCGCCATCGACATCACCGATATCGACAACATTAGTAACGTCGAATTCCTCGGCGGAAGTACGGCTGACTGTCATCAATCGCACCGTAGAGAGAGCTTTTCTGAAAATTTTAAATTGGTACTTAAGCCCTATATAAGCTCTGGTCGCCTAGCTATTGATGATGCAGCAAGACTGCTGGGTATTGGTGCCAGAACTCTGCAGCGTCGACTGCGGTATGAGGGCACAAGTTATCGTAAAATCATCGATGACATTATGCTTGATCACATCATATTACTGATGAAAAACCCAAATAAAAGCCTGACTGAAATCGGTTTTATCATGGGCTATTCTGATCCGGCACATTTCTCCCGCGCCTTTAAAAAGATCACCGGGGTATCTCCTCGCTGCTATCGAAAAAATATCGCCAGTGGCAAGGAAAACACTAAATTACACGCTGCAACGACACCGCCTTAATCAGCGGGTGATCGCTTTTGAGCTGATCAGACTGCTGGCGCATCAGCTCATCGTTTCGCTGATCAGCATACAGTAACTCGAGATGCAGACCGTTTGAAAAATAGTGAATTGTCACTTTCATAGCGCCGCTCAGGGCTGAGTAGTCTTCAATATAAGCCTCTACCTCTGCTCTCAAAGGCAGCAGCAACTGTATATCCGACGCATCGTCATCCTCAGAATCAATATGCAGGGTAATATCACCAATATTATCGATTTGCTGACGAACAGCATCCATCACCCACTCGTTGATTTGATGCCCCTCGGAGGCGCTGATATTCCAGCCAACTTGGATGTGGGCATCGAGAAAGATCTGGTGGCCCATTAATCGCGAGCGCAGTAAATGCAGGCTTTTAACCCCCGGTACCTGCTCGATTACCGCCGTTATCTCGCTGATGGTTTCATCATCCACACCGTGGTCGAGCAACTCTTGAGTTGCCCCCCAGGTCAGACTAAAGCCCATCTTAACAATCAGCGCCGCAACAGCCAGCGCAGCGTATAATTCAAACTGTGGATAACCGGCTAACGAGGCAGCTAAGCCTAGCAATACCACCAGCGAGGACAGGGAATCTGAACGGGAGTGCCAGGCATTGGCCTCGAGTAATTTTGACGTCACTTGCTTGGCAAAGTGCATGGTGTAATGGTACAGCCCCTCCTTCGCCACCAACGATATTGCCACCACGGTCAGCACCAACGCATTGGGCGCAGGCGGCAAAGCCCCCTGATAAACCAGGGTGCCATACTCAACCATCATGCCCAAGCCGACGGCAAACAAAATCATGCCAAGGATGACCGTGCCCAAGGTTTCGAAACGCGCATGACCATAGGGGTGCTCTTTATCCGGGTCCTGATGCGCCACCTTGGCCATGACTAAGATCAAGCCGTCGCTGACCAGGTCGCTAAGCGAGTGAATACCATCGGCAATCAGCGCCGGTGAGCGAAAGGTAAAACCGACGCCGAGTTTCAGCAGCGATAATACCGCATCAATGACAGTGCCGACGACGGTAACCCGCCATATGATCTGTTCCCGCTGAGCGGTCATATATATTCCCTAACGACTGTGTTGCGGCCTGACAAGACCAGCTTGATTGAGCTAATATTGTATTGATAATATGTACTTTTTCCGGGTTAAAACTTATAGCCCAGGGTCATTAATGGGCCGCTCTGCACCACCTTCACGTCATCGGGGTACAGGATATCGCGACGTAGACCAAGTGCTGCATAGAATTTTTTGACATCATAACGATAATTAATTTCGCCGCGCGACGACTTCTCTGAACCAAAGCTATAGCTAAGCCGATAGCTGTGCCGGCCATGGCGATAACCCAGCTGTCCACCGAGGGTAAGCTCTGCCCACTGCTGAGTCTCAACAATACTGCCCGAGAAGCTCTCATTAAAATCAATAACACCGGAGATTGTCTCGTTTCCGCCAAGAATAGGCGGCCGCGTAATATCGATGGTGGCACCACCATTGGCCACCACATCCAGCTGGCCTCGTATTTTTATACGCTGGTGATAGTAGCGTAAACCGGTGGTGCCCTCGACAATAAAGCCGCGGTGCTGATAAAACGGATAGCCTAAGCGCAGCGCCTGTATCGACTGACTCATTTCAATGTCGAGGTCTGCCTGCACAGCCAGCCCAGCATTATAACTAATATCATACTGCACAATACCCAGGTCGATCTGTTGCCTGCCACTGGTACTATCTCTGGCACCCTTGCCTTCCTCTACGGCGTATTTACCGTACCAGCCTTGGTACTCGACCCACAGACCATTATCCGCCGTCCACTTCAAACCGGCGGTAAAATACATTGTTGCTGACTTCGCCATATCGACCACGTCGGCCTTGATGTCGTATTTGGGGATTTCTAAGCTGACCAGATGAAAGGGCAAGAAAAATTCCCACCGATGATTGTCATCATCGGTGCTTGACGCCCCTTGAGCGGCGGCCGGCATCACAGCCAATAGCGAGCTGACCATGACGGCCGATAGTACGTTAACATCACGTGGTAATTGAATCGTATTATCCCTATCGCTACTTTATTTTTGATACTCTTATTAGAGCTGTCATAATCGCCAGGGTCAAGCCGCATCAACCAATTCGCGCCCTATGACTCTGTGCTAATAAGCCGCGAGAAGAGCACGGCAAACTGTTATATTATTCACCCCGCCACCACTGTTACCGCCATCAGGTATTTTATGCGACTCGACCGATTCCTCTGCCGCAGTACGACACTGAACCGCCAACAAGCCAGCCAACGCATTGCCGCAGGCGAGGTCACTGTCAACGGTAAGCCAGCCGACGAGGCGAGGATGCAGGTGCACGAAGACAATCTGATCACCCTCAGTGGCAAGACGCTCAGCCTACGCCCCGCCCGCTATATCATGCTCCATAAGCCGGCCAATACCGTCTGTTCAAATGTCGACGATAACCACCCTTCGGTGATGAACGGTCTTGATATCCCCAATGCCGAAGATCTGCACATTGCCGGCCGCCTCGATGCTGACACCACCGGCTTGGTGTTAGTCACCGACGATGGTCGCTGGTCTTTTGCCATCTTCAACCCAAAATATCTCTGCCAAAAAGTCTATCGCGTCGACCTGCGTGACCCGATTAATGATCAGGCAATATCACAGCTGCAACAGGGCCTGTTACTGCAGGGGGAAAAGCAGCCGACGCTGCCGGCCACTGTCACCGTTGTCTCGCCGCAACGTGTTTCACTATCGATCAGCGAGGGAAAATACCATCAGGTTAAACGCATGTTTGCCGCCGTCGGCAACCGCGTAACCGCTCTGCATCGGCAACAAGTAGGGGCACTAAAGCTCGATCTAGAGTGTGGCCACTGGCGTGACCTCACTGCCGAGGAAGCAGCCTCTTTTTATCATCACAATGATATTGAGAAAAATTAAGCAGGCAATAAAAAAAGGCCTCTCGGCCTTTTTTTATTTTTTCGATTTATCGTCACCGATGCACTAGGCAGCAGTGTCACTCACCTGGCTTTCTTTCGCACGTGCCGCTGCCGCGATACCGGCCTGACGGCCGAAAAAGGTTGCGTCACCAATACTGATACCCGAGTTATAACCTGAGCCCCTACGGGGGATGCCACAGGAGGTGCGGCCAGCTGCGTACAAACCATCGATCACCGTACCGTCGACCTTCAATACTTCACCGGCAATCTTGGTGTCCAAGCCACCGAGGGTGAAGTACGGAAAGATGGCGCCGCGGCCCGGGGTGATATCCAATGCCACGAACGGCGCCTCTAACGGACGCAGCCAGGCGGGCTGTTTGTGGAACATCGGGTCTTCACCCTGCTCGGCAAACTCGTTATACAGTTTCATGGTATGGGTTAAACAGCTTTTCGGCAGTTTCAGCTCCTGCTCCAACTCTTCAATACTGTCACCGGTGGCGACCACATCGGCATTCATGAAATTGAGTTTTTCATAATCACCGTAGGCATCGACATCGACAATGAAATAAATACGCTCGCTGTTTTGCTCCAACAAGGCGGTACCGACACGGCCGTGGTAGGCATCCTCGTTGATAAAACGCTGGCCCTTGTCGGTGACAATCATACCGAAGGTCAACGTCGAGGGTGGGTAGAACGGAATCGAGGCAAAGCCCTCGTGCATATTAATCGCCGCCGCACCGACCGACATGCCCATTTGAATACCGCTGCCGGTATCACCGGGGTTGCCGGTGGGGATGTTACAACGGGTCAGCTTAGGGGCATACTGCTTGACCATCTCCTCGTTCATCACAAAGCCGCCGGCACAGAGAATAACGCCGCCCTGGGCTTTGACATTCAGCTCCTTGCCGTCGATACGCACGACGATGCCGACAATGCTGTCCGCCTCGTCGATAATCAAACACAGGGCGCGCGCGTCATAGTGAATATTGACGCCGCGATCCTCTACCGCTTTTTGTAAGTGCTGCATCAACACCTTGCCGGCACCCATGCCGGCCATCTGTACCACGTGGGCACGGGGGGCGGGTTTACAGTGCTCTATCTCAGGCCAGGTCTTCTCGTTGCCACTATAAATCAAGCAGTCATCGGTCATCGGTTCGACCACGCGCTCATCAAGAAACGACTGCTTAAACGGTATATTTTTATCGACCAGCCAATCGAAGTGGGCGACACCACCATCGACATAGGCGGCGACCTTGGCCTCATCCGATTGCGGGCCGTGCTGCATCAGCAGGTATTTTTCCATGTCCGCCGACTGATCATCAAAGCCGAACTGACGCTGCATGGCGGTGCCACCGTTGCCGCCCAGATAAACCTCACCACCGGATAACGCCGTCGAACCACCGGCAGCCGACGAGGCCTCAAAAATATGGACGGTGACGCCAGCATCGGCGGCCTCGATTGCGGCACTGCTGCCGGCGCCGCCAAAACCGACGATGGCGACATCGGTTTCGATGTCCCACTGCTGGATCTCGCTGACTTTCTTGGCCTTGGTGGGGACTGTTTTCTCTGCTGCAGACATGGATAAACCTATATTTTTTAAACTAATTATTAAGATCGACCGAACTTTAAAGAACCTACTTTAAATAATTTTAAAGAAAGCTCTTTATTTTTGCAACCGTCCTGTTCGAATGGTAATGTGAGCGCTAACACCCCAGCCAACAACAGACCACGACCCATGCCCGACGCTCCAGCACCCACCGCCGCCAGTACCGAGAGACTTAACCGCCGCGACTTGCTGATGCGCACGGCCGAGCGATTATTTGCCACCAAGGGCATCGATGCGGTGTCGCTTAACGAGATCAACAAGGCCGCGGGACAGCGCAACACCTCGGCGCTGCACTACCACTTCGGCAGCAAAGACGCATTGGTTGAAACGATTATCTACCACCATTACGACGCCATCGGTGAAGAGATCAACCGCCGGCTCGACCGGTTCGAGCAACTCAGTGACGAGCAGCAAACACCGCGACGATTACTGCAGGCGATGATTACCCCCTTTGCCGACCAGCTCGACAGCGAGCGCGGCAACTATTACCTCAGTATTGTCAGCCAGGTGTTTATGCGCAGCACCGATATGATTCTTAACGGTCACCCGGCGATTGAAGGCACCGCCCGCAGGCGCATTTACCAGTTATTCCAACAGACCATGCAGCCACTGCCAAAGGAAATCTTTGCCGCCCGGCAGGTGCTCTATGCCAGCCTCACCTTCCACTCGCTGGCCAACTTCAGCATGATTGGTCAGCACGATAACGACGCCCCCCTCGGCGGCAAGGCATTATTCGTCAACAACCTACTCGACAGCCTCGAGGCAGTGATCAATAATCAGCCCTCGAGTGAGACCCTGGCAGCCATTGCCAACGGCAAAATCTAACGCTTATTCACCCAGGAGATAACAGTGGATTACCAACAGCAACACCTGTGTAAGGTGCGCACTCTTACCACGTTTATTTCCCTGCCCAGGGATCAGCAAGGCTGGCAGCAGGCGATTCAACAGGCCAGTGACTTCTGTGCCGACTTAACCCAGCGCTGCCAACAAGCGGGCTATACCGTGCAGTCGGTGCGCATCGTCACCAACCCCTTTGGCGAGTATCTCAATACCGCCAGCCTCGACGGTGCCCGCGCCGATTTAACGCTGCTAGGCGAGCTGATCAACCAAGCCAGCCGCAGCGGCACTCGCGTGCGCTTCGCCATTGGCGAGGCTAAAACCGTCACCGAAATCGCCTTACTGCCGGCGTTGGTGCAGGAGTTTGGTGACCTGTGTAATGTCTGCGTCAACATCGAGGCCGATCAGTTTGGCCTGCTGGACAACGCTCAAATCAATCGCTGCGTCGAGGCGGTGCAGGCGATCAGCCGCTGCACCGACCGCGGCGAGGGCAACTTTAATTTTACCGTCAACTTCAACTGCCAGCCGCTCATCCCCTACTTCCCCGCCAGCTATCACGACAGCGCCCTGGGCAACCGCTTTGTCATCGGCTTGGAAACCCCCGACCTACTCGTCGAGGTGCTCAAAGACGTTAATAGCAGGACTGATGAGGCCGATCACCGGCTGCTGTTTCAGCGTTATTTCGATGTAATGAGCACGGCACTGCAATACCATATCTCGGCTATTCAACAACTGGTCGAGGGCGCAGACCTCGACCCCCATTTTGCCTTCTCTGGCTTCGACAGCTCCGCCGCGCCGTCGAAGGACTGCGCCAGCATGGTCGAGGTTTATCAACAACTCGGGGTGTCCTACTTCGGCGCCGCCGGCACCGTCGAGGCCTCGGCGCTGTTAACCCGGGTGTTTAAGTCGGTCGATGGTGTCGACCTCGTCGGTTTCTCAGGCCTGATGCTGGCGCTGACCGAAGACCGTGGCCTGGCCGCAGGCTCGATCAACAACGATTTCGATATCCGCTCACTGCTCACCTACAGCGCCGTCTGCGGCATCGGCCTCGACACCGTGCCGATCCCCGGTGATACACCGGCGGATAAGATAGCGGCGCTGATGCGAGACACCGGCACCATGGCCTTCCGCCTCAACAAGCCACTCACCGTCCGAGTCTTCCCCGTACCCGGTTTAAGCGCGGGCGATATGACGGCGTTTGAAAGCGACGACCTGTGCAACTGCGCCGTATTGGCCGTGCCTTAGGCCGGCTCACTATTGACAACGCCAGTGAATGCCAGTAAATTTCCACCTCGCTGCGGCAACGCAGTCGTGCCCAGGTGGTGAAATTGGTAGACACGCCAGCTTCAGGTGCTGGTGGCCTTCGGGCCGTGGAGGTTCAAGTCCTCTTCTGGGCACCATTTATTCAAAAGCCGATACTGATTCGTCAGTATCGGCTTTTTTGTGCCCGTAAACTCATCGCCCGACATAACACGTAGACCTTGCTGAGGTGTTGCAGCTCACCAAGGCAAACACCGCCCTTTAGCTGAATTTAAAGGCCAGCCAAAACGGTAAAATTAATTGCGTCACCAATCGCATATTGACATAATCAATGACACTAATTGTGGTTTTGCACCAGTAACGATTGTACGATTTAGATTGAAACCACCCACGCTCAATAGCAGAGCCTTAGCTGGTCGAGATGGGCCAGTCTCTGTGGGTCGGATAACGTCGGTCACACACCATCATCACCGTGTCGGCTCGAATTGATTCCCTCCCGCTAATTAGAAAATAAAAACGACGGAGAAATAAATGAAAGCGATTATCTGCGAACAATTTGCCCCCCTGGAAAACCTGAAATACACCGACGTGCCAGACCCCATCGCCGGCGCCGGCGACGTTATTATCGATATCAAAGCCGCTGGGGTGAACTTCCCTGACGGGCTATTGGTACAGGGGCTTTACCAGGTAAAGCCCCCCTTACCATTTATTCCTGGGATGGAATTTTCCGGCGTCGTCATTGAACAGGGAGCTGGTGCCAGCCACTTACCCAATGGCACCCGAGTACTTGGGCTCTCCACCGGCACCGGCGCTTTTGCCGAAAGGATTGCCTGCAATCCAAACACTTTAGTGCCCATACCCGATGCCATGCCTCACACCGATGCCGCCAATCTTCTCTGCGCTCACGGCACAGCCCACCATGCGCTGAAACAACGCGGTCAATTACAAGCCGGAGAGACGTTGCTGGTATTAGGTGCCGCCGGTGGCACCGGTATTGCCGCGGTACAAATTGGTAAAGCCATGGGCGCACGGGTGATTGCCGCCTGCTCTACCGAAGAAAAGCTGGCCATCGCCAAACAGAATGGCGCCGACGAATTAATTAACTACAGCGAAACCGAGCTAAAAACGGCCCTCAAAGAATTGACTAACGGCAAAGGTGTTGATGTTGTTTACGACCCTGTCGGCGGCGACGCCTTCGATGTTTGCTCCCGCGCCATGGCTCGCAACGGACGTCTACTGGTCATCGGTTTTGCCAGCGGCACCATTCCAAAGCTGCCCATCAATCTAACCTTGGTGAAAGAGTACAGCGTGGTTGGCGTTTATTGGGGTAGCTTTACCCAGCATGAGCCCGCGGTATTTGCCGACAACATGAAAGAACTGATGGGCTGGTACAGCCAAGGCAAGATACGACTAGTGACCGACAGCGAATTCCCCCTATCGGAAACCTCTGCCGCCTTGGCCAAGGTAATGAACCGCGACGTAAAAGGTAAGTTGGTTTTAATCCCTTGATCGCGTATTAGCGGTATTTAAACCGTAGCAAAGAATTTCTATCAGCAATAACATCTAAGACAATTAGGGAGAATCAACATGAGTATCGATAAAACCTATATACCCCCCAAGGTGTGGCGTGAAAACGCAGACAGCGAAAACCGTTTTTCTAACATTAACCGTCCGGTGTCTGGCGCCACCCATGAAAAAGCGCTGTCTGTTGGCAAGCACCCTATTCAACTTTATTCATTGGCCACACCCAATGGCGTGAAAGTAACGGTATTACTTGAAGAGCTGTTAGCACTGGATAAAAGCGAGGTGGAGTACGACGCTTGGCTGGTCAACATTATGGATGGCGGTCAGTTCAGCAGCGGCTTTGTTGAGCTCAACCCCAACTCAAAAATTCCCACCATGGCCGACCACAGCACCACGCCACCGACGCGTATTTTTGAGTCCGGTGCCATCATGGTGTATCTGGCGGAAAAATGCGGCGCGTTTTTACCCACTGAGCCTGCCGCACGCGCCGAGTGTCTGTCGTGGTTATTCTGGAATATTGGCAGCGCGCCATTTTTGGGTGGCGGCTTTGGTCACTTTTACGCCTACGCGCCAGAAAAGCTCGAATACCCCATCAACCGCTACACCCTAGAAGTCAAACGCCAGCTGGATGTATTGGACAAGACCTTGGCCGAACGTGAATACCTGTGCGGCGATGACTATACCATTGCCGACATCGCTAACTTTGCCTGGTACGGCGAGCTGGTGATTGGCAATCTTTATGGCGGCCAAGAATTTTTAGCCGTCGATACCTACACCCACGTACAACGCTGGGCCAAGCAAATAAAAGCCCGCCCTGCGGT
This sequence comes from Sinobacterium norvegicum, assembly GCF_923077115.1. NCBI lineage: Bacteria > Pseudomonadati > Pseudomonadota > Gammaproteobacteria > Cellvibrionales > Spongiibacteraceae > Sinobacterium > Sinobacterium norvegicum. The sequence goes on from NZ_CAKLPX010000001.1 coordinate 1,381,265, forward strand.
ACAGCGCGGCGAGCGCGTCAACAGAGTCTGGGGCGATGAAGCAACCCGTGTAATGGAGCGTCACAGCGCCAGTGATTTCGATTAATCGCCGGCGACACCGGTGGTAAGCGCTTGGCGCTGAAGACTGAGGCCAGGCAACCCGCAGACCAGCCTCTGGTGCTGCTGGCCTGCTAGCCGTGGAGGTTCAAGACCTCTTCTGGGCACCATACATTGAAAAGCCGATATCGCCAGCCCATAGCCCATGCTACGAACACCACTCCGTCACTCACACCCCGCGCCTGTCGCTGCGCTTTTTAAAGGCGCGGGCAATGACTGGCTACGCGGCTTTGGCTGGCTCAATACTGACTAAAGGCTGCGTATTCTTGCCAGCATGGCCGTGTTATGAAGCCACCGGGCGCTTGAACACGGTAGAATAGCCTGTAACTTGTTGATAGTATTAGGTAGCGTTTATTGTTACAGGGAAAATCCTAGAACAACGTTATTATTGACTTCGGGCTCGCTTTGCTTTTGAGCCGGGGCTGTATGCAATTGATAAATATAATAATTATTTTTTTAGGTGAATATATAATGGGCGAAAACAGCAAAAGACATATAACGCCTGTTGGCCTATTAATTCACTGTTAGCCCACTTGGGAATAATATGAAACATTCGAGAGTCAAGCTTTCAAAATGTAGGGTTATCTTATTTGACCTTGAATTTTATGTGCCTGAAGCTGGAAGAGATAAATCTGGCTTTTGTTATAACCCTTGGGACAAGCGCTGTAAGCTGATAGGAGGATCTTTTCTGCCAGCAAATCCTGAAAAGGATTTATCTAAAACATCAAATAATCCAAAGAGGAAAGTAAAATCTTTCTGGCTTTGGGACTACAAGTCTGAAAGAGAGCTACTTGAAGCTATATATAAGCTATTAAGGACAACTTGTGGACTTGTAATAAATGCTCACGAAGGCAGAGTCTCTCCGATAATGTGTGGTATTGGGATTTCTTCTTCAGATGTACCAATTTTGTTTGAGTTATTTAAAAGGTATAAGATTTTAAGCAATGCAGAAGCTTTTGAATTTCAAAATATGTTTCGAATCCTTGATATCTCGCAGTTATCTATAGCAACATTCAATAATTCTAATGATTTCCTTTATCCAAAAACAAAAAGCTTGATCTTGCAAAAGTACATGCCAGGAAAGAAATTTGAAAGTGGGAAAAGTGTTTGGGATTTATATGATGCTAATGAATATGACTCGATTGTCGATCGTGTAATTGATGAGGTGATGTGCACGCATCAATGTTATCTAGAAATTGTAGAAGATATTCGTAAGTTTAAAGCATTGGAAGTCAGTGAAAAAAAACGAGTAAAGTTAGCTGAAAAACTAGCTTTAGAGAATGCTGAGGCGATGGGCTAACAAGTTGCTGCAGTCGGACTCGTCAAACTGTCACTTTTTTTGCCATAAACCCGGCAAAAAAAACGCCAGTTTAACTCACCGCTGAGCAAGGCGTTAGCAATCAGGGGAAGTAAATCGTGGATCTAACTTTAATCATACATCTTATAGCACTTGGTATCTGGATCGGAGTTGTCGGCGCAGAGTTCGCTATAGAGTTTGACGGTATGAAAAGCGATGAAAATCTGATTAAAGCATCAAAAATGCACTATACAACTGATCTCTGGGTAGAGATCCCAGCATTCACCACAGTCTTAATTACTGGTCTTCTAATGCTAAACGAATCACATCTAGAGGGTGTATTTTTATATAAAGTTATCTTTGCATTACTAGCCATATTTTTTAATATTATTTGTGTCTACGCAGTTTTTAAACGTCGTAAGTTTGCTTTGAACTCAGACCTCGATGGTATCAAAACTACAGGTACTGCTATGGCTATTGGCGGCCTCATCGTACCAGCGTTTCTAATAGCATTTGGTTTAGCTATTTATATAGCATGGTAAGTAACTATGCATAACAAGCGGCAGCAAAACGGACTGTTAACATTCGCATTCAACTGTAGCCATCGAGAACTGCCATGACAACTAAGGTATTAATTCGAGCCGCGAACAAAAATGACCACTCGTTTATTGTTGACCTTTCCCCACGCCTAGCGGAGGTTGCTCAACTCGATTGGCATACTGATGATGTGATTAATAAAATGCAATATGATTACATTGCTGAGATGCTTGCCGAAACATCACAACGCAATGGTACATTTATCGCTGAGGCTAACAACATCCCTCTGGGGTTCATACATGTTCGCACTCACAAAGACAGTATTTCCGGTGAAACCAGTGGAACAATACCACTGCTTGCTGTAACAGCTGAATCACAAGGTTTAGGTGTTGGTAAAATGCTAATGGCGTGTGCCGAGAAATGGGCTAAAGATTTAGGCTGTCGGTTATTACACCTAGAAGTGTTTGCAAATAATAAAAAAGCGAGCGGCTTCTATCAAACCCTAGGGTTTAAACCAGAAACCGTGCACATGATTAAAACTATCCAGTAATTTTCATATAACCAGTCATTAAAAACGGACTTTTAAAAATGTCGAAATCTAAGCTATTGGGTTTAATGTTGTTGCTAATAACCCTGGGATTAATGGCTAACATCATCAGCAATAATCACGAGAAAAAGCGTCTTGCCCAGGCGGTACAGGAGCAGCAGCAACGGGATAAGGAACAACAACAGCGGGAAGAAGAACAAAGAATTCATCAGCAGCGGCTGCAGGAGTTGCAGGAGCAAAATCGTCAGCGCGAGGCCTTGGTGAGCCGCGAAGAGGAGCAGATGCGTCTGCGCCAAGAGATGCTGGCCGAATCCGACAAGATGCAGGATAAGGCGCTGCGCTCAGCCAAACTCTCTCAAGGCTTGCAGATGGGCACCATGTTAAAGATGACGGTCGCCGAATACTATCAAATCCACGGGCGGGCGCCGACATCTAACCGAGAGGCCGGCCTTGAACAGCCAGAGGCCTACGCTGCCGGTACCTTGGCCGCCGCCGAGGTGCGTCGTGACGGCGTCATTGCGTTGGTTTACACGGCGGATTCTGGCGTTAAAGGCGGTGAGGTTTATCTGCGCCCCAGCGAGCAAGCGTTTGGCCTGGCCTGGGCCTGCGAGTCGCCGGATTACCGCGATATCGATCAACTCATCTCCTCCTGTGTCTATGCCCAAGAACGGTATTAGCCAGCCACCCGTTCACAGTGGCCGAGGTTAATGCAGCCAGCGCCAGCCGATTTCGGTTGTCAGGCCTCACCGCCCCTTATCATCAGTGGTTATTTTCCGGCCGTGGCTGTAATATAAATATTCTCAGAAAAATAAAATAACTATAAAAATATGCCTAATTTCACCCCACTCCGCAGCCTCGCGCTGTGCACTCTGTCGATGGCCATTGTCAGCTGTTCTAAACTCGATGACCCGACTCTTGAAAGCTCACTCAGCACCGACAGCAGCAAGGCAACCTACCAAAACACCATTGGCGGCTCCATGGTAATGAGTTTTTGGCAGGACCCTGATTTTAACCCAGCGGCAGAGGCGTTTTACTATGTCAGGGTGTTAGTGATTCCAACCCCACGTTGGTCTACCTTCGATGCGGTGAAGCTGGGGATTAAACCGATGCAGCCAGAGTCGATTCAAGAGCGCGCGATTACTTCGGCGATTTGGTATACGCCGTGATAGCCAAGCTTGCTGATGCCAGTGCAACTACTGGCGGCGTCCTCGGTGTCGGCTGGCAGCACACGAGCCTATCCAATTAGCAGCCGTATCTTTGTTACAATCAATCGATGGATCACCCCCATAATTAAAACCGAGACCTTAGTATGCTCAAAGCCATCTTCAGCCTGTTAATCGTGGTCTTTCTTGCCTCGGCCTATAACACGGCCTATGCCGACGATACACCGATCACAGCAGTTGCCCCCCCCGTGGTCGACGACAGCCTGGTGCGCTTTGCCATCATTGGCGACCTCACCGGCGGTGAGCGTCAGGGGGTGTTTGAGGTGGCCGCTGAGAGTATTGCTGCGATGAAACCCGATTTTATTATCAGTGTGGGTGATTTGATCGACGGCGGCACCGAGAATGTTGATCAAATGAACCGCGAGTGGCAGAGCTTCAATCACAAGCTGAATAAGGGGGATTTGGATTTTTACCCGGTGGTAGGTAACCATGATATCTCCAACCCCGTTATGCGTGATTGGTATGAGCAAACCGTTGGCCCTCGTTATTATCATTTTATCTATAAAGATGCGCTTTTTTTGGTGCTAGACAGCGAGGATTTTAGCGATGACTTTTTCGCCGACTTAAAGTTAAAGCGCAACGAGGCTATTGCGATCTACAACAATAACCCGGTGGATTACCCCAACACCGCATACGCCAAGATGCCGCAGCGAGAGTACGGTGAAATCAGTGCTGCCCAGACCCAATATATGACGGACACGATAGCGGCTAATAAACAGGTTCGCTGGGTATTTCTGTTTATGCACAAGCCTGTTTGGCAGGATGACAACGAAAGTAATTTCAAAAAAATAGAAGCGGCACTCGGTGGCGAGAAGTACACGGTATTTAATGGCCATGTCCATGGCTATCAATATACCCAGCGTTTGGGTCGCGACTATATTCAGCTGGCCACGACCGGCGGCGCAATGATAAAAAGCGCAGCCAAGAATATGGATCACATCCTATGGGTGGGGCTAACGGATCAGCCAAGCTATTTGAATATTAAGCTGAACGGCATGCTGGATAAAACCGGCCAGGTACCCGCCAACGGCGATGCCCTGTGCCTGCGTGACGACAGCTGTGCAGGCGCGAGGTGATGATACTACATAGCGCCAGACGATATCGGCACAGAGGCATCGTCAGCAGGGACGCTGACGCTGAGCCTACAGGGAAGTACTCGCGGCGTCATCGGTGCCGGTGTCGGCTGGCAGCACGCTGGCCTAGTCGCTAGATGCCGAAAACCGCACTCCGAACGCCACTCCGTCAGTCACAGCCCGCGCCTGTCGCTGCGCTTTTTGAAGGCGCTGACCGAGACTGACTACGCGGCTTGGGCCGTTGTCATTATTCCAACGACATGAGGATGGGTGTCCTGTTTGCGCGCTTTGTTTGCGCGCTTTGTTTGCGCGTTTCGTGTAGTATTGCCCCTATTAATTTTCACCAAACATCGAAATTTACCTGTCGGCCCTTCTTATCCCTTTCTCAGACGTAGCAATGCACATGAACGATAAAACCATAGCAACTCACAACGGTAATTTTCATGCAGATGATGTTTTCAGTGTCGCTGCAATGAAGAAGTTATTCCCTTCTTTTAAACTAATACGCACCCGTGATTTAGAGCTTATCCACAAGGCCGATATTGTGATTGATGTGGGTGGCGAATATGACCCGGATGCTGGCCGTTTTGATCACCATCAACGTGGTGGTGCCGGTGAACGTGAAAATGGTATCCCCTATTCCTCATTTGGATTGATTTGGAAGAAATATGGTTTACAACTATGCCAAGGCAACCAAGACGTAGCAAATTCTGTTGATGCGGGCCTGGTATCTAACATAGATGCCATTGATTGCGGTCATGTCGAAGGTGTTTCTAGCGGTATTAGCCTTAGCCAAACTATTTCAATGTTTAATCCAACCTGGCAAGAAGATAGCCACTTTGATAGCTGTTTTGATCAGGCGGTCGACTTTGCATCGCGCGTTCTAACACGATTCATTGCATCCGCTAACGGTGGCATTAGTGCAAAATCCATTGTCGCCAAGGCTATTGAGGATGCAGAAGATCCAAGAGTGATCGTATTGCAACAATATACCCCGTGGAAAAGAACGGTTCACGCCTTGTCTGAAGCGGCTTTATATATGATTTACCCCTCTCAGTCTGGCCAGTGGAGAATTCAAACAGTCCCGGTTGAACCCGGCTCATTTGAAGACAGAAAATCGCTGCCCAAATCATGGGCCGGCTTATCCGATGATGCGCTTAAACAAGTAACCGGTATTGACGACGCCATGTTTTGCCATAATGGTTTGTTTATTGCGGGTGCAGAATCGTTTGCCAGCACGATGAAAATGGCAGCTATCGCACTGCAGGAATAAATTAATCAGTAATCGGGAGTATTCATGCACGCCATGAGAATGTTTATCGTCGCGTTATTCGGTGTTGTCATCATCGGCTGCGGCGCCGATGTTGAACCCGATAAAAACGACGACAGTGGTGAGGGTGTGATTTTACAGCACCATATAAAGGCGATCGACAGCGCCAAGGCGGCCAAACAGGCTCAACTGGATGCCGATAAGGCGAGGGACGAGGCGCTCAAACAGCAGGGCTATTAATCATTCCTCTATCCCTGCGTACCCGCCACACTCGCCGCCACTAACCGCGCTAATTGTTTTAGCGCCTGCTGCCTTGGCTGGCTCATGTCCTTTATTTTTAATATTACGTGCCGCAGAAAGTCTGGTAGCCGGCATCGTGATCGCTGGCGGCTTGTTGATAGTGCTCGGTGCCCTCGACAAGTTCATAGGGATGGCGTAGCACCGCCAGAAACGCCAGCGCTGAGCCGGGGTCTTCGGTCTCGACACAGGCTTTGATCACCGCTTCCATTTGATGGTTTCTGGGGATAACTCGCGGGTTTGCTGCCCGCATGACTTGCTCAACCTCGTCATTACTCAATCCCTGTACCGACAGCCGTTGCCGCCATTGACCGTATACCTCACCTAACTGCTGCTCGATGGTTGTTCTTGCCACATCACAGCTAAGTGATTGTGTTAATAGATCGAAGCTGATGGTGTAGTCTAGTTTTTGCTCGGCCAGTTGCTGCAACAGCGCATCGACAAAGGCTTGGTCGCCCTCGGCGACAGCGGCTATACCGCATTTGCCTGCCATCATAGCCAGATAGGCCTGCTGGTATCGGGCGGGGAAATTGTTGATTAAATCGGTTAACTCGCCGACCAGCTGCTCATCGTCATTATCGATTAATGACAACAGGCACTCGGCGAAGCGAGCCATATTCCACTGCACAATACCGGGCTGCTGGCCAAAGGCATAGCGACCGCGGGTATCGATAGAGCTGAAAACGGTGTCGGGGTTGTAGTCACCCATCATGGCACAGGGACCGTAGTCGATGGTCTCACCAGAGATCGCAGTATTATCGGTATTCATCACGCCGTGAATAAAGCCCACCCGCATCCACGCCACCACTAACTCAATCTGTTTGCCAATGACGCTGTCGAGCAGACGAATATAACGATTACCCTCAGCCGCTCTAATCTCGGGGTAATGGGTATCGATGCTGTACTCGCATAACGCCTCTAACGATTCGATATCGCCGTTGGCGGCAAAAAACTGAAAGCTACCCACCCGGATATGACTGCTGGCCACTCTGGTCACCACGGCGCCGGGTTCTGGCCGCTGCCTAAATACCTGATCGGCACTTTTCACCACCGCCAGGCATTGCGTTGTCGGCACACCTAAGGCCTTCATCGCCTCACTCATGACAAACTCGCGCACCGCCGGCCCCAGGCCACATCGACCATCACCACCGCGGGAGAAAGCACTGCGGCCAGAGCCTTTTAATTGGATATCCAACCACCGGCCGGCTTGATCGCTAACCTGGCCCAGCAAATGGGCACGGCCATCGCCCAGTTGCGGGTTAAATTGACCAAACTGATGACCGGCATAGGCGGTGGCAACAGGCTCTGCGCCGGGCAATGGTTGATTGCCAGAAAAATACTGCGCCATCGCCTGCTCATCCTGCTGCTGGGCATCCGATAACGTCAGCTGGGTCGCCAACGCCTTATTCCACAGGAACAGCGTGGGTGAAGAGACAGGGGTTGGCGTCGACGCTTGATAAAAACGCTCGCCCAATGCGATATAGCGGTTGCTGAATTCCATACGGTACGGCCCTGTAAACTCGGTTCAAATGATAAGACTAGGTTGTTTTAATCAGCCTACTTTACCTGTGATCAGCCTAGGGCTCAAAGCAAAAAAATCGCCATATTCTTTCGACTATGGCGATGGCTTGCTGGCCTGGCTTAGAAGATGAACTGGTAAAGGAAACCAGCGCTGACGGCCATACCGAGGATGACCACTAAGAAGGCGATAATCATTGGGTTTTTGAAGATCGATTTCAGTAAAATCACTTCGGTTAAACTCGCCCCGGCACTGCCGATGATCAAGGCCATGACGGCGCCCAACCCCATGCCTTTTGCCGCCAAGGCTGCACTGAGTGGAATCACCGCCTCTGCACGAATGTAGAGCGGAATACCAATCACCGCCGCCACCGGAATCGCAAAGGGGTTGCTGTTACTGGCGACACTGGCGACCCACTCGGTGGGCATAAAGCCATAAATCATCGAGCCCAGGGCAATACCGCCGGCCAAGTAGGGTAATACCTTTTTGAAATCGACCCAGGTGCTATGCCAAATTCTCAGCCACTTGCTGACCGGTGCGGCGTTACCACCACAGCCGGTACCACAGCCCTTGGCTACGGGGGCGACATAGGCCTCGGCTTTAACGTACTTCTCAAAGCCCAGTTTCTCTAACGTGAAGCCGGCAATAACCGAGACCCCCATGGCGATGGCAAAGTAGAACACGGTGACCTGCAGGCCAAAGGTGACGGCAAACAAACCGATAATAATCGGGTTAAGCAGCGGGCTGGCGAAGAGGAAGACCATCATGGTACCGAAACCGGCCTTGGCTCGTAGCAACCCTTTTAAGAACGGGATGGTGGAGCAGGAACAGAACGGCGTGATCGCCCCCAGCAGCGCGGCAACCACATAACCCTTGCCGTTCTTGCCGCTCAAGATGCTCTGTATCTTGGCAGGGGGAATATACTCCTGCAGCACACCGACGAGGTAGCTGATTAATAAGAAGAGGATAGTCAGCTCTACCGCGAGGAAGGCAAACATCCCGAGGGTGTCTAGCACCATGTCTTGAGTGATGGTCATTGTATCGCTCCAATCTATATTTCTGGAATAGTCGAAATATACGCCCACAGGCCATCGAGGTCAAGTTATTTCTAGAAATACCGAAGTATATCCTGACCGCCAACCGACGATTCGCCGGCGCGATTCACTTATCGGCGTCCACAAAAAAGAGGCTTTATGCGTATTTTAAACAACCATTAATAGCACTTTTAGAGCAAAAAACTCATTTTCATTGTACTTTTGCGTAATCAAAGCACTTGCTGTACTATTTGCCTGAAGACAATCATAACCCTACGGTTTCGTGCTATTTCAGCGGTCAGCCACCGCTGCCCGGTGACCGCCATACTATTAAGGATAAGCACAATGACAACATTGATGGTGAGAGTACTGATACTGTCAGCTGCAGTTATTTTTTCACCGGCATTTGCCGAGGAAAACACCGGAGTGCTGACCCTCGATATCACGGGCGCCAACCCAAACAAGGGACAGATTATTATCTCTGTCTACGACACCGAAGAAAGCTTCTTAAAAGCAGCGCTGAGAACCGTCACTCTGCCTGTTGACGACAAGGGCGGGGCGGAATTTAAAATTGCCGACTTAGCCTTTGCCACCTACTCCGTCAGCGCCATCTATGACGAGGACAGCAACAACGAGCTCAATACCAACTTTATCGGTATTCCGAAGGAGCTTATTGGGTTTTCCAATAACGCCCGTGGTCGTTTTGGGCCGCCGAGCTATCAGGAAACGTCTTTTCCCTTTGACCAGGCAAAAACAGTGCCCATCGCCCTCAGCAAGATTAAATAACTTTGACAACACGCCAGAGAGTAATTTCAGCCAGAACAGACAACGTATAACCAACAACCCTCCAATAATAAAAAACGAGATAGCTATGAGTGATCAAAATGTTAACTACGACAATGTGAAAAACTACCGCCTCGAGCCAGAGCGCGAGCAGGAACTGCTTAATACCGGCGGCGAATGTACCTTTATCTGGGCCAATAAGGCCGGCCACCCAATGGGTGTGACCAGTGCCTATGTTGCCGTCGGCGACAAGATTTGGATGACGGCCACCAGAGATCGTGTCCGCATTAAGGCCATTGCCCGCGACGGCCGCTCGGCCATTGTTATCACCAGCAAGGGCACACCAATGGGCGGCGGTAAAACCGTTAGCTACAAGGGGCATACGGTGATTCACGACGACAGCAAAACCAAGTTGTGGATGTACAATATACTGGCCCAGACCATGGTGCAGGAAGCCAAGCTGGACCCAGAGAACACCTTTACCAAAGACCTCGATCCAGAGCTGTTCATCCGCTTTTTAAATACCCCAGAGCGCATTGTGATGGAGTTTACCAAGGAGATGTCCATTCCCTTCGATGGCGACAAAATGGCCGCCGGCACAGCACAGGCTTATGCCGAGTTTGCTGCCGAGGATGCCAAGAACAAGCAAGAAAGCTAACAGGCAAGGCGTCAGCAGCGATGCTGACGCTGACCAAATGCACAGCGTGTACTGTCAAACTCTACAGCCAGCAAGGCGTTAGTGTTATTCGCCGATCATCTCTTTTAACTGTCGATGCATGTTTTGCACGCCGGGTTCATTTCGGCCAATAATCACACTGCGTTCGATACCCGCTTGTAAACCTCGATGCACCTTATCAACCAGCCCGTAATCTTCCGCCACAGCCACATCGTTAATCATTTGAAAATAATCTTCAAAGGTTTGCTGTTCCGCTTCGTCTTTGGGCTTATCGGGTATAAACATACTGTGATAAACCACCGAGCGGCCAGCGCTGATGGGGTATACCCGCCAAACCTGGAAGTGATCGTTGACCACAAAAATGACGGTATTGGGAAATATATAGTTCACAAAAGAGCTGTATTCACGGGGCTGCCACTGATCTTCTGGCAGGTTTTTTAATTCGTTAATGCTTAAGGTGGCCGACCCCATAGAGTGGTTGCGGCCATACTCGACATAACTGGCCAAATTACCGTAGGCCATGGCTCCAATGCTATCGGGGTGTAAAAAATCAAAGTGGTAAAACTCATGGAAGGTATCCATATTGAGTTTCCAGCTAAAATCCGTATAGACCTGCTTGCTGCCTAAATAGTGATGATCGTCAAAACCGAAGCCAGACATCCGCTGTTCAATGCCGCCTAACACCTCATCTATATCGAATGTTTTGTCTGGATCTGGCATCACGAAAATCATGCCGTACTTTTCTTCAACCTGTAATTTCGTCAGCCCGCGCTTGCCACGGTCGAGCTCAGGAAACCCCTCTTTACCAAAAGGCACGGCAATCAATTCGCCGTCAAGATTGTATGTCCAACCGTGATAAGGGCATGAGAACATCTTGCCGTTTTTAGCCTGGCCGCTGACGCAATCTGTTAGCGGCGCACCTCGGTGGGAACAGATATTGACAAAGGCGTTCAGCGTACCATCGCCAGCGCGAACAATTAAAATGGGCACGCCGGTATCATCAAAAGAGAAGTAATCACCCGGCTTAGGCACAATACAGCTGGGGCCGACAAACTGTGCGTAGTGACGAAAAAGCGCTGTTTTCTCACGCTCAAATTGCTCGGGGCTGGTATATTCCTTAACGTCGATTTCCATGACGCTGTCGGCCATGACGGTGGTCTTATTGTCCACCAAGTCCATTAATATTTTTATTTCTTGAACAAGGTCTTCCCGTTGCAAGGTTTTCTCCAGCTGAATTCACGTATTGACACGGTATTGATGATTCAAAGGCGGATACCACTCTGGTAGCGTTTTATAACCTAGCACTTTCTTTATCTAAAATTAACTAAACAGCTCAAAGTTATTGCTAGCAGCACTGGGGCATGTCACTGGGACAGTCACACCCCCGGCTTTATGATCGGGCTGCACCTGTTGCGCTGATATAAAAGACCACACCTCACTCTGAACGCCGCTGCGTCAGTCACACCCCGATCCTGTCGCTGCGCTTTTTAAAGGCTCGGGCAATGACTGACTGCGCGGCTGGGGCTTTGTGGTTTTATCGATAGAGAGGCTTAATCAATTGCTGGCTTGGCTGTTGCCAATACCGGCGCAGAGACATCGTCAGCAGGGATGCCGACGCTGAGCCTACAGGGAGGTATTCACGGCGTTCTTTGCGGTGGTGTTGGCTGCAGAGCCTTATCAGGGCAGCGTCACTCCGATCGCCGCTGGGCCAGTCACACCCCAATCCTGTCGCTGCGCTTTTTGAAGGCTTGGGCAATGACTGACTGCGCGGCTGGGCTGGAGCTGTACGCTTATCGACAGTATGCGATCACTTGCCCATTTTGGCCTTGAGGTCGGCGAAGGGGTTGTAGGTTGCCGCTTTGACTTCTTTGTCTTTGGTATCGCCGTAACGGACGAGGTTTTCGAACTTGGTGTGTTCTTCGTCGTGGCAGTAAACGCACAGCAACTCCCAGTTGCTACCGTCGTTAGGGTTGTTGTCGTGGTTGTGGTCGACATGGTGAACAGTAAGCTCCGACAGGCCCTTGAGTTCAAACTCACGGGTGCAGCGGCCGCAGACCCAGGGGAAGAGTTTCAGTGCTTTTTCGCGGTAGCCGCTGGCGCGCTTGCTGTTATATTCCAGTTGCGCGGCGCGTACTTGTTCAAAGCTGGGTGTGCTCATGGGTGTGTCCCGACGATAAATTAGAGCGCTAGAATACCATTAATGACGGCGAGACCACACCTCACTTCGCACGCCCCTCCGTCAGTCACACCCCGATGCCATGATCGGGCTGCGCTGATTGGCCTGACAACGAGACCACACCTCACTTCGCACGCCCCTCCGTCAGTCACACCCCGATCCTGTCGCTGCGCTTTTTGAAGGCTCGGGCAATGACTGACTACGCGGCTGGGGGGGGGGTGTATGTATATCGACAGAAAAGCTTAGAACTGTATGGGAAACCGGCACGACAACACAGGATTTGTCATGGATGTCCTTATTAGACGATCTCAATACTGACTAGAGGGGGTGTTTTCTTCCAAGGATTACCTTGTTCTGAAGCCACTGGGCTCTTGAACACGGTAGAATAGCTTGTAACTTGTTGATAGTATTAGGTAGCGTTTTTGTTACAGGGAAAACCCTATAACAAAGTTATTGTTGACTTCGGGCTCGCTTTGCTTTTGGTACACCCTGTATGCAATTGATAAATATAATAATTAATTTTCAGGTGAATATATAATGGGCGAAAGCAGTAAAAAACATATAACGCCTGTTGGCCTATTAATTCACTGTTATGCACAGGAAGTAATTCATGGATATTGAATATAAAAAGGCATCACAAAAATATTCAGTTAGTTACATGAATAATTCTAAGTGGTTTAAGCTATTTTCCGCTTGGGCTGATTCAGGTATAGAAGTTGATCATTCTATATGGAGATTTCTAGATTCAGACCATCAAGAAATACATCGATTACCAATCAAACGTGACTTACTCCATAATCGATTTAATGATGGAAGATTTCAGCCTTTTGAATATAAGTGGATATTTTCAGTGTTTATCCCAAGAAGATATAAGCCAGTGAGCAATGTCGGTTATGAGCGTGAGCAAGATATTGATTCGCTAAAATCTATAGCGGATACTTTAGGTAAATATCCGGTATTTGAAACTGAAGAAGGTCTCGAAGTTAGGGGCTATGAAGTCTAATGCATAACAAAGGCAGGCAATCGACCTCCGGCTACTGTCACCTTTTGTGCGGTGGAGCTGCACAAAAGACGCCATTTACCTCCGGCGAATGCTGCCGGCGTTATGCAATCGAGAGTAGTGAATGATTGAAGATGTATTCCCTCATCTTGGCGAGCTGGTAGTTGAGAAAATTCTTGGTGAAGATATTAGCTACTTCGCCAAGAGACTTAATCTACCAGAAAATGAAATTCAAAGTGTTCATAGACAGTTGCCTTTAGAGTTTCCTGGGGCGCCGATTATTTTTGATGGTTTTTCGACATTAGATTTAGGTATTTTACTAAAGAATGGGAAGGTGCTTCCTATAGAGTTAAAGTTAGGATACACAGGGCTAGCCAGAGCATCTGTAAATAAAATGCTAGCTCCATGCTCCGTTTCAGCTCATACATCCGAATATAGAGTATCTGGTAAAATCTTCTCTATTCTAAATCGAAATTTTGATAGGAAATTAGTTGAAGTGATAGGTGGAAGTCAGTTGTCTACTCGAATTGAAGGGCGTATTTTTCCTCTTGCTGATGAATGGAGTATTATCGCAAGAAATAGTGTTATTTCATCATGGAAAAAACTTCCGCCAGACTTTAATAGTTTACAAAAATATATAAGCATTGAAGATATATGTTCGAACTACGGTGAAGATAAGTTCAACAAGCTAATAAGCGACCTATTATCTAATATTAATTATTACGATACATGGTTGGCTAACAATGCATAACAAGGGCCAGCACCGACTCCATAATTTTGTCACTTTTGTTGCAAGGAGCCGCAACAAAAGCGCCAAAATCACTCCACTGTGTGGCCGGCGTTATATTTTTATCGAGGGTATATATGAAATCGCATGATATTGAAGAATTCGTTTCCCAGTTTGCAGAGCTAAGTGTTCAGGAAAACAAAGGTGGGCGGTTTAAGATTTCACATTGTAAGCTTAAAAATCAAGCAGGTAGTTTATGGTTTCGGGCTTATAGTGAAAAATACCGTTTGTATCCTACCGGAGAGGTTATTTCTTTGCTAAATCTACATAGCAAATTGGGATCACCTGATGGACAAGATATGGAACGTGATTACTGGTTCACTCAAAATCTAACAGTAGTAAAAGACATAATTACAAATTTTTCAGAAATCAAAATATAACAAGGCGCTCAAGAGGGGAAATTTACAGTTGGCTGTTTTCTCTCCGTTCAACATTTTAGCCAAACCACTAAAAGGACAGCCACCCGAAGCCGCGACCAACATCACCGCAGAGGCATCGTCAGCATGGACGCTGACGCTGAGCCTACAGGGATGTATTCACGGCGTTCTCAGCGGTGGTGTTGGCCGCAGCACTCGCAACCTCCCGCCCGACGCCCTCCTCCCAGAATTATTACAAAATATACTCATCTCCATAAAATATAATAATTTCACCTAATACCACTACCTGCCTATACTGAACACATCGAAACAAACATCGTTACTCACCACGCATCAGTAGGCAGATATTATGAAAATGAATCACGTAGGTATTCTTGTTGGCGACATGGATAAGGCTGTCGAGTTTTACACCCAGGCGTTAGGCCTTAAGCTGGTAATGGGTAATACCAAGGTTGAAGAAGAACGCGAGACCGCCATTGGCAGGATGTGTATCGCCGTCTTTGGTGACGGCTTTAAGGGCTTTAACATCGCCCACCTGGTGACCAGCGATGGTATTGGTGTTGAGCTGTTTGAAATGAAAGAGCGTCAGGAGCGCCATGTTGTCGACTTCTCTCGCATCGGCATTTTTCACTTCTGCCTGGAGACCGATGACTTCGACGGCGTGATTGCCAAAACCAAGGCGCTCGGCGGTAAGTCGCGGATGGATATCATGCGTTATCACCCCGAAGACGATAGCAAGCCTTACCAGATGACCTACCTAGAAGACCCGTTTGGCAATCTGTTTGAGCTTTACTCACACACCTATCAAGAGACCTACTCCTCTGAATACGAGTAAGCCTCCGCTGCAGTAATTCGTCAGCGGCCAATACCGTCACAGAGACATCACCAGCATGGATGCTGGTGCCGAGCCTACAGGGATGTATTCACGGCGTTCTCAGTGACGGTGTTGGCCGCAGCACTCACAGCCACTTCAACATTCCGCACGCCACTGGGTCAGTCACACCCCGCTCCTGTCGCTGCGCTTTTTGAAGTCGCGGGGAATGACTGACTGCGCGACTGGAGAACTGTATGGGAAACCAGCAAGACAGCACATGACTTATCATGGATCTCCCGATTAGACTTTAAAAAGACGAACTAAACCAACTGACTTGATATTTCCTGTATCTTGTCGACAAACCATGCCAAGGCTTTGCCTTGATTATCTTTTCGCCACGCCATGATTAATTTACTTCTTCTGCTTTCGTAACTTGCTAGCTGTAAGCTTTTTAGCTCCCCGGACTCTAGTCGCTCTCTAATTCGGTGAACAGGAAGAAAACCGACGCCTAGGCCAAGGGCATGGGCTTCAATCTTTTTTTCAATTGTTGGAACAGTAATCCTCGAGCGACCATCAAGCAAACCGATCGATCGATTTGGCATACTCCGAGAGCTATCCGAAACCACGATTGATGCATATTTTGCTATGGATTTATTTGATATCGGTTGCCCCTCTTCAACTAACGGATGATCTTTTGCGACAGCAAATACAAAGTCAATCTCACCTAAATCATGAATAGAAAAATCGCCCTTATATGACTCCCCTGTGGCGCCAACAATCAGATCAGAGCTGTCGGCAATCAATGAATCCCAGGTGCCCCCCAACACCTCCTCTGAAACCCTAATGTTTATCCAGGGGTGCAGCTTTTGAAATTGCGCTATCAAAGTATAAACAGGTTCAAACAGCAAAATACTGTCAATACAAATACGTAACTCAGATTCCCAGCCGCTCGCTGATTGCTGAGCCATGTGCGTGAGCTCATCGGTTGCCTTTAGAATCAGTCGCCCCTGCTCTACGAGCATCTTACCAATTGGCGTTAACTGAGCCTTCCGCTTAGAGCGATCGAACAATGTAACACCAAGGTCTTCTTCAAGCTTATTGACGGTATAGGATACGGCTGACGGAACGCGAAACAACGCTTCGGCGGCGGCAGCAAAACTTTGTTTACGCTCAATAGCATCAAGCACCCTTAATGCATCTAGCGTTATGGGAGAGCCCATAGATCAATCCTTTTGAATCAATAGTTCACATTTCATCGTTATTAATCACCAATCCCTTTAAATATAATAGCTCCATCAATCAAATACAACGAACCTAGGAAGATAAAGCATGAACAATTCAATGATCAAAAGATTAGTTACAACAGATTCTGGCCTTGCTGCATTAGCCCTTAGGCTACCGATTGCAATTATCTTTATTGCGCACGGCGCACAAAAATTATTCGGCGCATTTGGTGGCTACGGCCTGGAAGGTACCGGTCAGTGGATGGCGTCAATTGGCCTTGAGCCTGGCTATCAACTAGCGCTATTAGCTGGCAGTGCAGAGTTTTTTGGTGGTATCGCTCTATTAATCGGCCTGCTAGTTCGCCCTGCAGCTTTGATGCTTAGCATTACCATGCTAGTAGCCATCTTTAGCGTCCATTTTGCTAACGGTTTGTTTATGACAGAGAACGGCTATGAATTTGCCCTGGCATTATTCGCAGCATCTGTTTCATTGGCGTTCAGTGGCGCAGGTAAGGTGTCGCTAGATCAGCTGATAGCCCAACGTTTAGGCTAATTGGTCATAGTAATCGATCGATGTTTGCCATCGGTCGGTAGCCCCCTCATTTAAAGAAGGAAATTATTATGAATACTGCACATCAAAAAATTAGCGCATCTGAGCTGCATTATTTACCCAGCAGCCATATGCACCCTGCAAATACACGCTTTCATTTTTCATTCGCTAATTATTATGACCCGAATCGCATGGGGTTTGGCGCACTACGTGTATTCAATGATGATGATGTTAAGCCGCGCAATGGCTTTGATCGCCACCCACACAAAGATATGGAAATTATCAGTTATGTTGTCAAAGGTAAACTAACCCACTGGGACAGCGTTACAAAAAAGGAAGAGACTATTGGCCGAGGGCATGTACAAGCGATTTCTGCGGGATCAGGTATTTGGCACTCAGAGATGAATAAGCAGGCTGACTGGTGTCGATTTTTACAAATCTGGGTAATGCCAACTAAGCGAGGCGGGCCTGTTCGCTACAACCATAAAGGGTTTACGTTAGCCGATAGAGAAAACAAGTTACTTCATATTGTAGGCAACCCCGGTAACAAGGCTACTTCTCCATTGTATATTAATGCGAATGTAAACTTTTATGCCTCTGAGCTAACTGACTCGCGTGCTGAGGTAGAATTTGAGTTAAAGCCAGGAAGGCAGGCATATATTAACTGTGTCGAAGGCAGCATCCACGTTGATGCCTTACCGTCTCTTAGTGAGCGTGACTCATTAGAATTAACTGAAGCAGGTAAGTTTACCTTTTCGTTGAAAGGTAAACATGCACACTTCATAATTATTGAAATGAAAAAACCTCAATAATATTTGAAAGCAATGAAGCCTTCAACCGAGTAACAGCTGATCGACATAGTGCGGACATCGTGCGATGCAAGCCGCCTATTTAACAGTCGCCGCACGTATTGTGAGATTAGTTTAAAAACAAATCGATCTCTATCGCTTAGTTTGTAGCAAACAAAAAATCTACTTATACACACAAAATATTGAGTTAATTATTATGTCGACAGTAAAGAACAGCTGGAACAGCAGTATAAAAGATGGCGAATATCAGCGTAAAGAATCACAATTTAGGAATTGGATAACCTCGGATGGCAGCGCTGGTAAAACAGGCCGCGCTGGATTTAAAGCTGAACCCGGCCGCTACCATTTATATGTATCGCTTGCTTGTCCCTGGGCACATCGCACCTTAGTTTTTCGTCAGCTAAAAGGTCTGGAGGATTTAATTACTGTCAGTGTTGTTCACCCTGATATGCATGAAAATGGCTGGAGTTTCAAGCATGATGAAGAATCTGAAAGCCTTTATGGCACCACCGGGGATGATTTATACGGTGATACATATATTGGTGATAAATACTTAGCTCAAGACCCAGATTACAGCGCCGTGAATAGTGTACCCGTGTTGTGGGACAAAAAAGAAAAGGTGATTGTCAACAATGAATCGTCTGAAATTATTCGTATGTTTAATAGTGCTTTTAATGGAATAACAGGTAACACATTAGACTTCTACCCTGAACACTTGCGTGAAAAAATTGACCTTGAAAACGAATTGGTTTATCACAAAGTCAATAATGGTGTCTACAAAACTGGCTTTGCCACAACGCAAGAGGCTTATAATAAAAATGTGACCGAGCTGTTTATTGCACTTCAACAACTCGATGATAAATTATCGACACAGCGTTACTTAACGGGCAACGAGATCACCGAAGCCGATTGGCGTCTATGGGTGACATTAGTTCGGTTTGATTCGGTTTATCATACGCATTTTAAGTGCAACTTGAAATTAATTGGACAGTACAGCAACATCTACAACTTTATGCTTGAGCTATACCAAATTCCTAATATTGCCAAAACAGTCAATGAAGCACATATTAAACGCCATTATTATGCGAGTCATTTGGCAATAAACCCATACGGGATTGTTCCGGTGAGCCATAAGCAAGACTGGACAGTGCCTCATAATAGAGGAGAGTAACTTATAGCCAGGCTTCTCCCATCCGCAAGCATTAGGGTCAAGTCTTTCCTTTTGCTAACAGGCTGCACCACCCCAGCCGCGGCCAATACCGTCACAAAGCATTAGGGTCAAGTCTTTCCTTTTGCTAACAGGCTGCACCACCCCAGCCGCGGCCAATACCGTCACAGAGACATCACCAGCATGGATGCTGGTGCCGAGCCTACAGGGAAGTACTCGCGGCGTTCTCAGTGATGGTATTGGCCGCAGCACTCGCACCCTATTACCCTGCCCTGAACAAATCTGATTTTTCATTCCAGCCATCCCCAACGCAATCAGGACAGCCACCTCAAGCACTCCGCACTCTTCACGCCCCTGGGTCAGTCACACCCCGATCCTGTCGCTGCGCTTATTGAAGGTTCGGGGAATGACCGACTACGCGGCTGGGTTTTTGTCTGTTTAGCGACAAGTGCAATCAGGTTTGGCCGCAGCACTTTCTACATTTCTACATTTCTACATTTCTACATTTCTACATTTCTACATTTTCAAGCACTCCGCCCCCCTCCGTCAGTCACACCCCGCTCCTGTCGCTGCGCTTTTTTGAAGTCGCGGGCAATGACTGACTGCGCGTCTGGGGTTGGTTTGCTAACATAAAGCCGTGACATTTTATGAACAAACAGCATCAGGGTTTATGGCTGGATGTACGTGCCACTTATTGTCGTTTTCAACGATTATCATTGGAGCAGAAACAAAAAAATGTTTGCTTAGTCAATCACATAAGAATTAGAGTCGAGAGATATACAGTTCGGTGTATCTCGTTAAAGACGCGCGAAAAGGGCAAGACAACACATGATCTATCATGGATGTCCCGATTAGACTTATCAGGTGACCAAAACTCTCATGGCGATCAAGGACTGCTTATTATGATCGAAATCTTCGGGCCAAATGTCTCACCTTTTGTCATAAAGGTTCTAGCGGCGGCTAATTACAAGCAACTGCCATACACCCACACAGAAAATGTGAGCATACGTGAGCTTTCCAAACTCAACCCTCATACCGGTAAGGTTCCTGTAGTGCTTATCGAGGGCGAGGCTATTTTCGATTCAACGTTAATCCTACGTCAATTCGATAAAATAAAGGCAGAGCCAGCCTTGCAATCAGAAGATAAAAAGGTGGCTGCTAAGCAGCGGATGCTAGAAGACTGGAGTGACGAATCTCTCTATTGGTATAACCAAGCATTGCGCTGGGCTCCAGAGAATGAGGAGAGAACCATACTTCAAAATTCTCGCTTCGTGCCTTTATTCGCTCGCCCTTTTGCAAAACCTCTTCTTCGCCATTTGGTCGGTAAACAGCCCAAAGCACAGGGGTTGGGTCGACTGCCTTATAAGGTGCTCTTAGCAGAGCTCGGGGGCAAGCTTGAAGACCTGGAACTACTTTTAGGAGAAAGCACATTCTTTTTCTCTGAAAACCCCAGCGCCGCCGATTTCGCAATATATGGCGTATTCTGCACGGGCCTTCTAGACGGTGTTACGCCGGATTTTGAGGCATTGATGTCTAAACACCCTGCGTTACTAAAATGGCATAAACGAGTGGCGGCGGTGTCCGGCCACCTAACCAGTCAAGCAAGCGGGATATGATCTTGATCCGCTTTAACTTGAAGAGTGATGTATCAACTAGGCATCCTACAATGAGGATTGAAAATGAAATTTGTGTATTACATGACGTATGTAATGATCTTGGTATACACCCTTGGAGAAACTGTCCGCAGAGGCGTAGATTATTTCGCCATTAATGCCACAACAATGCTGGAAGACTATTCTGCTGCGGTATTTTTCACACTTGCAGTATGGACATGGCATAAGGCCAGCCCATATGCAGAAAAAATCATGTTGCTTGCCTGGGCTTATGCAACAGGCGCGATGTTTGTACCATTCTTTGCCCATCTAGAGGCGTATCTGCGTGGTGCAACTTTTAGAGAGGACCACATACACACTGATGTTGAATCTATTATCTTAAAAGGCAGCATCTGGCTTGTTAGTGTTATGTGTCTTTACATCACTTTTCGCAGTGACCAGTCGCAATACCCTCGTCAATGAGAAGCCATGTTGTGGCTTCAATATGCTCGAAGTTGAATTGCCCTAGTCAGCGACCAAGCGTAATCAGGACAGCCACTCGAAGAGCCCTGCCCAAATAGCTCAGCGATAGCGCAGTCCCAGCCAACGAACGCCGCTGCGTCTGGGCCATGCCAAAAAGGAAGGCACACAGTGTTGTGGATATCCGACTAATACGTCGAAAGACCCTCGGAATTGTATGAAAAGTCGGCAAGGCAACACGCGATCTGTTATGGATGTCCTCACTAGTCGGTTTAGACGGTTGGCCTTGACGCTGATGCCGAAACGCCATCGATGCTCGTTTCAATCGAGTCTGACCCCATTGATTCGACCCCATTGATTCCAATTGATTACTGGGCAATAAACGTTGTTTGCTCCATTTCGCCATCGGTATTATCAATATATTTAAAGACGTTCCAAGCCAATTTAATTTCATCATTATTAGATAGCTTCTGTCGTCCCCGCAGCTGAACATCATTCACATAAGTGCCGTTTGTGCTGTTCAGATCTTCAATATAAACGTCTAAAATATTATCAAAATAGATGTTTTTTTCGACGGTTATTTTCGCATGAAAGCTACTGACCGACTCTTCACCGATGCAGATATCATTGCTTAGCTTTCGGCCGATAGTCACTTCGCCCTCGCCAATCTCAAACTGATTTGATACCACGTCATCAATCATTTGAACTAAAAATGTCATTATTTTTTTCCTATTTATCTACTTTAAAGGTAATTATTGACACGTTATCTTTAGCGATAGCGCTTAAACATGATTCCAGTAATTCGTCGCATATATGATCAAATCTGCTGGATTTTTTCATTATTTCTAAAATCTCATCATCCGCCAACTCGCCCGTCAAACCGTCACTGGCCAACAGCAAAACCTGCCCTGGTGCCACATCTAATTCATAGCTTTGCAGCTCAACCTTAGCCTTAACACCTATCGCATTGGTGAGAATGTTGTTAAGCGGCGAGTCACTTAATTTTTCTTGCTGAGCCATATCCAACTGAGAATACAGGGTGTCATCGGTGGTTAACTGCTGCAGTTTATCATCCCGCATAATGTAAGCACGCGAATCACCCACCGAAACAATATAGGCTTTTTCACCAACGACTAACGCCGCAACACAGGTTGTGCCCATTTTAGCGAGGTTAGCGTCTAGCGAACGCATGGTTAGAATCGATGCATTAGCGGCTGCTAAGGCCGCCGCTAAAAACTGATGACATTGCTCTGCATGCCAGTTCTGCTGCTGCTCGATTAAACGCTCAAATGGCTGCTGAAAACTATCGACACATACTTGGCTGGCCACCTCACCACCTTTATAACCACCCATACCATCGGCAACAACCAGCAACGAGACCCGCTTGCCGAGTGAATGATAATAAATACTATCTTGGTTGTTACTCCGCTTACAGCCACGATGTGTCAGCCCGGTTATTGCGTGTAAAACCATTAAAAATCCCTCCGCAAACTCGCTCTTAATGCCTTGGCCATTTCGGCGGCATCTTTATACCGTTTATCTGGATTTTTATGCATCGCCTTATTGGTAATACGTGTTGCACTAGGCGGCAGCTCTGGTTTAATTATTTTTATGGCGTCAAACTTACCGCTGACGACTTGGTAGGCAATATTGGCAATGCCTTCGCCGTTAAACGGCGTTTGGCCTGTGAGCAATTGATACAGCGTCACCCCCAAACTAAAGACATCACAACGAGCATCTAATGGCAGCCCTTTTAATTGCTCTGGCGACATATACAGCGGGCTACCCATAATTTCACCGGTACGTGTTCTCGAATCATCGGTTAACCGCGCAATACCAAAATCCGTTAGTTTGCAGGTGTTAGTCTCTGGGTTAAACATAATATTATGTGGCTTCACATCGCGGTGAATAATCTGCTTACTGTGTGCATAATCCAAGGCATCGGCCACCTGAATACACAAATTATAAACCAGCTCTGGCGGCAGCAAACGATTGCTCTGACAGAAATGTTTCAGTGGCTCACCTTCAATAAAATCCATGGCAATAAAGGCTAAATGACGCTCTTCACCCATATCAAATATTTTAACAATGTTAGGGTGATCCAAACGCCCTACGGCTTTTGCTTCTTGAAAGAATCGCTGCTTAAAGGCCTCGACACTGTCCTCAGGTAACTGCTGATAATCCAGTGTTTTAATCGCTACTTTGCGCGATATTTTCGGGTCTTTGCCCAAATACACCACTCCCATAGCACCGCGACCCAATTCTTTAATCACATTGTAGCGGCCCAATTGACTCACTATTTTTCGCGAAGACGCCGGAATTAATACCGTTGCATCATCATCCGTAGTCAATACTCTCGTCTCAGATAATGGCTGTAGCTGGCTCAGTTGCTCTTTAACATCTTTGTAGCCGCGTTTATTTTTATGCAGAAAAGTCAACGCGGCCAGCGCCCCTTGCCGATCCATCTCCGCCTGACTTCTCTGCGCCAACTGATAAATAAACTGCACAATATCCGGCGTTAATAATCCGTTTTTCACTACAGCCAAAGACTCATCAAATCGTGATAATTGCTGTAACTCATTAGCATAACTCAAGGACTGTGCCGCCAACTGGTGCTCTAACTGACGATATGGCGTTGTTAAAATACGCTCTGAAAAATAGAGTAATATTGTTGCCGGAATCAGTATATAAAGACTGCTTAGGGGCAGCCATACCTGCTCAAACATGGCAAAACCTATTTGCACCGCAAGACTCACAAGCAAAAACAGACCGCCAACTAAGACAACATAACCGGACCGGCAGAAATAACACACCGACAAAAACACCAACACGGTCAGCATAATCGTAAGCAGTGTGTATGTTAGCTCCGCGGTCGATGTGGTGAGATAATGTTCTCGTTCAAGACTGATATATTCTTCGATAAAAGCAGCAATAGATTCGCCGTCACCGATCAATAATATTTTATTGGCCGCATTTTCGGGAAGATTGACATCGCTGACAAGCCTCGTGTAATCAACCGCAAGCAAAGGCGTCATGCTGCCGTTAAAACTCGCCGCGTACTGCTTGCCCTCAACACTAAGCCGTCCCTTATTATCGCGAACAAACAACGATTTTTTATCCACCGCCTGCGTTAACAAATTAAACGCTGCCGATAGCTGCTGCTGTTCAACATCGGCCAAAATAATATCCCGAGACAGCGGCGATAAATGAACATCTTGTAGCGCCGATGTCAGCCCGACTAATAAGCGATCATAAAAGGCAGCGGAAGAAGCCTGTTTCAATTGATCGTCAATTTCACCGGGATAAAAATCATGCTGATATTCGTATGCCCAACCGGATAACCAGCGATAACGATCAAAAAAATCAGTAATCGTCGGCTGATTTAAGGGGAATACAGCGTTATACCAACCCAGTTGTTCGCGATAGGTACTCATTAACGGGCTGTAAACTTTATTCGGGGTCAGTGTCGAGGCGATATACACACCTTTTAGTCGTGCCCCTTCAAATACTTGTAACTCATCAATTAACGCGGCCGCATTTAAGCCGCCGGTGTTGATTTGCTCAATCTGCTCACTGTTTAAGATGCGAATAATAAAGCGATTTTCTATTTCGCCTTGGCTTATTGGCTGTTGTAATTGATCAATAATCAGCCGATCAAACCAGCCAACGGCAGTGCCGTCAGGCTGAAACAAAGTAGTCAGACAGTAAAGAGTCAGCCCGATGATTAACGTATACACATTAACCAGGCTACGAAGCAATACATAAGGGGATAAACGGCTTTTAATCATCTATGAAAACTACATCAAGGCGATGTTAATTGACTGCACAGCCATCACAGTTTTAGAGATAATATCTTTATATTTAGGGTCAGAGTAAAAACTCAATCACTCCAAATCAGCCGCCAACACCATCGCAGAGGCATCGTCAGCATGGACGCTGACGCTGAGCCTACAGGGAGGTATTCACGGCGTGCTAGGCGATGGTGTTGGCCGCGGCGTGATTCTCCCGAAGCACTCCCCTTTTACCACCACCTTTTCCCCAATCGCCAAAACAAAAAAAGCCGAACCCCTTTCGGGCGTTCGGCTCAGGATAAATAAAGCAGTACGCTAGAGCGCGATCGAGGTAGCTAACCCCTGCTCTACAGCTAATTCTACCGCCGTTGAGGCGACTGCCAAATCCTGCAAACCTACGCCTGTACCATCGAACAAGGTGATTTCCTCGGCGAAATTTCTACCGCCATGGTCACCGTTGATCACATCGCCCAGGGGCGTGATGTCTTTGTGGGCGACCAAGCCCTCGACCACCGCATGCTGCGCCTCGCCGATACTGACGGATTGCGCCACCTCGTCGGTATACACCGTGGCGGTGGAGAACAAGGCGCTGTCGACCTCTTGCTTGCCGCGGGTATCGGTGCCCATGCAGGCGATGTGGGTGCCGGGGCGAATCCAGTCGTTGAGCAACAAGGCCTCCTTGGCCGAGGTGATGGTAATGATCACATCGGACTGCGCCGCCACTTCTTCGCGCTCTAACGACTCGAAGGGCAGGCCGAGATCGGCGGCCACGGCCGCCAAGCTCGCTAGCCGCTCGGGTGACTTATTCCACGCCACTATTTTCTCAAACTGGCGTTGTTCAACCGCGGCGCGCAGCTGAAAACTGGCCTGGTGGCCGGCGCCGATAATACCTAACACCTTGGCATCCTGACGGGCCAGATGGGCAATCGATACCGCACTCGAGGCGGCGGTGCGCACGGCGGTCAAATAGTTGCCGCCTACCAACGCCGTTAGTTTTCCGGTGTCGGGGTCGAACAAAAAGATGGTCGACTGATGATTGGTCAAACCCTGGTCCGCATTGCCCGGCCAGTAGCCGCCGGACTTTACCCCCAGCGCCATACCGGCGCGGTCGAAGCCGGATTTGAAACCGTAGAGGGCATCGGCATAGCCGATGGCCTCGCGGATCACGGGGAAGTTGTAGGCGTCGCCCCGGGCCATGGCGGCGAAGACGCTTTCGACGGCGGTAAAGGCCGAGGGCCTGTCGATGACTTGCTGACAGACGGCCTCTGGCACGATGACCAGGCCTGCTTGATTGTTAGTAGACATGATTATCCCCTTAAAAAGCCTTACCGCGGGCCGATACCGGCCAGATTTGCTCGACCTTGCCGCCGCGAACGCCGATGTACCAATCGTGTACATTACAGGTGGGGTCACAGTGACCGGGCACTAATTTGAGTTTGTCATTAACCTGTAAAACGCCATCGGGGTCGCTGATCACGCCGTGCTCGTCGGAGCATTTGACGTACTCGACATCATCGCGACCATAGATGTATGGCAGGCCACTGTCGAGGGACTGTACTTTTAAGCCGGCATCACAGATCGCCTTGTCGGCCTTGGTATGACTCATGACCGAGGTGAGGATGAACAGTGAGTTTTCAAATTCTGAAATGCGCTGACCGTCCTCATCGTGAATGGTCTGATAGTCGGCATCCATAAAGGCGTAGGAGCCACACTGCAACTCGTTGAACACGCCAGACTGGCCTTCAAAATAATAGCTACCGGTGCCGCCGCCGCCGACGATGTCACACTCAAGACCCTGCGCCGCTAACATCTCAATGGTGGTGCGCACCATGTCGATGGCGATGCCGGTCTTCTCTTTGCGCTCGCTGTAGCTTTCCAGATGTTGCATCGCCCCCTGGTAGGCTTGAATACCGGCAAACTTCAACCCCGGCGCCGCCGCAATCGCCAGTGCGATATCAACAACGGGCTGACCGGCCACCACACCACAGCGGCCGGCACCGCAGTCGATCTCAACCAAACACTCGATCTCGGTGCCGTGCTTTACCGCCGCTGCGGATAAGTCGGCCACGTTGGCCAGATCGTCGACACAACAGATGGTGCGGGCACCCAAGTTTGGCATGCGCGCCAAGCGGTCGATTTTTAGTGGGTCACGCACCTGGTTTGAAACCAATACATCTTTGATGCCGCCGCGGGCAAACACCTCCGCCTCGCTCACCTTCTGACAGCAGACACCGCAGCTGTCGCCGAGCTCTTCCTGCAGCTTGGCAATATCGACAGACTTATGCATCTTGCCGTGTACCCGGTGACGAACACCGGCGTCACGGGCGTAGTCGCCCATGGTCTTAATGTTTTTTTCTAACGCATCTAAATCCAGAATCAGACAAGGGGTCTGAATATCCGCCTCATCCATGCCGATGGCGGCGGGAATATCATAGCCCACTTCATATTTACTCAGGTCAATCGTGCTCATGGTGTTATCTCCATCTATATTTTTTTTAAATTTTTTAAATTTTTTAAATTCGGAATTTTTTATGCGTCGTTTAGCCACGGTAGGCTGTCCAAATCGACGTTACCACCCGTAATAATGATGCCGACACGCTTTCCCTTAAAAATTTCGGGGTTCTTTATAACGGTCGCTAACGGGACGGCGCTGCTGGGCTCCATCACAATCTTCATGCGCTTCCAGATCAGCTTCATGGCATCGACGATCTCGTCTTCCGTCGCCGTCAAGATGTCGGTGACATGGTGGCTGACGAAGTGCCAGGTCAAATCCTTCAGTGGCACTTTTAAGCCATCGGCAATAGTGTCGGGTGCATCGTCGGCAATGATGTGGCCGGCCTTGAACGAGCGGGCAGCATCGTCGGCATTGAGCGGCTCTGCGGCGTAGATCTTAATATCGGGGGCGATATTCGACAGCGCCAAACAGGTGCCAGAAATCATGCCGCCGCCACCGATGGGGGCGATTACCGCATCGAGGTTATCGACCTGCTCGTTGAGCTCCATCGAGCAGGTCGCCTGCCCTGCAATCACCCGCGGGTCGTTGTAGGGGTGGACAAACTCGGCGCCAGACTCGGCCACGACCTGGGCAAAGGTCTCCTCGCGGGAACTGGTCGAGGGCTCACACTCGACGATGACACCGCCGTAGCCCTTAACCGCATCTTTCTTTGCCTGTGGCGCCGTGCGTGGCATGACCACGGTAACCGGAATACCCCGGCGACCGGCGGCGTAGGACAACGACAGGGCATGATTGCCCGAGGAGTGTGTTGCCACCCCTTTTTCGGCCATCTCTTCGCTGAGACCAAAGACCGCATTCGAGGCGCCGCGTACCTTGAAGGCACCGGCTTTTTGAAAGTTTTCACACTTAAAGAACAATTCAGCACCGGTAAGCTCATTGAAAAAGCTCGAGGTTAATACCGGCGTGCGATGGACATGGGGGGCAATGCGTTCTTTTGCCGCCAGCACATCATCAAATGTCGGGATGTACAAAGAAGGGGTATCGCTCATAACAGTCTCCTGGTATCTGACTTATGCCGAGGCGGTGGTGGTCGAACGGTAATATTCCTGCGCCGCCGCCACGCCGACACCCAACTCGATCGGGTAATCAAGGTCTTTCATCGCCATCTCAATGGTGGCGATGCCGGATAGCGCCAATACCTCAGACAACATACCGAGGTGACCGATACGGAAGGCCTTGCCGGCCATCTCGCCGAGGCCAACACCGAACGACACGCCGTATTTATTGAAGGCATGGTTGGTGAGCTCATCGCTGTTGAAACCCTCGGGCACATAGATGGCGCTGACCGAGTCTGAATACAAATCCGCGGACTCGGCACACAGGCGTAAACCCCATGCGGCGACAGCTACACGCACACCTTCGGCGATTCTAAAGTGGCGGGCAAAGACGTTCTCCAGCCCCTCTTCAAACAACATGTCGAGGCTGGCACGCAGGCCGCTGATCAGTTGAATCGGTGGCGTATAGGGGTAACCGCCATTGTTATTGGCCGTGCCCATATCGCGGAAATCGAAGTAACAGCGGTTGCAGCGGGCGGTTTCCATCGAGGCCAACGCCTTCTGGCTGGCGGCGACGATGGCCATGCCGGTGGCCAACATAAAGCCTTTCTGTGAGCCGGATACCGCCAGATCAACGCCCCAGGCATCCATCTGGAAATCCATGCTGGCCAGGGAACTGACGCAATCGACATACAGCATTGCCGGGTGTGAGCTGCCGTCGATGGCGGTGCGCACGGCGGCGATATCACTCAATACGCCGGTGGCGGTTTCATTGTGGGTGGCGAAGACGGCCTTGATGGTATGGCCAGCATCCACCGCCAGGCGCGCGGCAAAACGGTCCGCCGGTGCGCCGGTGCCCCAGTCACACTCAATCACCTCAACATCGAGGCCGTGGCGCTGACAGAGGTCGATCCAGCGGTGGGAAAACATGCCGTAGCGGGCGATCAGTACCTTGTCGCCGGTTGACAGGGTATTGGTAATCGAGGCTTCCCAGCCACCGGTACCACTGCCGGGGAAGATAAATACCTGGCCGTCATCGGTCTTGAACACCTGCTTCAAATCTTGCAGCAGCGGCTGCAGCGAGTCGGCAAAGTCCGGGGCACGGTGATCCGAGGTCTGCACATTCATCGCCGCTCGTAGGCGGTCAGGGATGTTGGTCGGTCCTGGAATAAACACGGGGTTTTGTTGACGCATGATCGGCTCCTAATTTTTATGATGGAACCGAGTATATCCATCAGAATTCTTTTTACAACTATTTTGGAAAACTATTCCATTTTAATTAATTAATAAGCAAATGCTGCCTTAATACCTTTTAAACACTGATATTGACATTGAGCGAAGTTAATGGAATTCTATTTCAAATTAATTCAAAACCAGCCTCAAACATTGAGGCCCAGGATGATAGGACTGCTACCATGTCAGACGATACCCCCAAGAAAAGACCGCGCGGCCGACCCAAGTCATCAGCCAGCGAGCTGCCTGGCGCACCTATCCAAGCGCTGGATCGGGGCATCAACCTGCTGATCACACTGGCAAAAGAAGACCAGGTCAGCCTCTCTGATCTGGCCTTAAGTGTCGGCATGCCACCCTCTACCGCCCACCGCATGCTGGGCACCTTGGAGAAGCACGGCTTTGTCGAACTCGATGCCGCCAGCCAACACTGGTCGATCGGTGTGGAGGCCTTTCGGGTCGGCAACAGCTATCTGCGCCGCACCAATCTGGTCGACTCGGCCCGCCCCTTTATGCGCTATTTAACCGAGCAAACCGGTGAGACTGCCAACCTGGCCATTGCCGATCAGGGCGACGTGGTCTTCGTCAGCCAGGTCGAATCACACAACCCCATTCGCGCCTTCTTTCGCTCCGGCACCCGCGGTTTTATGCATACATCAGGCATTGGCAAGGCATTGCTGGCCACCTTCCGTCGCGCCGAAGTCGAAAAGATTTTGCAGAAAAAAGGCTGCCCCGAATTCACCGAAAAAAGCATTACCTCGCCGACGGCACTGTTTGCCGATCTGGCACAGATCAAGCAGCGAGGCTGGGCGCTCGACGATGAGGAGCGCTACTCCGGTATGCGCTGTGTCGCCGCTCCGATTTACAACGCATTCTCTGAAGCCATCGCCGGCGTCTCTGTCTCGGGCCCCACGGTCCGCTTCCCCGATGACGCCATCGCCGAAATTGCCCCGATGGTGAAAAAAGCGGCACAGGAAATCACCGAAAGCATCGGTGGTGTGGCGCCAGCATCAGACCCAGGAGGGGCCGCTGATTAACGGCATGCAGAGCCGACCAAACACTTAATAAAAAGAGCTAAAACTATGAAATCACGTAAGATTTTAACATTAGATGAAGCAAAGATTATCGCCCAAGCCGCCGAGGCCGAGGCGGTCAAACATGGCTGGGTAGTCACCATCTGCGTCTGTGACGTCGGTGGCCATCCGATCCTGCTGTACCGCATGAAGGGGGCCACCCCGATGAGCGCCATGGTGGCACCGGAAAAAGCCCGCACCAGCGTGCTGGCCAGACGCCCGAGCAAGGTGTTTGAAGACATGATAAATCAGGGTCGCATGGCAGCCCTCGCCATGCCGGTAGTCACCCTCGAAGGCGGTGAAATGGTCATCTATGAAGACGAGTGCATCGGCGCCGTCGGTGTCTCCGGCGTACAGGCCGGGCAAGACGCACAGATCTCCCGCGCCGGCGTCGTCGCCATCGGCGCCAGTTACGATTTCGCCTAGTCAGACGGACAAACAACCCACAGCGCGACTTTGATCGCGGCTGGCGATATCGCTACAATGACCGGGCGCGATGCGCCGACAACCACGTATTAACGCTGGCCGTAAATAGCGGCCAGCCTACCCCAACAGCTTATTAGGAGCATCATCATGCACTGGACGGTTTACTTATCCGGCGAGATTCACAGCGATTGGCGACAACAGATTATCGACGGTGCAGCGGCACTCAACCTGCCGGTTAGTTTTCACTCGGCCAATACCGACCACGAGGCCAGCGATGCCGCCGGCGATTTCTTGGCGCCGCAGAGCGAGGGTTTTTGGCGCGACCACAAGTCGGCCAAGGTCAACGGTATTCGCACCCGCAAACTGATCAAGGACTGCGATATTGCGGTGATTCGCTTCGGCGAAAAATACAAACAGTGGAATGCCGCCTTCGATGCCGGTATCTGTGCCGCCCTCGACAAGCCTTACATTACCCTACACGATGAGAAAATTATTCACCCGCTGAAGGAGGTCAACGCCGAGGCTATGGCCTGGGCCACCACGCCGCAGCAGGTTATCGACATTTTAAAATACACGACCAGCTAGTGTCGGTGCGGCTAACAGAGTGATTAAACCTGTTG
This sequence comes from Sinobacterium norvegicum, assembly GCF_923077115.1. Classification (NCBI taxonomy): domain Bacteria; kingdom Pseudomonadati; phylum Pseudomonadota; class Gammaproteobacteria; order Cellvibrionales; family Spongiibacteraceae; genus Sinobacterium; species Sinobacterium norvegicum. The sequence continues at coordinate 1,413,243 of NZ_CAKLPX010000001.1, forward strand.
GCCGCAGCTGCGGTTTCGTCTAACTGAACAACAGCACCAGCGGCACCAGAATCGATGTCGCCAAGGCATTGGCACCCATGCCAATACCCGAAAACACCCCCGCTGTCTCACTCACCTGAAACGCCCGCGCGGTACCGATACCGTGGCTCGACACGCCGACGGCAAAACCCCGTGCCCGGTAGTCTTTAATCCGCAGCGCATTGAGTAATGGCGTACAAATAATGGCACCGGTAATACCGGTAATAATCACCATTACCGCGGTCAACGTCGGCGAACCGCCAATACTTTCAGAAATACCCATGGCCACCGGCGCCGTCACTGATTTAGGTGCCAGCGACAGCAACACCTCACCACGAATACCAAAGGCGTAAGCCGTGCCCAGCGCCGTCACTATCGCCGTCAGCGAACCCAATACCAACGCCACCAGCATTGGCAACAATGATTTGCCCACCACCTTAATATTCAAAAATAGCGGCACCGCCAAACAGACGGTCGCAGGCCCCAGCATAAAGTGGACAAACTTAGCCCCTTCAAAATAAGCCTCATAGCTGGTGCCCGTGGCCATCAAGGCCACCGCCAGCAACGCCACCGCGATTAATACCGGATTGACATAGGGGCGCTTACCACTGGCCAAAAATAACACGTCGCCAATCACATAAGCCATCAATGTCGCCGTTAACCACAGTAACGGTTCGCTTGAAAGATAAGTCCAAATATCCTGAAACTCAGTCATTATTTCGTCCCATCAGCTGGCTTGTTAGAGTAAAGGCATAGACGCTGACGACGATGCTGGCGACGGTGCTGACCACAATAGCCAGCATGATAATACCGACACTACTGCCCAAGGTTTGAATATGCCCCACCACACCGACACCGGCAGGCACAAACAGCAACGACAGGTGCGACAATAAACCCTGTGCCGTGCTGTTGATTTGCTCGGCATAGGCCGGCCGCCAGATCAGCAGCAACAAAAAAACAATCATGCCCAATACCGGCCCTGGTAACGGCAGCGCCAGAGCCCGCGCAATAATTTCGCCCAGTAATTGGCAGGCCAAAATAATACTTAAATGCCTAATCATTGTGTGTCCTTAAAGTGATATCAAACCAGCAGCCGACGCCAAAGCAATCACAGCCTGAGTTGAATAATAGCCAATATTACCACTATCACGACCGGCTTATTAATACTCACAACGGGGTAATCGCCGCCGCAATGACTGAAAACACATCGGCGTCATGGTAATCTAACCTGATAAATACAGCGTATTTTTCTGACTGAAACAAAATGGGATGGCTTACTTATGTCGTTTAATTCTTGGATGAATTCCATCGTCGATGCCGGTCGCGACCTGCTGTTACGCAGCGCCAAAGATAATAAAAACGGCAAGGATATTGCCGAGCTGTGTCGCGACCTCTGCTCCAACAAGGGTGAGGCCATGGGCACCGCCCTCGCCTGCGCCGTGGTCAATGCGTATAACGACATGAGTGATGAAGAGAAATTCAGCTTCTTCACGCTGTTAATCGACGATTACAGTGCCGACTCCCGCGACATTCTACGCTGCGCCGAAAGCTATCGTGGCGACAGCTCTGAGCAAAATCTCAACGCCTTAAAACAGGCCATTGCCTCACCCCGCCTGCAGCTGTTTCGCCGCATCAATATGTCGGCCACTGGCACGCCAACACTGGTGCAGATGCGCAGCTATTTACAACGCCTGTTAAAAGACAACCCCAGCCTTCGCCCCATCGACGACGATTTAAAGTATCTGCTCAAATCATGGTTCAACCGCGGCTTCTTGAAAATCCGCAGCATCGACTGGAAGACACCGGCCCACATCCTCGAAAAACTGATCGCCTACGAGGCGGTGCATGAGATGAACGGCTGGGACGATCTGCGTCGACGCTTAGCCGACGACCGTCGCTGCTTTGCCTTTTTCCACCCGGCGCTGGAAGATGAACCATTGATCTTTGTCGAGGTGGCACTGGTCAAAGGTCTGGCGACAGCGGTGCAGCCACTACTGGCACCCAAGGTTGACGACCAGCATAACGTGGAGGCCGACACCGCCATCTTTTACTCGATCAGTAACTGCCAGCCCGGCTTGAAAGGCATCTCGTTTGGTAACTTCTTAATCAAACAGGTGGTGATGGAGCTACAACAGGAGCTGCCGACGCTGAAGCAGTTTTCCACCCTATCACCGATTCCCGGCTTTCGTCGCTGGTTGGATAAAGCGCTGGCAGAGGATCAACCAACACTTATTTCGGCCGACGATAAGCAGTCACTCAAGGTCTTATCACAGGATGGCTGGCAACAGGATAACGAGACCAATGAGACCCTTAAACCGCTGCTGCTTCGGCTCTGCGCTCACTACCTCAACAATGAGAAGCGCGGCGCTGCCCCCCTCGATCCCGTCGCCCGTTTCCACCTCGGCAACGGCGCGCAGATCGGCCAGCTCAACTGGCTGGGTGACACCTCGGCCAATGGCCTGAAACAGTCGGCTGCCATGCTGGTTAACTACCGCTATGAACTCAGCAAGGTAGAAGAAAACCACGAGGCCTATGTTAACGACAACAAGATCGCCTGCGCCAAGAAGGTGCTTGAGTTAATAGAGGGGTAAATACACCGCACCCCGATCCTGTCGCTGCGCTTTTTGAAGGCTCGGGGAATGACTGACAGCGCGGTTTTATGATGGGCTGGCTGACCAATAACTAGCCATAGAAATACTGCGCTAACAGTAAGGCGATGCCGTAACCGATGCTGTAGGTCAGCAGCAACGCGGGAAAGTAGCGCAGGTAGCTGACAAAGGTCATGCCCTCGACCTTGCTCATGGCGATAATGCCGGCCGCCGAGCCGATCGATAACAGCGAGCCACCGACACCAACGGCGTAGGTTAACGCCAACCACTCCGGTGTACTCAGTGTTGGATCGGCCTTCAATAGAGCCGCCGTCAGTGGCACGTTATCGAGCAGCGCCGAGATGATACCGGCGACATAGTTTGATAATCGTGGATCGAACTGAGCGTAGAGGTCGGCGGCCATGGTCAACACGCCGATCTCCTTCAACATGCCGACCAGCAATAAGATACCGAGGAAGAACAATAAGGTGTCGTATTCCACCTTGCGGATATATTCGAGAATCTTGGTTTCCTGAGCATCGGTACGGGAGCTTCGCCCGACCAAAAACATCACCGACAAGCCCAACAAAAAGGTCAAAACCGGTGGCACACCAAACAACACATTGAATAACATGGTGCAGATAATGGTGCTGAAGAAAATCACGGCAATGGCAATATCGACCGGGTGAAAGGTTTGCTCAACATGCTCTGAGGTCAATTCACCGGTCACGCCCCAGGAGAAAAACCACGCCAGCAACAACACACTGATGACCGAGGGCACTAACAGTAATAGTAATTCCTGCATATGAACATGACCTTCGAGGAAGATCATCAACGTGGTCACATCACCGGTAATCAATGCCACACCGCCGGAGTTAACGGCAAACACCACCAGCGTCGCCATTTTTAACCGTGTCGCCTTGTCGAGATTAAAGGCTGCCACCAGGCCCAGGCTGACCAGGGTCGCGGTAACATTATCGCAGATCGCCGACAGCAGTAACGAGAATATGGCCACCATACCCATTAACAGTTTCTTGCTAAGCTGCTGGGGAAATACCTTCTGCACCGCCGCCTGTACCATGCCCTTGGCATTGAGGTAGGCAACAAAGGTCATGGTCGCCATTAAGAACAACCACAGGGTGGCGATTTCGAGTAGGTTTTCATCGAGCTGATGCTGCACCAGCCGCTGGCCGGATTCACCATCGGCGGTGATAAACAGTATCAGCCATGACAGGCAGCCGAGAAACAGCGTCGTCTTGGCCTTGTTAATATGGGTGACTTCTTCGAACACGATACTGAGCAGCGCCAACACCGCCAGCGACAAGAGAAAAGCTTCAAGCATAATTCCATCTACCTTATTCTATAAGCGAGGCCGCCAGAGCGCAGGTCGCCAGCCTTTTAAAAGGCACCATCAAAACAGATCTCAGCCGATTAAGCCATACCACTTTTTTGCCACCAGACTGACCAAACGACAATGTCGTTAGTCAGCGTAGTGCATGCTGCGGTGTTTGCCTGGGCAATAAACCGGCAATAAAAAAGGGGCGGTGTGGATTAACACCGCCCCTCTCTGGTCTGTCAGCTATCGCTGGCGGCGATTAATGACCGCTCAGCTTACGCTGCACAAAGCGATAAGCACGCTTGGCAATCTTGCTGCCGATACGCTGGCCGGCGGGAACCGAGGCGGGAAAGTGAACGCCAGACCAAACGCGGCTGTCACCGCACTTTTGCTCCAAGTCACTCCAGCTATCAAACTCTAAAACGATATCGTAAGCCGGGGTTAAACCGGGTTCGACCCGAGAGCTGCCAGCCGCCGTTGGCACCACATAACCCAAGTCATCGCTGCCTAAAAACAGGCGACTGGTTTCGGCGTGGGCGGCACAAAAACTGGCCGAGGCCGAGGGGTATTCAGGGTGATCGGCAACACCGAGATAACTGGTCCACTGCTTAGCCGGCAAGTCTGTTACCGTGCCCTGATAAGCACCGCCCCAGGCTGTGACCGGTTGATCGCCATAGATATGCGCAATCGCCGAGAAGGGGCGTACGGCATTGTGACGGCGTTTTTCCTGCCAGATTATAATCGAGGTGTCATAGGCGGCCATATTGGTCAAAAAATCATACTGAATAAACTCCATTAAACTCAGGCCCTGGGATTGAGCGGCAAAGACGGCGGAGAAACCAAGGCTGAAAATCTTATTATCAAACAGCTCGGCGTACATTTTTTGCTCGTCCGTCATATTGGCCGATGCCTCTAAAACAGCATTAGCCTGGGCCACATACTGGCCCCAGTTTTCGACATTACTGGCGCGGGGCACCGGTGAACGGAAGCGTTTAGGGCTTCGATAGCTGTACGGCTCGGTCAGCATTAACTGCGGGGTGACAAACTGCTGCACCTTGAACAAACCGTGGCCACTGGCGACGATGGCCGGCTGCCATTTCGACGGGTCGGTCAACGTATAGGCGGTGTTGACCGGCTCGAAGTTGGTGTAATCGGCATAGGCCTGCTGATGATAAAGTTGGTCGCCCTCATTGCCGAGCTGGTTCATGCCATCGTTCTGGCGCGCCAACACCACCGCCTGACCGGCCTGATTACCGATGCCTACCGCGGTGGTCAAATCCTGCGATTGATCATCGGGGTTTAAGCCGGCATTTTGCAGCATTACCCGCCACTCGCCGTTGCGCGCAGGGTAGAGGCTGCTCAGTACGTGGTAGGAGGCGTGCAACAAGGCGGTGTTAATCGCCGTATTATCATCGCTCTCATCCGCAGGTCGGCGGCCTAAGTCCGAGTAAACCCCCGTGGCTGTTGGGTGGTAGGGCGCGGCGGCATCAAACCAGCCATTGGTAATCAGCGTCGTGGTACGCAATACCAATGTGGCATCACCGCCACTGGGTGAGGCCTCAAAAATAGCCGGCACAGCCGCGGGGATGACAATCTCCACCGCCGCATTACCGGTGTCGAGATCATAGGCCAGCGCATGGCCGCCAGTGGTCAAAGCCAGCAGCGCACTGCTGGAGAGGGTTAACAGTATTTTTTTAATCGTCATTATCGCGTCCAATTTTATCCATAAAAGTGGTGAGTATTAACCGCCGAAAATGCTGCCATCTTTGGCGGCGGAAAAATACTAGCACAGCCTTTTAACCACCGATAAAATTTTAATCAGACTCTATTAAAAAAATCTCCTTTTCGTTAATTACGTCACTAATCAGAAAAAACAAACCCTTAATTTGTCGCATAATTTCTATATTTATCATCGACAATTCAATTTCTTAAAAAACTTATTCAATACATTATTTATGTCAATCGGAATAAAAAGTGCCGCACTGACATCACCACCGATCAACCCTTGACGATGGCTTGAGCCTTGGCCAGTGTTTGCGCCGAGGGCGACTGTTCCAGCAAGGCCTGAACGCTGTCGACCAAGCTCAACACAAACAACTCGTTATCGAGTCCCTGGGGCAAGGCCTGCGGTGACTGCACCGCCTGCGCATAGCTGGCCAGGCTGTGAAACAGGGCCGACAGCGTCACAATCACCCGGCTAAAAATCAGCGCCTCTGGAATCGCCTGCTGCACCTGAGAGATATAACCCCAAATTCGCTCAGACGAGAAATGCGACTCGATATCCGATAAAAACAAGTGGGGAAAATGCTGCTTGCCGATCAACTGCGCCGCAATCTGAATATAACTGAGGCCGCCGGGTATCGATAAACAGTTGGCCAGCGGGATGACGATGGCCTCTGCCACTAATCGACTGGTCACCTCGCCATCACGGTCGATGGCGTCGAGCAGCTGGTTTCTGTCGGCGGTAATCTTCAGCAGATACTTCTCCATAATGGCATCGACCAACTGCTGCTTGCCGCCAAAATGGTATTGCAGTGCCGAGCGGTTTTTCTGACCCGACTTATCGTTGATCTCACCGAGGGTGACATGTTCCACCCCCTTGGCGGCGAACAATTTCTCGGCCACTGTCAGTATTTTGGCCCGCGTGGCTGCCGTATCTTGACGCATAAATCACTACCGTATTAATTAAGAAATTAAGCTTAAGTACATAATACCAGTAAAAACTCAAACAATAAATCCAGCTATTTCCTGTTGAAATATACCTATCATTGCCATAACCTAATTAAGATATGACTCTTAAGTTATATACGGAGATACCATGTACAAGCATTACTCAATCGGCTTTTTAGTGGCCGCCTGCCTACTCTTAAACGGCTGTGACACGGCAAAAAAAGAGAACAACACAGCCCCAGAGCCCGCGTCACAGCAGGTTTTTCAACAGCAGGAGTGGTCGCCAATGACCCGCGATTTAGTCGGCTTTGGCGACAATGACCCCGGCGCCATCAAGATTACCGAATCGGTCTACCAGGCGCGGGGCACCGCTAATATGACGATGATTATCACCGATGCCGGTAATATCATCGTCGACACCGGCCTGCGCAATCAGGCCAAAGAGCTCAAGCGGCGACTGGATCAGATCAGCAGCAACACCGTCAGCCACGCGATTCTTACCCACGCCCACGCCGACCACTACAGCGGCATGAATGTGCTCGACAACGACAAACCCGAGGTCATCGCCCACCGAGAGTTTCTCTACAACCAGCAATACATCACCGACTTAATGCCGTATCTGATGCCGAGAAACCACATCTTTTACCCCGAGGATGTGCCCAACTTACCGGCCATCGGTTATCGTGCCTTGAAAGAAGTCATGCCCATTGTTGAGCCCACGGTCGTCATAGACAGCGCCCCCTATGCGTTTGAACTGGGTGGCAAGCAATTCGTCGTTTACCACACCCCCGGCGCCGAGGGGTACGATAATATTTCCCTGTGGATGCCAGAGCAGAAAATTCTCTTCAGCGGCGATCTGTTCGGCCATATGTTTGGCATGTGGCCCAACTTCACCACCATGCGCGGTGAGCGGGCACGCTTCCCACGCCCCTATATCGAATCGTTAAACCTGGTGCTTGAACTCGAGCCAGAGATTATTGTGCCCAGCCATTTCTACCCGGTGAAGGGGGCAGACTATATTCGCAGCGTGGTCACCAAGACCCGCGATGCGGTGAGCTATGTCGACGATGCCGTCATCGACGGGATGAACGATGGCAAGGATGTGTTTACGCTGATGGAAGAAATCCAGCTGCCAGAAGAGCTCTATCTGTTCGAGGCCCACGGCAAGGTGTCCTGGGGCGTGCGCAGTTTTTGGGAGGCTTATACCGGCTGGTTTGCCCTCAACTCGGCGACGGAGATGTACAGCGTGCCAGTGACCGATACCTACCCCGAGTTGTATCAACTGGCCGGTGGCAGCGACGCTATTTTGCAGCTGGCTGATGCCAAACTGAACAGCGGCGAACTGGAAAAATCTCTACACCTGATCGAAATGGTACAACAGCTAGACGCATCTAACGCTGAGGCCAAGCGCTTAAAGCTGACCACCTTAAATGCGTTACTGCAGCGCTCGGGTAGTACCAACCATCATGAGGTGATGTTTTTACAGCGGCTTATTGCTGAGGCCGAGGAAGAAATTTAAGCTGATGTACTGTCGCCCCAACAAAAAGGGCGACAGCGCTAGGCCAATGGTTAGTTGAGCGTCGTCTTACCCAGTAGCACATTATCAAAGCCGGCAAGCTTTGCCCTCGTTGAGGGAAAATGAAGGGCGATAAGATCTTTTAGCGTCGTGCTGCGTATGTCGGCCAATTCGCCATGACTCCAGCCATTGCTGCTGTTCTCGAACCAGAAGCGGTCACCGCCCCTGCTACGGCTAAATTGATCCGCAATAATGGCGGCAGAAGTAACCCCTACGATACCCTGTTTGGCATTTTTGTTACGCTTGTCACGGCCTTTTTTAAGGCCGTCATCGCAATGTTTACAAACCTGTTCGCTTTCGATGGTCAACCCAACAAAGGGGTCAATCAGGTCGAGGCGCTTGAAGGTATTACGCATGCGAGCGGTATAGGCCGGGTCATCCGTACCGACAATATACTCAAAGCAAGCCAGCGGATCATACTCCTGGCCAGCCGCCGGTGCCGGACAATTTTTACGGCCATAAATGCTGCTATCGGTCCACGCTTCCAACAGTCCATGATAGGAGGGGATGCCGTGGCTTCGGCCACGAAAAACTGAGAAGGCAGGCACGCTTATCGATACATCACCGCTAAAGCAGTTTGAAATATCAATATCGTTGATAGCAATCTCGGCATAGCGGTCAACCCGCTGGGCCCGGCTATTCACCAAGCCGGCAATGATCGCCGCATCCGGCGGTGAGCCACTGGGAATCTGAGCACCGATAAAGGCCATCATCTCATCGACCGGCGCAAAAGCGGTAGACTGTGCCGCTGCCCCTAGGTGAATCCATGGCGCGGCATCCTTAGAGGGACTATTACTACCAAAATAATTAGCCGGCAGCTGCTTTTGATCTGTTGGAATACGGCTAAAGGTCTCCGGATCTAATGGGTAAACGTCGTTGCTTACCATCGAATGACCAAAGCGCATCGCCGCCGCGGCAAAACTGTTACCGGTACGCGGGTCGATGGTCGGATCATAATTTGAATCCCGATAGGGCTTATCTAAACCCGCTTTCTTATAGGCCTTGTTACCGACGATCATCGGCAGCAATTCGTTCATCACCACATTTTGGTAGACACCAATCGTCCAAGCGCGTGCCTTCTGAAAAATCTCTTCATCGGTCAGGCCGAGTTGCTGAGCGGCAATACGTCTGGCATTACGATTGTGCTCGCGCAGCCAGAGGTTCTGAATGGCGGTGATGCCTAAGTTCTCGGTCGCTCTTAGGTCGCCGGCGGCAAAAGCCTTGCTAGGGTCGTTCGTTGAAGCTGATAGCTCATCGAAGGGAACCGGTGGTGAGGTTTCCGAGACAAAGGGCATCCAATCAATACCGTCGGGGACCGTCCATGAAAACGACGATCTGCTAGGGTCGTTAATTGCCGCATAATTGATTGCACAAAAGACATTTTCTAATAGCATCGGCGGCAAACCAAGTACCGCATTAGGACAACTGTAAACGCCGGGGGTCGCGGGCACCAAACCTACACCTGGGACAAAGGCTTGACCAAAGGAGGCTGCAGGCGAGACGCATTTACCAAGATGCGGAAAGGGTTCGGGGATAAACCCCGGTGCACTCTGGACAAACACCTGATCAGCATTCGATAGATCTTCATTAAACATATTCCAAGGTTCACCCGTATTAACATCGACACAATCACAGATATCGCGCGAGGGGGTGTTTCTGTGGTTAAAAGTAAATGTCGAGCGCTCTACCGTTTTTAATAAACCGCCCTCGAAGCTGCGCAGAGCGTTACTTATAACGTCGGTGGGCCCATAGGTTGACGATAAATCAAGAAAAGCCGAGGCGCCGTTGTACTGCTGCGGAATACCGTTGTCGTCGAGGTAATCGACACTGCGCCCACCGAGCAAGAAGTCTCGACCGCTGGCATCCTGCTCGACACCCAGGCCTGCATTTAACGCTAGCGGATCAGCCGGTGGGGAAACGGTAAGCGCGATATCGTGAGTGACAAACTGCATCATATAAACGAGCAACAAGTTTGTATGCGACCACTGACGCTCGGCGTCCTGCTCTATTCTCAATAAATCGGTACTGGCGATAACGGGGTTGGCGATGGCATCACGGGGAGATACGCGGTTAGCGGCATCGACATATTCTGCTGTTTCAAAGCGGCCAAATATACCGTCGGCGATGGCTTCACCACCAGCCTCTGCATCGATATCCCAAGCCACTCCCCAGTTGGGATTTAGCAAATTATTACATCGACCAGTAATGCTGCGTACACTCTGCTCTTCATCACTACAGTCTTCTGCGTAAACAGCGGCGGTGGGTAATGCAGCCAGCAATAACAGTAGCGAACTGCTGGTGAGGGTTGATAACGATTTTTTTATTGTCATTTATTCGTCCAATTTTATCCTTAAAATACCTCGATTTAGGTCGCTATAGATTGACCTTTTGGGTGAAAAAAAAGACTAGCACAGTAATTAAAGAGCAAATGATAATTGCTCAATGCGGCAGGGTTATTTACCACTTTCGTTAAATATGTCACGTCAAATATTCAAGCCCAGCACAGTGATGGCGCTTATTTTCTATTTCCGTTACTGCAGCGTTATACGCTACGATGGCCATCAACCTTCAAATAGGTCTTCAATAACTCATGAACATTTGATTAGACTCAATATTATAGCGGCGCAGACCCTAGCCGACGGCGACAAAATGCTCTATTTTCAAGGGAGTGAAAAACTCAAGCTTGATAGCGCATTCAATAAGGCTAACGACAATGATCAATCGACTACTGCTGATGAAAATCCATACCGTGCTGGCCGCCTTTGCCCTGCCTATCGCCTGCATGTTTCTTGTGACCGGCGCCCTCTATACCTGGGGCATCAAAGGCGATGTGAGCAGCGAGCAATATACGATTGAGTTACAACAACCGCTGCAGCCAGAACTCGATCAGCTGATCGATTTGGCTGAGGTTGCGCTGCGCAGTCACCAGCTGTCAACACCCTCCGGCGGTGCCAAGATCAAAACCGTCGGCGACAGTTTCATGCTGCAATGGGGCGGCGCCCAACGGGAGGTGCTGATCGAGCCGACGGCCGACCCCGGTCTGGCGACACTGACCATTAACGAGGCCAGCGGTTATAAGGTGTTAGTGCAACTGCACAAGGCCAAGGGCAGCGTGCTGTTCAAAATCTACGCCACGCTATTTGCCGGCGCACTGCTGCTATTAATCCTCTCTGGCTTTATCATGGCCTGGCAAACGCCCAAACTGAAAAAGATGGCCTTTACCGCACTGGCTGTCAGCGTCGCTTCGTTTATTGGCTTGGTGTTAATAAGCTAACACTGGCAGCCCTATCTTGCCCGTCGACGGCAAAAGCCTATGATGGCAGCGAGGCATGCCATGAAAACAGACATTTAACCGTCCACAATCACATAGCTGCGACTTAATCGGTCGTGAACATAATTTCCACCCAGACAGAAATTAATCACAAAGATAAACTTAAAGCCCAGTCCACTTAACGCGAAGGCAACCGTACGCCAAAGACCCTGCAGATAGGGCAATCGCTGCAAAGATCTATCGACCACTCTTAAGCCTAACAACTTCTGGCCCGGTGTCGCCTGCTGCGAAGAGCACTGGAAAAGCCAGCCCGACAGCAAGTAGAAACCGAGGCCAGTGAACACACCTGTGGCTGAAAACGCGGCCTCTTCACCGGCAAAAAACAACAAATAGAGCAGCCACTGGGCAAGTTTACAAACAACAATAACCGCGAAAATATCGATCGCCAAAGCCACCAATCGCTTCCCGTCACTGGCAAACTGTATATTTTCGCTGGCCTTATCTTTGCGGTCTTTCCTATGCACAGCCTTACCACCGCGCAACCCTGCCACCGCCTGATCGACAGTGCTTTGCGTTTCACCGGTGCGCGGGGTTAGCGTCAACACATCGTCGACTAATTGATCCGGGAAACGCTGACGCAACGACTCCTCAGCTAGTCGCCAGTCGAACAAACTGTCCAAGTATTTCAGCACTGCACCCTCAACCAAGTGATAGCGCTTTTGACGGTCACTGAGCTGATGATTATGTTCGGCGATTAAATAAAATATTCTGCAACCTAATTGCCAGTGAAAATTTTGATCAAACAAATAGGGTGAGCGGCCAATAAAAGACCAGCTATCAGGCAGGTGTCTGCCATTACCTGTCGATAGCAGCTGCTCAACCTCTGCCACTATCTGATCATAAGCCTGCTCCATCAGCTCGGCTTCATCGACCTGTCTGTCCGCCGCTGTTTGGCTATCATCCACTGATTCAATAGGGTCACTGGGCGAGTCAGCCATGATGTTTTCATCGACAGCTTGATCGACGTCATAGACAGCGTCCTCGACCTCCAGTGGCGAGCCTGTCGCCACCGCCTCCTCAGCTGTCGTCTGCTCTCGGCTGGCAATATACCCCGCCTGTTTCAGCGCCTGTTTATAAGCCGTATGCAACTGCTGAAAGGCGGCCGCATCATCTTCAGGCCGCGTGTGCTTAAGCTTTTTGGCATAGGTACGCTTAATAAGTTTCTTGTCAGAGGTGGGCTGCAACCCCAAAACATCCCAAACCATTAAATCCATTCCTCACTATCTATTTGATCGAGTAATTCCTGTAACCCAGCCTGATGCTTTCTGATCTGCACCGCATTCTGACTATCCAGTACCTTGTCAAACTCGGCAAGCACCTGAGAGAGGTAATCCCGTTTTTCACCTAGGCAGGCCTCGTAGATACGCTCCCCTCTGGCCATCAGCATTCGGTTCATCTCATCCTCGCGCGGGTGAAATTTCATCTTTGCCAGTTTTTTGCGCGTCTTCTCCACCTCTTTCTCCGACAGGCTACCTGGCGTATTATCGATTAACTTAGAAAATACCTTGCCTGTCGAGCATATCGTCACGTCTACCTCTAACAGGCCATTCATGTCGTAGCTATAACGAATATCCAATGACTCCTTACCCGCCGGCCCCTTTGGGATTTTGACATCAAAAGAACCGAGGAAGACGTTTTTAGACACCAGTCGATTTTCACCCTGGTAAATCTTTATCTGGACTACCGTCTGATTACTCTCTGCGGTCTGCACCCGGCGAACCGTACTGACCGGTACAATACTGTTGCGCTCGATAATTGGCAGAAAATAACCGTCGTCACTGCCCTCTGGGCCTCTGACTGCCGTGCCCAGCGTGTAGGGGCAGACATCGGTTAACACCACGTCATCGAGGGCGGCATCGCGACTGATTAGGCCAGCCTGAATAGCGGCGCCACTGGCAACAACCAGGTCTGGGTCAATCGTGCTATCGGGGAAGCGACCAAACAACTTTGCCACCATAGTGCGAAATAATTTCATCCGTGTTGAGCCGCCAACCAGTATGACATTATCTATCTCGCTGGCCGTCATGTCCGCATCGCGAAAAGCGGCTTCTATTGGCTTTCTTGCCCGCAATAACAGCGGCGTCGCCACCTGTGCAAACCAGTCATCTGGCACGGTCCAGTCGACGCTTTTACTGCCCAACTGCAAGGTAAGTGTTTTATTGGTTAAATTGTCGACATTACGCTTAACCGTCTCCAACTGCATGCACAGGGTGCTGGTCTGTTGTGCGCTTAACGCTGAGGGCTGCACCTGATGAATCCGCAATACATCTTTGACCATTTCATCGACAAAGTCCTCACCACCGAGAAAATTATCACCGGCACTGGCATGTACCTCCATCACCCCCTCAAAGAACTCCAGCAGCGATACATCGAAGGTGCCGCCACCCATATCGAGCACCAAAAATGTTCCCTCTTGCTTATCGTGCAGACCATAGGCCATCGCCGCCGCCGTCGGCTCGTTTATCAACCGATTAACGGTTAAACCGGTCAACTCGCCTGCCAACTTTGTTGCCTGGCGTTGATTATCATTAAAATAAGCCGGCACACTGATCACCGCCTCAGTTACCGTCTCGCCCAAGAACTCCTCGGCATCCTCTTTTAACGATTGCAAAATAACGGCAGACAACTCGGTTGCAGTAAACGGTTTCTTGGCTAGATTAACGACATGATCGGTGCCCATTAAGCGTTTAAAAACCGCCACCGTCTGATCGCTGTGGGTGATTAAACGCTCCTTCGCAACGCGACCAACAATTGTCTTATTGTTGTCATCAACACCAACAACTGACGGCGTTAGAAATTCACCAAGACGGTTTGGTATTAACTCAACACTGCCGTTGCGCCAAATACCGCAGGTACTGTTAGTGGTGCCTAAATCGATGCCGATAATGGCCATTGCGTCGTCCCCATCACTATACTTATTATTTATTACTGTTAGTCATCAAGCAGGCGGCATTATATAACGCTTAAACGGCGATGATCTAGCCAATACGGTGGCGGCGCAGAATAAAGCGATGACCAAACTATAAAGACTGAATAAATGTGTTAGTAATGAATATTGAAACGCAACAGCAGTGCTGCGCCAGCATCAGTGCACCCACTATCAGCCATACCCTGAACAGTATAGTGTCGGTAGTACGACGTCAGCCTCCCTGCTGACAAGATCTTGGCGGCGACATTAGCCGACGTAAAGGCAACCTGGTCGACGAGCCTTAAACGTTGCGGTCCTGGCCCTGCCAATACTGCGCTTTGAGCGTTTTTTTATCCGGTTTTCCGATGGCCGTCAGCGGAATGCTGTCGACGAAATCGACGTACTTCGGTGTTTGCACCGAGCCCTTGGCTTCTTTGACGGATTGCATAATTGCGCCCCCTAAGGCATCGCTGGCAGCGGCCGGGTCTTTTAATACAATCACCGCCTTGACTGCCTCGCCCCAGCGATCATCCGGCACACCGATAACCGCCACCTGGGCGACGGCGGGGTTGCTGGAGATGCTATCCTCCACCTCTTTGGGGAAGACATTAAAACCACCGGTAACAATCATGTCTTTTTTGCGATCAACAATAAACAGGAAGCCATCGTCATCCAAGCGGCCGATATCGCCGGTGTGTAACCAACCGCCTTCAAAGGCTTCTGCCGTCTGCTCCGGCAGATTATAATATTGCTGCATGACCAGCGGGCCGCGCACGCAGATCTCACCGGCCTCACCCTTGGCCACAGGCTGTTGCTTGTCATCGAGCAGGGTTAAATGCATCCATGGCGAGGGACGACCACAGGAGGCCAGGCGCTCTGGCTTGCTGAGGTCATGATCTTCCTTGCGCATATTAGTCAGCACCATCGGCGCCTCGGACTGGCCGAAGTACTGGTAAAAAATCTGCCCCCAGCGCTCAATACCCTCCTGCAACCGCGCCGGACTCATCGGCGAGGCGCCATAGAAAATGGTTTCCATACTCAACATATCCGCCGTCTTCGAGCGCTCAGCATCCAGCAGATAATAAATCATCACCGGTACTAACATGGTGGCCGTGATGTGGTATTTTTCGACCATATCGAAAAAGCTGTTGGGGTCGAAGTTTTGTGGCACATACATCGCGCCACCACGCTGTAGAGTGGGCACAAAAAAGGCGGCGGCGGAGTGTGATAATGGCGTGGCAATCAGCAGGCGTAAGGTATCTGGAATCTGCCATTCGGCAGCCTGAATCATGGTCATATAGGCAAAGGCGCGATGGGTTTGCATCACCCCCTTAGGCCGTCCTGTGGTGCCGCCGGTATAGACAATAGTGCAGATATCATCGCCGCTGATGTCTTCGGACACCAGGGGTTTTGGCGCAAAGGTCTTGGACAATTCGAGATAATCTTCACCGACTTCGGTTTCGCCAAAGCTTAACAGATGCTTGAGCGAGGGGACTTTCTCGGCCAAGTCTTGGGCACGCTGCTCATACAGCGTCGGGTCATAAATCAGCGCCTCGACCTTGGCATCATTCAATATATAGGCGTGATCCTCTAAAGAACCCATGGGGTGAAGTGCCGAGCCACAGCAGCCCGATATCTGCATCGCCGCCACGTTGAACAACACCTCCGGCCGATTACCAGAGATCACCGCGATGCGGCTGTCCTTGCCCAGCCCCTTGGAGGCTAACGCCTGAGCAAACTGACTGGTGCCCTCCCTGACATCGGTATAGGTGTGCACCTGATCGCCCAGTACCAGGCACGGTATATCATCGTATCGATTCAACCCTTCGATAATCAGGTCGGGCATGAGGGGCGGTTGATGTATCAGCGAGGTAGTCATGGCGAATCCTTGTGCGGTTTAAGCTAATCGAAAATAGCCTTTGTTATTATTTTTGCGCGGTGAAGGAATACTGTAACCGGCTATCAAATGGAACTCTAGTGGATATATGTTCCTTTTTGTTCATCTTGCCATCTGATGGGGTGGGGTGAGAGTCTGCTGCTGGGCAGGCTATTGCAACCCGTTAGTTATTACGGGTATAAAAACATATTTTATTACTGTCTAAATCTCGTATGTAGGCAGAATGCATATTGGAGCGAACGCCAGGTTCTCCCTCACAGCTGCCACCGAGTTCGAGGGCTTTTTTATGCAAGCGATTTACCTCGTCAATTGAATCAACATGAAAGCCGAGCATCGTACCGTTGCCATTCGATGCCGGGTTTTTATCAAACGGCTCCGCCAAGGCAAACATAAAACGCTCGTTACCCCACAATGTCATACGTCCTTGCCCATGAATTTTATTCAATCCAGTGCCATCAAACAGTTGATCATAATAGGCTACGGCCTGTGCCATATTATTTGTACCAAATACAAAATAATTCATTTCCATGGTAAATACTCAAACAAGGTAAGTGTATAGATTGACGCCTGGAGCCGGCGCTTACTGAAGGTTTTTCAGCGGATAGGATACCAAAAAAACATTGAAGCGAGTATATTTTTTACATACACCCACTCTCTTTGAGGATGCGGGTTATAGATACATAATGCCTCATGCTCAGGCGCTGTTTACTCGCGGCCGGCGCCTTTACTTATTAGACTAAAAATTACTATAGTATCGATCAACACCGATATTAGAAATTATTTTATATCCCTTGTCAGTTAAGTAACTATCAATTTCTGGGAAGTTAATATCATACGACTCAATTTGAAGAATACAGCGATTATCAGCCAATAAATTCTCCATACCACGCAGGGCATTAAGTTCATGTCCCTCTACATCGATTTTAATCACAATTAACTCACCCTTTACCTCTTCAAGGTTGTCCAACCTATCAACCTGAATCACACGCTCTTCAAACTTGCTTTCATCAAGAACATTTATGTTTGTCTCTTTGACTCTAGACCTTCCAGTACTATTTCCAGTATTTCCTAAAAAGGCAATATCACCAGAATAATCACTGAGACCAATAGCCTTAAGACCAACAATATCATGGAGTTTATTGAGTAATAAGTTGGCTTTGAACTGACAAATATTTGCTGGCAATGGTTCGAATGCAACAATTTTTTTTAAGAGCGGTAGTCTTGACAAACTGAGCGTGTACAAGCCTATATTTGCACCAATATCATAAAATATTGTACATTTATGTTTATTCGCTAACTGCATAAGGCAGGCAATCTGTTCCTTCTCATAGCCGCCATCAACAATTAACTTTCGATCAATACTGTTTTTGTAATTTACTAGATAGTCAATACCTTCTCGATTAATCACTCTAAAACGATCTCTCTTAAAACCCCTATATAATGTCCGCTTTAACTTATATATAAACTTCAATGACTTCCCCTCATATTAATATGTAGATGAACTAGCATCCGACACCTCAAACACCGGCGTTTTTTATCGCGTAAAACCGGGAATATAATCGGCATCCAAGCACTATTGAGAATATAATCGAGATATCCTTACATATTTTACGTTAACTGATTCAACCCTATAGAGAAAGTGTTTTCTTGCACTACGATTCAAGGACGACTGTGATGACGAAAACACGTAAGATTCTAGCGTCGCTTGACGCTACCGGCTACGATCAACGTCACCAGTGGATAGAAGATAAAACCATCACATTTTCCGAAAATATTGCCATCGATGTCTGCGCCTATGCCGTCATGCCTAACCATTGCCATGTGGTACTGCATATCAACTATTTATCACTTCTCTAAAGTAAAAAAGCCCTGGCGGTTTATGCCAGAGCTTTAATCATTATTGCACTAACTGAATATTATCCAATGACCAGTCGCGAGAGAAATAGCGTTCATTCGGTGTATATAGTCGGAAATAGGTAAACCATGTTTGTCCTGCCTTAGTTTGCACCCAGTTAGATGGCACGCACCCCTTACTCTGCTCGCAGCTAGGGCCAATAAATACATCGACACTGCCATCGTCGTTGTAAGCCAGTTTATTGGCCGAGTTGATCTCTGCCTGACCCGTGCTGTTAGCGATGAGATTGCGATACTTAGAGTCATAAATTGTCACCGCCCAGAACAGATCTGCCGGCACATCACTGGGCACATTGAGGTGATAGTTGTTGCCGCCATCAAAGCCGATACCACTGGCATCCTCATAGGCGCCAAGATACATCTGACCCGGGCCCGGCTTATCCATCTTCATCGCTTTGGTTGAACCTATCGCCTCATGGAACCAAGCCGCGCGCTCACGCAGTTCACCATGAGTCTCTTGCTGCTGGGTAGAGTCGTTCACCAGCGCCACATACCAGTTCTTATCACCAAAGTAGTTAGCGCCTTCAAAGTTCTTCTTGTAGGTATTATTAATTGCCTGCAGATAACCCAGCTCTTCACCGGCAATAAGCACAGCCTGCTGCTCTTTACTGGGGTTGAATGGCTTTCCCTTTTCAATGCCGAACTGTTTAACCGGGACATCCATAGTTATATTTGACGTTAACTGATTCAATCCTATAGTTACAGTGCTTTCTTACACCACGAATCAAGGATGATTGTGATGACGAAACCACGCAAGGCTTTAGTGTCGCTTGATGCTACCCCCTACTACCACTGTGTATCCCGCTGTGTCCGTCGCGCCTTTTTATGCGGCAACGGTAATAATGGAGTCTGCTTTGAGCATCGGAGGCAGTGGATAGAAGATAAGATCAGCGCGCTTGCCGCTATTTTCTCCATCGATGTCTGCGCCTATGCTGTCATGTCTAACCATTACCATGTGGTGCTGCATATCGATAAAGCAACGGCTGAAAGCTGGTCGGCAGATGAGGTGATTAGGCGCTGGCATCAGCTCTATAAGGGCACAGCTCTTACCCAGCGTTATGTGAGGAATAAGGCTGCTATGTTGCAGGCAGAAATAGATGCCGTCGATGACAGGGTGGAAGAGTGGCGACTAAGGCTGACCAATATCGGCTGGTTTATGCGCAATATCAACGAACCGACAGCGCGGCAGGCCAATCAGGAGGATGGCTGCACAGGCCGCTTTTGGGAGGGCCGTTATAAATCCCAGGCGTTGCTAGATGAGCAGGCTTTAATCAGCTGTATGGCCTATGTCGACCTTAACCCGATTCGTGCTGGCATGAATAAAACACCTGAAGGCTCCCTTCACACCAGTATTCGGCGCCGTTGCCAGCAAGCCAAGGCGGCGTTTTCACCCAATCATCGCCAACAACAAGCCAAAGAGTTGATGCCCATGATCGGCAATCCCAGAAGCAGTATGCCTAAGGGGATAGCGATAAGGCTAACGGATTACTTGGAGCTGGTTGATTGGACGGGGCGAATCATTAGGGAGGACAAGCGAGGGGCTATAGAGCGGCAGCTGCCGCCCATATTGGATAGACTGCAGCTCGACCCTAAGCATTGGCTGTATTTATCACAGCATTTTGAAAGCCGATTTAAGCGCTTGGTTGGCACTGCTTACGCACTAAAACATGGTGCCGAAGCGCTGGGGTATCGACGAACACCGCAGAGCTGCATTCAGCTGCTCGAATAACCGTTACTTTATCAAAAAAAAAAATGACAGGGTTTGTACTCTGGGGCTTCTTCTGCCTGACCCTCAATGAACGGACGTTAAAAGCACCTTACAACGTGATTATTCACTCTAGTCGGTCATAAAAATCTCATATTTTATTTAATAGGCTTAGCCGATTAAACGAATCGGCCAAACTGCTAGGGGTGGATGTCCTTTTATATTTTTTTGGTAAATACTCAAACAAGGTAAGTGTATAGATTGACGCCTGGAGCCGGCGCTTACTGAAGGTTTTTCAGCGGATAGGATACCAAAAAAACATTGAAGCGAGTATATTTTTTACATACACCCACTCTCTTTGAGGATGCGGGTTATAGATACATAATGCCTCATGCTCAGGCGCTGTTTACTCGCGGCCGGCGCCTTTACTTATTAGACTAAAAATTACTATAGTATCGATCAACACCGATATTAGAAATTATTTTATATCCCTTGTCAGTTAAGTAACTATCAATTTCTGGGAAGTTAATATCATACGACTCAATTTGAAGAATACAGCGATTATCAGCCAATAAATTCTCCATACCACGCAGGGCATTAAGTTCATGTCCCTCTACATCGATTTTAATCACAATTAACTCACCCTTTACCTCTTCAAGGTTGTCCAACCTATCAACCTGAATCACACGCTCTTCAAACTTGCTTTCATCAAGAACATTTATGTTTGTCTCTTTGACTCTAGACCTTCCAGTACTATTTCCAGTATTTCCTAAAAAGGCAATATCACCAGAATAATCACTGAGACCAATAGCCTTAAGACCAACAACATCATGGAGTTTATTGAGTAATAAGTTGGCTTTGAACTGACAAATATTTGCTGGCAATGGTTCGAATGCAACAATTTTTTTTAAAAGCGGTAGTCTTGACAAACTGAGCGTGTACAAGCCTATATTTGCACCAATATCATAGAATATTGTACATTTATGTTTATTCGCTAACTGCATAAGGCAGGCAATCTGTTCCTTCTCATAGCCGCCATCAACAATTAACTTTCGATCAATACTGTTTTTGTAATTTACTAGATAGTCAATACCTTCTCGATTAATCACTCTAAAACGATCTCTCTTAAAACCCCTATATAATGTCCGCTTTAACTTATATAAAAACTTCAATGACTTCCCCTCATATTAATATGTAGATGAACTAGCATCCGACACCTCAAACACCGGCGTTTTTTATCGCGTAAAACCGGGAATATAATCGGCATCCAAGCACTATTGAGAATATAATCGAGATATCCTTACATATTTTACGTTAACTGATTCAACCCTATAGAGAAAGTGTTTTCTTGCACTACGATTCAAGGACGACTGTGATGACGAAAACACGTGTTTTCTAATCGGGACATCCATGATTATATTTGACGTTAACTGATTCAATCCTATAGTTACAGTGCTTTCTTACACCACGAATCAAGGATGATTGTGATGACGAAACCACGCAAGGCTATAGTGTCGCTTGATGCTACCCCCTACTACCACTGTGTATCCCGCTGTGTCCGCCGCGCCTTTTTATGCGGCAACGGTAATAATGGTGCCTGCTACGAGCATCGGAGGCAGTGGATAGAAGATAAGATCAACGCGCTTGCCGCTATTTTCTCCATCGATGTCTGCGCCTATGCTGTCATGTCTAACCATTACCATGTGGTGCTGCATATCGATAAAGCAACGGCTGAAAGCTGGTCGGCAGATGAGGTGATTAGGCGCTGGCATCAGCTCTATAAGGGCACAGCTCTTACCCAGCGTTATGTGAGGAATAAGGCTGCTATGTTGCAGGCAGAAATAGATGCCGTCGATGACAGGGTGAAAGAGTGGCGACTAAGGCTGACCAATATCGGCTGGTTTATGCGCAATATCAACGAACCGACAGCGCGGCAGGCCAATCAGGAGGATGGCTGCACAGGCCGCTTTTGGGAGGGCCGTTATAAATCCCAGGCGTTGCTAGATGAGCAGGCTTTAATCAGCTGTATGGCCTATGTCGACCTTAACCCGATTCGTGCTGGCATGAATAAAACACCTGAAGGCTCCCTTCACACCAGTATTCGGCGCCGTTGCCAGCAAGCCAAGGCGGCGTTTTCACCCAATCATCGCCAACAACAAGTCAAAGAGTTGATGCCCATGATCGGCAATCCCAGAAGCAGTATGCCTAAGGGGATAGCGATAAGGCTAACGGATTACTTGGAGCTGGTTGATTGGACGGGGCGAATCATTAGGGAGGACAAGCGAGGGGCTATAGAGCGGCAGCTGCCGCCCATATTGGATAGACTGCAGCTCGACCCTAAGCATTGGCTTTATTTATCACAGCATTTTGAAAGCCGATTTAAACGCTTGGTTGGCACTGCTTACGCACTAAAACGTGGTGCCGAAGCACTGGGGTATCGACGAACACCGCAGAGCTGCATTCAGCTGCTCGAATAACCGTTACTTTATCAATAAAAAAATGACAGGGTTTGTACTCTGGGACTTCTTCTGCCTGACCCTCAATGAACGGACGTTAAAAGCACCTTACAACGTGATTATTCACTCTCGTCGGTCATAAAGATCTCATTTTATATTTAATAGGCTTAGTCGATTAAACGAATCAGCCAAACTGCTAGGGGTGGATGTCCTTTTTAATAGCAGCCAAACTGCCTGGGGTGGATGTCCTTTTTAATTTAGTATTATAAAAAAATGACAGGGTTTGTACTCTGGGACTTCTTCTGCCTGACCCTCAATGAACGGACGTTAAAAGCACCTTACAACGTGATTATTCACTCTAGTCGGTCATAAAAATCTCATATTTTATTTAATAGGCTTAGCCGATTAAACGAATCGGCCAAACTGCTAGGGGTGGATGTCCTTTTATATTGCTTGTTATACGGCCTCCAACTCTTCTCTCATACTTTCCTTTTTAGCGCTCAGCCATTCATGGACTTCACTAACATAACCACTCCAGCAACCGGATGTAGAAGCAAGATCGATTATCTTTGAAAGCCCAGTTGCTCTTTCCCAGCCAAGCCTTTCGATTATGTCACTAATAAATTCATGCTCATTATCGACAGCTATAATCTCAGCTGCTACCTCTATGATCTCATTAAACTCTTCATTTTCAGTTTCTCCAATATCGATCAACAAGGAGTGGAGATACTTTTCAGGTTGTGAACCGTCCGGCAACGTGAATTGTTTGATGATGGAAATTGCTTTTTCTTTAGCCTGCAGAACATTGTCGTCGTGGCCAGTTAACACTCTATCTACAGCAGTGTTCTTCTCCGCAGGAGAACGATAAACGTCTCCATCTAATACGAATAGGGAGTTTTCGCAAGGCTCACCGCCAAGTAATAAGCCCCCAACCGTTGTGAAACAGTTAGTGGCCGCACCATATCTACTTACAGATGTGTATTTTATGAGCTTCAGATTAGCTGCTACCTTTCTCACAATTGCAGCTGCCACATCATCTTCTACGAAAACCTCTATAGGTTTAGGCTGGATTCCTGTAAGCCTATTAATTGCATCAGGTTTTGTTTCGTTGAAACATAGGGTCTTATGTGGGCGGCAAACGATATGCCTTATGTTTATCCTATCTTCGAGCTCTAAAATACTTTCACGGTGAGTTGTAAAAATAACCTGAAGATTCTTGTCATTTGAGCGCTCCAAAACAACATCCACGAGCTTCTTCATAGCTTGGTCATGAAGTAGTAAATCAAGCTCATCGATCAATATGAGGGAGTATTTTTTAGCTCTGAATATCTTCTCAAGAATATAAAATACTTTTTGTTCGCCTGCACTCATACTAAGAGCAGAGTATCTTAGTCCATCTACCTCGACACCAATAAAGTCTTTCCCACGTGCAGTATGTACATTGTAGCTAGAATAGTTTCGATTGAGTATTCCTGATGCTTTTTCAAGGATGGTATTGATAATATCTTCAGTTATTTCCTGCGTAGAATAATTAATTTTGGCCTGTTTTTTTTCTGACTCGATCATTGGGACGCACTTATCAATACCAATATAATATACGTCTCTCTTTGGCCTGTTAGCGTACCTTGGTGTCCATCGAACCTGTGTCTTCTTATATTCTCGATATATATTTGCGGACACCAATTCAGCATCTCTGAAACTATGAATAATACTCAACTCACTCTCATTCCACAGAGCATCAGTACTAGGGAGAAAAAACCAACTGAACTTGTAGTTTTCTCCATTTTCATTTGGTGAAAAAGCGCAAGCCAAAGCGTGTAGGATTGTCGATTTTCCATTTCCATTTGGGCCTAATATTGCAGTAACGGAAGCCCCTTCAAAAGAAATTTCAAGATCAGTCAGGTTCTTCAAGGACTTGACCTTCAGCGAGTGTAGAACTTGTTGCGATAATGCCATATATTCCTTCTTACTTAGCGCAGGGTAAAACTATTGATTCGTGTAACAGTGAATTAATAGGCCAACAGGCGTTATATGTCTTTTGCTGTTTTCGCCCACTATATATCCACCAAAAGTATAATTATTATATTTATCAATTGCATACAGAGATGACCCAAAAGCAAATCGAGCCCGAAGTCAACAATAACTTTGTTACAGGGTTTTCCCTGTAACAAAAACGCCACCTAATACTATCAACAAGTTACAAGCTATTCTACCGTGTTCAAGAGCCCGGTGGCTTCATAACACGGTAGCTTCCACCCCAAAGCCACCACCACCTCATCAGCTGGGCATCTTCAGCAGGGATGCTGAAGCTGAGCCTACAGGGAAGTATTCACGGCGTCCCAGAGGATGAGGTGGCGGCGGCTCGAAGCACCGTCAGCCATAAGCGCTACCCAATGAGCCGGACACTTCGCACCGCCGCTCCGTCAGTCACACCCCGCTCCTGTCGCTGCGCTTTTTAAAGTCGCAGGCAATGACTAACTCCACGGCTTAAGCTCGCAACCTCACCCCACCCGATACCCCCGATCCAGCTGACTCACCCCCAGCCCACTCATCTTCTTAATCTCAATCTGCACCGGAATCCGCTCTTTTAAGGCCTCAACATGGCTGATCACCCCGATCATCTTGCCGCTGGCATTGAGGTTGTCGAGGGCGTCTAAAGCGATGTCGAGGGTTTCGCGGTCGAGGGTGCCGAAGCCCTCATCCAAGAACAGGCTGTCGATCTTGGTCTTGTGGCTGACCAAGTCCGATAGCGCTAACGCCAGCGCTAAGCTGACAAGAAAGCTCTCGCCACCGGAGAGCGTCTTGGTATCGCGCATGGCATCGGCCTGCCAGGTATCGATGACCGAGATCTCCAGCGCTTCGCCGACTTTGCGGTCGAGCTGGTAGCGGCTGTGTAACTGCGCCAACTGCTGATTGGCCAGATGAATCAGGTAATCCAGGGTTAAGCCCTGGGCGAAGACGCGGAATTTTTTACCGTCGCCGGAGCCGATCAGCCCCTTTAAGGCCTGCCAGTCATCATAACTCTGCTGCTGCGCCTCGATCTCTGACAACAGTGCTTGCTGCTGCTGGCGCTTGTCGCTGTCGGCCTTGAGGCGCTGTTCGATCTCACCCAGCTGCTTGTTGGCCTCGGTAATAGCCTGCGTCACCTGTTCGATCGACGCGGTCAGCGCCGGCAGGCTTAACTCACCCAAGGGCTGCTCTTTGGCCTGATCGAATACAGTCTGTGCCTGCTGTTGCAACGCCTTGGCCTGTATCTGCTGGGCCTGTAAATGCTGCTTTAAGTCTGTCAGCCGCCGGTGTTCGTCATCGGCCAACAATGCCGCGGCATACTCCTGCTCGCTGGCAAACATGCTATCCGCCAAGCCCTGTTGCCAGCGCTGCTCGGCGGCCTCGGCCTGGGCAGACTGTTTGGTATGGCGGTGTTGATTATCACGCAACTGCGCCTGCACCGTGTGGGCAGCCTTATTCAACTCGGCCAGTGTATCCTGCAAGCCTGCCAACCGCTGTTGACACTGACTCAGCTGCGTTGCTAACCGCTGTTCCTCCGCCGCGCAGTTCTTGTCGCCAAACAGCGCCACACGCTGATCGTTAGATTGTTCAATGGCATTGGTTAGCTCAACCGTCTGCCCCTGTAACTTATCCACAACGTCCTGCTTATCCTTCAGCTGCTGGGCCAGACCCCGCTGACGATGTTGTTGCTCCAATATATCCTTGGCCAACTGCTGCTGTTGCTGGCTCTGCTGCTGATAGTTTTCGCCCTCGTGCTGCCGCTGTGCCAACCACGATGATTGCTCGGTCAGCGTCGGCAAGGCGGTAAAACCGGCGGCGGATAACTGGGCCAGTAATTCGGCCTCGATGGCTGCTAAGCTTTGCTCGGCCAGCTGTTGTTGCTGCTGGCACTGCTGTTGTTGGTTGTGCAGATTGACAGACTGCTGCTGTAGCAGTTCGCCGTTACTGTGCTGCTGTTGCAGCGCCTGCGACTGTGTGGCCAGGGCATCGATGGCCTGTTTTAACGCCGCCTCTGCCTGCTCTACCGACTGCCATTGCTGGGCTAACAGCAGCCTGGCCGATTCGGCCTGCTCGAACAATGCCTCGATCTCGGCGGCATCGGCGTCGAGGGGAAGCTGCCAATTCAACGCCGTAGTCTGCTCAAGCCATGCATGGCGCTGCTCGTCTAATAGATTGTGCAACTCTTGGATTTGCTGCTCTAACGAAGTCACTAAGGCATCGAAGGTGGCCTGCTGTTGGCTGGCCGCCGTGCCCTGTTGCTCCATCTCGCTTAAGCGCTGTTGCTGCTGCACTAACCGCTGCTCGCTGGCGCTGCTGTCGGTGGCCTGATAGGCGTCGATAGCCGGGTGGTCAGGGGAGCCACAGAGCGGGCAGGCATCGCCGGCCTGCAACTGATCGCGGTAAGCCTTGAGGCTGACGATCTCACGCTCCAGCTGAATACTGTACTGCAGTGACTCGATCAGCTTCTTGTGCTGACTGTAGTCGGCTCTCAGCTGCACCACACTGGCGGTGGCCACTGCTTGATCCCGTTGATGTTGCTGTAATTGCTGCTGTTGGCTGCCGAGCTTTTGCCGGTTGGCGGTATAGCTTTGATACAGGTGACGACAATCCGCCAGCACGGTTTGCTGTGCCTGCTGCCGTTGAACATCGGCCTTCACCTGCAGAGCGCTGGCGCCGTTTAATACCGTGAGTAACTGCTGATTGAGCTGCTGTTGCTGTTGTTGATCGTGCTCAAGCTGGCCCTTCAACAAGGTAATCGCCTGTTGCTGGCGGCCCTGTTCGGTGACCAGTTGCTCGACCTCTGCCGTATAACGCTGAGAATTAGTGGCCTCGGCGGTCAGCCGTTGCTGCTGCGTTGCCCGGTCGGAAAACTTCGATTGCCACAGTGGCAGCGCCGCCGACAAGCCCTGATGATGCTGGTTGGCGAGCAGGGTCTGGTCGAGCTGCTGCTGTTGCTCGGTCAGCGCTTTAAGGCTAGCGATGAGTTCGGCATTCTCGGCCTGCTGGGCGACAACCATCGGTTGCATCTTCGCCTCTTCGTTAGTGAGCGCCAACTGCTGTGATCTCAAACTTTTTAAGCTCTCATCCAGCGGAATGATATGCTCGGTGATCAGCTGGTGGGTTTGTTGCGCCTCGCTGGTCGCCGCCTCGACGGCGGCGACGCCAGCCTGTTGCTGCGGCGCCAACTCGGCCTGTTGCTGCTGGTTGAGCCGCTGCTGCTCAGCCAACACTGTTGCCGCCTGGATTAAATCCACCACGCCACGCTGTTGCTGCTCGGCATCGACAAACAGCGGCTGCAGTTTATTGGCCGGCTCGCTGGCCGCCAGCCGCTGCAAATCCGTCGCGTGATCGATCAAGCCCTGCTCGGCGCGGTTAAATTTAGCGCCGGCCTCAACCAGCTGTTGTTCGGCTGACTGAAAATGCTGCACTCGCTCCAGCGCCTGGCGATGATCGGCCAACTGTTGCTGCTGCTGTTGGGTTTGCTGCTCCAACTGAGCCTGCAATAGCAGCTGTTCAGCCAGTGCCTCTGGCGTTAACACATCCACCGCCTGGCTGCGTTGGCGCAATAGGTTTAGCTGGCTCTCCTGTTCGCGGGCGCTGTCGAATACCTGCTGGGAGATTTGGCCATAGATTTCGCTGCCGGTGATCTGCTCTAACAGGTCGGCTCGCTTGCCGGCATCGGCATTGAGGAAGGCGGCAAAGCCACCCTGGGCCAATAACATCGACTTGGTAAAGCGGCCGAAATCGAGGCCGGTAATGCTGGCGATCTGCTGGTCCTTCTCCTTCACCTTGTCGGCGAGAATTTTATCGCCGCCCTCGCCCTCGCCCTCATACTCTCCAGTGGTGATTTCGGCTAATTCGACCTTGGCCGACTGCAGCTTGCCATCGGCGGCACCGCGGGCACGGCGCACCGACCAGAAGGCTCGGTAGCGTTTGTCCTTGACCTCAAATTCGACCTCGGCCAGGCAATCGCCGCTGTGCCGCGTCATTACCTTGTCCGCCGGTGACGGCTCATTCAGCCGCGGCGTGCGGTGATACAGCGCCAAACAGATGGCGTCTAACAGGGTGGTCTTGCCGGCACCGGTGGCACCGGTAATAGCAAACAGACCGTTACTGGCAAAGGGCTCCTGGGTGAAGTCGATCTTCCACTCGCCCTTCAGCGAGTTGATATTCTTAAAGCGCAGCGTCAGTATTTTCATTGCCCCGCCTCCTCATTCGCATCTTCATTCAGGCTGGCCACCACCTGATCGAACAGCACCGCTAGGCGCTGCCGTTTTTGTTGCTGTGGCTCGCCCTGCCAGTCTTCGAGCTCCAGGCGTTTATCGAATACCTGTGCCGGGGTGAGTTCCTGCAGCGTCACCTTGGCCTCGGTGGCCAGGCTTTGCAGCCGCAGTTTGCGCTCGCGGCGCAGCAACAATACCTCCAGCGGCAGGCCGTCGATCATCAACTCGATGCGCTGCTGTAGATCGTTGAGATAATCCTGCGTGCTGACTTCGATATCGAGCCAGGCCGGCAGGCTGGCATCATACTGTGTCGCCAGCGTCGCGATCTCAGCCTCGATGGTTTTCAGATCACCCTTGATCAGGTGCATCGGCTGAAAGCGCGGAATCTGACAGGGGCTGACGCGGCTAAATTGGCCGCCCTCGAACTCGGCGATCAACACGATTTTATCGTTGCTCAATTCATCGAAGCTGAGCGGAATCGGCGAACCGCAGTAGCGAATATGGTCACTGCCAGCGACTTTTTGTGGCCGATGAATATGGCCCAGGGCGATGTAATTCAGCGGCGGAAACGCCGAGGCGGGAAAGGCCTCCAACGTGCCGATATAAATATCGCGCACCGACTCTGAACTCTTGGCGCCGACGGTGGTGAGGTGGCCGGTGCCGATGATTGGCAACCTAACGCCGTACTGTTGTTCGATCTGTTGCTGCTGCGCCTCGGCTAACTGATAGATGCTGTGGTAGTGCTCGGCAATGGCCTGCTGCAAGCCCTGTTGCTTTTGACTGCCGCTGAGGCCGGATTGGCTGAGGGTGATATCGCGGGGGCGCAGAAAAGGAATGGCGCAGATAATCGCCTGCGGCAGCTTGTCACCATCGCACAGGGTAATCACCTGTTGCGCCCTATCGTCACAGGCACCGGGGATGACATGGGTATTCAAACAGGCTAACAGCGCCTGGGATTCCCCCAGGGTGGCGACCGAATCGTGGTTGCCGCCGAGGATGATTAAATGCACGCCGGTACGCTGTAAATCGACAACAAACTGGTTGTATAACTCGCGGGCATAGCTCGGCGGTGAACCGGTGTCGAAGATGTCGCCGGCAACAATAATGGCATCGATCTGCTGGGCAACGGCGGTGTCGATCAACCAGGCTAAAAACTGCTGGTGCTCGGCGCGGCGGCTCTTGCCCATGAAGTGTTGGCCAAGATGCCAATCGGAGGTATGAATGAGTTTGAAAGAGCTGTTTAACGCGGTATTTTTCGGCATCGAGGGGCAACGAGGGTGGCTATAGAATAAGCCCTATAACATACACCATCGTGGTGTTATTTTGTATTGCGGCGGCAGAGCTTCGCAACTGCTGCCACCACTATTGACCCGGCCGACTTAGAACTGATCTGGTCGCAGCAACGCATCCTGACCACCGTCAACAAACAGAATCGAGCCACTGACGTAACGGGCCGCGGGGTCGAGCAAAAACAGCATTGCATCGGCAATCATATCCGGGGTCGCCAAGTCGCCATAGGAAATGCACTTGCTAAACTCACGCGTGGCATCACCTAAGGTTTCATCGGCAAAGACTTTATCGGTCAGCGGCGTGCGAGTCATACCCGGGGCAATACCGTTAAGGCGAACGCCTTTGCGCATCATCTCGGCGGCGTTGCGACGGGTCCATTTGGTCAATGCATTTTTCGAGCCGGCATAGGCGTTGTGGCCATCCAAGGTCTCAATCAGCGCACAGGCCTCGGCCTCCTTACCCGCTAATAGCAACTCGATATGCTCTTCATTGAGGCCCGGCAATGGCGCCGAATTTGAACACACCGAGACAATGGCACCGTTCTTTTTCGCCACTAAGTCGACGACGCCTTCGATGGTGGCGACGGCGGCAAAATAATTGACCTGAGTAATCAGCGACAACGGCTCCGCCACCGGTGGCAGGCCGGCGCAGGCGACGAAACCATCGAGGCCATCGGTGGCCAATTCGGTAATACCGGCAATCGCATGCTGACGGCCCTCAACCGTGGATAAGTCGGCGATGATATCGGCGTTTTTTAAATCGACCACAATGACGCGATCACCGCGAGCCTGCAGGCTTTCTTTGAGGGCGGCACCAATACCGCTGGCACCACCGGTCATGGCATAGGTTTTAGTCATTATTTCGCCACCATATTACGGTCGCCCCAATAGGCGGTCATCTGGCTGATTAAGCCGTCGTCATTAAACTCCATCACATCGAGGGTTTCGATCACCAAATCGACACCCTTGGGGTGGGCCAGCATCGCCGCCGCCCCCCACTTATCACGAATGCGTGCATTACCCTCTAACTCCATCAGTTCGACGCTGTCGATGGCGATCTGATAAAACGCGCGCAGCGCCTCTGTGCCCTGGTGGGCACCGGTGCCGATGGGGTCTTCGACCACGGCATCGGCGGTAAACAGTTCGAGGATTTTTTCGACATCGTCGCCGCTGACGGCTTCGACATAGGCTTGTAAGGTGTCGGCAATGTGTTGGTCGTTAAGCTTGCTCATCAAGGTATTCCTTATTGTTCTTGTATTTTTAAAAAAGACTATTGGCTGTATTCGACAACCGCGCTAAACGCCGAGGGTATAGCCGCCGTCGACGGTCAGCGTTTGGCCGGTAATAAAGCTGGCCTGTTCACTGCATAAAAACAGTACCGCACCGGCAATATCCTCTGGGCTGCCCCAGCGCTTCAGCGGTGTCTTTTCGATAATCGGGTCGTTGAACTCGGGCATATTTTTCATAAAACCGGTCATCCGCGTCTCGGTCATACCGGCGGCGACGTTGTTGGCGCGAATACCGTGCTCGGCCCAGGTCAACCCCATCGACTTAGCCATCTGCACTAAGCCGGCCTTGGCGGCACCGTAACCCGGCACCATCTCATTGGCAAAAAACGAGGTGAGTGAAGCAATGCCGATAACATTGGCCCCGCCGCTAAGCTCGCTGGCCTTGAGATGCTCTAAACAGGCACGCGACAGGTGGTAGGCCGAGAACAGGTTCACTCTGACAGACTCTTCAAAGCCGTCGTGTTCCCACTCATCACCGGCCGGCATGCTGGCGCCGGCGTTGTTGATCAGTATATCGAGGCCGTCTAACGAGGCAGCTAAAGCTTTGATAGCCTCGGTGTCCTGCACCTTTAGGCTGCGGTATGCAAAGCCGCTCAAATCGACATCGTCATAATCCTGGCTGCTTGCACGTGTGCCGGTCACCGTCACCGAGGCGCCGGCATCGGCGAAGGCAGTAGCAATGCCATAACCGATACCACTGGTGCCACCGGTGACCAACACCTTGACGCCGTTGTACTGATAGATCGTTGTATTGTTCATCGGGGTTATCCTCGTACTCGCTTCACGGGAAAGGCGTCATAGTAAAAATTAAAATTCTCTCGCAGTTGATCGGGGTCGGCACCAAACTGGCCTTTAAGATCGTAAATTACCTTGCCATAGGCGCCTTTGTGGGCATCGACAAATTGACCGAGTTCGGTCCTTGCCTGTGCCGTCATTTCGAGGCCAGCCTTTTTATAAATCTGCTCAACCCAGCCAATATCGTCTTTAATGAGTTGATGGAACGGTACATCCAGACTCTGCGCCGCCGGCAGTTTATCGCGGTCGTTGGCGCAGGCCTGTAATAAATGCTGTACCCGTTCGGTCCAGTAATCGAGTAATTTGGTGGTCTCTACTTTTTTTCGACTCATCCGTTGGCCGTACCCCAACATGGTCACCGATGACTGGATGACCGAGACGGGATCGCGATGGGTAATGGCAATGGTGGCATCGGGGAAAACCTTGTGCAGTACCGGTAGCTGTTCGAGATGCTGCGGGCACTTCAACACCCAGCGCGTCGGCAGATCGGTGTCGCGCTGCTGCCAAGTTAATAG
Organism: Sinobacterium norvegicum; assembly: GCF_923077115.1. NCBI lineage: Bacteria > Pseudomonadati > Pseudomonadota > Gammaproteobacteria > Cellvibrionales > Spongiibacteraceae > Sinobacterium > Sinobacterium norvegicum. The sequence continues at coordinate 1,445,763 of NZ_CAKLPX010000001.1, forward strand.
CTTTAATACATCGCGCATGTATTCATATTGGTAGGTTTGATCTTCGGAAAAATAAAAATCGCGCCAGCGCGGTGAATGACACAGCCACTCGTAGTTATAGGAGCCGAAGTTTGGCCCCATCAACTCCAGTTCCTCGTGAATATGCTCGGGGTTCATCGGATGCATCGCTGCCAAGTGTGGCGTCATCATTTTCATCATATCCCAGGCATCGCTGCAGCGCTGATAACGGGGGTCGGTGCCGTCCTCTAACAGTCCTTCATTGGGCAGCGGCACCGGCTCGTAGGATTCCCACAACGGCAGGGCGCGCAACCGTGAATCCGCCGCCATCAGGTTTAATAAATGGGTGGTGCCGGAGCGCGGCAGGCCGGCGACAATAATCGGCCGTTCGATCTTTACAGCTAAAATCTCTGGGTGCCGGTTAAACTGATCTTGGATTAGCAAACGGCTAATGGCGTGCTGCAACAGCTTATTACGCAGGCTTAAACGACCGAGACCGCTCAAGCCTTGATCGCTATTCCACTCGTCGCAGAGTAGATCTAAACGGGGTAAAAAGTCGCTTGGGCCCCAATCACTGAGGCCGGTTTTACTCTCAGCCTCGGCCATAATCGACTGGCGATCGAGCTCAACGGTTAAGGTCTTACCGTAGTCGACGGCGGACTGCTGTAACTCGCTGTAAACCGGGTGGGCGAGGTCATCGATGTGTATGTCATTGCTCATGTTAGCGCTATCCTGCGGCTCTCGTTAAGCCATTATTTAAACGGTAGTAAAGCCGTTACTTAAAAGAAAGCGAGGCTGTTTTGCCGCCCTTTAACAACTTAATTTGGTTTTCCAGCCAGCCGTTAAGCCAGAAATTATCGGCCTGTGCCAGCAGCTGTTGATGGACGCTGATTGCCAGTGCCACGGCGCTCTCATGCTGCGGTTCAACCGCCATTACAATATCCACCAGGTGTAGGCATTGCTCTAACTCGCCAGCATCGGCCTTGCCTTGTGCCCGCTCGACTAACGCATCGACACCGGCCAGCTCAACCAAGTCGCTATAGACATCGCTGGCCGGCACACTATAGAGTTCGGTGGTCGATTGGTGGTGAAACCAGCCCGCATAGCCTTCCCAAATAGCCCGCACACTCCACGATACCTTGCCGTAGCCCTGGCCGACTTCACACTCGGCGGGCAGAGTAATCTCACGCATCAGGGTATGTAGGTCTTTGCCCTCGTTCATGCCTTTGACTGTCTCATCGTGTACATAGAGAATGGCATCGCGAATCGCCGTCACTTCAGTTTTGATTAAATCGGCACCCATGACCGGTGCATGGTGGCCATAGAGTATCACCTCGGCATTCAAATCGAGTACGGTCTGCGCCGCCTCGGCACAGGTAATAGCGTCGCGGTAACGGTCGCCACGTATGGTCACCAAATTGGGGAAGTGACCAAAGGGGCAGCCAAAGATATTACCGGTTAAACAGATCTTATGCTGAGGCAGCCAAACAACTAAAGAGTCGTTAGTCTCGGCGCCTTTAACGCCAACCAATACTACCTCCAAACCGCCGAGGCTGAAGTCGTAGTAATCGTCGAAGGTGATATCCGGGGTTGGACTATCCTGGCCGTTGATGTCGGTATAGCCCTGCTCAGCGTAGTAAGCGAAATCTTTTTGAAAACTATCGAGAAAGCGAAAGGCGGCACGCTGTGAGCGGAAAGGACGCAGGCGCTCGTCATATTCCTGATGCTCATGATTACCCGACTGGGCAATGTATTGCAGACCCTGGTTACGATCGCGGAAGAACTGCACACCGCCGACATGATCGACATGGCCCTGAGTACTGATCACATATTGAATATTATCGGCGTTACTGAGGTCCTGATAATTCTTATAGTGCACCGGCGCCTCATAACCCATGCCGGTGTTAACCAGAATATTACCCTCAGTGGTTTCGATCAGATAACTGTTGGAGCAGCCCTCGGACATGACAATAAAGTCGTTGACCCGCTCACCGCCAAAACGAGCAGAAAAAGGCGCGTAGGGGCGTGATTGATACAACGGTGTTCTCATAGTGACCTCGTCAACAGTTAAGCTTACAGTATTAACTATATCGAGCCAGCAGCACAAAGGCAACAACTTAATACGCAGTATTAACTAAATTTTATCAGCGGTGTATGCTAGGCAGCACGATTTACCCGAGAATAGGAGCTTGAACACTTGAAGACAGTGAGAAAAGACAGCCTTGAAACAAAACGACTATTAGTCGATGCGGCCGAGAAATTGTTCGCCGAACAGGGTGTCGATAACGTTAAGATGGTCGATGTCAGCCAGGCTGCGGGACAAAAAAACCGCAACGCCGCCCAATATCATTTTGGTAGCCGCGCCGGCTTGATTACCGCGGTACTCAATAAGCACGGCCGCGATATCAGCGCCGACCGCCGTCACAGGCTGGCCCGGGTTGTACAGCAGCCCTGCCACGACCTGCAGGATTTAGTCGCCGCCCTGGTACTGCCAATCAGCCAGCATGTTCGCCATGCTGAGAATGGCCGAACGTACTTAATGCTCAATCGTCAGCTGATCAACAATGACGACCACATCAAGTTGGTCTGGGGGCGAATGAATAATTTCGACGATGTCTTGCAGCTACAACAGATGATGACGGCAAAAATACCCGCCCATGCCAAGCCGGTGATTCACGCCAAGATGGTACTGATTCAATCGATGCTGTTTAATGGCCTGGCCAGCTTTTACGACCTGTCAACGCAACAGGATGACTCCACCTTTGTCGCCACGTTGTGCAGCAGCATCGTCGCCGTGCTGACCTGTGATGTGAATAGCTAAATCACGGCACACTAGGGTGCCAACAGCCTCTGCTCCAGTGCCTGCGCATCGGTCAGGCCGCCGACATTGGTAACCTTGCTATAGCCTAAATCTTGCAGAGTTTTCAGTGCGATACCCGAGCGTCTGCCGCTGCGGCAATAAAGATAAATCTCGGCCTGCTTATCCGGACTCACCGCCGCAATATGATCGGCAATAACGTCGAAGGGTATATTGACCGCCTGCGCCACATGGCCCCGATCAAACTCTTCAGCGGTGCGCACATCGATCCACAGATCCGGTTCAGCCTGCGCCGGCAGTGCTACCACCGCCATCATTGCGGTAAAAATAATCGCCACTAATACCGACCAGCGTTGCGGCCCCTGTTCAATCGCTATCATTGTCCTCTCCCCGCTGTGATTCTCGAAAATTGTCACCACAGTATAAACCCTACGCCGATTGCTCGGCGAAATAAACAGCGGACGCCGCCCAGCGAAGCCACTATAATAGCGGCCAGTCATCACGTCTCTCTTGCAAAGGCCCCACCATGGCGGACCACCCACAAGCTTTGGTCGATAGCATTTATGCTGGTATTGTTGAACCCACCCCCTGGCAGCCATTTTTGCAGCAGCTGCGCCAGGCACTCAATTGCCAGGTGGCCGGCATGTGGTTTCGCTCACCGTTTACCGAGCAGGCAACGCTGTCGATGAGCGATAGCGATGAGCAGTTCACCGATTTTATTCCGCTGTTTTTTCAAAAATTTCAACAGCAATCACTGATCTTTAAACAGCCAGTAGAGCATGGTGAGGTGACGCTATTTTCCGAAGTATTAAGCAAGCAGGTGATCAAAGAGAGTGCTTTTTATGCCGACTATTTAAAACCGAACGATATTATCGATGGCCTGCAACTGTATATTGAAGAGCCTAACGGCCTACAGATGTGGATTCAACTCGGCCGCTCATCCCAGCACCGCTACTTCGATCAGCAGGATAAGGACTATTGCAACCAGTTCTCCACCCACCTCTGCCGTGCCCTAACGATTTATTCGAGCCTCAAGAATGCCGAGGCCAGAGCCAATATCAACGCCGAGGTCGTCGAGCAACTGTCTGTCGGTATTATTACCCTCGACCGCAACGGCCACATTGTCGACACTAACGACATCGCTAAATCGCTGCTGACAAAAGCCGATGGTATCGAAATCAACCAGGCCAAGCTGCGCCTGCTCGATAGCGAACAGCAACAGGTGTTTCGCCGTGCACTCGACAGCGTCATCACCGAGCAAGACAGCAGCCCGCTGTCGCCCAGTGTCGAGGTGATGCGTATTCCGCAGCGCTGCGGTATGGACCTCGGCTTACTTATTCGCTATGCCGCCACCACCCCCTGGTATCAGGGCCGAGGCTGTCCGTCGGTGGTGATCTATCTCTGTGACCCTGCGGTGCAGCGTGATACCCGCGAAGCCTTTGTCGCCAAACTGTTTGGCCTGACCCTGGCCGAGGCCTCGCTGGCGATATTGTTATCCGACGGCATGACCATCAGCGAGGCGGCGATCAGCCTGGCACTCACCGAGAACAGCGCCCGCACGGTCAGCAAACGCATCTTTGCCAAGACCGGCACCCGCCGTCAGGCTGAACTGGTTAAACTGATTCTCAATAGCGTCGCAATCCTCGGCTAACGATTTTACTATATCGCAACGATTTAGCGAAAAACCGTAGGCAAAAAAAAGCCCGACGAATCGGGCTTTTTCAGCGATCACACGGACAAGTTACTCACCGGCGATCTGCTTAACGGCACGCTGACCAGAACGCACAGCACCTTCGATGAAACCAACATGGTCATCATCGGTGTGCTCACCGGCGAAGTAGACACGACCATCAGGCTCGATGAACGCACCCCAATACTTCATCACCTGACCTGGCGAGTAAGCCGCGAAGCCACCCATGGTCCACTCTTCACGGTGGTAAGCATAGAGCTTAGCATCGACGAAGTATTGGCTTGAATTAGGGTACATCTCTTCGATCTGCTCGAGACGGTTGTTGATAATATCCTGCTCGCTCCAGTCGATCTGCTGATCGGTATAGCTACCCGAGCTGTAGGCAATTAAGATACCACCCTCACCCTCTTGGCTCTCGGTGCTTTCCCAAGTCCAGCCGATCTGGGTATCAGACAAGGTGTCACCACCGAGGCCGTAATCCAACCAAAAACGCTTGCTGTATTGCATTAACACCTTGGTGTGCGAGCCGTAATTAAGATTATCGGCAGCCTCTTGCTTCCAATCTGATAGCGCTGGAGTAAAGGCAATGCGGTTCAACACTGTTGAAGGCACGGTAACAACGGCATAATCGGCGCTAAATTTCTTACCCGCCGCAGTAACCACAACACCATTACCATTTTGCTTAATCGCAGTTACCGCATGGTTTAGCAGTACCGGCTGAGCGAGGCGATCTTCAAAGGCTTCAGCAAAGGCACGGCCGCCATCAAGAAAGCGCAAAATTTCTGATTCATTATCGCCAACACTCTGGTAAAAAGCATACTGACGCGCCATATAGAGCAGCGATACATTCTCAGCATCATCAAATTCGGCGCGAATATAGTGTTCGCCTAACTCTTTGGCAATGGGGTGTAGATTTAGACCATCGATCCACTCTTGAACCGTGGTGTTATCCAGTTCAGCGGCATTTTCAGACAAGCGCGGGTCACCCGATTCATGGATCAGATCACCCAATGCATCGAGTTCGTTATTAAAACGATTGTAGTCCTGACGTACCTGCAGACCCAGCTCACGCTTCAGTGAGCCGTAGGGAATCAACTGGCCTTCAATGTAGTAAGCACCCTCTTCGATCTTGCCCCAGTAACCTGTGCTGGCCATCTCCACGTCAAATTCATCGGCGTAGTTATTCACCTCGGTGTGCACACGTGGGTGATCGATTAATTCGCCGCCGGTTTCACCGTGCTGGCCACCCATGTCCAGGCTGCCGATACGGCCGCCAATGCGGTCGCGCGCCTCAAGAACGGTAACACTATAGCCGCGCTGCTCTAATTCATAAGCCGCGGTTAAACCAGCCATACCAGCGCCAACAACCACTACTTCTTGTTGTTGAGCTGTGGCGATACCACAAACAACAACCGACGTGCTAAGGGTTAAACCCAGCATCGCCTTTTTCACAAAACGTGAAATCATACATACTCCAATTATTTTTTTTGTCCAAGGGAATTGCCAACCAGCAATTCTAACGCACCAACATAGCCGCGGCGTAAAGTATAAGCAACAGCATGGTTAATATATTTACAATAGCAACATGCAATTATGTGACGCGCGTCACATATATAACCACGAGTACATCACTTAACATTGGCTAAACCGCTGATTAACCTGTTTATTATTTTCAATCAGCAACACGGCGCGACTGCCAGTAATGGCGCCGCCAGTAGTGGTCGCTTAATGGCGTAATTGTCACACCTAGATTGGTTGATGCGTGCAAAAAGGTACCGTCACCGAGATAAATGCCGACATGCCGGCTGTTAACACCGGTTTTAAAAAAAATCAAATCGCCACTTTTTAATTGCGTCCGCTCTATCTGCCTTCCCACCAGCGACTGCTGTGCCGTCGTCCGAGGCAGGCTTTGGTTGAACTGTTGATCGAAGGTGGTTTGCACAAAGGCCGAGCAGTCTATCCCCGCTCTGCTATTGCCACCGTAACGGTAGGGCACACCCTGCCATAACTGATACTGCTGCTGGAGACGACCATCGACCGACGACGGAGATGAACCAGCCTGTTGATGATCAGTGCCATTGTCCCCTCCGAGCAACGCCCTGGTCTTGCCGGCGACAACCGGAGTAACATCGCCGCTGCCTAACAGGCTGGGTTGCTGTGACGAGGCACAGGCGGTGAGTACAACCATAGACAGCGCAATAATACAGCGCCGCATCAGGCAGTAGTGCGCGCGGCTTACAATGTAGGAATTATACGGCATGGTAAGACCATCAAAAAACAGCCATCATATTAGCATCTGCTGCGACAATAGTTGATCTAGATTGGCAGGCTGGTCGGCAAAACTTGCTCTGTTTCACGCTATCGAGCATGGCTTTTGGCCCCTGCCAAATACCTCTTAATCAGCCATTTTTGATCTATGACAACGCCCCAGAATCACACCAAAACTTAACCTTACTTTAAATCGATAGGGAGGCTTAGCACAATCGATTCTCCCCCCTCCAATGCTTTATCGAAGCCAGTATTGACTCAGATTAATGATTGTTCATCGGTTAACTTTAGCCCTATCACTACTGTGCTAACGTCACCGTGATCATTCATACATAATCCTATTTGCTAGGGAGAATCAACCTTGAAAAAGCTAATATCTTTTGTCGTTGCTGCCGTTGCTGCAGGCAGTTGCTTTGCCACCAGCGTCGATGACGTCACCAACAACCTTAAGCCACAAGACAACTACCCCGGTGCAGAGCGACCGGTGTTTGGCAGTGCAGCAGGGGATACTCACTTCGTCAGCGAGGGCGACCTGCAGCGTAAGTCAAACAGCAGCTACCCCGCTTGGTATCGCGGTAATGGCGAAAACGGCAAGGCCGATGCCGACTCCCTGTACTCCTATGTTGAAATTGCCGGGCCATTCAATAACCCTATCGCCACCGAAAACATTTATATGGGCACACTGATTCTTAAACCCGGGGCAACTTATCCCGCCCACAATCACGGTGCCAACGAGATGTATTATATTATCTCTGGGGAGGCTGACTGGTGGGTCAACGACCAGAAGCAACCGGTGAAGGCTGGCGATACTATCTACCACAAGCCCTTCGATGTTCATGGCTGGGTGAATACCTCCGCCACCGAGGAGCTACACGCGGTCTATATGTGGTGGAAAGAACCCGGCGATCCGGATGACTTATTCAACCACGGCGCACGCTTTGTAAACCCCGAGCTGTTTGAGTCAGAAGGCGACGCACTACCGCATGCACAGCCAATGCCGAAGCCCGCCACCCCACTAAAAAAATAAGGCGATTTAGCCTACAGTAATAGCAGAAACTCTTGCTATTTATCCGTTGGCACCACTCAATGGACTAGTGGTGCCGACCTAGTGGTCAGCCACATCGATCAATAGAAGGTTCGCATAAAATTTACACGCTATGTTGGGAGTTACGATGGCATCACTGACACTACCGATGAAATTACTATTGATTAGCCTATGGGCGATGGTGAGCTACTGGTTAGGCCACAGCCTAGTCGATGACAGCGAGACGCAGGTCGGCTTATTCATGCTGATCTTATTTGCCGGCCTCTGGGTGACCGAGATTGTGCCGCTGCCTGTTTCAGCCTTACTCGTTCCCGTCGTTGCAGCCCTCAGCCATATCATGCCATTTGGCGTCGCTATGAGTAATTTTTCATCGACCGTCATATTCCTTTTCATGGGTGGCTTTACTCTCGCCGCCCTGCTGAATAAACACGGCATAGATACCTGGTTAGCGAATAAAGTCACCACCCTCGCCGGTGGCCACCTGTGGGTATCGGTCATCTTATTCCTGCTCACCGTCGCTGTGCTATCGATGTGGATGAGCAACACATCGACCACGGCGATGATGCTGCCTATTGCCCTGAGTTTGGTCGATGATCGCTTCCCGCGCATGCGTACCTTCCTCGTACTGGGCACGGCCTATGCCGCCAATGTCGGCGGTTTGGCCACCCTGGTAGGGTCGCCGCCTAACGGTATCGCCGCATCGGCGATGAACTTGGATTTTCTCACCTGGCTCAGTGTCGGCCTTCCCACGGCGGCAATGCTGTTCCCCACCGTGCTATTGATTCTCTATCTGGTGTTGCGCCCTGAACATGACGCCCAAATCGGCCGGACAGAGCAAGCTGTAGCGATGAATTGGACACCAACAGCCAAGGGGGCCGTGGTGTTATTCTTGATCACCGTTGTGTGCTGGATCTTCGCCGCTCCTATTGGCCAATACCTGGCCGTCGATAGCTTCGACCGTATTGTCGCCGTCGCCATCACCGCCGCTGCTCCGGCGCTGGGTCTGATCCAATGGAAGGAATTAGAACGCAAGATCGACTGGGGGATTCTACTGCTGTTCGGCGGTGGCCTCTGTTTATCGATGGCGCTAAAAAGTACCGGCACATCCTCTTGGCTGGCCAGTGAATTGATGTCTGGCCTGCAGTATGCACCGACTTGGCTGCTGATTATGGCCTGTATTGCCTTTATGTTGTTTCTCACCGAACTTGCCTCTAATACCGGTTCGGCGGCTATTTTGATACCGGTGATGATCAGCTTGGCGGATCAATTTAACCCAGCCATCACCTACTCATTGGTCTTTGGCGTCAGCCTGGCCGCCACCTGTGCTTTTATGTTGCCAGTCGCGACTCCGCCCAATGCCCTAGCCTACGCCACCGGCATAGTAAAACAAAGCAATATGCTAAAGGCAGGCTTGCTGCTCAATATCGTCAGCATATTTATCGTCTATTTCTGCGTCACGCTGTTTATTTAACAATCTTCCCCCGCACTTATAGAGCTGCAGCGGGGGGAGGTTACCTTACCGATGTTACACTGTACTTCTGTCGCTACAGATCTTATTGTTACCGGTCCAACGACTCAGGATGTCAGTCTGCCCCACTATGAATATCACCAGTACTATTGCCGGCTTCGGCGGCTTGCTTGGCTTGCTTCTCGCCCTTGCACTTTATGCCGTTAATGGCCGCAACCGTTATGCCAACCGGATTTTGGCCAGCTTTGTTGCGGTCTCGTCGCTTTATCTTGTTGCTCTGGTACCCTTGCACGGAAATTTCTCGTCGCCCTATTGGCTGGTAGAAATCATCGAACTGGTGGCGATGACGCTGTTTCTTAGCGGCCCTATTTTATATAGCTATGTCCGCGCCATGACCACGCCGGGATTTCGACTCGGACAACGCGATATTATCCATATGCTGCCGTTTTTCCTGCTCGTGCTCAGCAGCTTGTTACATATGGCAACCAACCACCACCCCATCGACGACGCGACAACCATCAGCGTAAACAGCAACAGTATTGGCTATGCCTCACTGTTAGGTATCTGCCACTACCTATTATTGACACTGTATATGCTGTTGTCGCTACGTTGCTTGCGGCGTTATCAGCGGCGCCTTCCCAACCAGTTCTCGTCGTTGCAAGGGGTTAGTCTGCAGTGGTTATATATTTTGGTCAGCCTATGTTTGGGGCTGGCGGTGATCGGTGGCAGTATTGCCATCGCCAGAATAGCCACCGACTTCGACTTTTGGCCCCGCGCTGTCTACTCGATATCATTAATGCTAACGCTGTATTACACCATTGCCTTCAAGGCGATTACCCAACCGATTATCTTCAACGACATGACTTTCAATAACTCATTGAACAACCACTGTGTCGCAGACAACACACCACCGGCCCAGCCACAATATCTCACCAGCAGCCTCACCCAGGCGCAGGCAGTGCTCTATCGTCAGCAACTCGAGCAGGTCATGAGCAAGCAGCAGCCCTATCTGAATAATGAGTTGCGGCTCGGTGATCTATCGGCGCTGACCGATATACCGGCCAACCACCTCAGTCAGGTACTGAATCAACAATACGAACAGAATTTCTTTGAATTTATTAACCGTCATCGCATCGAACAAGCCAAGCAGTTATTGACCTCGCCAGAGCACGGCGAGCTGTCGATGTTGGAGGTTGCCATGCAGGCCGGCTTCAACTCCCAATCGGCGTTTTACAAGCAGTTCAAGCTCCATGTAGCACAGACACCGGCGCAGTATCGAAGACAAAACACTTCGAGCAAAATACACGCAACCAATTGATATAAAACAACTTACAGATTCTCTCTTTGGAAAGAAAGAGTCATACAGGCAGTTTTTACTCGCTCTTTATAAATGAGGAGGCCTGCCAAAATCACCCTTGTTAGCATGACCATCTCACCAATAATAATTAGATGGAATTGTGCAATGAATAAACTCACCCTCCCCCTGGGTTCTGCCCTCTTGGCGCTGAGCGCACCGGCGCTGTCACTGAACCTGCTGCTGGTCAACGATGACTCCTGTAACTCAGAGGGCATCAACACCATGGCCGACGTGTTAGAGGCTCGCGGCCATGCCATTACCATGGTTGCCCCCGCCGGCGAGCAAAGCGGCAAGAGTAGTTCAATTTCGACCGAGGTAGGTCAGAGTTATGACATCAGCAACAGCGGTTTCGAAGGTCCCACTTCGGCAGCCAATCGCTATTGCGTTCGAGTCCCGACAGAGAACCCAGAGGAAGGTGGAGCTGAGGGCTTTATTACTGCCAGCGCCAGTCCACGTGACAGCGCCTTGGTCGGCCTGCAGCTGATGAGCGATAACCAGCCCGACATGATCATCTCGGGTATTAACAAGGGCCAGAATGTCGGCCGAGTCGCCGTCACCTCAGGCACGATTGGTGCTGTGGTTGCCGGCTTGCAGAACGGTATCCCCAGCATAGCCATCAGCCGCCACCGCTTTACCGATGAGGATGGCGTCAGCATTGAGGGTGCCGCCGCCATCGTCGCCGATGTGATCGCCGAGCTTGAGGCCAATCAAATTGAGGGGCAGCCACTGCTGCCGGCAATGACCGGTATCAGCATTAACACTCCCAAGGGCGTGCCTGTTGGTATCGCCAGCACCACCCTCGGCGTCGATGCCGACCTGCGCTTTGGCCCCAAACTGAATGAGTCCGGTGGCGTCGATATTGGCTTTGGTGGTTTCGCCAACCTCGCTGAATATATCGGCGAAGAAGCCGCTACCACCCTAGCCAGCAACCCCAACGCCACTATTGCCGATTATGCCGCCGCCGGCCTTAACACCAATGACGAGAGCCAGATGTATGTGGCCAATTTTGTCACCATTACCACCCTCGATGGCGACTATACCGCAGGACTACGAAAGCGCGAATTGTTACAAGTTAAGCTTCGTAATCTTTCACTGTAAATTTGCCTGAGGAGGAGTACGCAATGAATCATTACTTCACAGCTATCTTACTGGCTGCCACCACCGTCTTACTCACGGCCTGTGACAGCGACAGTAACAGCGATAACAGTCCTGCCGCATCAGCGGTTGAATTAGCCAACAGCGGCCTGTACACCGGCACCATACAGCGGGACAACGGCGATGTCGCCTTGATTCGTGGCTATCTTGCCGCCAGTGGCGAGGCGGTCATCACCATCGAGGCTGACGACAGCGAGCAGGCGACACATATCGTCCACGGCAACGTCGATGAAAACTATCTGTTGAGCGGTGAAATCACCGATGGCACCACCAGCGAAACCGTCAGCATCGCGCTGACGGCAACCTCTGAGCAACTCAATACCAGCATCGACAGTAGCCTGTTTAGCGGCGACCTGAGCAGTTTGTTGCAGGCAGGCACTGCCAGTGCCAGCCTCGACACGGTCAGCGGTCAATTCAGCAGAATTGACGGTGACGACCGCACGACGCTGAGCATCGACGCCGACGGCAGTTTCAGCCTCAGCGGTCCCTGCCAAGACAGCGGCACAATTGCCGTCATCGACAGCGCGATAAACCTTTACAGCGTCACCACAGAGCAATCCTGTGGTCAGTTAGGACTGCTGGCCACACTGGACAGCATCGAGGTCGACAACGATGTACTGCGTCTGGTTGGCCCCCTCGGAGAGGTGGATTACTTCCGCCTGTAATCAGCGCTAAAACGCTGGCGATTCGCCAAAAAAAAGCCCGAATCATCGGGCTTTTTTTGTAACAACATGTTGATGCCAGCATAACCGCTACTGTTTAACCACCAACGGTGGATACCAGTGCCCGGTTAGCACCGACTCATCCGGCCAGTACAGCCGCATTGTAAGAGTAAATGCACCGGCTGGCGCCGGCAGCCAGTTAGTATTCTGGTCGGTGCTGGGCGGCTGATGTTGAAGCAGAATATCTACCGAGCCATCGCTGTTATAGTGCAGCGAATCACGTGAGCCCAACGAATAACGATCGATGACATTATTAACAAAATATCCGTTTTCATCGTACATCGTCAGCGACCAAAAACCGTTAACTGGTGGGATTTGATCGGCGCCAAAATGGATTTTATAATGCTTGCTGCCATCGTATGGCTGATGATGGCTATCGACCTTGCTCATCGGGTAGACAGCATCGGCAGGCTCATTGGCACCGAGGCCGATATTCGCCACCACCGCGCGCTTGGCATAATTGATACCGTAGCGGCCAATATCCTGTAGCGGAATACTCCAGCCGTCGACTGGCTCAGGCAGTGGCGGATCACGTAAAATACGCTTGGCCATCACTGCACCCGCCTGTAGCAACCATTGCTGTGCTGAGGCTAAATTGTCAAAATCAAAGTCACCCTCACCATTGATACCCAGACGACTAAGATCTGCCAATATGACCTCATCCTGCTGGTGCCCCGGATAACGCTGCAACAAAGCGGCGAAATGCTGATAAAAAGTCGCTGTATTCCAACTGGCAACCAAGGCCGGTGGCGTCAGACAGTCTTGACATTTCAGCGTCTTCGCCGTCGATGGCGGCTGGCTATTACCCTGCTGCCAATCCGTAACAGTACGCAATTGATACTGATTCTGCAGCGGATGAATCACCGCAAAATCATTACCCTCAGAAAAGGTGCGACCAATAATCCAGCCTTTGTCAGTGGCTAATTCTACCACCTGCAGACCATCAACAACCTCCCCCTGCCAGCCCTGGGCCACCAGTAAAAAATCGCCTTTTGCCTGGCCAGTGGTGCGGCTGCCAATCGATGCCACCACCTCTGTCCACATATCCATAATGGGGAACATAAAGTAGCGGTCACCCATATCCGGCACCGACAAGACCATTGGCTGCTCACTCACGTCATACCAAGCGCTGGAATAAAGCGTGTCGTTATTGGGACGAATAACAGCGGTAAAACTGGCGTCGGGAAACGCCCTGATATGATCAAAACGATTCACCGGCCCGGTGTCGTGGCCGCCGCCCATGGCCAGATGCGTCTGCTCCATTAACACCAGAGGATAGGCGTAGAAATACATCTCTACCGCCTTCTTAATCGGCGCCTTAGCCGCCCAAACAAGGGCGAGCAAGGCAACAACCAACAGCATTAAAACAAGCAGGCTTCTTTTCAACATCGCGGGCATAACACCGTCCTTCTTCAGCTATCGGTTAAAAGTTATAAATGCCCTGTAGGGCGACGGTTCTTGGCGCCAGTGTTACCTGGTTATAGCTTTCATAACCCTGTGTCAGCGGCGTATCACTGGTAAAGGTTGCGCGCCTAACATCGCTGAGGTTTTTACCAATAACCGCAACCGACCAATCACCTTCGGCATCGGTCAGCGCCACCGTCATGTCATACAGGGTATAGGCCGCGCTCTCGCTGTTAGGGTCGAGGTTGAAGGCAGTGTATTGATTATCGGTAAAACTGGCATTACCACTGACCCGCCACATCAGGTTCGATGCAATAAACTGGCTATAGTCAAAACCGAGACTGGCACTGAACTCCGGTGTGTAGATGTTTTCCATGCCGCTAAGATCGCAACTGTCACCCGTTGACGGTGGTGTGCTACCCGATGCATTACAGGGGCCGTCTTCAAACTCATCAAAATTGAAGTCCAAATAGCCCACAGAGCCATTCAGCGTCAAGCCCTCAGCAACCAACCAGCGGCCATCCACCTCCACCCCTTGAATAGTGGCCTCACCGGCATTGATCACATAATAACCGGTACCACCATCAAAGGATGAGGTTTGCAGATCAGTATAATCAGTATAGAAAATAGCGGCATTAAGCTCAGCAGCCCCCTCTAACAAACGCATCTTGGTGCCTAATTCATAGCTGGTCGCTTTTTCTGGTTCAAACTGCCAGGGCTGTGTGGCACTACTGTAATTCCCTTTAACATCGAAGCCACCGGACTTTTGCCCCTGGCTGAAACTGATATAGGCCATATTCTCATCGCTGTAATCCCACTGCACATTCAGCGATGGTGTTACATATTTATCGGTAAAACTATCTTGATTGTCGTGTCGCTCCGCCTGCAGAACAGTTTCCCAGATCAGTATCGATGTAGGGTTGGTTATCGCGTCAGTGGTTTTATAGTAATCAATACCCACTTTACGCTCCGCTTTTTTCTTTTCATAGGTATAACGCAAGCCTAATGTTGCACGGAGGTTATCCTGAATATTCCAAGTACCCTGACCAAAAGCGGCTGCGGTATAGGCTTCTTGATAGAAATCACGCCCGCTGCTAGCGAGGCCATAGGTCGCCAATTGATTGATTTGATCTTCAGTAAATTGCGGCAGGCGATCATACAAAAGGCTGAGGCTATCGGCCAAATCGAGATCAGTATCGTTACTGAAACTGAGTTCAGAATAATCAAAATAGGCGCCGGCCAACCAATCGATGGTCTCACCACCGGGCGAGACGATACGGAATTCCTGGCTCCACTGCTCATACTCCTCGTCGCCAAACTGGTCGATTGTGTCATAGGCTGAGCGTGTCGATACCGTGCCACCAGACTGAAGAATATCGGCATCGGTTTTGCTCAGCGGTGACACCGATCCACCATCGGCATCAAGCGCATCACGATAATCATAGGCCGAATAGCCGGTAATGGATTTGAGCTCATAGTCACCGGCACTGGCATCCAGTGTCAGTATGACGTTGTTGACCTCAGTATCGCGGAACTCCTCACTGCCTGCACTGCGCTTCAGGTCGAAGCTGGTTTCGCCAGCATACTTACCACCGGCATCACTGCCACTGAGCTGTAATGGTAAGCCATCTTGTTCAAACTGTGAGTGCTCAACCTGCAGAGTGGCGGTGACAGTATCGCTCATATCCCAGACCAGGCTACCGCGAATAGTTTGATCATCCTTGCTTGGCTGATCTTTATTGAGCGTGGTGTTTTCCATAAAGCCATCACTCTGATAACCGCGGACAGCGAGACGTCCCGACAGACTGTCGGTTAAGCCGCCGCTGACAATACCCTGTACTTCTTTACTGTTATATTCCGGCTCATAGAGGGCAGTAACTTTAGCCTCAAATTCTTCCGTTGGTTTCGCTGTAGTGGAGCTGATCGCACCACCAATAACACTCTTGCCGAATAATACGCCCTGCGGCCCGCGCAGCACTTCTATCCGCTCAAGATCAAAGAAAGCCGTACTGGCCAATGCCGCGCGACCGCGATAGACACCGTCGACAAAGGTTCCCACTGATTGTTCGAAGCCCTGGTTGGCGCCGGTGCCGACACCGCGAATGTAAATGGCATTACTGATGACGCCATCGGTGGCGGTTAAGTTGGGGATCGATGAGGACAAATCGGCCACATTGGTAATATTGTATTGATCCAAGGACTCGCCGGTCATCGCGGTGATAGAGATCGGCACATCCTGCAACGACTGACTGCGTTTCTGCGCCGTTACAATGACTTCTTCTAACATCATATCTTGCGCCTGCACATTCGCAACAACGGCAAGTATAGCTAAGGACAGCGTAGCTTTCTTCAACATCTTAGTATTCCTTATATTGTTATTTTTCGTTTATATTTTAAATTTTAACTGATATTTAATTTTTATTGAGACGGCACAATGGCGAAATAAGGATCTGGCTCGACCAACGTCGACAGCACCTTTAATATCGCTAATGGATTGCCATCGACGCTGGCATCACCACTAAAAATCAAACCGGTAATGCCGCGTTCGCCGATCATAAAATCGACAAAGTTTTTACTGCTAATGGTTAACGTGGCCTGCGCAGGACGCGCCTCGGCGACCACAATATTATTTAAATTGGCATTACTGAGTTCAACATAGGTAATCACGCCGTTACTTGGGTCGATCACATTAAAGTTTACAAAGCCAATCTCTTCGGCCTCGTTGCTATCCACACGCACCGCCAACAGATCAAACAACTCAGCAAAGGTTAGCTCGGCCATTACATCCTTCGAGGGCGGCTTGAGCGCCGTGTGCTGTATGCCCTCTCGCAACTCCAGCGCACCGGTTAAGTAGATATTGCGCCAACCGGCTGTTTCCGCCTGATAGCCTAGCTGTTCATAGCTATCGGCTAACAACTCGCGGGCTGCTATGTTGCCAGGCTCCGCAGTCACGAGATGATTGAGCACTGTCGAAACAAAACGATACTCTCCAGCGGTATAGTCCTGCTGAGCGCGCTTCAGTATGTGGTGGCTGCCGCCCATGTATTCAACATATTTCAAGGCCTCTGGCAGGGTTGGTAACGGATTAAGATTGGCCGGGTTCATATCGAAATAGCCGAGGTAGCGGTTGTAAACCGCCTTGGCGTTATGGCTATAACTGCCATGGTAGCCATTGGTGGCCCATGACTGCTTAATCGTCGCCGGCACCAGCGCCTCTAACGCCTCACCGATGTCCTGAATCACTACGCCATTATTGGCCAGGCGCATTGCCTGGTTATGAACAAAGCCATAGTTATCACGCTGCAGGGTCAAGAAGTCTCGAATATTCTGCCCGCCCCAAATTGGCGAGGAGTGGGAGGCGATCAAGGTTTCCGCCTCATCCCCCCAAAACACCAACATCTCGTTAATATACTTGGACCAAGCCAGCGCATCGCGTACCTTGGCGCCGCGCAAGGTATAGATATTGTGCATGCCGTGAAAGGTTAACTCCGCCGTCCACAGCATTTTCATGGCGGGGAAGTACAGTACGGTTTCAGCCGGTGCCTCGGCACCCGGCACATCGAGGGCAATCAGCTCAACGCCGTCAATGGTATGACTCTCCTGGCGCTGCTGCTGATTAAACAATTGAGTCGGCAGGGCATAGTCGATACTGCCTTCTGACAAGGCCTTACCCAAGGCCGCATCGACAATGCCGTGGGGATGTGCCTGCAAGCCTGAGCCGTACTGATAGACGGTGCGTCGTGACATGGCATTGCCAGCGAGCAGGTTTTCGCTGATGACTTCTTCGGTCATGCCCACCGGAGCGTAAATATCAATATCGGGGAACAGATCGGTAACCCCCCGTGAGCCACCGAAATGGTCGCCGTGGGAGTGCGAGTAAATCATCGCCACCACCGGCGCCTCACCACCCTCTGGCATATTCGCCAGGGCGAACTCTAACGAGGCCTTGGCGGCTTCACGGGTGAGTAAAACATCGAGCACAATCCAGCCGTTATCACTGCGAATCAGCGTCATATTAGACAGATCGGCGCCCCGCACCTGATAGACACCCTCCCTAACCTGATACAGACCCTCGGCCGCCATATTCAATGTTGCCTGCCGGTATAGCGACGGGTTGATTGAATCGGGCATGGTCTGATTAATGAACAGGTAATCGTTGCGCATTAAATCGGCCGTGTTCTGATCGAAGGGGGCGATCAAGCCTTTTTTAGCATTCTCAAACGCCGTCACGTCCTGCCAATTAAGGTCGACAGCAAACGCCTTATTCTGCGCAATAGTCGCGGCCGTGGCCGGTTTGCCCTGATAATCCAAGACCACCGCCTCATCCGCAAAGGCTGTGGCAGCCAGGGCCAGAGCCAAATAAGTCATAATGTATGTCAATTTCATCGCTAATCAGCCTAATTCTTGTTCTATAGCCACCATAACCCAGTTGTAGCAGTGATGAAATACATCTAAGATGAGGGATAGTATTCACAATATGAATAGATAAAGCCATGCCAAAGCTCAAGCATTTAGACCTCAATTTATTCCGAATATTCATCTCGGTCTACCGCACCCGATCCTTTACCCGCTCGGCGGAAGAACTGGACCTGACCCAGTCCTCGGTCAGCAATGCCATTGGCCGGCTCAAACGCAGCCTCAACAGCGAGCTGTTCTATCGTGAGGGCCGCACAACGAAAGCCACCAAGGTAGCCGATGAGTTATTTGCCCAGCTGGCCAGCTCGATTATTGATATAGAGAGAGTGGTCAACAGCCTAGAAGCGTTCGATCCGAAAACATCGGCCAGAACCTTTATTGTCTATGCCTATGACTCTGCTATTCACATGGCACTGCCGCAGATTAAACAGGCCATTGCCGACACCAATATCGACATCGTGTTCAAGCAACTGCCCGCCGACGATCAGCAGGTTTATCATGATATAGAAAATGAGACGGTCGATTTGCTGCTCGATATTTTCGTACCACCGCAGCCCTCCCTCAACAATCTAAAAATACACTCCAGTGATATGTGCTGTCTGGTGAGAAAGAATCACCCGCGTATTACAGACTCCATCTCTATCGAGCAATTTGAAGCCGAGCAGCATGTACTGCTGAGTCATCGACGCTTTAATCTAACGTTAGCTGATTATTTTATTTTACAGCGACTAGATGCCCGCCCCACCTACTGTGAACACTCGTCAGAATTTAGCATTTTAGCCACGGTCTCCGAGTGTGACGCCATCGCCATCCTGCCTCGTGGACTGGTCGAGAAGCATCAAGATAAGTTTGGTGTTCGCGCCATCGACATCCCCTACAAGACCCGGCCTATTGAGCTGAATATGATTTGGGCCAAGAAGTTCGACCAAGCACCAGCGCATCGATGGCTGAGAGAGACAATAGAAAATGTCGCAAAATTGATCTAGCCGCGACAAAACTCAGCCATAAAAAAACGAGCCTGCAGGCTCGTTTTTTTATGCAGAACAGCCCCTACGTCGGCACACAGGCTTCAGCATAAATTGTTGCCTCAGTCAGCGCAGCTACCACGATGTCAACGCTATCACAGTCCAGGTTTGGGTTTTGATCGAGGTCTAGCTGAGTCAGCTCAGTTAAGACTGTCAACGAGGACACGTCGCGCAAATTATTATCGGTGATATACAGCTCGGTTAACTTCACGAGCTTTGCCAGCGACTCAACCTCTGTGACATTATTGCCATCAATTTCTAAGTACTCCAGCTTAACCGCTGCCTCCAAGCCCGAAAGATCTGACAGGCCATTTTCCCAAATTGACAGTGCAGTGAGGTGAGGGATCTTGGCAATATCATCCAACGAGGTAATGTTATTGCCCGACACCTCTAGCATGGCAATAGTCAGGTTGCCGGCCAATGGTGAGGCGTCAACAATCTGGTTATTGGCTAAAAACAACTTGCCAGCTTCACCATTAAATTCGAACCCCGCCAAGGCGCTAATATCACCGGCTGCATCGTCACCCTCATCTTGCGTACTGTTATAGCTTTCTAAATCGAGCTGCTCTAAGCGGCCTGGGATTAACTCTAACAAAGGCTGCAATGATGCGATTTCATTATCAAATAAAAATAAATGTTTGGTTAAACCCGTCAGCTGACCAATACCTGTTAGGTCTGTAATATTAAAGCTGCCACAGTCGAGTTCATCCAGCTCACTCACCGTAGTGACGTCAAGATAGCTGGCCTGATCGAGCACACAATTTTGCAGCGCAACATCGTTAAAGCTGAGAGATGACAAGGCGATCTCTGACGGCTCAGCCTTTTGAGCCGCAGATGCCTCGCCCTCATTGGTACACTCAACACCGTCTAACAGAGCCGCTTGCACGGTAATAGAATAACTCTCGCCATTAACCACAACAGGAGCATAACTGTTGGTGGCTACACAGCTGGTGGTTGTTTGCCCCACATCTGAAGTGATGACCACTGTATAAGCATTGGCTTGAGCAACCTCATCCCAGCTGATGCGGATAATGCTATCACCCGCCGCCGCAACGACATTGGCAGGGGCCATAAGATCTTCAACCGGTGTGACTGCCGGCGGGTTTGAGGGCGTATCTGCTGGATCATCCGCGCCAGCAGCGCCAGCGCTACTGTTACTACTGCCACCACCGCCGCCGCAGGCTGATAGGGCAGCGGATAAAATAGCAGCAGTCAGTATCTTGTTATAAGTCTTCATTAGCGTGTCATCCGTTATTGTTATTTTTTATCGGGACTCATTCTTCATGCTATAGACGCAGGCAGCTGGGCTGCTATGGCGACGCATTCTTCAAAGTTGTTTCCGAGTATAGAACCCGCCTCCGCCATCACCCAGAGGTGACAAGTGTCAATTATCGTAAAGAGTTTCGACTCTGAGGAATGGTTATCATCGATTAAAACAGCGACAGAAACAGCCGTTCTTCGTCACCATTAGTTGCTTAACTAAAACGCTAATCGTATGCTCTACGCGGAACAGTAGCACCCCGTTTTATGACCCAAAGGCCCTGAAATATGAACGATACCTTATTCAGAACGCGCAAAATTATCTCCTACCCTGACCTCAACGCCGCCGGCAAACTATTTGGTGGCACGGCACTGTCGTGGATCGATGAGGAATCGGCCATCTTTGCCTCCTGTGTACTCAACCGTTCTCACCTCGTCACGGTTCACATGTCAGAGATTAACTTCAAAAACCCGGGGGAGGTGGGGCAGATCGTCGAAATTGGCACCAAGCTGGTCTCTGTCGGCAAGACATCGATCACCGTCTCCTGCCAGATTCGCCACAAGAAAACCAAGACAGAAATTATCACCGTCGACAAGGTCGTCTTTGTCACCATTGGCGAAGACGGACAGGCCATAGAACACGGCTACCAGCACGAAGAGTAAGCGCTCTTCCCCGCTGGCCAGCCTTCACGGCCAGCGGTTATCCCCGGCGCTACTCCAATCTGATCAGTGAGCGCTGCAGCTGTGCAATATAGGGTTCAATACTAAATGCCCCAGTACATTGCACCGGCCAGAAAAAAATGAATTTATCGCTGGCAGCAGGATCGAACTCCCAGGCTTGACGATGGAAACAGGTCATTTTTATGGTCAGCCGCTGACGGGGGGCATCGGCAATATGATATTGCGCTGTTTGTGCTTCGATATGCAGTAATAAACGGTAAAAGTTCACTCCCTCACCACCCTGTTCTATCGAGTAGCAAAGCCCCAGTGCAGATAGCTGATTGAGGGTAAAAAGCAGCGTTTCGGTAATGACAATGGCATCGCTGTCAGCCTCGCCAACGACAGGTATTGTCTTGTTAAAATTGCTCACATCATATCCTCGTGTCCCCTCGGTATATAGTCCTCCACCAGCGTAGACCATCGGCATTCGATAGCATTGCCGTTACTGCAGCCACACCATGCCCTGCGCCGGAGGGTCATTATCTTGCAACCACTGTTCTGCGGCATACTCAGCATCCAACACTTGCTCACTGCTCGGCGAACAGGCTTGCTCATCCAGAGAACGACAGGCGATCATGATTAAATCACCGGCGAGCTGGCCACTGAAACACCAACATTGATGTACTGTGTGATAGTGCCAATCATCATTAAACAACACGCCTTGATTCATTATAACCTCTACTTTTGACCTTATATTCCGCGATAAAAAAAGCTTGGCAACCCTGTTAACCAAGCCCGATATTACGCCAGAAAATCAGCGACTGCGATAATTTAAAACTGCTGCGGCGCTGAGTTACAACACCGGTAACGTCAGTTTATAACTGTGGCAGCGCCGGGTTAACCAGGCCGGCACTCCAGCCACCGTCGGCGATGAACTCGGCACCGGTGCTGTAAGTCGCCTCGTCTGAGGCGAGAAAAATCGTGACATTGGCCACCTCGTGCGGCAGACCAACACGGGGCAGCGGATGGGTGGGATAAAACTCATTGGCCTGTTCGACACTGATAAACTCTGAGCCGTGCATTGCGGTATAAATACCGCCGGGGTGAACACTGTTGACGCGAATACCGTATTTACCCATTTCTACCGCGGCGGATTTAGTCATACCACGGACAGCCCACTTGCTTGCACTGTATGCACAGAGGCTGTTCTTAGACTGAATGCCATCAATAGAGGAGACATTGATAATAGAGCCGCCGCCGTTGGCCTTCATCGCCTCAAACACAGACTGCATACCCAGAAAGGTACCGAGCTGATTCACCGTCGCCACCTTCATAAAGTCTTCTTCGGTGGTTTCCATAATGGTCTTATGCAGTAAAATAGCCGCATTGTTGACCAGTACATTCAATGAGCCAAGCTTTTCCGCCTCGGCGACAGCAACGGCCCAGTCGGCCTTGCTGGTCACATCCATTTTAACAAAGCTGGCAACATCACCCAGCTCAGCTGCCAACGCAACACCTTCATCCTCTAACACATCGGCAATAACAACCTTGGCACCCTGTGCCACTAAACCACGAACAGTGGCCTCACCCATTCCCCGTGCACCGCCTGTAACAATCGCTGTTTTACCCTGCAAACGACTCATTCCAATACCTTCTATATTATTTTCGTCAGTAGACATCTGAACTGATTAGTTAAGCAATTAACAGAACAGCGTCGGCTGTGCGGTTAATCTGTTGACGAAAAGTTTAACACTATCACCAAGCCCTAAATCGAGTATTTTCAAACTATATTTTTTCAACATAGTCCCAAAGGAGGTGGTTTTTTTTTTACTTTTACCCCCTCGATAACTCTTGATCATCGTAGGGGTGTGGACCCAATCAACCGATATTAGTCTGCAAACGCAATTCTTTCAGACAGATAGAATTATGATTACTGTTATCGCGCACCGGTTCCTCAGCCAAGGTCAGGTTGGGGAAACGTTCGAACAGTTTGGTAATGGTGAGATACAGTTGACGCTTAGCCATTGCTGCACCAATACAGTAACGCGGGCCATAACCGAATAAAATATCTGGATCAAAGTTACGGCTGACATCCAACACCTCTGGATTGGGAAAGCGTTCGGGATCCATTTTATCGAGATGCGGCATCAATAAGACCAGCTGCCCCTTCGTCACCTGCTGCCCTAATACCTCCATATCTTCCGGTGCATAACGGGCAAAGCCCATTTTTGAATTCATGCTCCAACGTAAAATTTCAGTAAAGGCATTTGAGAAGGACTCGGGAGTGGCCAATGCAGCATCACGCTGATCAGGGTTTTTCACCAGTGCATAAACAGACCACTGCTGAGCCATCAGAGTGGTATCAGCACCAGCGCCGATAAGCGCCAAGATAAGGGTAATAATATCCCACTCGGTGAAATCCGGGTTGGCAGCCTCCAGCTCTAGCATGGTGCTCAAAAAGTCATCCTGCTCTGGCGACGTTCTTCTCTCGGCAATAACCAACTTAATTAAATCGATGGCATGGTTACACTGCTGCCTGACTTCTTCCCGGCGTTCCTCCGATATTGTCGGATTCCAAGTCTCGGTAAAGTTCTCTATCAGTGGTTTTATCTCGTCCCAGTACTTCTCAGGAATGCCAATCATACGAGTTATGGTGATAAAGGGAATATGCTCGGCCACTTGTTTAATGTAATCGAAGGACGCCGGCTCACCCAGCGAGGCAAGTAGCTTATCGATGTCTGGCTCTATGCGTCGCTGAATTTCATCGACCACATTACGTGAGAATGCAGGCGAGACGACCTTGCGTATCAAGCGATGATGACTGTGATCGGCAACCAGGCTATGACCAATCAACGCCTTTTCAAAATTACCCCAATCATCTTCATTCGGTTTTTGCGGAGCAAACTCCCAGTCATAAAAGTCCGACGACAAATACTCACGACGCCAGCAATCCATAATATCGCCAATATCGGTCATCACCCACGCCTGCCAGGGTGGGTAAAAAACCATCGGGCCACGCTCAGCCAGGGCACGACACTGCGGCATCGGGTTTTGACAGTATGCATCCGAGGCAGGATTAAACACCTCTTCTATGCTGCGCTCTGTTTTGCTTTGTGTTGTCTCGGTCGTCATTCTGTCACACCTTTTTATCATTATAGTTATGGTTGCCGCCATCCTGGCGAATGTATGTTGCAGTACTTGAAGTCAATTCCCTGCTCCGCCATACTCAACTTGGCTGATACATTTATGTAACACCGTTTTTTTACTCAGTGGAAGACTATTTGTTCATGTTATCCACTAATTAATATTCGCCTCGTCATTATGAGTGAGTTCGACGGCGGCAACTCCGCTATTTTCGACATTCTGCCAGGTATCACCCCACTATGTTTCTGCGCGTCCTCTTGATCCTTTGCTTTGCTACGCTACTCCCGCTCGTCAGCCATGCTGATGAGGACTGGAACCCAACGCCACCGAAGGCTGAAAAATGGGATTGGTTGCAGTTAACCTCTGGTGAATGGCTCAAGGGCGAGGTTATTGTGCTCTACAACGATGCCGTTGAATTCGATAGCGACGAACTTGATGAGGTCACCATCGACCTCGAAGACATTAAAAGTTTACGCACCGCACAGGTGTTAGAGGTGCGATTCCTTGGGGGTATTGACCGTGTTGGCCAAATCACCATGATCGATGATCAGCTCCATTTCAACGGCGAAGAACAGGGGTATTCTCGCCATGCCATCCTCAGCGCCACCGCCGGTGAGGCCAAGGAAAGTAACTACTGGGTGGCTAAATTTAGCCTCGGCGCCAATATTCGCCAGGGCAACTCCGATCAGGTCGACATAACCTCCAGCTTAAAAGCTAAGCGCAGAACCGTCGGCAATCGTTTAGATTTCGATTATATTGCCAACTATAGCCAACTCGACAATGAGGAAACCGCGGATAATCAGCGTTTTAATTTCAGCTGGGACCGATTCATTCGTGACCGCCTATTTTGGCGCCCCATTTTCCTCGAATATCTTCATGACCCATTCCAAAACATCAACAGCAAGTACACCGTGGGTACCGGCCTTGGTTATGACATTGTTGATAACGACCGAACCGAGTGGAATATTGTTGCCGGCCCAGCCTTTCAGCAAACACAGTTCATCACGGTTGAAGAGGGAAAAAACGACAGAGAGAATACCGGTTCATTCGGCTTATCCAGCGATTATGAATACGAGATCACCGGTGATATAGACTACTTCCTTAACTACTCTGGCAACTTTGTGAACAGTGCCTCAGGCACTTACAACCACTATTTGAGTACCGGTCTCGAAATCGAACTGACAAAAATGCTCGATCTTGATATTTCACTGAACTGGGACCACACCAAAAACCCGCAGGCTGATGAAGACGGTATTACCCCGAAGAGTGATGATCTCCGTCTCGTCGTTGGCATTGGTATCGAGTACTAAGCCAGCGTCAAATAGTTATTGGCCTTTATATCACTCTTAATCTGCTTGACGGCGCGCTTATAGCTAGCGCGCAAATGCGCCTTCAAATAACGTGTTGCCTGCCCGTATGGAATACTTTTCAACTGACAAAATACCGCCAAGGCAAAGACTACTTCATTCTCACTCAAGCTTGCCTGACGATTCGCACTGGCGTTATAACAGCTGCCGCAGCCACCTTTAAATGAATAAGCAGAGTTGACCATCATCACACCGAAACCAAGGAAGATAGCCACCACCTCTGTCGCCTCGATGAAATAGTCTCGACCACCCGGTGGCAACTGCTGTGACTGAGCCACCATATGCTGCGCCAACAGGTGCGCAAAACTGGATGACAAATCCTCAGGCTTAAGGGTTTGTTGCGGTTGATAGCTGAGGGCTAATACCGTGTCGGTGCTCAACAGCGAAACTGGCGACCCCTCACTACCCGAGGAATCTCGTTCAATTGTCGTCAAGCCCAGTAAGGCGGGTGACTGCTGACTGAACTGCTCCGGCGGCAACAACACAAAAGGCCAATGGCTTAAACCGGCGTAGCGCTGACAATGACTGAAAATGTTGACGGCCTTGGCGTGAACACTATCGACCCGGCCAGGGAAAAACGCATTAGTCGGCTCGATTAAGCGTGTTCTCTCGTTGAACTCCTGGCGATCAAAATTAGCTAACGCCCAGGCAAAGCATTGATAGATCCAGTCGGCACTCTGCTCAGGCAGCAGCGGCTTGGTGTTAAAAATAGCGAGCATTCAGTCCCCCCTCTAACAATAATCAGGTCATCGTAACAAAGTGTCATATCAGAGGTTAAGCGTTAATTACTGTTTAACACTAGATACTCGGGAGACCTGCGATAACACGCCCTCAAAGACCTTGCTTTCGGCGCCAAAGTCACGGCCTTGGTCACCTCGCTGTAGCACAGCAAACAGCCGATTCTGCAACACGGGGCACAAATTGAACAAACATTACACGGTTGTATACATTTCCACAGTTTCTGTGGGTAACTTGGTGGATAAAATGTTGGCATAGCGCCGAAAGCTACGCTATTTGTAGGCGGCGAACGGATTGTACATTTTTTAACCAGCAGGATATATACTAGTTATTAATCAATAACTTATATATATCAACAGTTATCTAAAGCTTTTTATACCGGTCTTCGCCCACCGCGTGCTGGCGGTATTATTTTGATGTGCATAAAGCCGCCCTAAAACGACTGCTATAGAACAACAAAGCGCTCTATCTACACAGTTTTTCAAATGTGGCCGATAATTTGATAGCGTTTGTCGACGCCGCCAATACGGGTGATCAAAGTGTCATCGAGATAGCTGCCCAGCAGTAATGTACCCAGCGGGGAAACAGGCGTTACCACCACGACCTCAGTGCCATCGACATCGAAACTCAGCCCACCGGCAGCGGGGCCAATAAAGACCACCCTGCAGGCAAGAGCATCTTGCCGATAGGAGACCAGAGAACCGATACTAATCGGCGAATCTTGATCGATGGGGGTTGGTCGCAGCCGCCGATACTGATGAATATCTTGCAGGCACTGCGCCACTCGCTTAGCCTGTCCCTGGGCCAGATACGAAGCCTCCAACCCCAGTGTGTCATACTTATTTTCGGCGATATTCTCAACGTCGGTTGCCGTCTGATAGGCCTGCAGCGCCGCCTTTTCAGCTTGTTGATGGGTGGCCTCAAGTGCCGCGATCAACGCCACCAACACGTCATTTTTATCAATTGCTAATACCACTGTGCAGCCTCAACCAAAAAAAACAGGGTAACAGGACTAGCGACTAATGGCGTTATTCATTCGTGCCGCCAGGGCAAAATCGAGTGCGGTTATTCCCCCTGCATCATGGCTGATCAAGTCGACGACAACCTTGTTATAGATATTAAACCACTCGGGGTGATGATCGAGTTTCTCTGCCGCCAACGCACACTGGGTCATAAAGGCAAAGGCCTGACTGAAATCTGAAAACATAAATGTGGTGTGCAACCGTCCATCGACTATTCGCCACTGTTGCTGTGAGCGGTTAATGCCATTGAGTGCGGCGGACATTTCGGCGGGGGTTAAGCAATCGGCCATGGTAACGCTCCATCTATCGGGGTAATAAGTATAGTATGAACAGCCAAGCGGCAACGATGATCACTAAAAAAAGGAAAAAAAAGCGATGACTCAAGGCCATCGCTTTTCAGCTAACACGAGCGCTTATGCGGCGACAGGCTGACGTTTGCTATGGACAATGATCAGCAGCAATAAGGCAGCAGCACCGACGCCAACACCAATCGGGGTGCCGAGTCCATGGGGCAGACCAAAGCCAATGCCGGCGCTCATAATATATGAGACCGTCACGCTGGTACCGATAACGGCAGGAATACTGACAATCCAATGGAAGGTACCACGATCAAACAGATACTTTGTGGCCAGCCACAGAACGCTGGTAGAAAGTAGCATGTTCGAGAAGGCGAAGTAACGCCAGATCAACGAGAAATCAATCTTGGTCATAAAGTAGGCAATGACCAAAATCGGCACCGCTAGCAAGATACGGTTACGCATACTTTGAGGGATGTTAAAGGCATCTACTATGGTTAAACGCAGCGAGCGGAATGCCGTATCACCAGAGGTAATCGGAAATACTGCCACGGCGATGATCGCCATAATACCACCGAAGACACCGAGGTAACTGCTGGCAACATGATTAACAACCAGGCCAGGACCGCCCTGATCCAGCAGTGATTTAAGCTCGACATAACCACCTGGGAAAGCAGCAATACCCGCCAAGGCCCACACGCAACCGACAACACCCTCAGACATCATGGCGCCATAATAAACTGGACGCACATACTTTTCGTTGGTTAAACAGCGAGCCATAATCGGCGCCTGAGTCGAGTGGAAACCACTGATTGCACCACAGGTAATGGTCATAAATAATAGCGGCCACACCGGCAGACCTTCGGCGTTAGGTTCTAAGAAATCATGAGCATAATGGCCGTGCTGGAAGTAGGCAAAAAAGTCACCAGTAACCGGTAGGTGTGGAGCATTGAACAACAATGACACAGCAATAGAAACCGTCATCACAATCATTAGCAAGCCAAACAGCGGGTAAAACTTGGTAATGATTTTATCGATTGGCAACAGCGTCGCCATGAAGTAGTAGCCGAGGATAACCAGCACCCAGAAAGTATTGCCCGCAAGAATAGTTCCTTCAAAAACCTCAAGGTTACTCAGCAAGCCAGCGGGGCTCATGATAAAAACCACACCTACGAAGAACAGCAGCATGGCGGTAAAGATCAACATAATGCCTTTGAAGAAAATATTGAAATAGTGGCCCGCAATCTCTGGCAGGCTTTTGCCATCTTCTTTAATACTCAGCACACCGGAGAAATAGTCGTGTACCGCTCCACCAATGATATTACCCAGCACAATCCAGACCAACGCGATGGGGCCATACAAAGCACCGAGTATGGGGCCAAAGATGGGGCCGACACCGGCGATATTTAAAAACTGAATTAAGAAAGCCTTAACAGGGTGAATCGCAACGTAATCGACCCCCTCTTCAAAACGGCTTTGTGGCGTCTCAGCTGTCGGGTCAATCCCCGCCTGCTTCTCGACAAATGGGCTATAAAATTTATAACCCAATAGCAATAACGCAATACAGATAAAAAAGACAATCATGGTAACATTCACTCCTTCCGTGTTTACAACAGTGTAGCCTAGTTAAGTTACTCTTTTAAAGCGTCTTTAACCGTTACAGTGATTGCAACACCCTGGTCTATGGTTTTCATTGTGCAGCTTAGTAATATTGGGTTGTAATGTGTTTCTGTCGCGCCAAAGAATCGCCAGAGACAGCGCCCCCTATCCCCTTACTAAATGCCGTGTTTACATGCTGGGCGATTATACAAATCCACCGACCAAGACCACTCGAATACATCAAATTTTATTCGGATAATAATTAACTCTTATCCAGTGTACTCACCGAAAACTTTCTAACGATTTGATTAATGCTTGTTCATCTATCGGCATCAGACTTTATGGTGCAGATCATGTCGGATAGAATCAGGGAAAATCATAATATGAAAAGGCCTCCACGTGCAGCATCAAGACTTTCATGTCGACTGGCATGACTACTATGCGATTTTTACCATCACCCGCAGCCACAAAAAAAACGCCCTGAGCAAAAGCGTTATTGATGGCCTGGCAGCGTGTTTTGAGCAACTGGAAGAAAATTCATATCGAGGCCTAATCATTACTGGCGCCGACGGTATTTTTAGCGCCGGTACGGATTTGGCCGAAGCAGCAACGCTGTCGATGGCACAGAGCCAACATAAACTCGATACTGTCAGAGCGCTCTTTATTCGCATTTATCAGTCACCGATAACCACTGTTGCGGCCATCCATGGTATTGCCTACGGCGGCGGTTTAGAGTTGGCAATGGCCTGCACTTTTAGAGTGGCCAGTGCTGACGCCAGGCTGGCACTGCCCGAGATAAAGCTCGCTGTGCTACCCACCTACGGCGGCAGCCAATTCTTACCAGCCCTGGTCGGCAGGGCGAAGGCAACAGAATTAATACTAACCGGTAGAGCGGTGTTGGTTGAGGAGGCTTTACAGATTGGACTGATCAACCGCCACTGCGCTGATGACGTTGTCGCGGAAGCCTTTGAGTTGATGACAACCGTTACCTGCCACAGCCAGGTTGCGATCAATCTTGTACATCAGTGTATTGACGCCGCACAGGACTTAACCTTGGAACAGGGCATGGCCGTGGAAGCCGAATGCGCCAAGGTCGCCCTGGCCAGCAGCGATGCCATGGAAGGGGTGACAGCCTTTCTAGAGAAGCGTGTACCCAACTACCAACACCGCTGAGCCGAGCCACCCCATCAGTTACTGAAGTAGCTTTTAATACTGCGTTTGTAGAGGGTGTCGGCATCAATATGCCGGCCATTGCTAAATTCACACTCGCCGAGCGTACTACCATTCACACCGGGCATTTCAATGTAGTGACCACCGTGAATAACACAGTAACGAGCACTCTCGTTATAGTAGCCACTCACCTTTCTTCCCGGTGGCTGGCAGTGGCCCTTCTGCACCGCAATTAAGGCACACTGCCTATTACCCTCAAAGACACAGACCGGGTATTCATCACCGTGGCCATCTTTAAACATCTGCTCCACCGCAGACACATCGTCACAGCGCAGCGCTCTATCATCATCAAAAAAGACAGCGGCCAGCGCAGCAAATAATACGGTAAAGACTAAAACTGATCGTAGGTTTTTCTTCATGTTTACTTTTCATCCACCCAATGCAATACATCTTTAATCACCGACCAACGCGGTGTTTTAGGCTTGGCGTTTTCCCCAAGAATCCAATAGCTATATAAGTCATCAACATAGCCTGATGATTGCTTGATTTCCAGCCAGCTATTGAGCATCGTATGCAGCGAGGTATTACCCTTGGCAACAGCAAACGCTGCGGGGTATGACTTGATATGGTCTCTATTATAAATTGTCGTGTAGCTTGGGTTCAATATCGTCCACGTCTTTCCCGCCTCCAAGCTTACCATTAAGCCGTCCCAGGTTTTACCGTCGTCGTCAAAAAACTCCTGATCAGAGCCAATGTTTTCAAAGGATATATTGCTAAATTTTTCTTCTATATGTGGAATAATGGCATAGTCACCGACCGAGGCAATACGAATCTCACCAGCTTTTCTGATCAGTTCATCGCTGGAGAACTCATCGGCACGATAGTCTTTCACTACAAAGGCATAATGCAACGTCAATACCGGCTGCGTGAAATCAACCAACTGTATGCGGGAGGTGGTCATCTGAAAACCTGAAATCAACACATCAAGTCGCCCCTTGGCTAACAAATCCAGCACATTATCAGCACGATAGGGCAGAAAGGCGATTTTGACGCCCAGCTCAACCGCCAGTGTATTCATCAGCTCAACATCAAACCCCACCAACTCGCCATCAATATTATGAAAAGAGAACGGTACTTGCAGTGGGTTATAGCCCACCCGTAGCACGCCGCTTTCAATAATTTCATCGACAGTACGCGGCTCGGTGGTACTGGCGATCTCACTCCACTCATGGGCTGTGACGCGCTCTGGCAATTTTTGCGCCGAACTCATTTGCACCACAATATCATCCATCACATACTCGGTATTGACCACCGAGCGTAATAACAGCGCCGAGGCGGCTAATATCGCCGCCATCAACAGCGAAGAGACAACGCTGTAGATAACCAGTTTCTTCATATCGAATTGGCTTAAACCGGCTAACATCGCAGTACCGCCAACAGCAAGAACAAAGATATTCATCGCTGCTAACAGTGAGGTAAAGCGGCTGGTAAACAGGCTGGAGACCATATATAACTGAAATAAATCCGAGGACAGCTCCAGCGAATCAAGCAGCATCGGAATAGTTAAATAGACACTACCGAAAAGACTGATCAGACCATTAATCGACATTGGCACATAGGTTAAAAAGTCCATTTCACTGCCCGAAAACCAAGCGGCAAACAACACAAAAACAATGGTCAGCAACTTGCCTAGATTAGGAAAGCTAAAGACCACTGGGATAATAATATTGGCATAGTCGTCTGTTTTTCTATCGCCAATATTGTACTTATGAAACAGTTCTTTTGTGCGCTCGATCAGTAGTGGCAAAATAATAAATATATTGCCAGCGGCGAAGGCGGTAATCATTGCATCCTTGGCAATACCGGTAATGTCGCGATAACTAAACGGCGTCATCACCGCCACAATAGCCGGCAGCAGCAGATACGTTAGCACAATAGTCATGACCACATGGGCAACAAAATATACTTGTAATTTTTGAAATTCGTCAAAATCCATGGTGCCGGCGGTCGCTGCCGTCATGGCAAATATTCCAATCGGCATCAGTTTAACAATATACTGCGTCACCTTGTTAAAGGCCTCGCCTAACAACTCAAGCGGCCTTAATAATGGCTCTTTATCCTCGATGGAAATAAGCGCGATACCGGTGGCTAAACAAAATAAAACAATGGCCGGAATATAACTATTAGACATTGAGAAGAAGGGATTGGAGGGGATGTATATATCCAAAATATCAACCGGCTCGGGCCCATTCAGTTCTGATAAACTAAAAAAATTTCCGGCCTGCCATTCAGGAAAAGTGAATTTTATAAAATACATCAACAACAGGCCGAAAAACCAAATAATCAACATTAGCTTGCCGACATTGACTCCCAGGCTTTTAGCCTGCTGAAAGCTGAGTTTACCCAGACTGGATATCAACGATACGATGATATAAGGGATGATGGTCATTTGTAACAATTTGATGAAGGCATCACCGATGATCGACATCCAGGCAACCATATCACCAAAAAACAGACCCGATATAATACCGGCGGCAAAGGATAGCAATACCAACGTCGACATACTCATCGGCTTTTTATCAGTTGTTGGCGCCACCGCTGAAGTGGGTACTGTCATAATGTATCTCTCCCGGTGCGACTGCAGACCAATTACTTGATGCCTCTGACACCGCCTGTTGATAACAAGCTAGATACTCAGCCACCTTGTCATCAGGGTTAAATCTCTTTGCCGCACTCAACCGCCCAGCTCGACCCATTGTTTGTTGTTTTTCGCTGTGTAATAAGATGTCAGCCATGTAATCAGCCATCGCCACCACATCATCGGGTTCAGCTATAAACCCAGTCACCCCATGCTGTACAACCTCGGGAATGCCATCGATATTACTGCTGACCGTCGGCACCTCACAGGCCATTGCCTCGAGCAAAACCATGCTAAAGGACTCTCGGTAACTCGGCTGAATCACGCAATCCGCATTGGGCAAATAGTCTTCGACATGACAGACATCCCCCATAAACGTCACCTGTTGTTCAATGCCTAACAGCCGACATCGCGACTGCATCACTTCTATATCCGGGCCACTACCTAATAGCACCAACCGCGCCTTGACCCGTTTCAACAACAGATGAAACGCAGTGATAACCGCCTCGCTATTCTTTATCGGTCTGAAATTTGACACATGCATGACGATTTTTTCATCATCACTGGCCATGGTTCGACGCACCGACGGTGCCGCCTTGGCTGGTGAGAAATCGTCGAGATCGATAAAGTTATGAATGACCTCAATAGGCTTCTCTACCTCAAAATTTTCATAGACATATTGCCGCTGAAAGGCCGACACTGTCGTCACCATATTCGACTTATTAATACTGAACTGGTTGAGCGGATAGAGCGGCTTATCCTGGCCGACAACGGTTACATCGGTGCCGTGAATAGTCGTTACCGTGGCAAACTTGACCGTTGATATCTCGCCGGCTAAATAAGTACACAACGAGTGCGGAATAGAGTAATGCGCGTGCACCACATCGAGTCGGTAGCGCTCTGCCACCTCGACAATTTTAGCGGTTAAAGCGAAGGTATATAAGGGGTCTTGAAATAGCGGGTAATGAATCGCCTCGACGGAGTGGAAATGAACGTTTTTCGTATGCTCGGCGAGCTTAAACGGTCGCGATTGCGAGATAAAATGAACCTGATGGCCTAGTTTGGCTAAACCTAGACCGAGCTGAGTGGCTACCAAGCCAGAACCACCGATACTTGGGTGGCATACAATTCCGATTTGCATGATTTATCACCTAAAACGCGCTAATAACGCTATAGAGTAGTTGGTTATTAATATTTGCACAGTATCAATATGACAACTCTGATAGTTAACAATGCTTTAAGGCCGGTTGGCAAGTTAAATTGTGCCGAAATTTCCGGTTCTCAATATCCTCTTTTCATATCAACCTCATTAACTAACGGCCGCCCTTCTTGCATACGCCGATAATTCTCAATGATTTGCGGAGCCACTGAGACCGGATCCGTAATGCTCGAGCAATGGGGGGTCAGCGCCAAGTTATCGCAGCGCCAAAATGGATGACCAGAAGGCAGCGGCTCCTGCTGGAAGACATCGAGGCATGCACCCGCCAATTGACCGCTGGCCAAAGCCGCCAACAAGTCCTTCTCGACCACATGGCCACCCCGGCCAACGTTAATCAAATAGCTGCCGGCCTTCATTTGCTGAAACAGGCTGTGATTCAAGATACCGTCGGTCTTAGCTGTCAGTGGCAACAAGCAAATAATGAAATCTTGCTCGCCGATAAAGGCTGACAATTCTGCGTCCCCACGATAGCTTGCCACCCCCGGTATCTCTTTTTGACTCTGTGACCAGCCAGATAACTGAAAACCAATGGCCGCCAATCTCTTGGCGCTATAACTGCCCAGCTCGCCCAACCCTAAAATACCAACCTTAGTCTGCTCGATAGAGGCGGTTAACCTGGGTGTCCAGGATTCTTGTCGCTGCTGTTGACGGTAGTGAGACCAGTGACGCAGCTGCTGCATAATAGCCGATAATAGATATTCGAACATCGATGAGCACAACAGCGGATCGATCAAACGTACTACCGGCAGCCCCTGGGGCAGCTGTTGATCATTCAGTAGATGATCAATACCAGCCCCCATCGAGCAAATACAACGCAGATTAACCATCGGCAGCAGGGTTCCTGGTTGATGCTGCCAACAGAGAGCAAACTCTACACGCTTCGCATCATCAATATTAGGCCACTGCTCAATGGCTATATCAGGTGCTAAATCTGTCAGCGCCTTAAACCAGCTACCGTCCGTTTTATCACTACTTAATATCGCAATCGACATCACTCAACCTATTAAATACTCATGACCAAAAAACTGAAAAACGTTAGTTACACTCAATTTTATAGTATTCAAACATAGTGAAACCTACAATTTTAATCCTTCATCAACATTGACTGCTCACAGAGTCGCAATAAATAACAGGTCATAATATGGCTTGGTTGTTCCCTGAGTTGCCAGAGTTGCCAGAGTTGCCAGAGTTGCCAGAGTTGCCAGAGTTGATACCAGGGTTTACGCTTGGGCTCATATTTTTACTGTGTGAACAGCCTATGCCTATTTCGACACCGCCTATTTACTTCGATAACAATGCCTCGACGCCGCTGAACCCGCAGGTTGCTCAGGCGATGATTGATTACCTCAGCGATACAACGGCCTTTGGTAATCCCTCGCTGCCCCACTGGGCTGGCAATGGTGCCAAGCAGGCGCTGGAACACAGCCGTCAACAGGTCGCCGATTACCTCCACTGCCAGAGCAACGAAGTTATTTTTACCAGCGGTGGCACTGAATCCAACAATCACGCTATTTACGGCGCGGCCTTTCACAGCCTTGCCTCAGCACAACCTAAAAAACACATTATCAGTTCGCCGATTGAACACCCAGCCACCCTGGAGCCACTGGCAGACTTGGTCGCCAATCACGGCTTTGAAGTCAGCTATTTATCCGTCGACGAACAGGGATTTTTCGATGCGGCTGAGCTAAAGCAACACCTGCGCGAAGACACCTTGTTAGTCACCTTAATGCACGCCAACAATGAGTTCGGCTCGATCCAGCCAATTGCCGACATTGGCCAGTGGTGCCAGCAGCAGCAGGTTTTATTTCATGTCGATGCGGTGTGCTCTGCCGGCAAACTAACCATCGACGTGGCCAAGCTCAACGCAGACTTATTATCACTCAGCGCCCATAAATTTTACGGCCCCAAGGGCGTTGGCGCCCTCTATATTCGCCACGGTATCGACGCTGAGATCAGTAGCTTTATACGGGGCGCAGGACAGCAACAGCAGCGCCGCTCTGGTACTGACAATGTGATTTTAGCGGTGGGAATGGGTGAGGCATGCAAACAACTGCTTAACAAGGACATTGCCAGCAGCCAACGGCAGATGATGACGCTACGCAATAGCCTATGGCAGCAGCTAAAACATGCTCTCGGCGATGGCGTCGACATCAATGGCAGCACCAATGATACCCTGCGTTTATGCAATACCCTAAACTGCTCGTTCATCGGCAGCCAAGGTTTGGATCTGTTACTGCAACTGGGGGGGGAACTGGCCTTTACCGCAGGCAAGGCTTGCTCAGGCTCGATCAACCTGCTGGGTAAAGGCTCTCTACAGTCGGCAGGCTCTGTGCGCTTTAGTCTCGGCGCCTATAATACCCAGGCCGAGGTAGACCGCGCCGCAACGTTAATTGTGAATCATCTCAACAACAAAGACTATTAGGCCTGCATACGGCCACTAAAATCCCAGGCCGTTATCTTGCCCAGGGTCAGGGTGATAACACGCTCGTCTTCACCGCGGCTACTGAGAAAGGTACGCAACTGATCGTAGCCGTCACCGATAAACCGGTTGAGTAAGTCATCCAATTGAGACGCCGCATCCTGTTCGCCAATGGTGGCAACCGCCTGTCCTCTCACCCCTTTATAGGGCGGCTTATTCAATGCAACCTCGAATGCGCATTGCGGTGTCTGCTGCAGCTTTCTGATTAGCTTACTATTTTTGTGCGCAACGGCATAGATATTGCCCTGCCGATACTGGTGCCACACCGAGCAAATCATGGGAAAGCCGTCGCTGTCCATGACCGCGATGCGCATGGGGGTATTTTGAACACGTAAAAACTGCTCAATGGCAGCCAAATCCCAATCACTTTTTGCCAGCACTGTTGCCTGCATAGTTAACTCCGTTATAGGGCAAAAATAGCCGAGGCTGGCCTCGGCGAAATGACTAAAATGATGGTACCGGGTGAGTTAACCGCAGAAAGGGGTTTAGCAAGCGGGTAAAGAAGCCGGTAAATTGCACAGGGCCATCGAGTACAATCAAACAAATACAGTCCTGATCGTGCGTGGCAACGGGCTGGTGTTTATCGCCACTTTTACGGAAGATAAAGTCACCGGGATTGTAGCTGCCATCCTGATCGGAAAAGCTGCCCTGTAATATCACCGTGACTTCCTCACCACTATGGCCGTGATGCGCCATACTTCCGCCGGCTTTGACCTTTACCAATGAGGCCTTGGCACCATTACCGTCGGTGCATAGCTCACTGAGGAAGACGCTGCTGGTGATTTTCGTCCACTTAATCGACTGATAATCATCGGGCACCCAGCGCGACAAACAACGGGGAATCGTCAGCCCGCCGACACGCTTTGGCGCTTGCTCTGCAGCAGGCTTTGGCCGTGGTGTAGGGTGTTGTTTGGCGGCACTGATCTTGGCCAATACCGAGGCCTTAACAGTGTCAGCCACCGGCTGCGAAGCGATGGTTTCCAACTGAATCGAACCCAGCAACTGCAGCTTATTGATATTCTGCTGGCAGACAGCACACTGATCGATATGCGCTGAGATAGTCAGCGCCCTGCTCATTGGCAGAGAACCGGCACTGAAATCAATCAGCTGATCATCGCTGGGGTGGTATTTAACCGCTGTGTTTGAGGTCATCATAACGCTCTCCTCATAATTACTTCTAGTTTGCTCAATGCTAATCTCACTCTCGACTTCACCGTCCCTAAGGGCAGTGCCAAGTCATTGGCTGTTTGCTGATGACTCTTGCCTTCCATATAGACCTTGGCCAACACCTGCTGCTGATCTACCGGCAACTGAGCCATCGAAAGTCGAATATTATCTTCATCTTGCTTCTGCTGTGTGGCGGCGAAAACATCTTGGCTTTCGTCGACAATATTGAGGTATATATCCTCTGGATCTATGTCCGATGAATAGCGGCCGTTCTTGCGCAGATAATCGATACGGGCATTTCTGGCCAGAGTGAAAATCCAAGTAGAAGCGGCGGCCTTTTT
Source organism: Sinobacterium norvegicum (assembly GCF_923077115.1). Classification (NCBI taxonomy): domain Bacteria; kingdom Pseudomonadati; phylum Pseudomonadota; class Gammaproteobacteria; order Cellvibrionales; family Spongiibacteraceae; genus Sinobacterium; species Sinobacterium norvegicum. Next base: position 1,484,228 of record NZ_CAKLPX010000001.1, read on the forward strand.
CGGTTGATAAAGGTGCGCCTTGTTCCAAATCTTCAGCATTACATCCTGTACCAATTCATCGGCAACCATGGAGGCGCCAGGCTGTGCCGCCAGACTAAAGGCGCGTATCTTGGGCGCAAAAATATCAAACAATTGGCTGAATGCCTGCTCATCTTGCTCATCGCCGATACGGATCAGGCATTGCTGCCACAATATCGCATCTTTCGACGGTTTTTTATCTGTTTCAGCGGCCATAATATTGACAGTACCGTTGGCTGGTTAAGGACAGTAATTGATTCTGTTATTGGTTATACGCCAGTGACAATATTTTGGATCACTGCATTCACAAATAATACCGAGACTCGCCGCTGCCAATGACAAACACCATACCCACAGGGCGGCAGCAACCGACGACGTCAGCGCAAATCGTTACAGAACAAGCCTAGCATGGCCAAATAAATGCTCAATATCAACAAATTAGCACGGTGATAGTAGAGGGGATAAAACCTAGGAGGGGATAAATAGGCCAGCACTGTGACAGCTGCTGGCGGGATCAAGCATTCACTGCTTCATTATTACGTACAGGTATAGGCAACCTTTAGCGCCAAGCCACCCTGCGAGGTCTCGCGATACTTTGCATTCATATCTTTGCCGGTTTCGTACATGGTCTCAATCACCTTATCGAGCGATACCATCGGCTCGGTATTGCGACGCAACGCCATGCGAGAGGCATTAATCGCCTTCATCGACGAGATCGCATTACGCTCGATGCAAGGTACCTGTACCTGGCCAGCCACCGGATCGCAGGTCAAGCCTAAGTGGTGCTCCATGGCTATTTCAGCAGCCTCAGCCACCTGCATCGGACTGCCACCGAGTAATTCAGTTAAGCCCGCCGCCGCCATCGAGCAGGACACACCGATCTCTCCCTGACACCCTACCTCGGCACCCGAAATAGAGGCATTGCGTTTATACAGGCCGCCAATGGCCGCTGCAGCGCAGATAAACCGGCTATATTGCTCGACACCGACCGGCTCAATAAATTTATCATAGTATGCCAACACCGCCGGAATAATGCCGGCAGCACCATTGGTTGGCGCCGTGACAACTCGGCCACCGGCTGCATTCTCCTCACTGACGGCGAGGGCAAACATATTCACCCAGTCGATAATAATCATCGGGTCGCCTGCCAAGTTACCACTGGACAGCAGCTGGCGATGGAGCGCCGGCGCACGACGAGGTACACGTAACGGCCCCGCCAAGAAGCCCTCGGTTGCACAACCACGCTCAATCCCCTCCTGCATAATCTGCCAAATTTTCGCCAAACGCTGATCGATCTGAGGCTGCTCGGCAAGGCTCTGCTCATTGCGCATCATCAAGGTGCTAATACTGATGTTATTGCGCAGGCACAGGTCTATCAGTTCATGGGCACTGGTAAAGGGGTAAGGCAGCGCTTGTTGTTGCTCACCCTGGCTATGAAAGTTCTCCTCATCGACGATAAAGCCACCGCCGGTTGAAAAATAAGTTTTACTAAACACTTTTTCAGCGCCGACGAAGGCGTGAATAGACATACCATTTTCGTGCAGCGGTAACGGCTGGTTAATAAAGTTGATCGCCAGCGGGCCAAAACTGACCGAATGCGCACCGAGATCGATACTCAGACGCTGGCTGTCTTTAACGTTTTGTAAAAAATGGGGGATTGTATCGAGGTCGACAAACTCAGGCTCGAAACCTGCCAACCCTAGAATAATCGCACTATCGGTATTATGGCCCTTACCGGTTAAGGACAGAGAGCCATACACATCCACGCTAATATCGGTGACACGATGCAATTCGACGACTTCTTTTAAATCATCAACAAATTGCTTTGCCGCTTTCATTGGTCCCAACGTGTGGGAGCTTGAAGGACCAATACCAATTTTGAAAATGTCGAATACACCGTGCATTGTTTCACCTCTTTAAGGCCTGAGAGCTCAGGCCTTTGTAGCGTTACCGATTAACCAGATGTCTTATACCAGCAGCTTGAATACGATGCCGGAGATAGCAACCAGACCCATGGTGGTGATAAATACATTGGCAATAGTGCCCTGGTATTTGGCCATCGCAGGCACTCGCTTAATGGCGTACATTGGCATCAGGAATAGGATGGTAGCAATGATTGGGCCGCCTAAATCTTCGATCATACCGAGGATACTAGGGTTGATAATCGCCACTGCCCAGATAGTGAGTAACATAAAGCCAATGGTGAACAGGTTGATGTTCTTGTCGCTGATGTTTTTACCCATGGACTTGGCTTGCTTGCTGATAATGCCGTTCATGCCTTCACGAGCACCTAGATAGTGGCCGAAGAATGAAGAGGTAATAGCAACAATGGCAACAATCGGGCCGAAGTAAGCAATCAGCGGGCTGCTGTGAACATTGGCAAGATAAGACAGCACGGTGAGGTTTTGATCTTTGGCTTCAGCTAACATTTCAGGCGTTAGGCTTAACACCACAGAGAAGACGAAGAACATAACAAAGCCCAGCAACATCGCCGATGTGCGCTTTAGAATCTCGTCTGATTTCTCAACTGCTTGGTTGCCATACTGTTGACGCTGTTTCATGGCAAAACTACTGATTGCTGGCGAGTGGTTGAAAGCAAACACAAGAACGGGAATCGTCAGCCAGATAGTCGTCGTGAAATCAACGGCACTGGGCACTTGGCTGATGGCAGATAGGTTCCAATCAGGAATCAGATAAAAAGACATACCGGCAAGAATGATAACCAGTGGGTAAACCAGGAACTGTGTCACCTTCAACATCAATTGTTCACCGGCAATCATTACCGACATCATGGCAGCAATCAGCACAAAAGATAGCAGTGGACGAGGTATTTGCCCCATGCCTAATTGATGCACCATAAAGCTGTCGATGGTATTGGTAATACTAACGCCGTAAATCAATAGAATCGGATAAATGGCGAAAAAATACAGCACAGTAATCAGCTTACCGGCGCCGTTACCAAAATGCTCTTCAACAACATCGGTAATATCTGCGTTGGGATTTTTTGAGGATAGGACAAAACGAGAAAGGTTTCGGTGGGCGAAATAGATCATTGGGCCAACTAAAACGGCCATCATAACCAGCGGCCAAAAACCGCCTAAACCTGCGTTGATTGGCAGAAATAAAATACCGGCACCGACGGCGGTACCAAAGAGGCTCAACACCCAGGTGGTATCGATTTTGTTCCACTGATTAGCGGATAATTGCTCCTCTGTATGTTGTCCATCGCTATCGAGAATAGCGGTACTGTTTGCTGTGGCTTCGTTGTTCATGATAAACACCTTTCACATTGCCGCTGCTCGAAGTGTTTATTGCTTCACAGGGCTAGCACATTTGCATTTTACCCTCTCAAACCGCTTAGTTTCAAAGAGTGAAATCGTTACAATTTTTCGACCCGGCTATTTAAACTTAGCACTCAAATTATGTACATTACTTTTGTTTCACTTTTCACTTTTCGTTTAATTACAGTAACAATTATTGAGCCATATCAGTTTTTAAAAAAATGAAAAAAAAGTAAACAAGAAGCATTATTAGCAAGCAATATAGCGCCTGAAATCACCTCTATATAGATCCGCACTTATACCTACAACAAACCTAAAATATAAGTACATCTATAAAATTAAAAAAAACAAAAAAACCACGAAAAAGACACATAAAAAACAACACAAGACTTTAACCCCATGAGTCTATTGACAAACATTCTGGTGATTTAAACAGCAGGGGGGAATCCTCTGCCCCTCAAGCTATTTCCGCCCCTTGTCATGAGCGCAAACGTACGGCGGCGGCAGAGCCTATTATGGCGGCAAAACGCATTACATTAGAGAGTGCTATTATTCTCTCAACACGGCATTATTTAATGGCAAGCCATTGATTTTATACATGACTACATACGGACACCGTTGCCAGAGAGCCGCCCTTGACCGTATTATTTTGATCCAGACAGCCGCTACCTACGTATAAATCAGTACTTACGGGCAGAATATGATGACAACTGTGAATACCACTACTGAGCGACACAACCCATTAATCGAAGACTTCAAACGCTTCTACCGGGATATGAAGTACGGCAAGGCCGTCGACATCAGCGATATCTACGCTGACAATGTTATTTTTGTTGACCCGATTCACAAGCTACAAGGACTGGACAACCTCAGCGCCTACCTCGACCACTCGCTGGAGAATGTCACCGAATGCCGCTTCGAGTTCCTGGATATTATTGCCAGCGACTCGATTGCCTATATTAAATGGCGTATGCACTATCACCACCCAAAGATCAGTGCTCAGCCACAAACCCTCAAAGGCATTAGCCACCTCCATTTCGATCAAAAAATAACCTTCCATGAGGATGTCTATGACATGGGCAGCATGGTCTATGAGCACCTACCCATCATCGGTCGCATCATCGGTTATATTAAACGTAGAATTGCCAGGGGATGAATATGACAACCCATCATGTCATCTGGATCACCGGCGCAAGCTCTGGCATTGGCCAGGCACTGTGTCGCTATTACGCCGAACAGGGCTGTACCGTGGTGGCCACGGCCAGAAGCCAAGTCAGCCTAGAGCAAAGCTTTGCCGCCATGCCTGAGGTGCACTGTCTGGCTGGCGACGTCACCGATGGCGCCAAGATGAAGCAGCTGGCAGAAGTGATAGCACAACGCTTCAATCATATTAACGAGCTGATTGTGAACGCCGGCAACTGCGAATACATCGACGAGCTCCCCGTCGACGTCAGCCTGACCGAACGATTGATGGCGGTGAATTATCACGGCGCTATCAACACCATTAATGCCGGCCTACCGCTGCTGCAAAACTGCCCCGAGCAAGCGACTATTATCGGTGTCTGCTCACAGGTTATTTTTGCCCCCTTCTGTCGCAGTGAAGCCTATGGTGCCAGCAAGGCGGCGCTTGACTATTTCTTGCAGAGCTTACGGATCGACCTGAAAGCTGCCAGCATCGATGTCAGCATTGCCTACCCTGGTTTCGTCAAGACGCCACTGACTGACAAAAACACCTTTGACATGCCTTTTCTGATCAGCGCTGAGCAGGCCGCCATCAGAATCGACCAAGGCCTTAGCAGGCAGCAACAGCGTATCATCTTCCCGCGACGCTTAAAGCTGATGCTCGGTCTTAGCAGATGGTTACCCTCGCTCTGGCAGCGCTGGATGCTCAAGGGCCAAACAGCACAGTTCAGTGAACAGACAACCGCCGAGCACTCAATATCAACACAGGACAGCCCATGAAAATAGCGATTATCGGCAGCGGAATATCCGGCTTAACCGCCGCCTACTTACTTAATCCAGACCACGACATCTGCGTCTACGAGAAAGCCGATCGCATCGGCGGCCACACCGCCACGAAACAGCTCCAGCTAGCGGGTCGCGATTACGCCATCGATACCGGCTTTATCGTCTACAACGACTGGACCTACCCCAACTTTATCAAGCTGATGGAAACGCTAGGGGTGGCCAGCCAAACCACGGCTATGGGCTTCAGCGTCACCGCCCACCAAGGCCGCTATGAGTACAGCGGCAATGGCTTTGATGGCTTGTTTGCTCAACGCAAGAACCTCTGCAATATCAAGCATTGGCGCATGCTGCGAGACATCGTCCGGTTCAATAAACAGGCGATTGCAGATCTGCAATCGGGTGAGCTTGACGGTGATGCCACTCTGGCCCAATACCTCGCCGCCAACGGTTATAGTCGGCAGTTTATCGACTACTACTTAATCCCCATGGGCTGTGCGATTTGGTCATCGTCCACCGATATGATGCTGGATTTTCCGCTGCAGTTCTTTGTTCAGTTTTTCAAAAACCACGGCCTGCTGAGCATCAAAAACCGCCCTCAGTGGCATGTATTGCAGGGCGGCTCCAGCAGCTATTTGCCGAAACTGACGGCCAGCTTTAACGACAAGATCCAGCTCAATACTGACATCACCTCAGTCAGCCGTCACTCGGAGGGTGCCACCCTCACCTTCGCCGAAGGTCAACAGCAACAGTTCGATCACGTCATCTTTGCCTGCCACAGTGATCAAGCATTGAAACTACTTGCCGACCCCAGTGAGGCTGAGCAGTCCGTGCTTGGCGACATTCACTACAAAAGCAATGAGGTGGTTTTGCACTATGATGAAACCCTACTGCCAAGGAATAAAAAAACCTGGTCCAGCTGGAACTATCTGCTCTCTCAGACCCAGCAGGAACATGCGGTGCTGACATACAATATGAATATTCTACAGGGCATTGAGTCTGACCATACCTTTTGTGTCACGCTGAACGCCAGCGACCAAATCGACGCCAAGAAAATTCTTGGCCGCTATCAATACAGCCACCCGGTCTTTACCGAGGCGGCTATCGAGGCACAACAACGCTGGCCAGAAATCAATGGCAGCCAACGCACGTGGTTTTGTGGCGCCTATTGGGCCAATGGCTTTCACGAGGATGGCTGCAGCAGTGGCCTGAGAGTTGCTGTGGCGCTGGGAGCAAAGCCGCTATGAGCCATGCATGCTATCAAGGCAGCGTCAGACATCGTCGTTTCATGCCCTGCGACAACAGCTTTAGCTATGACTTATTCATGTGGTATATCGACCTCGACCATATCGCGGATTTTCAACAACGACGCCTGTTCTCCCCCTTCAGCCTCAAACGCAAGGATTACCTCGATGGCAACAACACCCCGCTCAAGGGTGCCGTGGTGGCCGAACTTGAGCAGGAACTGGGGCCACTGCCGGTCGAAAAGGTTTTTCTGCTGACTCAGCTACGCTGTTTTGGTTATGTGATCAATCCAATCAGCTGCTATTACTGTTTCGATAAAAATCAGCAGTTAGTCGCCCTTTTAGTCGAGGTGACCAACACGCCTTGGGGTGAGAGACAATTATATCGCTTAAAGTGTCATCCAAACAACAACACCCAGCGTATAAATTTCGACAAGCAGATGCATGTATCACCGTTTAACCCAATGCAGATGCAGTACCAGTGGCGTAACAACAACCCCGCAGCAGGGCTAAGCATCCACTTAAGCTGCCTTTTAGGTGACCAAAAGGTGATGGATGCCACCCTGAACATGAAGCGACAGCAGTACCAAAGCGAGGCTGAAAATAGCGGTAATAGAATATTTAAAAACCCGCTGATGACATACAAAATTGCCGGTTTAATTTACTGGCAGGCAGCAAAATTATTTTTTATCAAGAAGCTGCCACTGCAGCGGCATCCGGGTAAAAAGATCACGACAAACACCGCCAGTGACAGCAGTCACTAGGCCAAATTTTTCAAACCGTTTTGATGATTTAAGAGGGATATAAAAATGGCTTCAATCAGCACCGCATACAACCACCTTGATGATCACTTGAAGTCCAGTGCTATCGATGATTTCGCCTACAGGAAAGTCATCAAACACTTTGCCTGCATCCGCCACGGCCGCTTGGTGATTAGTTTTGATGACCAGACTCACTCTATGGGCCAGGCCCATAAAGACACGGATTTAGTCGCCTACATCCACGTCGAGAACAAGGCGCTATTTCGTCATATCATGTTAAACGGCATGACCGGTGCTGCAGAGATGTACATGCTTGGAGCATGGAAGTGCCCCGACTTACTCAAGCTTATACAACTGATGTGTCGCAACATTCATCTGTTATCAGAAATGGACAACAAGCGCAGCACCCTGAGTAAGGTCTCCAATAAGTTGATGCATTACTTTAATCAAAACACCGTATCGGGCTCGCAGCGTAATATTTCTGCTCACTACGATTTAAGCAATGATTTCTTTGCCACCTTCCTCGATAAATCCATGATGTATTCGTCGGCCATATTCGCCGATGACAACACCTCACTGGAGCAGGCCGCGACGTTTAAATTAGACGTTATCTGCCAAAAGCTTAACTTATCAGCCACGGATCATGTGGTTGAAATTGGCACCGGATGGGGCGGCATGGCCATTTATGCCGCACAGCATTATGGCTGTAAAGTGACCACCACAACCATTTCCCAGCAACAGTATGACTACACCTGTGCGCAGGTCAAAAAACTCGGCCTCGAAGGTCAAATCACCGTATTAATGAAAGATTATCGCGAGCTACAAGGCCAGTTCGATAAGCTTATCTCTATCGAGATGATTGAAGCGGTAGGCCACAAGTTTTACCAGAGCTACTTTGAACAGTGCTCCCACCTGTTGAAAGAGGATGGTCTGGCCTTGATACAAGCCATTACGATCTCCGATCAGCGCTTTCATCAGGCAAAAAACCGAGTCGACTTTATTCAGCGCTATATTTTTCCCGGTGGGTGTCTGCCCAGCGTCTCGGTCATTAGCAACTGTATTGCAGACCATACCGACATGCAGATTGTCGACCTCGACGACATCACCAAGGATTACGCCTTAACGCTACACCACTGGCGCCAGGAGTTTCACCGGGGCATTGAACAGGTTAAACAACTGGGTTTTGACGATATATTCTGCCGCATGTGGGAGTACTATTTAAGCTACTGCGAAGGTGGTTTCCGCGAGCGCGTGATTCAAACCTCGCAGATCCTCATCGCCAAGCCACTGCACCGTGGCAACACCTCGCGCAGACGCTAATTTACCCACACGACTCAACAATACTGACTCACGACGGAGGCCATCATGAAAAGCAACAGCCTTACATTCAATCAAAAATTCTCCGAGCTAGGCGGCAGCAAACAACGCGTTATTCGTAACGCACTGCTGTTTCAAGCCAATTGGTTTATTTGTGCGATTTATGATGAATCTGTCAGCGTCATCAGCACCATGCTTTTAGTCTTGGTGCATTTTTTCTACCAGAGTAAAGATGGCCGCGAGTGGTCGATGATTCTGCTGTTTAGTCTGTCAGGCTATCTCTGTGATAGCCTGCTGGCCAACCTTGGGGTGATCGAGCTGAGCGGGCAATTCACCATCAATTCCAGCGGCACGGTACTGGCACCAACCTGGTTATTGTTTTTATGGCTAAGCTTTGCGACCACCATCAATCATTGCATGGCCTATCTGCAAAAGCACCTGAGTCTGGCCGTATTGCTCTGCCTCATCGCCGTCCCTCTCAACTATCTTGCCGGTGCCAAATTAACCGGCAGCACGCTGGCAGATCCTCAGTGGCTCAGCCTGTCATTGTTTGGTGTTTACTGGGCGGTGCTGCTGCCTGCAGCGCTGCTTTGGTGCCGACTCTACTGCGTGCACAACACCCCGAGCAATCAGCAGGCTTAACATAGCAACAGCATTACATGAGCAGAGGAGTTACCCCATGTTAACATTTGCCACCCAAACCATCGTCGTCTCCTCGTTTGTTGCCATGGCATCGGCCTCTGTTGCTTACGCAGAAACAGTGGTTGGCCAAGCCTACTCACAGGATAGCTTTGAGGCGGTGTACCAAGAACTGCATCAACGCAGCGAACAGCTACACAGCGTGGTTTACCGCAACAATAGCCAGGCGGTGTTTGCCCAAAAGGACATCGATTATCGTCAGGGAAAATCAGCGCCAAATATTGTCTTTCGCAGCGATCACTGCAACGAATCCTATGCATTAACAAAATCAGTTGATGAAAATGCCGCTGTCGACACCGCCTTTGGCGTTGAAATAGCCATGCACTATAGCAACAGTTGCGCCGACAAAAGACACAATCAAAGCATCACCCTAACCCCTCCTTATGTCATTGATGCCGGGTTTGATCACCACCTTCGCAGCAACCTTGACGCAGTCAAGCGTCGCGACCTTAGTTTTAACTATCCACTGCCCAGCCGTTTCAGAGAAATCAGCTTAAAGGCAAAGGCGATTAACTGCGATCAGGTGCGAGATAATTTCTCGCTGCTATTAAACGCTAAAAATGCTCAAACCAGTGCACGTGAGGACTGGCAACAATGTATTGTGCTGCGTCCATCCAATTGGATTATTGCGCAGTTGTTTCCACCCATTTACCTTGCCTACAACCAACAGCAACAACTGGCAATGTATGCCGGAAAGTCAAATATTAGCAATGTTAATGGCGACTACGAAAAAGTGGTTATCCTTTATTCAGAGACAACCGAGCAGCAACAAATAAGCTTTAATCGGTGATCTTCTTAGCCCGCCGATGCGTATAGCTTAATAACCGATACCGCATCACAAAGGCTAGTTCAATGACATTATTAAAAAGTAAATCTGCAATTGCGTTGCTCGCTTATATGGTTTTTCTACTCAGCGCCTGTAGCCAGCAAAACATCCAGCAGTACAGCGATCAAAAACCAGAAATTAACATTCAAACTTTTTTTGATGGAAAACTAAAAGCCTACGGCGTGGTTAAAAATCGTCAGGGTGATGTCATTCGGCATTTCACTGCCGACATTACCGCCAGCTGGCAAGACGGCGTGGCCACACTGGATGAACACTTTATTTTCAGTGACGGCGAAAAAACCCAGCGAATCTGGACGTTAAAGCCAAACGGCAACGGCAAATTTCTCGCCTCTGCCAACGATGTTGTAGGTGAGTCAGACATGCTGGTTGCCGGCAATGCCATCTTCATGGAATACATTCTTCAACTGCCCTATAAAGAAGGTATTTTGGATGTCACCGTCGACGACAAGATGTTTCTGGTCGATAAAAATAAAATAATCAACGAATCTATTTTCACCAAATGGGGGTTTAGAGTGGCCACCGTTCAGCTGGTGATTGAAAAAACTAACGGGGCTGAAACCGCCACAACAAGACGTCGCCCCGCCACCACCTTAGCCTTCGTTCGCGAGGCAAAATACAGCTATTAAGCCGCACTGAAATGCTGATCGAGATGATGCACATATTGCTGTTCGATCCAATCCGTCTTACCCGCCACGACATTATCCGCGTGAAACGTGGGCAACTGCGTTCTGACACTTAAATAGTGGTTAGTCATAATCAACGGCTGCATCACATCATCTATATGGCTGGCATTTTTCAGCACCATCCCTTTACCCAAGTCACTGCGTTTGAGGTTTGAGCTGGTCACAATCATGAATTTTTCCGCCGGCAGTAAGCCGCCCTCACCATAGTCATCGGTAATGACAAAGGTTTTGTTATACAACAAGACCTCATCCAACCACTGCACCATGGGCGCCGGCATATTGAACCACATAATCGGCGTGATATAGACAATGGTATCTGCCCACAACAACTTAGCCACCTCGCGGTCAACATCCCAGCTAGCCGTCGATACATCCGATATTCTCACCTGATGGTTTTTGGCCGCTAAGTTCTGCTCGGTTAAATAAGCCAAGTAACCATTGAGCTGCCCCTTAGCATCAAAGATAGAATAACCCGCCGCCACTATTAATATTTTCATTGCCCTGACCTGTATTGTTTAGAAGAGATAGGCATCGGTATCAATACCGCTGCTTAATCATTAATGGACAGTCTAATACCCAGGGTATAAATTGATAATGACCTAAATATTGAAATAATTATTCATCAAAAGTGAAGAATATGAGCAAAATTGACGATATGGCGCTGTTTGTCCGCGTCGTAAAAGCCTCGGGACTTGCCGCCGCCGGCCGTCAGGTGGGGCTTTCCCCCGCCGCAATGACTGCACGTATTAACGGCCTAGAACAGCATTACAACACCCGCTTGCTCAATAGAAGTACCCGTAAAATATCGCTCACCGAAGCGGGGCAGCGATTTTATCAAGGGTGTCTACGCGTCATCGCCGAGGTCGAGGATACCGAAGCCCAACTACTCAATAGTACAACCACTCTATCAGGGCGATTACGGGTCACCGCCGCCTCGGATTTTGGCCGCCAGTTTATTGCCCCAGCACTGGCACAATTCACCCAGCTTAACCCTGGGGTACAAGCTTATTTGCACTTAACCGATGGCATCGTCAATATCATCGAGCACGGCTTCGATCTCGCCGTGCGCTATGGCAACCTGCCCGACAGTAATTTAATGGTTAAACCATTGGCCGATAATCACCGCGTACTGGTCGCTGCGCCAGACTATATTGCCGCCATGGGCGAGCCGCAGCAGCCATCGGACTTATCCACACACCGCTGCTTGGTGATGGAGAGGATGGGAGAGCCACTTAATGAGTGGCAGTTTTCAAACGCTGACGGCACAGACATCATTAAAGTACAGCCGTCACTGCTGAGTAGTGACGGCGGCGTTATTCGCCAATGGGCACTGGCCGGAGCGGGGGTCGCTTATAAGTCTATTTGGGATGTGCGCGACGACCTTAAACACAATCGCCTCATGCTGCTACTCGATGACTATGTCAGTGGCTTTCAAAGCAGTGACGACAGTCAAACCGGCCTGCAGCTGGTCTATCCAAGCCGCCACTATATGCCGATGCAGGTCGAGGCCTTTATTCACTATTTGCAAGACTGGCTTGCCGTAGAGCGCTGACCACCCTGTTAAGAACGATGATTCAAATAATCAACCGAATCGTCCAAAGCCTTGACTCAGATGCTATACAGCCTTCTCAAAAGGCATTACCCTTTTGTTACTATTTGCCTTAAAAATCCAAATAGCTATATTAAACAGAACCTTAATCACCTGACTCAGTTGTGGGATACCGATGAAGCCAACCACCCCCTCCAGCATTCTCAGCCGTATCCTCGATACCATTGAAAGGGTCGGCAATAAGCTGCCAGACCCTGCCATCTTATTCTTGCTGCTCATGCTGATCGTCTGGTTCTGCTCCCTAGCTCTGTCATTTGTCAGCTACGGCGAAATAGACCCTCGCACCGGCGAGGCGATTGCCATCAACAACCTGCTCACCAGCCAACAGCTGACCGACTGGTTGACATCGATGGTGACCACCTTCACCAGCTTCGCCCCACTTGGTGTGGTATTGGTTGCCATGCTGGGTGTCGGTGTGGCCGAACGCTCCGGCTATATTAACGCCGCCCTGAAGGCGATGTTAAAGGTAACGCCGGCCAGCCTGATCACGCCGGTAGTGGCGCTGATCGGCATTACCTCCAGCGTCGCCACCGACGCCGGCTATGTCGTCGTCATTCCCCTCGCCGGCGCTATTTACTACGCCGTTGGCCGCCACCCCATTGCCGGTATTACCACCGCCTTTGCCGGTGTCTCCGGTGGTTTCTGTGCCAACTTCATTCCCTCGGGTCTCGACCCCTTACTGCAAAGCTTTACCCAGAGTGCCGCCCAGTTAGTCGACCCGGCAATGCAGATCAACCCGCTCAACAATTGGTTCTTCACCACCGCCTCCTGCATCCCCATTATGCTGATTATTTGGTTTATCACCGATAAGGTGGTGGAACCCAGACTCAACGCCAACTCGCCACTCGACACAGACATCGATGCCGACAACCAGCTTCAACACACCTCAAGCAAAGAGACTCGTGCGTTTCGTATTGCCAGCCTGACCATGTTGATCGGCCTCGCAGGCTTGATCTTTTGGGCCGCCGATCCACAGTCGACACTGCGTGGAGCCGATGGCAGCTTAACCAGTTTCAGCGCCCCTTTAATGCAAATGATCGTACCGCTGATTTTTATCTTTTTTATTATTCCCGGCGTTATTTTTGGCTATCTCTCCGGCAATTATCAAAACTCTAATGACGTGGTTAAATCGATGTCGCAGTCGATGGAAACCATGGGCCACTACATCGTCATGGCCTTCTTCTGCTCCCTCTTCATCGCCGCATTCGCCAACTCAAATATCGGCGTTCTAATGGCGGTTAAAGGCGCCAACGCCCTGCAGGCCCTCGGTTTATCCGGCGGCGGCACTGTCGTCGGCATGGTGGCCTTAGTGGTAGTGATCAACCTCTTTGTCGGCTCTTCATCGGCCAAGTGGGCACTGATTTCACCGGTATTAGTGCCGATGCTAATGCAGCTAAATATGTCACCAGACTTGGTGCAGGCGGCCTACCGAGTCGGTGATTCAAGCTCAAACATCATCACCCCACTAATGCCCTACTTCCCCTTGGTCGTCGCCTACTGCCAGAAGTATTACAAGGGCACCGGCATCGGCACCTTAATTGCCACCATGCTGCCCTACTCGATTGCCCTGGTAATCTTCTGGACCGTCTTCCTGCTCGGCTATTGGGCATTAGGCTTACCCCTGGGACTGGGCGCCAGCTACCACTATGGCTAGTCCTGCATCACTGGCGGATATCGGCACTGATTGACGGCTGATTATTCATTGTTCTGATAGCCAATATCCGGCTATCAGTGTTGATGCCTGTGGGGCCGAGGGTTAACATCACGGTTAAAATGATAACAACAAATTGGGTCCGTATAAGCCCAGGAGTTTATTGCCGTGAGTAACCTATTGTCCCACCCTAATCGCTGGCTGCCCACAGCCGCCGCCATCAGTTTTAGCCTAATGGCCGCCCTGTCGCCGATCACCACACTCGCCTCTGCAGCTGAGCTGGCAAAGCCTTCATCCAGTGAACAAACCTCCGCCCCCCGTGACATCATCGTCGTGGGCAATAACTGGGACGGCACGGCCGATATATTCGCCAGCGATACCTTCGATCACATTAAACACATCAACATCGTGCCCGATCATCAGCAGCGCTTAGCCGATATCGAACAGCAGGGCATCATGCGCCAGATTATGTTCTACGGTATTCGTCATTTAATAGGCGAGGGCCACGATCAGCTAGTCGATGATATGTTCACCTCGCTGGACGGTCGCTACTTGTATGCCTCACGCCCCAGCTTTGCCGATGTCGTCGCCATCGACATGAACAGCGGTGAGATTATCTGGCGCACGCCAATCGAAGGCGTCCGCGCCGACCACGCCGCCATCTCACCGGACGGAAAAACCTTTTTAGTCTCCGCCTCCATGGCTCGTAAGGTGCAGGCCATAGACACCGCCAGCGGCAAGATCATCGCTGAGTTCGAATCCGGCGACCAGCCCCATGAAAACACCTATTCCAAAGACGGCAAACTGATCTACCACGCCAGTATTGGCAAGGTTTATGTGCCGACCAGCACCGCCATGCTCGACTGGATCAAGGGTGACCGCTGGCTGCAGATTGTTGACGCCAATACCATGGAAGTGATCAAGCGTATCGATATCGGCGAAAAGCTAGAACAGGCAGGCATGCCCTGGGTCGATAAAGCCGTAAGGCCGATGGCCGTCACCCACGATGGCCGCTTTATCTATTTGCAGGTGTCGTTCTTTCACGGCTTCTTCGAATACGATGTAGAGCAGGATAAGATCACCCGCAAATTAGATTTGCCGGTGCCGCAGCAAATCGCCGACATGAGCTATTGGCAGTACCAGCTCAACTCCGCCCACCATGGCATCGCCATCAACAGCGCCGGCACCAAGCTTTGCGTCGCCGCCACCATGTCGGGCTATGTTTCTATCGTCGATCGCGAGAGCTTCGAGTATACCAATATCACGCTGTCGGAAGATCCTCTCGGCGCCAAGCCTTACTGGGCGACAGAGAGCGCCGACGGCCAATATTGTTATATTTCCGTCAGCGAGCAGGATCGCGTCTCGGTGATCTCGTTTGAGACCGCCGAAGAAGTGGCCAGCATCCCCGTTGGCGACCATCCTCAGCGCATCAGAACCGGTAAGTTTTTACCGCTGGCACCGTAGCCAAAATTATTCAACCTGGCAGCGCTGATAGATGGCCTGCCACTGCTCGAAAGAGAGATCCTCCGCCGTCGATCTAGCACAGTGCTCGAGGCTATCGTTAATCGCCTCGGTGACACAGCCTGGAATAAATTCATGCTCCATCACTCTCTGCTCTAACACCTGCTTTTCATCCTCTGTGATTGCATTCGCTGACCTGCAGCGATGAGTCTCCGCCGCTGCACACGCCGTTAACAGCGGTATCAGTAGCCATAGCATCCGTTTCATTCTTTTATCCTTTCCTCGCTGCGCCATTAATTAGCCAGCAACGCAGTCATCCAATAGCGACACTATTTTTTGTCGCAACCAGCGATGGGCCTGACTGTCAGTGGTGCGATTATGCCAGTGTAGATAATGTTCCAGCGGATGGGTGGCAAAGGGCAGCGGTAGCGCCTGTAAATTGAGCAACGGCGCATAGACCTCGGCAATACTCTTTGGCGCCAAACACAACACCTCCGAGGTCGACGCCAGCGCCAGCCCCGACATCACCGAGTCACACACCGCAGTAATATTTCTGCTGCGCATCGGCGCCTTACTCAACATGGTGACACCATCCAAACCCGAGCGGCGCAGCTTCAGTCGCACATGATCGGCGCTGTAGTACTGATCAATGGTCAGGCGATCTTGATACTGCGAATGATTCTGGCGACAGGTCACTAGCAACTGGTCGCGGTGGAATAACTGGCTTTGATAGGAGGGATGATCCAAACGGCCAAGGTCGACGGCTAAATCAATTTGCTGACTGCCGAGCTTTTCGAATAGTTTATCCAGCGTCGGCGGCGCTAATTGAAAGTTAATTTGGCACTGCCCCATCGTCTTATCCGCCTTGACCAACGGCTGCAGCAGCAACATCATCGGCTCGGTGACAAAGACATTAAAGCGACGCGGGTGATCGATATCGAAGCTTTTTAAATTATCCAGCGCATTATCAATACCGATAAAGGCTGGGCCGATATCGGCGGCTAACTGTACCGCCACCGAAGTCGGTGCAATACCCCGCCCCTCACGCACAAACAGCTGCTCACCCAATTGCTCAGACAACCGCTTCAAGATACCGCTGACGGTAGGCTGAGTGGTGTCCAGTGCCTCGGCGGCAAGGGTAATGGAGTTCAACCGGTACACCTCCAAGAAGGTCGTCAACAGATTCAGATCGACTCTATTGGTCAGCATAACTCATCGAGCCTCGCGATGTTTTGTATAGTTATTTCATTATATATCACAATACTTAATCTCACCATAATAGCGCCAACAGATCAGCAATCACACCCATTGAGCAACGACAAAGGCAGGCACTATGAAAACATGGATAAGGCTATCAACTCTCTCTACTGCAATCATGGTCGCGACGACAGCTGTCGCCGCCGACCCCATGATGGAGTACAACACCCGCGCTACCCAAAGCGAGCTTAGTAACACCCAAAAATTTGAATACCATGAGGGCCAGACGCTGGAGCAGTACAAGGCCGCTGCCGGCGAAGGTAAAATTTACTCGAACGAGGCAGAAATCCTTTCCGTTCTCGCCGGTGGCGTCAATAACCACCCCTCCCACGGCGACAAGGGCTGGAAAGAAGGCCTGATGTTTGAGGGCATCGCCCCCTATGGCGATCATATGGTCTCCGGCGCCAACTGGTATCCGCGCACCGAAGAGGTCCAACCCGACGAGATGCGTGTCACCTTTATGGGCACCTCACCGATGATCCGCCCAGGCCAAGCCAATACATCGATTTATGTTGAACTCGGCAACGGCGCCAACTTCGTCTTTGACCTTGGCGAAGCGTCCATTGCCAACTATGTCGCCGCCGGCGTCGCACTGAACGAGCTTGACCACATTTTCATCACCCATTTACACGTCGACCACTTCGGCTCACTACCCTACCTCTATCAGTTCGGAGGCTGGAACGGCCGCTGGGAGAAACCCCTCAACATCTATGGCCCCAGTGGCGCCACTCCTGAATTCGGTACCCGCCACATGATAGAAGGGATGCAGCAGATGCTAAACTGGCATACCGATGCCTTCGACGTATTCCCCTCCGGTAACGACATCGTAGTCCATGAATTCGACTTCCGTGATGACGGCGGAGTCATCTATGACAAAGACAATGTAGAGGTGATTCACTGGCGACGCAGTCATGCCAAAGACGGTGCCTCGGGCTACCGCCTCAACTGGACCCAAGACGATGGCCGCGTACTGTCATTTGTTTGGACCGGCGATGGCCGCCCAACGGAACTCGACCTCAAATACGCCGCCGGTGCCGACTTATTCATCACCGAGCTGCAAACCGAAACCTTTGGCATCTCCTCAATCATTCAGGGTGTGCCACCGTTCCTGGCTCGCTACACCGTCGACACGCATCACACTCCGGCTTATGCCGCCGGTTATGTCGCCAACGAGGTGCAGCCACGATTGTTCATGACCACCCACATGACCTTCGACCCCTACCTCAACGAAGAGACTGTTGCCGAGGTACGAGAACACTGGAAGGGTCCCTATCACTTCGGCGCACCGGACGGCATCGTGGTCAATATGACCAAGGACAACGCCTGGGTTCGTGAGGGCATTCTACCGGACTTCCCCAATGCTCGAGCGCCACAGTTTGATCTTGTCGACGGTGCCGAGTTCCGCATTCCCGTGC
This sequence comes from Sinobacterium norvegicum, assembly GCF_923077115.1. Classification (NCBI taxonomy): domain Bacteria; kingdom Pseudomonadati; phylum Pseudomonadota; class Gammaproteobacteria; order Cellvibrionales; family Spongiibacteraceae; genus Sinobacterium; species Sinobacterium norvegicum. The sequence continues at coordinate 1,502,436 of NZ_CAKLPX010000001.1, forward strand.
CGAAGAACCAGCGCGAAGATATCCAGCAACAGGAGATTCGTGATTTAGAAATCGACCCTAAACTTTACTACCCCGAGGGCTACCACCCCGAGCTAATGACTGAGTGGCCGGTAGAGCGCGACATCATTATCCCCGCCGAGCAGGTACCGGATTCGATGAAGAAGGGCATGAATACTAAGCAGGAGTACATGGATAGAATGCGTGAGCACCATGGTTTGGAGCGTCAATCGGTCACCCGCCCAACAGAGCCTGGCAACGGTGCCGGTAGCGACCAATAAACTATTAACACACTAAGCAGCCGTTAGGCTGGCAATAACAAAGGGCACTGTTAGCAACCGCAGCGCCCTTGATTATTGTTCATTACATCGGAGAGTTCTTATGAAACCATTAGCGACGATCACACTGATCACAGCCGCCTTATTGCTGACACCCACCGTCGTCATCGCCGGTGAGGGGCATAATCACAATCACTTCAATCCGGCCCTTGAGGCCAGCGGCAACGATATCATCGGACTAACGGTGTGTTACAACAATGGCTTCGTCTCCGACCCGGAGCAACAGATAGCGTTTGAGAATCTGGTCGCTAACGCAGGCGTCAGTGGCGAAGAACTGGGTATGTTTTACATGAATAGCTTGGGCCAAAAAGCAGAGGCGATTATGGCCGACCCAGATGGCAGCGCGCTGTGGTCAGCACAATACTGCTCAGATTTGGTGGCCGATTACTCGACGCCAGAGAACATCGATGAGCGGGGTCATCACCCTCTCGACGGACACGATCACGGCCATGGCGAACTCGATGCAGAGACCGTGGCCACCGATATAGAACGCGGCAGATTGCTACCGATAAAATAGCAATCTGGGTTCAACAACTCGCTTAGCTGGCTTCGGCCAGCAAGCTCTCCAAGCACTGCTCGCTGATACCGTAAAACGCTTTAATCGAGGCGATTTGTTCTAACACTTCAGTATTGTCGAAGGGCTGCTGGCGCTTCACCGCCAGAATCATCTTGTTCTTATTGGTGTGTTCTAGGCTGATAAATTCGAATATCTTAGTTTTATAGCCGTTGGCCTCAAGCAGTAGCGCACGCAGCGAATCGGTGACCATTTCAGCCTCTTGACCGAGGTGAACACCGTATTGCAGCATCGGCTTAAACAGCGCCGGACTCTGCATCTGTGGACGAATCTGCTTATGGCAGCAGGGCGAGCACATAATAATCGTGGCGCCGGCCTGAATACCATAGTTGATGGCGTAGTCGGTGGCGACATCGCAGGCGTGCAGGGCAATCATCACATCGGTCTGCTTCGGCGCGTGGGTTTTGACATCACCGCAGACAAAATCCAAACCTCGATGATCGAGACGAGTCGCCGCCTGTTGGCACAAGTCAGCCAATTCCTGACGCAACTCGACACCGGTGACCATCGATTCGGTGCGCAACTGATGCCGTAGATAATCATGGATGGCAAAGGTTAAATAGCCCTTACCGGAGCCAAAATCGACCACCTGCAAGTTTTGCTGCTGGGCTTTTTCTCGCAGCCACAGCGGTGAGCTTTCCAGCGCCTGGCTGAATACCTCGATAAACTTATTGATCTGTTTCCACTTGCGGCTCATCGACGGAATCAACTGCTGCTTGGCATCAGTCACTTTCAGCGCCTGCAAAAACGGCCGTTGAATATCGACAAAGCGTTTCTTGTCGCGGTTATGCTGCTTCGCCTCAGGTTGCTGGGTCGCGGCTTTGTGTTGCGCCTTGTGCTGGACCAGCTGCACCTTACCTTTCTTGCTGACATTGAGCTGTAATTCACCATCATCGGCAAACAGGTGGGCGGCCTTAAAATCGGTTTCGATCAACTCACTGACCCGCTCGATGGTTTCATCCGGCGTTCGGTTCTTGGTATCAGTCTGTGTTTTAAAGCTGGTAACCCAGGACATTAACAACGCGTCCTTTATTTGCACCGGCTTGATTGTCACCCGCTGCAACAGTTTATCTTCGCCACAGTGTTTACTCAGTACCAGCTTTTCAAAACGCTGATTATCGATCGACTGTGCCAGCATCGATACAAAGGCGTTAAAACTCTGTTCAATCTTTTTCGACATAATGACTCTACTCTACCGGCGCTATAAACCGCAGATATCTAATTCGTTATGGATAAGCACCACGCACTGCGAGGCAAACAACATCTTGGGGCCAAGGCTGATTTTTTCGGTACCCAGACGCTTGAGACTGTTAAAGGATTTTTTCGGCATCGGGATATGGTCGGTTAAAATAAAACAGACATCACCGCTGAATGACTGCTCCCGGATAGAGCCACCCTTCTTATCCATCATATAGAGCTGGTAAGTCTCGGCCAGCTGCTGGATCTTCTTCTCGAAACTGATGGTTTCGACATGAATACCCGGCTCCACCTGACGGCTCATCTCTTTGCCAAAACCCACCGAGGCATCGAGGGCGGCGGCGACTTTTTTCAGCAGTGCCTGCTCATGAAAACCGCCGATATTCTGCATCTCGGCCGAGGTAAAGGTAATCGTCCGCGAATAGTCCTTGGTGCTTTCCAGTACCAGATAGACGATGACATCGTCGCGGTGAGATTGGGCAACGAAAATAGCATTCATCAAACTATGGGCCAGAATCTCGGTATGGGCGTCACCACCCACCTCGGCTAACAACGCCTGACTGTCTGTCGGCGCCGCCCGTGCTCTGAGTATAAATGCTCGCATAAATAACCACTTAGTCCTATCGGTCGAGAACGACACCGGTGTCACCCACAGCCTGGCTTAAAAGCGCACAGTATAAGGCTTTAACCCCACAATGCCTACTGTGACGCGCGGTGATGCGGTAGACTATAGCGCGTCATCAACCCACCCCGCCGTCATCACAGTGTATTCAAACCATGGCCACATTAATCTTTCAGCTACACATTTTACAATGGCACAAGGGCCAGCGCTCGGCGGCCGAGCAAGCGGCGCGGGCCGCCACCCCCACCCGCTATGCCATTGACCAACAGCCGCAGTATTTCGTCTTGGATAGCGCCTGTGTCATCGACCAGCACGGTGATGACACCGCCAACAGTATTTACCCCAACGGCCGTATTCACACCGCCATGTTAAAGGATGGTAGCATCCGCTTGGACCGGTTTATTATTCGCCCCGAACAGCAGGGGCCGACACTCTATTACAGTGATAACAAGCATAAGCCTATTGCCATCGGTACGCTGAATAACGGTTGGCTGGAGGCGGTTTACCACCATCGTTATGCAGTGGAACAGGATAATGAGATATTTTGGCTGTATGAACAGGTCACCCTCAACGCCGCCTGCGTCGAGGATTATCACCGCGATTACTTTTTGAAAAATACGCCGGTGCTGCAGTTTCAAGCTGACAATCAGGAGGGTTAACCAGGGCTTACAAACCCTGGCTGTACTGCGCCTGGGTCTTGGAGACAACCATCTCGTTAAGCGCTTCTCCAGCATTGTTGTCGCCGGCAATGACCGAGGCAAACTGCTGTACTAATACCGTCTTATCCAGCGCTTCCTTCGAGCCAGCACCGATATTGGTCAGGTCGATAAAGAACTCATCAAACAAACCATCCAAATCACGGATGATATCGGTGTTCAAGAACTGCTCGTCGTTATAGATACTGGGGTAGCCGCCCTTCTGCTTATCGACGGCAAAGGAAACACCTTTGACGTTGGTAATTGTCGTCGCCTTCTCGCACTTCAACATACAGCCATCTTCGATAGCCGGCTTCTTACAGCCGACCGTGCGCTGGAAGAAACACTGTCGACTGGTCATCATCAAAATCGGGTGGTAAATGCTGTACAGCATCTTGAAATTGGCGGGACGTGCGATATTACGAATCTGCAGACGATTAATCTCGTTAGAAATAAAAGCACCGGCACAGTTTAAATCCTGTTGCAGGGTTAACAGCGCAAAAGAGTTGGTGGTGTTGAGGAAGGGGCCGGCAACCCAACTGATGCCCATCTCATTGGCGGTAAAGGCCACACCGGTATTGTTGCTGACAATACGGGCCGGCTTAATCGCCTCTAATAAACGGATCGACTCGTCGTAGTCCTTGCCGATCAACACCGCGGGGAACCAGGGGATTAACTGCGGGTGGCGCTTGAAAATCTCGATATGCTTGTCGCAGCCACGCTTCCAGCTCTCTGGCAGTTTAAAGTAGACGTCACCATCGGTCAGATCGCACAGCGCCACATCGCTCTCATCGCTGATCAGAATCGACATCGTCGTCTTATCCTGCAACCGCGGGTGCTTTTCTAATACCGGCAACTCGACCGGAGCAATCACCGGCTTAGAGTCGTTCAGCAGATAGGCGACCTCGTTCTTCAACGCGGTTAACACCTTGAACGGCAGGCCAAGCCCCTGCTCCAAGCCATCGAAGTTGAAGCCTTCGAGGGAGTAATCGGTATTATTGAATGAGTTAAAACGCTTCTCTATCGCCGGACGGTCGACATTGGGTTTCTCTGTGGCGAACATCGGCACCGTTGACGACACCGAATGGGGCTGGCCTTTGACCGTAAACGTCACCGTCAGCGGTTCGCCGCCAGCACCGGAAAAGCTCAGCGCCAGCGGCGGCTTGGCAATCGATAAAAACTCGACTTTCTGACGCAGTTCATTACCGAGTTCATTTTTTTCCTCGTGTAACTGTCTACCCACCTCTTCAATCTGCACGGCAGAAATTACGTTGTCGTTGTTGGCCTCAAAGATTTTGACCGCATTGGTATTGCTGTAATCCCGCGGGCTATCGATGAACATGTCCTTGGTCATATTGCCGCGTAAAAACGAGTTGGTGAAGTCGCGATTGAAAACCTTGTGCAGGTTAGCGTCGTCATCCAGCAACACGCCACGTTCGACAAAGCTATTGATCTGCTTGCGCCAAGTATCGGTGACAGTGTAGACGTAGTGCGCGCCCTTGATGCGGCCCTCAATCTTCAGTGAATCGACCTCGGCGTCGACCAGCTCAGGCAGGTCAAAATAGGCCGAGTTATCCTTCAGGTTAAGCGGGTATTTGTTACCGGCCTCGGTCTCCTCGTATTCATCGCGGCAGGCTTGGCTGCAGCGGCCACGGTTACCCGAATTACCGACACTGACTGAACTGGAATAACACTGGCCCGAGAAGGCAATACACAGCGCACCGTGGACAAATACCTCGGTTAATATATCGTGCTGATGAGCCAAGGCCGTCAACGACTTCACCTCTGGCAGGTGCAACTCGCGGGACAGGTTGAGACGGGAGGCACCGACCGTGCTGAGAAACTTCACCTGCCCCTCGTTATGGGTGGTCAACTGGGTGGAGGCGTGCACATCGAGGCTGGGGAAATACTTTTTAACCAGGTAGAAGAAGGCCAAATCCTGCACAATAATGCCATCGAGGCGGGTATTGACCAACTGATTAAGCAGCTTAAACAGTGTCTTCATCTCGTGTTCGAGGATGACCACGTTGAGGGTGAGAAACACCTCGCAATCATATTGATGGGCTAGGCGCAGCACACCGGTCAACTCATCGAAGGACAGGTTATGGGCTCGGTTGCGAGCATTAAAGGTATCGAGACCACAGTAAACCGCATTGGCACCGGCAACAATCGCCGCCTTTATCGCCTCAACATCGCCGCCCGGCGCCAATAGCTCAATCTTTCTACTCATCACTCACAACCTGCTTTAATACGACTAAATTTTTCGATGGGCGATTCTACCCGTATAATGGCGCTATTACCATGAAAGCACGGGGGCTGGCCGCTATTTGCCACCGCCAAATACCCCTCGATTTTGTAGGCTTTTTAGCCTGTATCGATGCTAAGCCGATGACACCACAACCAATAAGAGAACCCGTGTGAGCCCGCCCATCATCTATTCGTTACAACACTGCCCCTACGCCATGCGCGCCCGTATGGCTATTTTACTGTCTGGCCAGCCGGTGATGATTCGCGCCATCGTGCTGAAAAACAAGCCGGCACCGATGCTCGCCGCGTCCCCCAAGGGCACCGTACCGGTACTGGTGTTCGACGATGGCCGAGTGCTGGAAGAAAGCCTCGACATCATGCTCTGGGCGCTGCAACAGAGCGACCCGAAAAACCTGCTATACAACGATGATGCCGGTGCCCTAGCACAGATGCTGGCGCTGATTCACCGGGCCGACGATGAGTTCAAAACACAGCTTGAGCAATACAAGCAAGCCAAACGCTACCACGAGGACAATAAAGAGGCGTTGCGCCAGCGCTGCGAGGTCTTTATCGCCGAGATCGAACAGCGGCTCAGTCTCAACCCCTATTTATTCGGCGCCACAATTAGCCTGGCCGATATCGCCATACTGCCCTTTCTGCGCCAGTTCGCCCGTGTCGACAGACAATGGTATCTGCAATCACCCTACCCCCACCTACAACAATGGCTGAAGCAGCAGCTCGACAGCCGAGTATTTTCCAAGGCAATGAAAGACTTTCCGCTGTGGCTGGAGCAGCGCCAGGCGTTTGAACTCACACTGTAGTTACCCCTGCAGCAACACGCCACAAGGGCTGTCTCGCCACCCACCCGTAATAACCATGGTTACGCTGCGACAAGCACGTATATCGCCGCCGCCGTTGTCGTCGGATAATAGCCCCATTCCTTATGGGGACTTAGCAGGCGCGATGCGGCGCCGAGCCGTCGGTTCCTCCGCCGTATACATCGACAGGTAAATTTATGCAGCTTACAGTCAACGACCATTTAACCACCGTTTACCGTCACAAAATGTCCAGTCAGGGTGAGCATATTGCTCAGAGCCAAGAGGGAAAGCAGTGGAGCTGGCAGCAGATTCAACAACAGGCAGACAGTATCTCGCTGGGCTTGCTGGAGTTAGGCTGTGAGGTGCAGGAAAACATCGGTATTTACGCCGATAACAGCGCCCAGTGGAGCTGGATCGATATCGCCAGCATGGCTATTCGCGCCGTGCCAGTGCCGGCCTACGCCACCCATAGCCAAGATCAGCTGGCCTATGTTATCGACGATGCCCAAATTCGGGTTTTATTTACCGGCAACCAGCAACAATACGATGCCGGTGTTGCCCTGCTGGCGCAATGCGACAGCCTCGAATATATTGTCGCCATCGATGACGGTGTGTTTATTCATCACCCCCAACACAGCAGCCTGCTGTGCGATTTTATCGCCGCACAGCGCGCCGAGCCGACCCGCGCGTTGTTGGCCCAACGCATTGATCAGGCCAGCCTCGACGATATTATTACGCTGATTTACACCTCGGGCACCACCGGTGAACCCAAGGGGGTCATCCTCGACTACCGAAACATCAGCGCCGCCATTGAGATGCATCGCAACCGAATTGTCATCGATGAGAACGACACCTCGCTGAGCTTTCTGCCGCTGTCCCATATCTTCGAACGGGCCTGGACCTGGTACGCCCTGGCCAGTAATTGCCGGGTCGCCTATTGTCGCAACCCGGCCAGAATTCAAAAAGCACTGGTCGAGGTAAAACCGACAGTCATGTGCGCCGTGCCACGGCTGTATGAAAAAATTTATACCCAGGTGATCAGCAAGGCCGAGAGCGCGCCCAGGTTGAAGAAGCTCATCTTTTCGCTGGCCTTCAAAATCGGCAACCATTGCTTTGAGCGCCGTAACAACAATCAGACCGTCGGCCCTGTTGCCACAGCAGCCAACACACTGGCCGACAAAATTGTGTTTGCCAATATCCGTCAGGCACTGGGCGGTAATATCCGCTTTATGCCCAGCGGTGGTGCCGCCCTCGACGCCGGTATCAACCAGTTTTTTCAGGTGTGTGGCCTCAATGTTATCTCCGGTTTTGGCATGACCGAAACCTGCGCCACCGTCTGCTGTCGCGATGAGGTCGCCATGCCGATGAACAGTTGTGGCACACCATTGCCCGGCATCGAATTGAAGCTTGGCGACAATAACGAGCTACTGATCAAGGGGCCAACCGTCATGCGGGGCTATTACAACAAGCCGCAAGAAACCGCCGCAACACTGGTCGATGGCTGGCTAAAAACCGGCGATGCCGCCAAACAGGTCGATGGTAATATCGTCATCACCGAGCGGCTCAAAGACTTGATGAAAACCTCTAACGGAAAGTATGTCGCGCCTCAACGCGTAGAGGGCAAGTTGATCAAGGAACAGTTAATCGAGCAAATTACCATCATCGGTGATGAGCGCCAATTTGTCTCGGCGCTGATTGTTCCAGCCTTTGAAGACCTGGAAAAACTGGCCAAGCAAAAAGGCATCGAATACAAGGATCGCCTAGAGTTAATCAGCCACAGCGATATCGTGCTGCACTTTAAACAGCGTATCGAGAAAATGCAGAGCGAACTTGCCGGCTACGAGAAGGTGAAGAAGTTTACCCTGCTGGTTGAGGAGTTCACCATTGCCAAGAACGAACTGACGCCGACGCTGAAAGTGAAACGCAAGGTGATTTTAGAAAAATTCAAAACTGAAATAAACGCGATGTACAACAGCGTGAAAAAACACGCCTAATCGTCAAACATGACTGGCTGTTGTTCACACAGCCAGTCATGCGACGTCAGCGGTATCACTCGTGCAGCCAATCCAGCGCGGCATGTTCATCATCGAAGTATTTAACCTCGCCAGAAACAAACCACGAGCCGATGCTGGCAGCAGTATGCTGCCAGTGTTGATTGCCATAGACGGCAATTTTGACGAAGTGGTTATTGTGTTTCAGCCCCATCTTAAAATCATCCCAGGCCGCTCTCAGCTCCCAGCCTTCGAGCTCGGTGGCATCAAACAACACCTTGATTAACGGGTTTCTCACCTCGCCCAACGCCGCATCCAGCATCGGCGTAATGGTTTGGTAATCATCGTGGGTTAATTTTCCGGTGGCCTTCAAACTGAGAAAAAAATCCCTGTCAGTGCGCTCGATACCGATGGCTATACCGTGGCGTTGATTACTCATAGTGGCTCTCCTTGTTGACTCTTTATCCCTCTACTCAGTATAGCTAATCGACGGCGGCTGGGGGTTTAACAATACAACCGCGCATCGACACCGCACAGCCTGCACTAGACGATATTCACCACCATCACGTCAAACTTCGCCAAGGTTAACAGCCTGTGCGTCACCGAGCCCAGGGCCAAGATTCCCGCTGTTTTGCTGCCAACAACCACAGTATCAGCGCCGAGCTGGCCGGCCTGCTGATAGATTTTTTCAGCGCCCTTACCCTCGACAACATGGCAGTGCTCTGGGGCGATGTCGGCGCCGACCAAATCAAGCAATAACTGCCGTGCAGCGTTGGCATTTTCGCGGGCAATTTCGGCGGCCTCATCAGTAATCACCCCCAGCGACATGGCGGCGCTAAAGGCGAGGCTGATGCTGGGCACCACATGAACAACATGCAGGCTGGCACCACTGTTGTGTGCCATGGTTTTGGCCTTGGCCAGCACCTGTAATGCCGAGGGAGTATCTTCAAGATCAATCGCTGCTAATAGGGTCGTCATCTGTCGTTACCTCTGAAAAAGATATGCATCGTAATATTGCTTCTACAGGGCCATCGCCGTCACACCATCGACAACGATTAACACCACTGACAGTATCAACAGTAGACTATTTTTTTACCTTGATCTCAGGCAACAATATGGCCGCCAGCTAACCGCTGACAGTGTTATCCGCCGGTGTGTTGTCTGTCAGCGTTTTTAGAAAGCATTCGACGGGGATAAAGGCCAGCGGCACCAGCGAGGCAATAAAAACCGGCAGCCACACCTTCAGCGACCAGCCCTGCTTATTGCCGACACTTAAGCTCAGCATCATGTACAACATAAACAAAAGCCCGTGGCCCATGCCCAGCAGGCTGACATAATCTCGGCTGATTAGGCCGGCGGTTACACTGAGAATCGCCAGATAAGACAAGCCTTCCAGTAGGCTGATGGCGCGAAATAGTTTTAACACTGGGTTTACCTCTGGCATCGGTCAATCGTTGCGGCTGTATCAGCCACGGCGGTGGCATTTTAGGAAAATTTCAATACCTGTGGCACATCTTTAAGCAACTCTGTCAGGTCTCGACCATCGTCCATCACCGGGGCTTGGGCATCGATAATCTGCGCCAGCTCGGTATTGACACACAGCAGGGTGGTCAAGCCGCGATAGGGGTGCAGGCTGATCATTTGTAAATCGCCACTGCCGCCATCAAGCTCGGCCACACCGGCCGCAGAGGCTACCACGGCCTCACACTGGGCTGGCCAATCAATATCGCCGCCGTTGATTTTTCTTGCCGTCAGCGCACCGTTAATCGCCAGGCCAATCACCGCTGCCTTCAGCGCCGGTGACTGACAAAAACGCTCAGCCTGCTGCATCGAGTGCCGATCATCCGCGGCGCCGGTCAGCAGAAGAGGCTTCTCGCCGACCATTACCGCCGCCAGCGTCATCGCCTGAAACGCTGCGGTGGGTGAAAAGACGCCGGGGGTCAGCGTCGAGGCCTGCAAGTGTGCCTGCAAACGCTGCTGAAAAGGGCTGGACATGGGGATAACTCTCATCGATCAATAGTGGCCGCCATTCTACAGGTGAATACGGCAGTTTTCAGCCGATCTATGCTGAAACATGGTTAAGCCGGGCGGGCACAAGAAAGGCCTCCCCCGCGAATGCCGACAGTGGCTGCGGCGCCAAGGCATTAAACCAACCGTCTTGGCCACCCTCGCTGCCAGTTTCAGCCAACGGTTCAGACGCAGGCTTTTTAATTCACCGTTGACTAAAACGCTGCGCGCTAGAGGGTATCTGTTACCTAAATAGGACGTGATCATAAATCAAAGACCTGACCCTGTTATTTGCTGTTAATTGTGCAGCTTCATTTGCGGGAACGGTATTGTCCAATTGTTAGTATTAGAAACATTGATACATTCAGCCTGTATCCATCGCTCGATCTCATATTTGAATTCAGCAGCCTTACCCTCCAGCTCACAAAGGATGATAAAATCTAGCGAAGAGTCATTAATTCTCTTGAAATCAATCAATATATCTATGATGAATTTGGCGAATGTTTCAGGCTTATCAGCCTGTTCAAAATGCTTAATGATGGTATCGCGGATTGAGTGTGTCGCATTTTTTTGATATTGATAATCAATACCAAAAACAGACTTAATCGTCATACTCTTCTGAGATAAATTGAGTGGATTCAAATGCAGAAAATTCTCTGTCGTCAGTACCTTAAGCATATTCATACAAGATAGGTGAACAGACTCAGGTGACTGCATAACCACCTTACCATAAGTACCATCATCCAGACTGACCCAGTCACCTCTTTTACATGGAAAGAACGGCTCATTATCATGGTATGGGCGCGAGCAAATTCCGCTGAGGTCATTCAGATTAATGCGAATATGGGCATCAAGCTGCGGATTATGCAAGTGAGAGAAAAATCCAAGTTGCAGAACTTTCCACGGTATATTTTTATAAATTATACGTTCATGTTCACGGATAGCCCCCAGGTTCAAAAGAGTGCGTATGTTTGCCACATATACTGGAAAGCTGTTTCTTAACCCGATGACGGTTAAAAGACCTATCAAAAACCATATACAAAGCAGCAGCCAATCTTCTCGCATATAGGTCACTAACAAAACAGTACTAACAGCAAAAAGAATGCTAATCAACTGCGTGGCAAAAGCCCACACTCGGTTGAATAATTTCACCCTATTATTAGAGCTTCGACGCTCTAACAGAGTAAAGAATGTTGCCAGTTTCATAAAGAATAAATAGGCTAATATAGCCGAGCCAATACTGATAACAACAGTGGCAACTCGATGAAATACGTACATCAAAATATGGGGGTCTAAATTATTCAGAAAGAAGGGCTTACCTTCTACCTCGGCATAACTATTTTCAAAAAACTCTTTCTTAACTTTCGACTCAGCTAGTTTTGATTCCCAGTAAATAATAAGTTTGCTAATAGTTTTTCGTTCTTTTGATTCAACATTGTACTTGAGAAGCAACTTCTCCAAAACTGAAATACCGTCTGAAGTAGCAAGGATCTGCTTGTCTATATCGGCCAGTTTCTTTTGATGTTCCAATACAATTTTGGGTCTTTCCGCCAACTGACTCAAAGATGAAAAAATGGGCTTGAGCACTACTGACAGCTCCTCCTCCCAACTAAACACTGTTTCTTCGGGAGGTATAATCCAGTTGCGATTAAATTCTACATCGTTTAGCTCAACCAATAGTAACTGTAACTCTACTAAGTCTCGACGGTGGTCTTTATAGTTTTGCGGCCCAGTATGAATTTGCTCATCAAAACGATAAAGCATGGAGTCAATAGCCTCCAGAATTGAGGCGGTATCATTATAGTAAATACCTGTTATCTCTTCTTGCGCTAAATTTTTTTCATCATCACTGAGATTCTTTGCCGAAACGGCAAGGCTGAGAAAGCCAAGAAAAATAAATACAATAACCAATGTGAACCGCTGTATAAATTGAATCATAAATAGCTTAGGCCTAACTGGGGTGTGATTTCATCAAGGTTTTATCCACTAAGGCTAGCGGATTCTCATCAAACAGGCAACTTAGAAAACCTCTTGCAATACCGGTCATCTGGACGAAATATCAAGGGTCAAACAGGGCCAGGTTATGCTCCCCGGGTAGGATGGTGCGGGTAGTGGAGCGTGGAGCGGGGAGAGCGTCGAGTGGAGCGGGGAGAGCGTCGAGTGGAGCGGGGAGTGGAGCGGGGACACCCATCGTTATATTTGACGATATTCAATTCAACCCTATAGTTAATATGCTTACTTTTCTGACACCACGAATCAAGGATGATTGTGATGACGAAACCGCGCAACACATTAGTGTCACTCGACGCTACACCCTACTATCACTGTGTATCCCGCTGTGTTCGCCGCGCATTTCTCTGTGGCAGTGATAACAACGGGCGCTGTTACGAACACCGACGGCAATGGATCGAAGATAAGATCACAGCATTAGCAGGTATCTTTGCTATCGACATCTGCGCCTATGCCGTCATGTCTAACCACTATCATGTGGTGCTGCACATTGATAAAGATGCAGCCGATAGCTGGTCTGTCGATGAAATCCTTGAACGATGGCATAGCTTGTACAAGGGCACCGTGCTGACTCAACGCTATCGCGGTAATAAAAACAGCTTAACAAAGCCTGAGTTAGACGCTGTTAATGAGAAGGCTGAGCTGTGGCGGCATAGGCTCTGTGATATAAGCTGGTTTATGCGTATCATCAACGAATCTACGGCTAGACTGGCAAACGTCGAAGATGGTTGTACCGGGCGCTTTTGGGAGGGGCGTTACAAGTCCCAGGCTTTGCTCGATGAACAAGCCCTTCTGGCTTGTATGGCCTACGTAGACCTCAACCCTATTCGGGCAGGCATGAACACAACACCAGAGAGCTCTGCTCACACCAGTATTCAACGGCGCAGCTTGCAGGCCAAGCGCGCTCACTCACCTAATCATCGGCAGCAACAGGTGAAAGCGTTCATGCCATTCGTTGGCAACCCAAGAAAAGATATGCCTAAGGGGGTACCGCTCCGACTAACGGATTACCTAGAGTTAGTCGATTGGACCGGGCGAATTATCAGAGAAGACAAACGAAGTGCCATCCATCATCAATTGCCGCCTATATTGGATAGGCTTCAACTCGACCCAAAGCATTGGTTATATTTGTCGCAGAATTTCGAGAGTCGTTTTAAAAATCTAGTCGGCTCGGCCTTTGCCATAAAGCGGGCGGCAGAGACTTTAGGCTACCGGCGAACGCCACGAAGCTGTATCAATCTGCTCTAACTATTTTTACTTTACCAGCAGAGAACTGACAGGTTCACTCTTCTGTGGATAAGCTCGCCCGCGCTTTGATAATATCGTCTTGATAGCAGTCTACGCTGTGTATACTCACCCTGCCGCGCAGTAATAGGTGTTCAGCTCAGAATAAATATACTCCACCGCGTTAACGACAGAGCCTTTTCTTAGGGTGGGTGTCCTTTTAGTAGTTTATCTTCCATGCTTTTAATAAAGCAGCAGCGAAATGTTGACTTGTCACTTAGTACTCCGTGTGAATTTAACGCCTCAAACACCGGCGCAGCTTGCTGCGTCCGAGTGCTTTGACTTGTTAGGCGATTCTATCAGACTGACTAAATCTTCTGCTACAAACTGCTCAAATGACTTTTCATAGAAAACAGGCTGTGCAGAAAGGCTTTTATAATTTGATCTTATTGAATCGTTTAAATAAGGATCAATGACATGTAACTCAGTGTCATTCCTTAAATTTTTTCTGAATAAGGCTTTGATATGAACGTCTGCTTCTGGAAATGAATAACCAACAAATACGATCTTCTTTGCTTTTCTTATTTCGATAGCAGTTTCATCAAGCAATTTGTTAATAGCTGGGTGAGAGAGATCCTTTATATGTGATGGTGGAACTATAAAGGTATCAAAGCTGTTCCCGTCTAGAGGGCAAGAAAGATCAAACTCTACTGTCTCTGGGTTTTCACAGCTAGCGTGGATATAGCCTTTAAAGCCCATAGAGCCAAGGTCTATTTTTGTGTCCCACGCCGTAAGTAAAACTTGATTGCAGCAGTTACAATACTTCCAATTGAGAGAGCCATGTAGTTTGATAAGTTTTATTGGTTTTGGGTCACCACCATCCCAAACTGGCACAGGCTCTCGGGGATTAACCCACCAATCAAATGCACTAATGTCATCATAATGGTGGTAGTTCATTAGTTCGATGCAGTAATCAATGTATGCTTTGTCGGGGTATAGAAAGTCGAAAGATTCATCTAGCAAGGTATCGTAATTCATTGTTACCACGGAAACGTTTCTATTAGTCTCAGAAACTACCTCCCAAAATTTACGATATGTTCCGTTTCGGTTTCCGGCTGGCTTGGATATCACGTAATGTACAAGCTGTATTAGAGCTTCTTTAATTTCGGTGATTCTTAAGGTCGTATATTCTTTTCCGAGCCCTTCTCGTTTGCTAATAAAATATTCCAGATAACCAAAAATTGATTCCAGTGTCGGATATTCACCATCTGAAATATCGAAATTTTCATTGATGAAGAGGCGCACTTTACTAGCTGCATTAGAAGAGTTTATATGCTCATCTTTAGATTCGAAGATCAGCTTTAGGATATCTCTTTGTAAGGGAGCGCCTTCTGCAATAGAAGCTCCGGCCCCGAACACAAAAAGTGTATCTCTTTCCTGTTCATATTTTATGTATGACTCTTGGTGCGATCTCAAATTTATTCCTTTCGCCTAACGCCCAAAGCAGCGGCGCGCGTTAGCGCGTCCAGCCCGCAGGGCGATGCTGCCTTTGTTTGTTATATGAGTTACTGGATAGCATTTATATAGGCCCCAATTGACGTTGGTTTAATAGGTGCTTTAAGGCTTCCTGTTATATTTACGCTCTTGCTGCTCTGAAGATTAAACTCTACCGAGGTCGATGCTACTAGATCCTGGGTTTTAGCTCCTTTTGGGAGGTCTCGCTCAGCATAGGCTTTAATAATGAGAACTCCGTTTTGCGTATTTTCGCTAGTATTTAATACATTAACAATATAGCTACATGTGCGGCCAGAGCAGTGAAGTTTTTTGTTCTCAATTGAAAGATATTGTGACCTCTCATTTGTAATAAGATGAGCAGTAAACATGATTGCCAATAGGGAAAAAACGCAAGCAATAAAGTAACGCGCCTTAGTCATTATCAAATGGCTCCATATAACGCTTATTCTACTGACTAGTCGGTAATAATGAAAAACCTAGGAAGAGTCGGTATAACACCCCAAATCCCCCGTAAAGCGGAACGTTCCGCCTATCACCCTTTTCTATATTATCGAATAAAGCCAGTAAGTGTTTAATAGTTATTGTTTATTAAGGCAGTCATTAAAGTGACCAAAAATGAGCGGAATCGTACTGTTTTTAATACTTGCCGCTGTAGTCGGTATATTCTGCCTTTTGTATACTTCAATTTATGCACTTATCTTACTGAAATAAAAACATATTTAAAATTAATTTACATTATTCACGCTATTATGCGGAAAAAGGGGGCAATATTATTCTTTTATATGTATATCCATACAGTGTTCGAGGCGAAAAATTATACCCAAGCCGCCCCCACCTCACCCAATGGGCATCTTCAGCAGGGATGCTGAAGCTGAGCCTACAGGGAAGTATTTACGGCGTCCCAGTGGCTGTGGTGGGAGCGACGCCCAAAGCACCCAATCTCAGCCCCCAAACCCCCCACCCACAAAAAAAGCCGCTAAAATAGCGGCTTTTTATCAAACTAACTTCATTACATCAGAAGCTAATCAAGCAACCTCAAACAAACCCGCAGCACCCATACCACCACCGATACACATCGAAATCACCACATACTTAACACCGCGACGCTTACCTTCCAGCAATGCTGAGCCGACCATACGGGCGCCAGACATGCCGAACGGGTGGCCGATGGAGATGGCGCCGCCGTTAACGTTGAGCTTGTCGATGTCGATGTTGAGTTCTTTCTGGCAGTAAACCACCTGTGAGGCGAAGGCTTCGTTGATTTCCCACAGACCGATATCGTCAACGGTGAGGTTGTGCTTGGCTAACAACTTAGGAATGGCGAAGACGGGGCCGATACCCATTTCGTCTGCCTTACAACCGGCAACGGCAACGCCGCGGTAGTAACCCAGTGGCGCTAGGCCGAGTTCTTTCGCCTTCTCGCCTTCCATCAGTAGACAGGCCGCGGCGCCGTCTGACAGCTGTGAGGCGTTACCGGCGGTGACCGAAGTACCCTGCTGAACCCACTTACCGTCTTTCCATACAGGCTCTAACGAGGCCAGGCTGTCGGCGGTGGTCGACGGGCGATTACACTCGTCCTTGTCGACGATCACGTCTTCGTAGGTGACTTCTTTGGTCTCACGATTGAACACAGACTTGGTGGCGTTCATCGGCACGATTTCTTCGGCGAAGTTACCGTTCTGTTGTGCTGCGGCAGTACGCTGCTGCGAGATCAACGCGTAGGCATCCTGCTCTTCACGGGTGATATTATAACGCTGAGCAACAATCTCGGCGGTTTCGATCATCGGAATGTAGGCAGTTTCGTCAACGGCTAAAACCGTCTTAGAAACGCTGCGGTAGGTGTTCTTGTGCTTGTTCTGAGTCAGTGAAATAGACTCGACACCGCCGGCGATGGCAACGTCATACTCGTCACACATAATGCCCTTGGCAGCGGTGGCAATCGTCATTAGGCCCGAGGCACACTGACGCTCCATCGCCATGCCCGGAGTCGTCTCTGGCAGGCCACCGGCGATAGCCGATAGACGACCGAGGTTATAGGCCTGAGTACCCTGCTGGGCAGCGGCACCGAAGATACAATCTTCAACCAAGGCTGGGTTGATGCCGGTTTTTTCAACTAACGCCTTCACAACATGGCCGCCCATGGCTGGGGCTTCGGTCTCGTTGAATGAACCGCGGAATGATTTGGCTAGACCGGTACGGGCCGTTGCTACAATGACTGCTTCTCTCATCTTCTTTTCCTTTTTATCGGTATTAAACAATACCTGAATAATTTTTTAGGCTGCCCGCGATTAAGCGCGCTGAGCCGATGTCGAAATAATTTCACCTGTGAGGTAGCTGGCGTAATCTGACGCCAGGAACATCATCACGTTAGCCACTTCCCAAACCTCGGCAGCGCGGCCGTAGGCCTCTTTGCTCTCAAGCTCGGCCAACAACTCAGGTGGCGCAGACTTACGCAGCATCGGGTGCATGGCAATCGATGGGGCGACGGCGTTAACGCGCACGTTAAACTCGGCGGCTTCGACGGCGGCGCAGCGGGTCAGTGCCATGACACCGGCCTTCGCCGCAGCATAGTGCGCCTGTTCTTTCTGGGCGCGCCAGCCAAGTACCGAGGCGTTGTTGACGATAACACCGCCCACTTCGCGCTCTTTCATTACCTTCATCATGTAACGGGTCATCCGCATGGTGCCGTATAGGGTGACTTGAATCACCTTGTCCCACTCGCTGTCTTCCATCTCGATCAAGTTCTTCGAGGTGCCAAGGCCGGCGTTGTTAATCAGAATGTCGGTGCCGCCGAGCTTGTCTTCGGCGAAGTCGATCAGGCCTTGCACATCGTCTTCGACGCAGACATTACACAGCTTGCCCCAGACGTTGTCCTTGCCGGTCAGCTCTTTGAGCTCGTTGACTGATTTCTCTAGACGGCCTTCATGCACGTCGGAGATAACAATGGCACGACAGCCCTCTTCGACGGCGCGCTTGGCGGCGGCGAAACCGATACCCGCACCGGCGGCGGCGGTGATCAGCACGGAACGGCCGGCAATTAAGTTGTTGCCTTTAACGTATTCTGGATTCTTTAAATCAATCATTTTAAACCTCTGTGTAAGCACCTAAATGCTTATCGGCGGAAAACAACAAACCCAAACACACGGTTTGGGCTTAAATTTTATATTCGTTTTTAGCGCTTAGCTCGCCTTGATGGCAACCTTGGGCTCTTTTGGCATACCCAGACCGCGCTCGGCGATAATATTGCGCTGAATCTGGTTGGTGCCGCCGTAGATGGTGTCGGAGCGAACAAACAGGTACATCGACTGCAAACGTGTTAGCTCGTAGGGGCCGCCTGCGAGTATTTCACACTCCGGCCCCATCACATCCATCGCCAGCTCGCCTAAGTCACGGTGCCAGGTGGCCCAGAACAACTTATACATCAGCGCTTCTTTCTGCAACGCGCCGTCACCGGCATCGCCAGACAAAGTACGCATGCTGTTGTAACGCATAATCTTCAAACCGGCGTGGGCCTCGGCAATACGCTGACGAATGATGGGGTCTTTGGCGGCGCCGTTCTCTTTGGCGATGTCGATCACTTGATTCAATTCATTCTGGAACTGCATCTGCTGTCCCAGCGTCGAGACGCCACGCTCGAAGCCGAGCAGACCCATGGCGACCTTCCAGCCGTCACCGGGGGCACCGACGATATCGCTGGCATCACACTCGGCGTCGTCGAAGAACACCTCGTTAAACTCCGAGGTGCCGGTTAACTGCTCGATGCCGCGCACTTCGATGCCGGGCTGGTCCATCTTCATTAAGAAGAAGCCCAGGCCCTTGTGCGCCACAGAGTCGGGGTCGGTACGGGCGATGACAAAGACATAGTCGGATTCATGGGCCAGAGAGGTCCATACCTTCTGGCCGTTGATAATCCACTTGCCCTTGGCCTCGTCGAAGCGCGCCTTGGTTTTTACGTTAGCTAAATCGGAACCGGCGCCGGGTTCGGAATAACCCTGACACCACAGCTCGGTACCGGCGACGATGCCGGGTAGATACTTCTGCTTCTGCTCGTCGCTGCCGAAGGCAATAATGGTTGGCCCAGCAAGACCCTCACCAATATGACCGACGTGGCCGGGAGCACCGGCACGGGCATACTCTTCGTTGAAGATCACCTGCTGCTCGATCGAGCAGCCGCGGCCACCGTGTTCCTTTGGCCAGCCGACACAGGTCCAGCCGCCTTCGGCTAGTTTCTGTTCCCACTTTTTACGTTCTTGGGGGAACATGTGTTCATCACCGGGGCCACCGCGGAATTTTAACTGCGCGAATTCACCGACTAAGTTGTCGGTTAGCCACTGGGCGACTTCGGCACGGAAGTGTTCGTCTGCTGCACTAAAACTGAGTTTCATGTTTCTCTCCTAAGGCCGAATTAACAGCAGCTGCCGAGCAAGTTGGCGGCAATGCGTTCGCGGTGATAGCTGGCGTTACCGAGGAAGTGCTCGGTGGCCTTGGCCCGTTTAAAATACAGGTGCACATCGTATTCCCAGGTAAAACCAACGCCGCCGTGTAGCTGAATGGCATCGCCGGCGTTCTGGAAATAGATCTCAGAGCAGTATGATTTAGCGATACTGGCGGCCTCGGCCAATTCAGCGGCCATCGACCCAGCGACCAACGCATCTTGAGCAATACAGGCGGCATAGTAAACACCGGAGCGGGCAGCCTCGGCCTTGGTCATCATATCGGCGGCCTTGTGCTTAACGGCCTGGAAGCTGGCAATCGGGCGGTTGAACTGCACCCGTTCCTTGCTGTATTCAACCGTCATGTCCAACACCTGTTGGGCACCACCCATCTGCTCGGCGGCGAGACAAATCGTCGCCATATCGAGAATCTTGGCGAGCTTGTCGGCGGCATCTGTGGCCATTAACTGGGCACTGCTGAGGCTGACGTTGGTCAGTGTTAACTGCGCCTGCTTGCGGGTCTGGTCCATGGTGGGCAACCAGGTCGCCTCCACACCGGCGGTATCGGCAGGCAGCACAAACAACGCGATGCCGTCTTTACCGGCACTGCCCTGTTCACGGGCGGCAACGATGAGGTGCTGGGCGGTATGGCCGTCGATGACATAGCGGTAGTCACCGTTTAATACATAGTTGTCGCCGTCTTTCGCGTAAGTCGCGGTGACGCCATCGGCATCCCACTGACCATTGCCGGTAAACGCCAGCGTGGCTGTTTCGCCCTCTAAAATTTTGCCGAAGACTTCGGCCTGCTGCGCTTCATTAGCGGCCATCAATAAGGCGGTGCTGGCCAGACAGACGGTCGAGAAGTACGGTGCGCAGACGACGAAACGGCCCATTTGCTCCATCACCGCGACCAGCTCAACATAGCCCAGGCCCATGCCGCCGAACTCTTCCGGTACGGTCACCGCCTGAAAATACAGCTCTGTACAGATGCGCTGCCACAGCTCATCGCTGTAGCCCTGCTCGGTTGCCATCGCCTGGCGAATAGCCTCTGAGGTAGAGACATCGGCAAGAAAACTCTCCGCGGTATCGCGGATCATCAATTGCTCTTCGGTAAATGCGAATTCCATGTGGACTCCGTCGTTATGCTGGATGATTATTCTTTTCAGTCTGCTTTATACGCTGAAAAAGACTATTTAAACATGGCGGTTTGGTCATCTTTAAGTAGCCTTTTTGGAACGCTGGTTCACATCACCCTTTACAGTGATGCAAACCCGGTATTCGGCTCGATTAACGCGTGCCGTAAACCTTCTGCGCGGGAACTTCTTGCTCTAACAATGTTGCCATTGCCTCGCCAACCTCGGCCGGAGCCCAATGGGCGCCCTTGTCGATACCGGCGGTTGAACGCCAGCCATCGGCAATCGAGATCTTGCCACCTTCGGATTCGAACACGCGACCGGTGACGGCGGCGGCTTCGCCAGAACCCAACCACACCAGCAGCGAGGAAACGTTCTCTGGCGCCCAGTAATCAAAGCTGTCGTCTGCTGGCTTGGCCATACGGGTGGCCATTTCTTCCACGGCGGTGGTCATACCGGTACGGGCGGCAGGTGCCACGGCGTTGGCGGTAATGCCATAACGACCAAGTTCGGCGGCCTGGTTCAGCGTCAGCGCGGCGATACCGGCCTTGGCGGCGGCGTAGTTAGACTGACCGACAGACCCCTGCAGGCCAGCGCCCGAGGTGGTGTTGATGATGCGGGCGTCGACGGCCTTGCCCGCCTTCGACTGATCACGCCAGTAATGCACGGCGTGGGAAGAGATGCAGAAGTGACCCTTCAGGTGCACGGCCATAATGGTGTCCCACTCGGCTTCGGTCATCGAGGCAAACATGCGGTCGCGGTTAACGCCGGCATTGTTGACCACGATGTGCAGGTCGCCATAGGTGTCGATGGCCTGCTTAACGGCGTTGGCACTGTCTTCGTAGTGGGTAATGTCCGAGGTGTTCACCACGGCCTGACCACCGGCGGCAACGATTTCATCAACCACGGCCTGCGCGGCGGCTTCGTTGATATCGTTAACGACAACATTGGCGCCTTCGGCGGCGAAAACCTTAGCGTGTGCGGCACCTAAACCACCACCGGCGCCGGTGATGATGACAACGCGATCCTGACAAATAGCCATGGAGAAATCCTCTTTGTTTTTAAATCATTTTTTAAAATTTATTCGCTGTCTAAGCGCTCGATAATGGTGACGTTAGCCTGACCACCACCTTCACACATGGTCTGTAGACCATAGCGACCGCCGGTGCGTTCCAGCTCGTGTAAAAGGGTTGTCATCAGCTTGGTACCCGAGGCACCTAAGGGATGGCCTAAAGCAATGGCGCCGCCGTTGACGTTAGTCTTCTCGTGCGGGTAGCCGGTCTCTTTCAACCAGGCCATGGCGACGGAGGCGAAGGCTTCGTTGATTTCGACCAGATCGATATCGTCCAGCGTCAGGCCAGCCTTTTTCAGCGCGTGTTCGGTCGCTGGGATGGGCGCGGTCAACATCCAGATCGGATCGGTGGCACGGACGCTCATGTGATGAATGCGAGCGCGGGGCTTTAGATTGTATTTCTTCAGTGCATCTTCAGAGACGATTAGCATCGCCGAGGCGGCATCACAGGTCTGGCTCGAGACGGCGGCGGTGACCTTGTCACAGCCGAACAGATAATCGAGGCTGGCCATTTTTTCCAGCGTGGTTTCACGCGGCGTCTCATCGTTGGTGACACCATTGAGCGGCACGATCTCACGGTCGAACCTGCCTTCTTTGATGGCGGCGATGGCGCGGGTGTGTGACTCCAGCGAGAACACTTCGAGGTCCTCACGTGACAAGCCCCACTTGTCGGCAATCATCTGCGCCGAGTTGAACTGTGTCGGTGGCTGGTTGCCGTAACGCTCAACCCAACCTTTCGAGCCGGTGAACGGGTCGGTAAAACCCAGCGGCTCGGCGGCGGTCATGGCGTAGGAGATCGGAATCTGTGTCATGGTCTGCACACCGCCGGCAACGACGACGTCCATGGTGCCACTCATCACGGCTTGGGCGGCAAAGTGTACGGCCTGCTGCGATGATCCACACTGACGGTCGATGGTAGTACCCGGAACACCGTCGTCGAGGCCGGCGGCCAACCAACAGGTGCGGGCGATATCACCGGCTAACGGGCCAACCGTGTCGCAACAGCCGAAGATGACATCTTCGTAGTCGGCATCGGGAATATTGTTACGTTCAACCAATGATTTTAATACGTGGGCACCGAGGTCGGCACCGTGAACATCGCTTAAACCCCCTTTACGGCGGCCAGTGGGGCTACGTAATGCATCGACGATATAGGCTTCAGCCATGATGTGTTCCTCTTTTTACCTGGCGCTATTTTTAGCGAAAGGTTTATATAATTTTTTAAGGCTTTTTTAAAACTTAAAGCCTACTTAATAAATTTGCTCACTGCGTGATTTCACCGCCTGCCTCAGGAAAAGAGATTCGGCTGGCAATAAAATCACTCCGCGAGAGCCGTCTGGTTCAATGCCACTAGCTTTTGCCAGAGTCAAATTTCAACCATAACCTCCGACGAGCGATCAATATTGTCGACTAACCGTCTTCAGCATGGATGCTGAAGCCGAGCCCCCACGGATGGGTTTACGGCGTGTTAGTCGGCAGTGTTGATCGCGGCAGCGAAGGACAAGCCTTGACGCTGCCAATTACAACTAACCTGCGAAGGTATTACCCGCACCGATCTTGGCGTTGTCAGCAAAGATAGCATCGGCAACACGGCCCTTATGGAATGCTTGGTCGCCCCAGGTCTTATCCAGTGCCCAGGCCTTCTTCATATAAATATGCAGATTCACTTCCCAGGTATAACCCATGGCGCCGTGGACCTGAATCGAGTTCTTGGCACCCAACAATGATGCTTCGCAGGCCATCGATTTGGCGTGCGAGACGTTTTCATCGACGGTCGATAGGTTATTGGCGATGGCGTAAGCGGCGTGAGCGACGGTGGCCTTCGAGTATTCTAACGGTACGGCGACGTTAGCCATGCGGTGCTTAACGGCCTGGAAGGTACCGATGGCCACACCAAACTGAGTACGCTCTGAGGTGTACTGCACCGAGATGTCGATCATGCGCTGAGTCAAACCCAGTGCCTGAGCGGCGCAGCCTAATGCACCGCGGTTAAGAGCGCCGGCAATCAGGGCCTGCGCCTCTTCGCCTTCGGCTAACACCGTGGCGTTGCTGCTATCGAAATCGACGGTATACAGCTTGCGGCTGGGGTCGACAGACGGGTTATATTCCAGTGTCGCATCGGCCTGCTCGACGGCGTAAAGCACACCGGCTTTTTCCATGATGATCAGATCGCTGACGTGGGCGTCTTCAACCAATAGGTTTTGCGCAAGGCCAACGGCAATCTTGGCGCTGCCCTCGGCA
Source organism: Sinobacterium norvegicum (assembly GCF_923077115.1). Lineage (NCBI taxonomy): Bacteria > Pseudomonadati > Pseudomonadota > Gammaproteobacteria > Cellvibrionales > Spongiibacteraceae > Sinobacterium > Sinobacterium norvegicum. Next base: position 1,526,550 of record NZ_CAKLPX010000001.1, read on the forward strand.
ACCTTGGGCAACCAGGCGGCTTTTAGCGCTTCGTTGCTAGAGTTAGCCAGTGTCGGTACGGCAACCAGAACAGTCTGAACCAGCGGTTCAGGCAGGGCGACATAGCCGCACTCTTGCGCCAGCAGCACGAAATCTAATTCGTCCATGCCCATGCCGCCGAAGTCTTCGGGCACGGTTAAGCCGGTAAGGCCAAGCTCGGTCAACTGACCCCATAGCGCATCGCTACGACCGGTCTCGGTTTGCCACAGCTCACGCACTTTTTCCGGCGTGATCTCGTTGGTTAAAAAATCACGAACGCCTTCTTGGAATAAAAGCTGGTCTTCGTTAAAAGTAAAATCCATTATTCCGACCCCTTACTTGCGTGGCATGCCAAGCATACGCTCGGCAATGATGTTACGTTGAATTTCGTTGGTACCGGCATAAATAGGGCCAGACTGGGCAAACAAGAAGCCGTCCAACCAGGTGCCAACACCCTTTGCCTGTGGCGCAAAAGGCTCGAGTTCGGCGCGGGCAGATAAGATATCCATCGCCGTCTCGTGCATGGTTTGATCGAGCTCTGACCAGAAGATTTTATTGGTCGAAGACTCGGCACCGATCTTGCCGCCTTTGATTAAACGACAGGCCGTCTCGAAGGTGGTCAGGCAGTAAGATTCTGCCGACATATACGCCTTCACCACGGCATCGCGGATCGCGGGATCGCGGTCTGCCTGTGCTTGGTTTTGCTTGTACAGTTCCACCAAGCGCTTGGCTGTCTCTTGGAAACGCGCCGGTGAACGCAACATCAAGCCGCGCTCAAAACCGGCGGTGGCCATCGCCACTTCCCAGCCCTGCCCCTCACCGCCGAGGCGACGATTCACTGGCACCTTGACGTTGTCGAAGAAGATCTCAGCAAAGCCCGGCAGGCCATCTAACTGCGGGATGGGGTTGACGGTAATGCCTTCCAAATCCAGCGGCACCAGAATAAAGGTCAGCCCCTTATGACGCTGCGACTCAGGGTCGGTACGGAACATACCGAAACACTGATCGGCCCAGACGGCACGGGTAGACCAGGTCTTCTGGCCATTGATAATGTAGTGCTCACCGTCTTCGGTCAGCTCAGCCTTGGCGCGTACCGCCGCCATGTCAGAACCGGCATTGGGCTCAGACCAACCCTGGGCCCAGACCTCGGTGCCGTTGGCCATCTTCGGCAGAATCTCGGCTTTCTGTTCGTCGGTACCGTATTCCATCAGCGTTGGGCCGAGGAGAAAGATGCCATTTTGGTTAACGCGATTCGGCGCCTTGGCACGGAAATATTCTTCTTCGAAGATCAACCACTGGATCAGGTCGGCATCGCGGCCACCCAATTCGGTCGGCCAGGTCACCATACCCCAGCGGCCTTCGTTCATCTTGGCTTCCCACTCGCGGTGCTGCTGGAAACCCTCTTCGGTGTCGTAGGTTTTTAATGGCTCAGCCGGTACGTTCGCGGCCAACCAAGTACGTGCTTCCTGACGGAAGGCATCGTGTTCGGCGGTAAAATTTAAATCCATCATCAGCCTCTTTAGCGTCGATTCAATGTTGTTGGTTCAGCAGTCGATGACTGATTATTTCTTTTCGGTAAAGGCGGCGTCACGCTTGTTGACGAAGGCATCACGCGACTCGGCAGAGTCTGGCGACTGGTAGGCCTCCAGGGTAAAGCCCTGCTCTGAGCGATATTTGTCTTCGAGGTTGCCGTCTTCGATACCGGTTAAGGCTTCCTTGGCGAGAGCAATCATGCGCGGCGATTTCTCGGCGATGGCGGCGGCGATTTCTCGGGCTACGGGCAGCAGCTCTTCGCGGGGCACCACACGCTCGACAGCGCCTAGGCGATACGCTTCCTGCGCGTCAATCGGCAGGCCGGTAAAGTACATGTAACGGACCTTTTGAACCGGAAACATACGCTGCAGGTGAGCACCGCCACCCATGGCACCGCGGTCAACCTCAGGCACGGCGAAGGTGGCACACTCGGAGGCGACGATGATGTCGGCGGCGCCGGAGATACCAATACCACCACCGAGTACAAAACCGTGCACCGCCACAATCACCGGCTTGTCGTTGATGTGGATGGCCTTGAAGGTATCGTAGTTGCCCTTGTTCACCTTGACGATTAACGAGTCATTGGCGTCCAATTCTTTGATGTCGACACCGGCGCAGAAACCGCGGCCTTCGGCGGCGATAATAATCACGCGACAGTCGTCATTAGTGCCCAGCGCTTCGATTTCAGCGGCAATCTGCGCCCATTCAACGGAGGAGAAAGCGTTCACTGGTGGCTTGTCGAAGATCAGCTCGGCAACGCCGTTTTCAATACTGAGTTTAAAAGGCTTGGACATAATCAAATTCTCGTTATTGTGCGTGTTTATAGGGTTCAACCAGCGCTTAGCGCTGGCCTAGGGTCGCCAGGTAGGCCAGACGTTGCTCGGCCTCGGTGACGATACCGCTGATAATGTCTTCACAGCTCAACAGGCTGTCGATGACACCGGCCACCTGACCCGAGGGCAGTACACCCTCGTCGGGTGAACCATCGACCATTGCCTTCTGAATAATCATCGGTGCGTTGGCCGACATAATCGCCTGCGCCGGGCTGATATCGCCAGACTTGGACATCGCCAGGGCCGACTGCAGCAGGCTGAAGACACTGGCGCCGGTAAATTTACGAAACTTCAAACCGTTGCGCAGGGCAATCACTAGTTTTTTAGCGGTACCGGCGCGCTCTAACTCTTCCAGCATCTGGTTCATAATCATCCGCTGTGGCAGGCCGTCCATCGCCTTGGAGACGATGATTTCTGACGGGTTGTTACAGCTGACGTAACGGGACTTGGTCTGCTCTGGGGTCGGCGACTCCTTACTCATCAAGAAGCGAGTCCCCATGGCAATACCGTCGGCACCCCATGACAGCGCCGCCACCAGGCCACGGCCGTCCTTGAAACCACCGGCAGCAATAACCGGCACCTTGCCGGCCACGGCGTCGACCACCTGAGGAATCAACAGCGTGGTGGGGACAGAACCGGTGTGACCACCGCCTTCACCGCCCTGAATCGTCACCGCATCGGCGCCCATTTCAATGGCCTTGAGTGCGTGCTTGGGCAGGCCGATGGTCGGCATACAGACAACACCGTTGTCCTTGAGTTTTTTGACCATGTCCTTACCCGGCGAACGGGAATAGCTGACCGCCTTGATACCGTGCTTAACGACTAAGTCGACAATCTCGGCGGCATTGGGCTGATACATGTGGAAGTTGATGCCAAACTGTTTATCGGTCAACTCTTTGGTGCGCAGAATATCGCGCTCCACTTCCTGTGGCGGAATCGTGGCACCGGCCAAGAAACCAAAACCACCGGCGTTGGACGTGCCGGCCACTAGGTTGGGATCTGCCACCCACCCCATGGCGGTTTGCACCACGGGATGCTCGCAGCCCAGTAAATCAGTTAGTTTGGTTTTAATTTGTCCGGCCATTATTCCGCCACCTTTTATTTACATCTTTGGTTTTTCACCGCACTAACACGGTGTTTTTTGCTGTTCTTGTTGCCTTGGTACGATCTTGTACTGAGCCAAACCGACACCGTGCAGACAGTGTCCCATCGCATTACATCAACACAAGAGCGGCACTGCGGGGTTAGCGCAGTACACAAACAGCGTTAAGAGCGATCACCTTTGGGGTTATCTTTTAACTGCTTTGAACGGAAGTTCTTCGGGTCGATCTGGTTGATAATTTCCATCTGAGCCTCAGTCGGCGCCGTAGTCGTGGCGACAATAGTGGGAATCTCCAGTGGGAAACCGGTGTTCTCAACAACCTGTTCAACGGTGATACCTGGGTGGACAGAAACCAGACGAACCGCCTTGTTAGCACCGCCGAAATCAAGCACACACAAATCGGTGATGATCAGGCCGATCTCGATGTCGTCGAAGCTGTAACCCTTGGGTAGACGCCCGGGGTTGTAGCCGATCGAGTTCACCACATCACACTCGCCTTCGACGAAAACGCGAGTATTGTGACTGGGGACGAAGAACGAGTTGCCGTGGCTGATAGAGTTGCCCGGCAGACCGCGCATGCCTAACATCTGTACTTTTGGCTGCTCATAAGTGCCGCCGATGCAAGAGATATTGGCCTGACCGAAACGGTCAATCTGTGTCGGGCCGATCATGGCGTGACGCTTGCCACTCCAGACATTATCGAAGATGCGGCTAAAGCCCATCCAGGTCTCGTTGCGCTGGATGTAGTCGGCATCCCGTGACAGCGGGTTTGGTTCGCTCAAAAGATAGGCTTCTGAGTCGGTCATCATCAGCTCAGGGTTAGAACTCTTCATCGCCACGGAAGCGGCAATACGAGGAATAACACCAATGCCGGTGGCCAGCACCTCGCCCTTGTCGGCAAAGGCCTCGGCGGCGGCAACAATCATCAGTTCAGCTAAGGTGTAATCGGTAGCAAACGTGCTCATAATATTTTTTCCTTGTTAACAGTTAGACGCTAAATTGCAGGCCGATTAATACACAGGCTGCGGCAATTTCTGGATGGCGTCTAAGCCGCCCACTTTCTCTTGGTATTCTGCTTCGGTGCTGTCTTTGATGAACTTGTCGAAGTAGGCCTCAAAACCACCGTCTTTGGCGCTGGCGTTGTATGTTTTGAAGTGCGGTACGTCGAAGCCGTAAGCGGGCTGACAAGAACTGGGGTGAGCGCCACCGGGAACACAGGCTACACCTTGAGTCATCGAGCGCTCCCACAGCACGAAGCGTGCTTCTAGCGGGTCGTTGAAGAATTCAGTCTCGACAATTTCTTCACAGGTGACAAAGGTCTTGTCGGCGGCGCGGGCAAACCACTCGTCCATATAGTAGTCCGGACCCTTAGACTGACAAACACCACGAACATCGGCGCGGTCGGCGTGCAGGAAGGATACGTCTAACTTAAGCGCTGGCATTGCCACCCACTCTTTGTCGTCGTAGGGGCTGTCGATGACTTTGATCTCAGGGTTCACCTTGATTGCATCGGTGCCCAGACCAATCTGCGTTGGCATAAAGGGCATCTTCCAAGCAGCGGCACGCAGGCCGAGCAACATCATGCCCTCGTCAATTTCCATTGTTTCAATGGCGCCCTTTTGACGGGCTTGACGAAAGTAAGGCTCCAGCGGAATAAAGTCCAAAGAAACAAAGGCGAAAACAACCTTCTTTACCTTGCCAGCCGCGCACAGCATGCCAACATCGGCGCCGCCATAGGCCACTACGGTGAGATCTTTAACGTCTGAACGCAAGATTTCACGAATCACAGCCATTGGTTTACGACGCGGGCCCCAACCACCGATACCGATAGTCATGCCGTCGCGTAGCTCGCCAACCATGTCTTTAATGGTCATTCGCTTATCCATGGAGCTTCCTCTTTCTTCTGGTTTATCGGCGATGATCAATCATCATAGCCGCCTATATTAGGTTTTTTTGCTTGTTTTTTGCGCCAACATTTGTCACCGACTGGTCGCTTATAGCCAGCCGCACGACAAGAATACGCAAATACGCATTTGAATTGATTTTACACAAAAGGACTGGTTATGCATCTTTTCAGAAGCGACTTTTTACGCATTACGCGTATAATTGGCAAAATTTAATCAATTTGCGTTAATTTAGCATTAACACAAATTAATCTTTGCTAGTCGACGATGTGACTGACGCGATAGTCGTGCTTGACGAAATTGACACCGAGAGAGGTCTCGGTTCGGCGAATGCCTTTGATAGTACTGATATTTGTATGCAAAAAGCCGGTTAATTGTTCCGGATCCTGCACCAGGGTAATGGCCAGAATGTCGAAACGGCCTAACATTTTGGCGACAAAGCCCATCTCGGGGATATCACTGAGCTGCTGAGCAATGCGCTCACAGTCGCCGCTGTGGTCAACATCGATCCAAATAAAGGCCAGACAGGGGTTTTTGAGTTTGTCGATATTGGTGACGGCGGTGATTCGCATCAAGCCCTCATCCAGCATCCGCTTAATGCGCGAACGCACCGTACCCTCGGTAATATTGAGCTCGGCAGCGATACGGCGGTTGCTGATACGGGCATCGCGGGAGAGATAGCTCAGAATTTTGTCGTCGACATCGTCGAGGCGGCGTTTATTAGTCAAAGGGCACCCAATTGGCTTGGTTTTTGAGAACATCAATCGCCATTGCTGGCATAATTTTTCGCACGCCAGACACCGAGGCCAACGTTTTGAGCATGGCATCGAGGGCAGCCTGGCCATCGGCGACCGTCAGCACCTCAATATCGTGTGTGCCCACTACCTGGCTGACCGAATAAACCCCCTCTACGGCGGCAAGATCCTCCGACACCAACAGCGCCGAACGCCCTTCGACCTGAATACCAACAGCCAGTAACATACCAAAGCCAGCAGCCTGAATATCCGTGACCGCCACCACTCGCATGGTCTCTGAGTCCTCTAACCGCTTCACCCGAGAGCGCACCGTTGCCTCGGTCAAATCGAGTTCCTTGGCCAGCGCCCGATAGGGCATACGGCCATCACTGCGTAGCAGCGCAATGATCTGGTAATCAATATCATCGAGGTTGGTACTCTGCGTTGTCGCTATACGGCTGCTGACAGAATCACGATAGTCGGTCACATTTATGTCCTTTTAACGACTAGCTAGCTAACAGGGGCGGCTAAAATATCGGCCGCCAGTTTTTTTAATTCGGGCTTAACCACTTTACCCGACGCATTAAGCGGCAAGGCTTCGACAAATTCAACGTAAAAAGGACATTTATAACGCGCCAATGCCTCAGCACAACCTCGTTTGACCTGTTCGGCGGTCAGCGATGAACCCGGTTTTTTAACCACAAAAGCCATGCCGACCTCGCCCTGGGGCGGTTTGCTGACACCGATAATGGCCACTTGCGCAACCCCTTCGAGGGTGTAACACACCTTCTCTACCTCGGCCGGATAAACGTTCTCACCGTTCATAATATACATATCTTTCAGCCGGTCGGTGATCTTCAAATAACCCCGCTCATCCATGACACCAATATCGCCGGTCTTCATCCAGCCATCGGCGGTAATCGCCTCGGCCGTCGCCTCAGGCATATCGAAATAGCACTGCATGACATTGTAGCCGCGCACCCAGATCTCCCCCTCTTCACCCCGGGCAACCTCGTCGCCGGTCTCGGGGTTGGCGCACTTGACCTCGACGCCCTCGATGGCTCGACCAGAGGTCTGCGAAATCGTCTCGGGGTCGTCATCGGGGCGGCAAATGGTCACCACGCCGCAGGACTCGGTCAGGCCGTAGGCGGTAACCACCACCTCGAAGCCGAGTTTCTGACGCATATCGTTGACCAACTGCACCGGCACCGCAGCGGCACCGGTAACACCTAAGCGCAGACTGGAGACATCATATTGATCGCGCTCCGGATGGGCCAGAATCATCTCGTACAACGAGGGCGCACCGGGCAACATGGTGACCTTGTCCTCGGCGATCTGAGCCAACACCTTGTCTTTGTCGAAGGCAAAGACCGGCAGAATCTTGGCGCCGGTTAACAGACAGGCCAGCCAGCCGGCCTTGTAGCCAAAGCTGTGGAAAAACGGGTTGATAATAAGGTAATTGTCGTCGCTGCGCAGACCAACTGTTGCCGACCAGGATTCAAACACGCGAATATTCTGACCGTGATTACACACCACACCCTTGGGCTTACCGGTGGTGCCAGAGGTAAACAGCATGTCCATCGGATCGTCGGCGGTGATCGAGGCAGCACGTTGCTCACCGCGCTCAGCCGTCACCTGCTCAGCGCTGGCGATAAAATCACTCAAGCTCTCAGCACGGGCATCCTCACCGCGCAGCAAGACAGTCTTTACCGACCCCAGTGCTTCACCGGCCAACATATCCAAGACGTCGCCCTTTTCTAATGCTGGGTAGGTAAACAACAACTGAGCACCCGACCGACGGATGATGTCGGCGGCTTCGCTGCCCTGTAAGCGGGTGTTGAGCGGCACCAGAATAGCGCCGGCCAACTGCAGACCAAGGGCGGCGATAATCCACTCGTAAACATTGGGCGCCCAGATGGCCACACGGTCGCCTTTATCGACGCCATTGGCGATAACGGCTCGACAGGCCAACTGCGCCTGTTCGGCCAGCTCGGCAAAACTGAGTTCGGTATCCCCCTCTTTCAGGGCGGTATTGTTCGCATATTGCGCCACTGCGGCAGCAAGAATCGCCGGCAGTGTTGTGGCTTGGGCAGCGTGAGTCACGTGGCTGTCCTCTCTAATTATTTATGGTTAGCCAAAATTCTTTATGATCGACAATATTAGAAGTAACAGAGGGGTAGCGCAACAGGAATGCGTATTTTTAGGCTCTTTTTTCTACGAATTAACAGGCTTATTACCACAAACAAGGGGGAAATATTGCGTTTACCCCCGCTGTAGCCGCCTAAATCCAACGAGTGACACAGACTGCCACGGGCAAGATTACCAACCTGTCATGCCGGCGACATCATGTCTCGGTAATCAACCATTCAGCCGCAATCTCGTCGACCAAGCCCTCCCGCTGCAATTTTAACAGGTGGGCGTGCAGGGAGAACACCGCCATTGAATGCATACTGGCATCGACATCGTCATAGACCCGGGTAACCAACACCTCCATCGACTGACGACCGCCAACACGCAGACCGTTGATCACCTTGAGCTCCCGACCGAGCCGGTGCGCCACCACCTGATCGATAACCGTTGTCGGCTCCGGCATCAGATCACCGTGAGCCGGCGCGATACAGTCAATATCGTAATTTTTAAGTTTCTGCAGGGAGGCGACATAGTCGTACATATCCCCGGAGGGCGGCACAATAACAACTGTGGAGCCGTTCATCAAGTGGTCACCGGCCATTAGCAGGCCGCTGTTTTTCTCCAGCAAACAATAGTGGTTGCTGACATGGCCTGGGGTGTAAATTGCCTGCAAATCAAATTCGTCGGTGGTCAGCTGCCAATGCTCGTACAATTCGACATCGGCCTCAAATAACGCATCCTGAAACTGCTGATCATCCGCCGGCTTACCAATGACAACAGCACCACTCAGCTCTGCCAAGCGCACGGCCGCCGGCGAGTGATCGGGGTGAGTATGGGTGGCGATAATATGACTGATGGTTCGCCCCTCCGCCGTCAGCAGCTGATAAAGCTGATCGGCGTGCCCCTGCTCTATCGGGCCGGGGTCGATAACGGCGACATGCTGGTCACCGACAATATAGGTATTGGTGCCCAAGCCGGTCAGTGGACCGGGGTTGGGGGCGGTAATGCGTCGCACATAGGGGTTAATATCGACGATTTCGCCGTAGAGTATCGCAGGCATATAGGTAATATATTGTTAGAAATAGAACCATAGATTGCAGTAAAACAGCCGACCAGTCAAAAGTATGCCGCCGCTCACATCAGCGCAAAATCTTGTATACTGTGTGCTATTCCACTGATTTTGATCAATAGGTTTTATCCGCCAATGTCTACAGCCCTTGCCAAACTACTGTCTAAATTGCCGCTGCCGCTGCTGTATTTACTGTTCGCCCCAGTCGCCTTTTTTTCGCTCTATTACCTGTCCCGCTACCGCCGCAAGGTGGTCGCTAATAATATTGCCCAGGCGATGCCAGAGCTGACAGCCAAACAGCAAGACAAGCTGGCGCGCGACTATTACTGGCATATGGCCAACCTGGTCTGTGAGGTGATCAAAACCGACAGCATGAGCAAGCAGCAGTATCAGCAACGGGTGAATTTTACCAACCCTGAAGTACTGTTAGCGGCCAGGGAAACCGGCCGTCACGTGATTATTCTGAGCCAGCATCAGGGCAACTGGGAATGGTTGCTGGCTGGCTGTGCTGCCTGCATGGAAAACCCCGTCGACGTTGTCTATAAAGAGCTACACGATTCAGCGTTTGATGAATTTATGCGCAGCGCCCGCGAGCGCATGGGCAATACACCGATTTCACACAAGGTGTTGTTTAAGGAACTCGGCAAACGAAAAGAACCCTGGGTGCTGGCCATGCTTGCCGACCAAGCGCCACAGCGAAAGACCAACAAGTGGTGGGGCACATTCTTTAACCGTGAGACACCGTTTCAAATGGGTATCGAGTTGCTGTCTCGCCGCAGCAAGGCGGTGATTGTGTTTGCCTCATCACAGCGTGTCAGTCGTGGTTATTATGATTGCACGTTTACCCAGTTGGCCGAACCACCGTATAAGAAAGACGATCACCGTATCCTCGAGGCGTATGCCAGTAATATGGAATCTGCGATCAGAGCGCAGCCAGAGACGTGGTTGTGGAGTAATAACCGCTGGCGCTACGGCAAGAGTGACGACCCGACACTGGTTGAGCAACCAGCGAGCAAGCGTCCGCCTGAGACGGATAACAGCGGTGCATAGCGGCACCGCCAGCATGGGGTAAGAGCGTTTAGCTACGCTGCACAACCACACGAGAAAAGCCGATAGATTTGGCCGCCATCATCGCCTTATCAGAGCTGGTAAAATGGCAATTGTCGCCCTTGGGCGTGGTCACATGCAAGGTGTGGCCCCATAAATCATGGCAGTCTAAATGCCATTGATGATCTGCATCAGAATGGAAAACAACAACGTCACTTAGTCGGCCGATTTCATACAGTGTTCTTAGCTGCGGTAGATTCATCTGTCTCTCCTGAGTGTGATTATGCCCCTTGAGTATAGAAGCTAATCCACCACTCGGCGCAGCCATTGGCTGATTAGTGACACGGTGAACAGTTTTTTCATCTTATCCGCTGAAATTTTTGCTAGAATCCGCGGTCGAATTCAACCTGGTGGCCAATAGCAAAGCCGCCGACATGACTCTAACGACACTCATCAGGAGGGCGCGGTGCTGGCGAAAGTTTCTGGCCTACAGCAAATACTTAAACGAATCGATAACAGCAGGCTGTTTCAAGGCTTTGTTATCTTTGTCATTCTGGTCTCGGCGCTGACCATCGGCGCCCATACCTACCACCTTCCCCCCTGGATGGAGTACAGTCTATCGTGGCTGGACTTAGCGATTACCGTGTTCTTTGCCGGAGAACTGACCATTCGCTATTTAGCCAGCGATGGCTTTAAGCGCTTTTTTACTAACGGCTGGAACATCTTCGACACCGTTATCGTCATCGGCAGCCTCGTCCCCGCCGGCGGCTCGGCTATCTTACTGGCGAGGTTACTGCGTATATTCCGCGTATTACGACTGGTCTCGATGGTGCCCGAGCTGCGTATGCTGGTCAACGCCCTGCTGAAAGCAATCCCAAGAATGGGTTATATCGCGCTGTTAATGTTCGTTATTTTTTATATTTACGGCGCCGTTGGCAGCATGCTGTTTGCCGATATCAATACGTTCTTGTGGGGCGATGTGTCGGTGGCAATGCTGACGCTGTTCCGGGTCTCGACCTTCGAATCCTGGACCTCGATTATGTACGAGACCATGGCCGTCTACCCACTCAGCTGGCTCTATTATCTCAGTTTTATCTTCCTCACTGCCTTTGTCTTCCTCAATATGATGGTTGGCGCGGTATTGGATGTGATGACCCAGGAGACCGCCAAGATGCGCAGCGAAGAGCAGGATGACGAACAATCCACCGCAGCCACGGCAGAGGATGTGGCCGAACTGAAGGCACAGCTCGGCGAACTGAAACAACTGCTGATTGAGCAGCGGTCAATGCCGCCGACAGAACCGGGCGACATGCACGAGAAGATACTGTAACCAGCAACTATCAGGCGTCTTAACCGACGCCTGACGCGGTTAAATAAAGACGAAAAACTCTTTGCCGTCAGCCAACTCTCCGTCAGCCAACAAGTCTTCCAGTGGCTGCTCTTCGGTGGCTTCTTTATAGGCCTGATAGGCAGATACCGAGACGATAATATCGCCGTTTTCATCTTGAAAAATCACGTCTTGGTCACGAATAGCACGCAGAATTTTCTTCTTCTGGTTATTGGTGACGGCGATTTCTTGCATGCTCATTGGCTACCTCAAATGTTCAATGATTGTTAGCGCGAGTATACGAAGTTTAGGCCGCTGAACAAAGGTAAATTTACTCGCCCGCGCAACATTTTCTGGCCGTCATATTGCTGGTTGTTCGGCGCCCTTGAGGGTGTTACTCTGCGGTGATAAACGTGGTCAAGCCTTGATCTGCCGCGCCCCCTGTCCCTGATTGAGAAGTCGAATCATGCAAAAGCCCCAGCGCGATATTACCCTGCGATTTTTAGCCGAACCCCAAGACGTCAATTTTGGTGGCAAGGTACACGGCGGCGCCGTGATGAAATGGATCGACTTAGCCGCCTACGCCTGCGCCGCTGGCTGGAGCGGCCGCTATTGCGTCACAGCCTATGCTGGCGGCATCCGCTTTGTCGCCCCGATACATGTCGGCAACCTGGTCGAAGTCGAAGCCAAGGTCATTTATACCGGCTCGTCATCCATGCATATTGCCCTGGAAGTCTGCGCCAGCGACCCGAAGTCACTGAACAAGCGCCTGACCACCCACTGTATTGTCATCATGGTCGCCGTCGATGAAAGCGGCGAAAAAGTACAGGTACCCAAGTGGCAACCCGAGACCGAAAAAGACATCAAACAACACGATACCGCAATTAAACTGATGGACATGCGCAAGATCATCAGCGAAGAAATGGAAATATTTACCGACTAAGCCTGCCACCCCAATACAAAAAAGGCGGCTAATAAGCCGCCTTTTTTATGTCGCTATAAAAATCTACAACAGCGCCGCCGATAGGCCGGCGGCAATAAATAACACACCGGTAAAGCGATCAAATCGCGCCTTGTTCTTGCCGGTGGTGAGATAGGGCTTGATTAACGTCGAGGTTGAGCCATAGAGCAATTTACAGATAAAGTCGACCACAAACCACGTGGCGACGATGACCGATAACTGCCCCAAAATCGCCTGCGCTGGGTCGATAAACTGCGGCAAAAAGGCGATAAAAAACAAGATATCTTTCGGGTTACTGGCACCCAGAGTAAAGGCGCGGGTAAACATATATTTGGCCGTGGCACGTCGCGCATCGGTGGACATATCCAGCTCGCTGTCCTGCTCTGCCGCACTGTCACGCCAACTGCCGACACCGAGATAAATAAGATACAGGGCACCGGCAATTTTCAGCGCGGTAAAAACGCTATCGGAGGCAACAATAATCGCCCCCAGCCCCAACGCCGAGGCGATGATCAACGTTGTCGAGGCCAACACACCACCGAGAAAAGCCGGCACCGTTTTGCCGATACCGTAATTGATCGAGTTGGTGACCATGAATAACGACAACGGCCCGGGTATCAAAATAACAAAAAAGATGGCGGCCACATATAACAACCAGACTTCAAACGACATCGAGCACCTCTATTCTATAGCAGATCACCTGCGGCCTGAGTCAACACAGCAGGACAGGAAAACAATGTAAGTAGTTACGTAATAACTTGCATTATAGCTTGAGAGCGGCGACTATTACTAGGATAATGCGTAGCAATATAATGACAACCAACCATAAGCGACTAAGTAGTATGAGCGATTGGATTACCGATATGGGCGGGCTGGCCTTGGGCAGCCGCTTTCGACGACTGAGCGATGCCATGAGTGGCGAAGTGAACAAGGTCTACAAACGACGAGATATTGAACTCAACTCCCGGCACTTCCCCGTCTTATCACTGCTGCACAAACAGGGTAAGGCCGGGCTATCAGTGACCGAAATGGCCGAGCAGCTAAAAATCACCCATGTCTCGGTCAGTCAGACCGTAAAGCAGCTAGAAAAACAAGGCTATTGTGCCCGTAAGGCGCACAAAAACGACGAGCGGATTCTCAAAATCTACCTGACCAGCAAGGCCAACAAGCTATTGAAAGACGAGCTGCTGTCTGTCTGGCAGGTGATTAAAGATGTGACCGAGGAGCGCTTGGCCGTTATCGAAGGCGATTTTTGGCAGGGCCTGGCTGTCGCCGAGGAAAACCTCAGTCGCTATTCGCTGGCGGAAGAAATTCTCAACCGGCTACAAGCGAAGTAGATTGCTAACAGTTCCGATTGCTGCGATGACAACGTGCTACTGTATTGGTGTTATACAAAGGCCTGTTTGAGCAGTTCAAAAGAGCGTTTTCTATCGTCCAGATAATACATATTAGTCACCGCCATAATCTCATCGACATCAAAACGCTTGGCTAATGTGGCGACACGCTGTCTCACCTGCTGGGGCGTGCCGACGGCACGACTGTCATCACGACTGGCAATAAAGGCCGCTAACTGCTGGCTGATCTCGTAGTGCTCTGCCTGCTCCGGGGTGAGAAAGGCGCCGGTCGACTGGCCGGTGAAAAAGCGGAACAGATTGATGTCATGGGTCAGCTGCAGCAGTCGCGCCCTGGCCTCGGTATCGGCACAGAATACACTGATTGTTAGAATGGCATAAGGTGCCTGCAGTTGTTCAGTACGGTAATCCGGCTGTGTATTGGCCTGAAAACGCTGTCGGTAATAGGCAACGATATCCGGCGCCGCCTGTGGATTAATAAAGGCGGCCAAATTATAGGGCAGGCCTCTCTCGGCAGCCAACAAGGCGCTATCGATGCTCGAACCTAACATCCACACCGGCTGGTCGGCCGTCGGCTTCGGGCTGACTATCGGCTCGCTGACAGGCCGCCATAGGTAGTCGCAGAGTTCTGCCACCTGCCGTGGGAACTGTTCGAAGTTCGGTCGCCTATTCGCCGCCAATGCCATTGCCGTCGACATATCCGCCCCCGGCGCCCGCCCCACGCCGAGATCAATACGCCCGGGATAGAGGTTGGCTAACAGCGAGAAAACCTCGGCCATTTTATAGGGGCTGTAATGGGGCAGCATAATACCGCCCGAGCCCAAACGAATATGCTCAGTGGCGGCACCGAGGGCGGCGATCAGCACCTCCGGCGCACTGCCAGCCACCGAGGGAAAGGCATGATGCTCAGAGACCCAAAAGCGATGATAACCCAGCTGCTCGCACCACTGCGCCATCGCCAAGGTTTCCTGTAACGCTTGTGCGGCACTGTCGGGGGATTGCGCCAGGGATTGATCGAGAACAGAGAGTTTTATAGTCATCGACAGACTATACGTCGATTGACACAGTCTGTGAATGCAGACATCGCAGGGAAGCCGATAACAGTCGAGCGGAGAGCCCCGCTCGACCAGCAACTTACTTGGGGGTAGAAATAATCTTCACCTGGGCAAATTGTCGATCACCGGCGACACCGCCGTGATAACCATAGCCACTTTCCTTGGCGCCAACCCAGGGTGAACCCTGGGCGCCGCCACACCCCTTGTTGATACCGACCATGCCGGTTTCTATCGCTTTTGCCACCTCTGTGGCGGCGGCAATATCGGTACCAAAAATCACCGCACTGAGGCCGTAATCGGAGGCATTGATGACCTCTAACACTTCATCAATGTCGCTATAATGACGGACACAGGAAATCGGACCAAAGGTCTCTTCCTGCATAATATCCATGGTGTCTTTGACTCTTAACACCGTTGGCATGACATAGCCCGGCGGATGCTGATCTTCACCGTACAATACCTCGGCGCCCTGCGCTTTGGCTGTGTTCAATTGGTCTAACACATGCTGGCGCTGAAAATCAGCCACCATCGGCCCCATGGTCGACTGCTGCAAATCCCCGGCAACCACAGTCACATCGGCTGTCGCCTCAATTAATAAACGCTCAAACTCCGCCGCCACGGATTCATGGACATACATCCGCTCTGACGAGACACAGACCTGGCCACTGTTGTAATAGCTGTTCTGAGCGGCAAAGCTGGCCGCCGCCGCGATATCTGCATCGGCCAAGACCAGCAGCGGGTCCTTGCCACCAAGCTCGAGTATAATACGCTTAAAGTCTTTGGCCGCATCGCTCAAGATCTGCTGGCCGGCACGACGGGAGCCGGTAAAAGCGATCAACTGGACATCGCTGTTAACCAGCATTCTGCCCTGTTCCTTACCGCCTTGAACAATTTGCAGTACATCCTGCGGGAAGAACTGCTGCAGCGTCTGCAAATATAATTGGGTACACAGTGGTGTGTGCTCGGAGGGCTTAACAATAACCGGGTTACCGGCCATCAACGCCGGCAACACCATCCACTGCACCATATTAACGGGGAAATTCCACGGCGTGATGGCGGCGCAGACTCCGAGGGGGTCGTAGTGAAACGTGGTCGATGTCTGCTCATCTTCGATACAGTGAGGGGTTAACGCCTCTACCACGGCATCGACTTTAGTGGCCAGCGCTGTGGCGACCATGGTCGCCTCACCAATAGCCTGCTGTTCTGGTCGACCCATTTCGGCACTGATTAAACGGCCTATTTTTTCGGCGTTTTCGATCAGTACAGGGGCGGCGTTTTTAAAGCATTGAGCGCGGTCTTGCAGCGATGTTTGCCACCACTGTTTTCTCGCTCGATGCGCTTTCTCAACAATGTCGGCAAGCTCGGCGGCGGAGGTGACGGCGACTTCTCCGACAAGGCTGCCATTACTGGGATTGATTGATTTTATTGTTGTCATTTTGAACATCCTGTTTAGCAAGTAATAAACCTTATCATTGTGCACGGCAAGGCCGCTATATTATGACCAAGTTTTAACCCGCGCACTCCAGCAACAACACGGCAGGGCTTAGTCCCACCACAGGCTGACATCACCCTCGACCACAGCCTGCTGCAAATCTTCCAGTGAGCCGCAACCAGGCGCCACAGCCCCAGGGCAGAAGTCAGCCAACTGTCTGGCCAGTGCCGCACTGTCCTCCGGCTGGCGGAGCAGACGGAAGCTGACGCCTTCAACATCGACCCGGTACAGTGCCAGGCCATAGCGTTGGTGCCACTGCATTAACACTGCTACCAGCTCGCTACTATCGCGCTGAGGCTCGTCCGACCGGGTCTGCATCAGTTGCAAAAATTCAAATTGGTCGGCCACCGGTGCCACCACAACCTCGGCAACATCGCTGCGATTAAACTGACGCTTACCAATCATGGCCACCAAGCCGCTTGGCAGCTGCTGGCGGATTAACGGCATCGCCTGCAATGCCGATTGATAGGACATCTCAACAGAGATGCCGTCATCGGATTGCTGTTCACCACGGGTGAAGAAACCCCGCGCGGGACACTGACCAAATGCCAGCGCATCGAGTACCTGCATCGCCTGCGCCTTGGAGTCGGGTTGCGGCTTTGCCAGCTCTTCCTGCTGACCAAAAACCCCCAGTGTTTTAAAAAAATAAATAATGACTAGAAACAGCGCAATCAATACTAGAAAATGCATATCACCTCAATAACAAGCGTCATCATTATGCTGTTCAGCCTCGACGTCACGATTTATCCAAGCCCAGTGAGGCTTGGTACTGGGCAGAAATCAGCGCCTTTTTTTGTTCTTCAGTATCACATTGATGCCACTGTCGATCAAAATCCTTAGCAAAACTCAGCCACTTCTTCTGCCCTGCTAACAACTCTTCAATGTAGCGATTAACTAACAGATTCTGTGCCACCCGCTGGCTCGGCACCGGTGACGAGTCCTGCGGGTGACTCTGATGGGCTAACAGCCCCCGATAGGCGTGCTGCAGTTGCTCGATATGTTGCTCAACCTGCTGACCAATATTATCCAGCATCGACTGCTGTTGCGCCGCCTCGTTAATATCACCAAAGACCAATTTCAACATGGCCTCATGCTCGATGGTCAGCGGCTTGCCGGGCTCAGCCAACCACTCATCCAACGCCGCCTGTCCCGCCACGGTAATGCGATAGACCGTCCGCGTGCGCTTGCCTACTTTATTCTTCGTCGCCTCGGCCAACAGCATCGCCGTCAGCTTCTTCGGGCTCTCATAAAGACGGCTCTCGGCCCGCGGCCATATCGCCTTGATCGAGCTCTCACGCATGTACTGTGTCAACTCATAGGCAGACCAAGGCCGGCGCTGAAGCAGGCCCAATATAGCGTAATCAGTGGTATTCAATTGTAGTTTCATTAACAAATAGTACCGTTTATTGCACTTTACTTTTACTCCCAACCGGAGTAGTTTTTTTACTCCCGACAGGAGTATAGGGATAAGGCGCTGTTGTTGCACGCAACAAGACCACCGCTTACAGACCAAATGCCGATTAAAAACCTAATGAAAAACGGCCAAAAAATAACAATATTGACGGAGATAACCAGATGCTAACCGCTATCAGAAAACCGCTGCCCATCTTGATCGCCTCGCTGTCGCTGCTGCTTACCGCCTGCGATAACGACAACAATAACGATACCGCTATGGCGACTATCACCGAGGGCAGCAAGATTGCCTTTGACGCCAAGCTATACCGTACCGAGGGCGGCGTGCCGCATATTGTTGCCGATGACTGGGGCAGTATTGGCTACGGCACCGGTTACGCCGCCGCCCAGGATCACTTCTGTCAGCAATCGCGCAATATCTTGAAATTCCGCGGCGAGTTGGCCAAATATTTTGGCGCCGACGATGACGCCGACAGCGAGAATGGTAACGGCAATCTCGACTCAGATTTCTTCTTTAAATTGCTCGCTGCCGAGGGCATTTACGACGCCGACATAGACCCAGAATTTGATACCCTATTCACCGGCTATGCGGCGGGGTTTAATCGTTACATCCGCGATATTGGCCTCAACAACATCACCGACCAGGCCTGCGCCGGCGCTGAGTGGGTCATCCCGATGACCGCCGATGACGTGAAGAAATTCCACTTAACACCGGCATTTCTCCCAAACTTTGCCAGTTTCATCCTGCCGGCAAAACCACCGGAGTCGGTGGCAAAGGTCACCAAGAAATCACCGCAGCACCCCCCCAAAAAAGATCTTTCCCATGCCGAAGCCAGTGAATTACTGGCCATGATTAACAGCAGCTACAACCCCACCGACAAGGGCAGTAACGGCGTCGCCATCGGCAAAGATTTGACCGAGGATAATGCCGGATTGTTGTTTGCCAACCCACATTTAGACTGGTTAAACTTCGATTTCCGCATGTATGCCATGCACCAAATCATTCCCGGTGTCAGCAATATGCTCGGCGCCAACCAGGCCCAGCGTGCCCATGTCGGCTTCGGCACCAATGGCAGTGTCGCCTGGACTAATACCGTGTCCACCTCCACCGCCTATATGTTTTACAAACTCGACTTGGTGCCAGGCAACCCGATGGCCTATACCTTCGACGGTGAAGAGAAAACCATCAACAAAATCGACGTCACCGCCGAGGTGCTGGGTGAGGACAGCGCCAGCCATAGCTTCTATAAGGCCGGCGATAACTATATGGTTGGCGGCCGATTCCCCTGGATGGATGGCTTCGGTGTCAGCCTGCGTATTGCCAACGAGGGCGCCCGCGGTTTCCAAGGTGGCGCCATGGCCATGGCACAGTCGACCACGGTCGAAGAGCTTAAAACCGCAGTCAACAGCTATCAATCGACGCCGGGTATCAATACCATTGCCGCCGACAGCAGCGGTAACACACTGTACGGCGATCTCGGCCCGGTGATCAACTTTACCGAGCAACAGGTCACAGACTGCGCCCTGTACGGCGGCGCAATGTATGCCGGTAACAGCTCTGCCTGCGTGTGGAATACCGACAGCGATTCCACCGACCAGGGTTTGATGGGGGCCAGCAAGCAGCCGGCGCTGATCCGCAGCGACTATGTCACCAACTCCAACGACAGCTTCTGGCTGGCCAACCCCAACGCCCCCATCGGCGAGGACTATGTCAGTCTGCACGGCAACAATAGCTCTGAGCGTACTCTGCGGACCCGCAGTGGCCTGGCCATGATTCAGCAACAAATTGATGGCGCCGGCACCTTCGACCAGCAGGGTTTTCTCGACACCATGCTAAGTAACCAACACTATGCCGGCCAGATACTGCGCGATGATGTGGTCGCCCTGTGTCAGGCCGCCGGCAGTGTCGATATCGACATCAATGACAGCGACGAGGTGGTCGAGCTGGTCACCGTCGACCTGACCGAGGCCTGTACGGTATTAACTGACTGGGATCTGACCGCCAACCTCGACAGCCAGGGCAGCCATCTATTCCGCGAGTTCCTACGTGCCGCCAACAGCAGTTATCGTCACCTGCCCGATAGCTTCAGCTATGCCGTGCCCTACGATAACAGTGACCCGGTTAACACGCCTCGCGGCCTGGACACCGAGCCTGCCAATAACGCCGCCGTGTTGACTGCCCTGGGCACCGCCGTCAAGGCCATTACCGATGCCGGTATTGCTCTCGATGCCAAACTCGGGGATATCCAATCGATTACCCGTAATGATCAGCGTATCGCCCTGCCCGGCGGTGAAGAGTTCGAGGGAGTATTTAACAAAATGGGTTACGATACCATCAGCACCGAGGGTTACCCCGACGTCACCGGCTCCTCTGCCAGCTGGGTAATGGTGACCAAGCTAACGCCAGAGGCGACCACCGTCAAAGGTGTCACCGCCTACTCGCAGTCCTCCGACAATACCTCTGAACACTATGCCGATATGACCAAACAGTTTGCCGTCGGTGAGCTGATTGACATTCCCTATACCGAGGCCGACGTTATCGACCAGGCAACCTCTACCCTGGCGCTGACCGAAGGCGCTGAAGAGTGTCAGGACAACGGCTGGGAAAATTTCGCGGTCTTCGCCGATGAAAACGAATGCATCAACTATTTCGTTGCCGTCGATGAAAACCGCACCGGTGAGTTCAGCAACTAAGGCCAAAGACCTCAATCCACCCCTGCCTGAGCTGGCAAGGGGAGGATTTGATCACCTTACTCGGCAGCCACGGGTTGCTGCCGATATCTTTTCGCCGTCTTACTGATCAGCGACTCGATAATCAAAATGGAGACGATGGTAAGGTAGAAGGCCAGCACACCGCTGACCGGCCCGGAAAACTGTACCTGGTCACCGAACAGAATCACGATGGCGCCCATTGCCGCGACCTTGGATCCGACCAAGATAAGCCACGAGGTCAACACCCGCTTAGCCTTGGCCCAGGACTGTTGCTGCAAACAAAATGCCGAGGTAATCTTTTCAAACGCCACCGACAGTTTAACGATCACCGCCATAATCAACGCCGAAACAGCTCCCATGCCGATACTGGCGACACTCACCCAGCTCCATGCCACACCGTATCCCACCATCACCACTGTGCCAATCACGCTGCATGCAGCCACTTCCTTTACCATTTTCATGATCAAAACCTCTGAATCTATAAGAATATTTCTCGCCAATAGCTATAGAGCATGGCGGCTCTGTGGGCGCGATTATATAAACAGCAATCCGATTTAAATATCTGTATTAGCAAGGTTTGTTTTAAATTCATTTTTTATCATTTTTGTGCATTTATTCTAAAGCAGAGCCGCGGGGATAGCGGCTTAATCCGCCATCAGGCTAGCCTCATTGTCAGCGGTCACCGCTACACCATCTGAACAATCAACATACGGTTGCAAGACAGCCATCGCTGCTGCAACGCTGTGTTTACCGAAACGAGCCTGCCCTCCCAAGCACCGTGGGGCAGCGCATAGGACAAATGCCATCGCCGCATTACAAAATGGTACCCTCAGCGTTATTTACATTGATCAGCTGGCCGCGTAAGTTTGCTCCTAGTGGGAGTAATACCCTCCCCGTCAAACAGCCCCAGCCGACCCTATGTTTTATTTACCGTTATTCATCAGATAACCCAGCGTTGGCGAGCATAATAAAGACAATACCCGTGAGGAGATTTCACCGTGTTAAGCCCACTGTTTAAGCGAACGCCACTGGCCGCAGCAACCCTGCTAACCCTGTTGACTGCCGCCGGCACCGCCAGCGCCAAAAACGCCGCCTTCGATGCCACGGTCTACCGCACCAGCGGTGGTATTCCTCATATTATCGCCGACGACTGGGGCAGTATTGGTTACGGCACCGGTTTTGCCGCTGCCGAAGATCACTTCTGTAAACAGAGTAAGAATGCCCTGAAGTTTCGCGGTGAGCTGGCGGCCAACTTCGGCCCCGGTGAACAGAACGCCAATATCAGCTCCGACTTCTTCTACAAGCTATTAGCAGCAGAAGGCATTTATGACGAGAAGGTCGACAAAGAATTCGACCGCCTCTTCGCCGGCTATGCCGCCGGTTTCAACCGCTATTTGCGCGATACCGGCATCGACAACATTAAAGACCCCGCCTGTGGCGGTGCTGCTTGGGTTCAGCCGCTGACCGCCGATGATGTGCGTCGCTTTCACCTGACACCGGCCTTTTTGCCTAACTTCTCACCGCTGTTATTAGCCGCCAAGCCACCGGCAGCCAAGGCCGCAGCGACACCGGGCACTACCGCCGCGACAATCAATACTACCGTCGCCATGACCGACCGCGACTTATCCGCCTACGCCGCCAGCTTCTACAACCCCAGCGACAAGGGCAGTAACGGCGTCGCCATTGGTAAAGACGCCAGTAAGGATGGCGCCTCCAGCCTACTGTTTGCCAACCCGCACTTAGAGTGGAAAAACTTCGACTTCCGCATGTATGCGATGCATCAAATCATTCCCGGCGTCAGCAACATGCTCGGTGCCAACCAGGCCCAACGCGCCCATGTTGGCTTTGGCACCAACGGCGATGTCGCCTGGACCAATACCGTGTCGACCTCTCAGGCCTATATGTTTTACAAGCTCGACCTAGTACCCGGCAACCCGATGGCCTATAGCTTCGATGGCAAGGAACAGGCCATCGAAGCGGTCACCGTCAGCGCCAATGTATTGGCTGGCGAGGGCAGGCTGATCGAACAACAGCACACCTTTTACAAGGCTAACAACGGTTATATGGTCGGCGGAAAATTCCCCTGGATGGAAGGCTTCGGCGTTAGCTTGCGGATTGCCAACGAAGGCGCCCGCGGCTTCCAGGGCGGTGCCATGGCTATGGCACAGGCCAGCACCGTCAACGAATTAAAGCAGGCAATCAACACCTACCAATCGACACCGGGCATCAACACTATTGCCGTCGATAATCAGGGCCAGGCGATGTATGGCGACCTTGGCCCCATTGTTAACTACACCGACCAGCAGCTCAAAGACTGCGTCTTCAAGCCGCCGATGTTTCAGGGCAACAGCAGCAAGTGCGCCTGGAATACCGATGATGATTCCGCCGTGCCTGGTTTAATGGGAGCCAGCAAACAGGCGGCGATTATTCGCAACGACTATGCCACCAACTCCAACGACAGTTACTGGCTGGCCAACCCCAACGTACCGTTCAATGGTATTCCTGCAGTTCAGGGTAATTCGAAGAGCGAGCGTACCCTGCGTACCCGCTCTGGCTTGACCATGGTGCAGCAGCGTATCGACGGCAACGACGGCCTGGTCGGCAAAGGCTTTGACCTCGACAACTTGGTCGAGCGCATGCTCAGCAACCAGCACTACGCCGGCCAGATTCTGCGCGATGATGTGGTCACACTGTGCCGCAAAAATCCCGCCGTCAGCGTCGATGGCAACAAGGTCGACCTGACTCAGGCCTGTCAGGTATTGAGCCAATGGAGCCTCACCGCCGACATCGACAGCCGCGGCAGCCACCTGTTCCGCGAGTTCTTACGCGCCGCCAACGGCGGTGAGTTTACCCGCTGGTTACCCAAGCAGTTTAATTACACCGTCGCCTTCGACCTCAACGACCCGGTCAACACGCCCCGCGGTTTGGACACCAACAACAACCCTGAAGTGCTGCAGGCATTAGCCAAGGCGGTACTGGTATTACAGGAGGTCAATATCCCAGCCGATGCGGTATTGGGTGATATTCAATACATTACCCGCAACGGTGAAAAAATTCCGATGCCGGCCGGGGAAGAGTTCGAAGGTGTCTTCAACAAGATGGCCTACGACCCGATCAGCAAACAGGGCTACCCGGATGTTACCGGCTCATCGGCCAGCTGGGTGATGGCCACACAGTTGACCGCCGACAACGTCAAGGTCAAGGGCGTGGTGTCTTACTCGCAATCCTCAGACCCAACATCGCCGCATTACAGCGACCTGAGCAAACTGTTCTCCGCCGGTGAGATGGTCGACATTCCGTTTACCGTTGCCGAGGTTAAGGCCGCTGCGCTCAGCACCACGGTATTAAAAGAAGGGGTTGATCAATGCCTCTCCGGTGGCTACAAAGACTTTGTCGCCCCCAGCTTCCGCAATAAGAACCGCTGTATTCGCTACTTTAAGGATATCGACAACAAGCAGTTCGCCGGTTTTAGCGCCAAGTAACAGCGCTGCAGCGCCTTAAAAAGCCGGCCTCTGAGCCGGCTTTTTTGTGTCTAATCAGCCCTCGATTCTGCTAGACTAAATGCAGTTTTAAGGGAGCGAAAACATGCATATCCATCATCAAATAAACTACGTTGAATTCCCCGGTTGCGACCTCGAAGCCACCCAGGCCTTCTTCGAGGCAGTATTTAATTTTGCCTTTGAGCATTACGGTGACGACTATATCGCCTTTGCCGACCGGGGGCTGGATGGCGGTTTCTACCGCGCACCAATGTCATCCAAGGCCGATAATGGCAGCGCCTTGCTGGTCTTTTACAGCCAGGATTTGACCACCACACTCACCGCGGTCGAAGACTGCGGTGGCACGATTAAAAAAACAATCTTCGCCTTCCCCGGTGGTCACCGTTTTCATTTTATCGAGCCCTCAGGGAACGAGTTTGCGGTATGGTCTGACTGCTATCACGAACGTCATCCACAGGATTGAGCAGCCCATGACGACAAGACAACAGCAGCGTGAGTTTGCCGATTTCAGCTGCGAGCTGCTACAGGGTATCGGCCCGGTTATCAGCAAGCCGATGTTTGGCGGCTTCGGGCTTTTTTTAGAGGGTTTAATGTTTGCCCTTATCGCCGACCACACGCTGTACCTCAAGGTCGACGAGACCAGCAAAACACACTTTACCGATCTCGGCCTCGAACCGTTTAGCTACTTCAAAAAGGACAAACAGTTTTCACTCAACTACTTCCAGGCACCGGAGCAGGTGTTTGACGATATCGACGCCATGCGACACTGGGGCAACATCGCCTATGAGGCTGCCTTAAGGGCGGCACTCAGTAAGAAGAATAAAACCAAGGCGAAAAAATAAAAACTGATCGCTTATCGCTACATTCTAAAGACACCAAAGCGACTCTCTTTGACTGGCTGAGTGAGGCAAATTGACAGGCTCTCGGCAATCACCGCTCGGCTGTCGGCCGGATCAATAATGCCATCATCCCACAACCGTGCCGACGAGTAATACGCCGTCGACTGCGCCTGATACTGCTCGATCAAGTCCTGACTATCAACATTATTATTCGGTCTTTTTATTTTTTTATTTTTTTTTGCAATCGCATCGAAAACACCGGCCGCCTGCGCCCCTCCCATAACGGCAGTGTTAGCATTAGGCCAGAGAAACAAAAAACTGGGATTGTAGGCACGGCCACACATACCGTAATTACCGGCACCATAACTGTTACCGGTAATCAGGGTGATTTTCGGTACATCGGCACAGGCCACCGCCGTCACCAACTTGGCGCCGTGTCGGGCAATCCCCTCCTGCTCAACCTTGGTGCCAACCATAAAGCCGGTGACATTGTGCAAAAATACCAGCGGGATTTTTCGCTGACAGCAGAGCTGAATAAAATGGCTTCCCTTGATTGCCGACTCAGAAAACAAGATGCCGTTGTTGGCAACAATTCCCACAGGCATGCCCTTAATATGGGCAAAGCCGCAGATCAGTGTACGCCCATATAAGGCCTTAAACTCATCGAACTGCGAGTCGTCGACCAGGTGCGCTATCAGCTCATAACCATTCACCGGCTGATTGGCCTGGCTGGGGATGAGCGGGTAAATTTGCTCTGCGGCATAGCGCGGAGGCTTGATTGATTTTAACGGTGCACCGCGGTAATAACTCGCCGGTAACCGCCCCACCAAACTGCGCAGCTGAGCAATGGCATCGGCGTCATCGACGGCCAGATAATCACAGACGGCGGATGTTGAACAGTGCATATGGCCGCCGCCCAGGGTTTCACTGTCGGTGATCTCACCGATGGCCTGCTCAACCAGCGGCGGGCCGGCAAGAAAAATGGTGCCCTGTTGCTGCACGATAATGGTTTCCTCCGACATCGCCGGCAAATAAGCACCGCCGGCGGTACAGCTGCCCATGACCGCGGCAAACTGGGCGATGCCCTCGGCAGACATTCGCGCCTGCTGATAAAAAATGCGACCAAAGCCATCGGCATCGGCAAACAACTCGCTTTGCAGGGCAAGATTAGCCCCCCCCGAATCGACCAAGTACAGACAGGGCAGTTTATTTTGTTGCGCAATTGCCTGACCACGCAGATGCTTTTTCACTGTCAGCGGAAAATAACAGCCGCCTTTGACCGCCGCATCGTTGGCAAAAATCATACAGCGTACACCGCATACCTTGCCGACGCCGACCACCAAACCCGCCGCCGGCAAGTGCTCATCATAAACCGCATAAGCAGCCAACATACCGATTTCAAAAAACTCGCTACGGCTGTCAATCAACCGCTCTATACGCGCCCTAACACTTAATCTTTGTGGGTACTTACTGGGCAGAGAAGCGGCGATTTTAGTCTTGATATCGGCCAACTCGGTCGCCGCTTTTTTGGCAGCACTGGCATTTTTTATATAACGCTCATCGTTACCGTCTACAGCACTTTTTATCGGTTGATAGGTCATCGTTTTCCCTGCTAAAAATCACGGTTACTGTACAGTGATCGGCCGATTAGCATGCGGCGAATTTCACTGGTGCCAGCACCAATTTCATACAATTTGGCATCGCGAAGAAAGCGCTCACAGGGATAATCTGAGGTATAACCATTGCCCCCTAACAACTGAATGCTATCGAGCGCGACCTGGGTGGCGTTTTCCGCCGCCAGCAAAATAGCCGTGGCGGCATCTCGGCTGATCGGTTCACCCCTGTCGGCAGCGCCGCAGACGGCATACACCAAGGCCTTGGCCGAGGTATAGCGGCTGTACATGTCGGCCAGTTTGGCCTGCACCAACTCAAACTCACCCAGTGGCTTGCCGAATTGTTGCCGCTCTCGCACATAGGGAATAACCGTGTCCAAGCAGGCCCGCATAATCCCCAGTGGCCCGGCAGCCAACACCGCCCGCTCATAGGCCAGGCCAGACATTAACACCGCCACCCCCGTCGTCTGATCGGTCAATACATTCGCTGCAGGCACCACGCACTGATCGAAATACAGCGGCGTCGTGGTCGAGCCTCGCATGCCCAACTTATCGATTGCTCGGCCACTGCTGAAGCCGGCGACATCTCGCTCGACAATAAAGGCCTTAATACCCGCCGCACCGGCGATATTATCGAGCCGGGCGTAGACGATAAACAGGTCGGCAATGGCACCGTTGGTTATCCACATTTTCTCGCCACTGAGACTGTAGTCGCTGCCGGTAGTCGTCGCCTTGAGGCTGAGGTTGACCACATCGGAGCCGGCGCCAACCTCGCTCATCGCCAGCGCCCCAATCAGG
Organism: Sinobacterium norvegicum; assembly: GCF_923077115.1. NCBI lineage: Bacteria > Pseudomonadati > Pseudomonadota > Gammaproteobacteria > Cellvibrionales > Spongiibacteraceae > Sinobacterium > Sinobacterium norvegicum. Next base: position 1,553,982 of record NZ_CAKLPX010000001.1, read on the forward strand.
CTGCCATCGAGTAGGCCGGGTAAGAAGCGCTGCTTTATCGCCTCACTGCCGTAGCGCGACAACTGATTAACACACAGGTTGGCATGAGCAGCATAGGACAGGCCTAACGAGGCACTGGCGCGGCTCAGTTGCTCCATAATAATGGCCTGCGCCAGATACCCCAGCTCGCTGCCACCATAGGCGGGGCTGACGGTGACACCGCTTAGTCCCAGCGCCCCCATAGCCGCCCACAACGACCGGTCGATACCGTGCTGCTCGATCTGAGCCACCTGCGGTACGATCTCACGCTGGGCAAAGCGCCACACCAGTTGTGACAACTGCTCAAGATCATCGCCATGAGCAAAATTTAACATCGGCATAGTGTCTTCCATTTTCATTCTTATTCGCTTAACACTCGGAGTTTCAAACTGTTATGCTGGGTATCAGACAATACCTATAAGATTTGCCAGCAAGAGCCCTCACTATGAACAGTATAGCCCCCTGTTGTTTTACCGCCGCCTTATTGGCTTCAGTCAGTGCCGTTGCCGAACCGACTATCGAATACGGTTTTATTCAATTGGGTCAGCTACAGCTCAATGATAGTGAGACCACGGTATTCGATGGCAGCCAAAGCTACAGCGGCGAATTAGATGACCTGCCTTTTATTAATGCCGGGGTGCAAAAAATTCTCGGCGGTGAGACCTTTCGCTACGGCTATGAGGGCGGTGCGTTGGTCAGCTGGCAAAATGATGACATCAGCTATGCCGCCAAGAGCGATAGCAGCGGCGGCACACTGAAGATCAAAGTCAATAATGAACTATTTATGTTCGGCACCTTCCTCGGTGTGCTGGGCGACATCAAGCTCAGCGAGTATGCCCGTATTCATGTCTCGACCGGTCCTATGCTGGCCGTCGCCTCCGTGGCGCAGGAACAGCAGGAGGATCCAGAAAATCTGCCCGAGAGCCAGAACGGCACCATTATTATCGACGGCAGCAAGCGTGAATTTGGCTTTGGCTACGGCTGGTATGCCGGTGCAGGCATTGCTGTGTTACCGGTAAAAAACACCGAAATCGGCCTCGCCGTACGCCAGCAGGCACTGCGCTTTAGTTTCTCTGACGATATCTACCACGATAACTATGACGGCACCATCATAAGCCTTTCAATAGGTTATAAAATGTAACCCTGACTGGTTTTAAATTGCTGTAAAAATATTTTTAAAACTTTGTCATTGTCGGTTTTTATTACTATATTTTATGACTATAGAGTCGCCATAAAAAATCAGCTTTAACGGTTGCGGCGGAGTCAATAGTTTTTTTATACCTGATAATTCACTCCGCTGTTGATTGCACTTTGCAAATGATTCAACCGGGGAGATTTTCATGCGTCAATGCTGTTTGTCTACGCTTAATCCTGTCCATGACGGCGCCGCACCAACATGCTCACCCCCCGCTGTCAGCCCCTCCTCTGCGCTCCAACTTATTTGTGTTAACCGCTGGAGGTGACCGATGACAACCGTCGCTCAGTTCACCATCAAATTCCGCCAAACACTGAACGCCTGCGGGCAATTAAACAGTGCCGTCGGCGACTTATCCCAGCACGGTATCGGCAACAAAATGCTGCTGCGCTTTTACCGCGCCATGCACTATGCCCGGCTCTTCGACACCAAGGCTATCGCGCTACAGCGCACGGGCAGATTAGGCACCTACGCCTCCTGCCTCGGCCAGGAAGCCATCGGGGCTGCGGTTGGCGTGGCAATGAAAGACAGCGATGTGTTTGTCCAGTCCTATCGCGAGACAACAACACTGTTAGAGCGCGGAGTTAAGGCCGAGGAAATCCTGCTTTACTGGGGCGGTGATGAACGGGGCATGGACTTTGCCCATGCCCGCCAGGATATGCCGGCGGCAGTGCCTATTGCCAGCCAGTGCTGCCACAGTGTTGGTATTGCCTATGCGCTGCAGCTACGCAAGCAACCCCGTGTTGCCGTGGTCATGCTCGGCGATGGCGCCACCTCCAAGGGCGACTTCTATGAATCACTCAATGCCGCCGGGGTTTGGCAACTGCCTCTGGTCTTTATTATCTGCAACAATCAGTGGGCCATCTCCCTGCCACGCAGTGCTCAATCACACTGCCAAACCTTGGCACAAAAGGCCATCGCTGGCGGCATTAGCGCCGAGCAGGTCGACGGCAACGATGTGATCGGCAGCTATCTGGCGGTCAACAAGGCGATCGAAAACGCCAGGGCCGGTAACGGCCCCCATCTGATCGAAGCCCTTACCTATCGTCTATCGGATCACACCACAGCCGATGATGCCCAGCGCTATCGCAGCGAGCAAGAGCTGGCCGAGGCCTGGCAGCAGGAGCCCATTGCCCGCCTCACAAGCTACCTGCTGCAACAACAGATCGCCGACCAACAGCAGCTCGATGGCATCGATCAAAAATGCCAACAGCAACTCGATCAGTCGGTGGATAAGTACCTCAATGCCGGCGAGCAACAGCACAGCTCAATATTCGATTTCCTCTATCAGAAGATGCCCAAACAGCTTCGCCAGCAGCTCTCTCAGCTGCATAAAAACAATCAGTCAGGGGGTGGTGAATGACGGCAATCAATCTCGTTGAAGCGGTCAATCAGGCGCTGCGCCATGAGTTGTCTAACAATGACGATGTAGTGGTGCTGGGTGAGGACATCGGCCGTAACGGCGGCGTATTCCGCGCCACCGACCAGCTGCAACAGCAGTTTGGTGAGCGCCGGGTGATCGACACACCACTGGCCGAATCGCTGATCTGCGGCATGGCCATCGGCCTCGCCGCCCAGGGCATTAAGCCGGTGGCCGAGATACAGTTTATGGGGTTTATTTATGCCGCCTTTGACCAATTCATCTGCCACGCCAGCCGCCTGCGTAACCGTACCCGCGGCCGTCTCAGCTGCCCAATGGTGCTGCGCGCACCCTATGGCGGCGGTATTCACGCACCCGAGCACCACAGCGAATCAACCGAGGCGATATTCGCCCATGTGCCGGGTATACGCGTCGTCATTCCCTCCTCACCGGGCCGCGCCTATGGCCTCTTGTTAGCTGCTATTCGCGACCCCGACCCAGTGGTATTTCTCGAACCCAAGCGCATCTACCGCCTACAGAGCGAGGACGTGACCGATGACGGCAAGGCGCTGCCGTTAGATGCCTGCTTCACCTTAAAGCAGGGCCGGGACGTCACCATTATCAGCTGGGGTGCAATGCTTTATGAGTGCCAACAGGCCATCGAACAACTCTCTAACCGTGGCGTCGATGTCGAGTTGATCGACCTTGCCACCATCAAACCCATCGATGAGACAAGCATTTTACAGTCGGTCGAAAAAACCGGTCGCTGCGTGATTGTGCAGGAGGCGGCAAAAACCTGCAGCGTCGCCTCGGAGATCGCTGCCCTGATTGCTGAAAAAGGCCTGCTCTCGCTGCTGGCGCCGATACAACGGGTGACCGGCTTCGATACCGTGATGCCACTGTTTAAACTCGAACAGCACTATATGCCCAGTGTCGAGCGGGTAATAGAAGCCGTCGATAAGGTAATGGAGTTCTGATGAAGATTTTTACACTACCCGATCTCGGAGAGGGTCTACTAGAGGCCGAAATCGTCGAGTGGTTTTGCAAAGAAGGCGATACCGTCAGCGAGGATCAACCGCTGCTGTCGGTGGAGACCGCCAAGGCCATTGTCGATATTCCCAGCCCCTGTAGCGGCACCATCCATAAGGTGTTTGCCCAGACCGGTGAGCTGTTGCATACCCAGGATCCGCTGGTCGAATTTGATCACCAGGACTCTCACTCGGTGGTTGGCAGTCTGCCGGGCCAACAGCAGCAAGTGAAAGAGTCCGCAGAGACCGCCTCGAGCACCCACGTCGGCGTCAAGGCAACGCCGGCGGTACGCGCTCTTGCCAGTCGCCTCGACATCGATCTCAACGTCGTCACCCCCTCCGGCCCCGATGGCGCCATCAAGGCCGCCGATGTCGAGCGGGTCAGCAAGATCTTTCAGCAGGTGGGGGTATTAAAGCCACTGAAAGGGGTGCGACGGGCGATGTCCAAGGCAATGTCGCAGTCGCACAGCGAGGTGGTGTCGGTCACCCTCAACGATGATGCCGATATCAGCGGCTGGGGCGAGGACGATGATTTTACCGTTCGCCTGGCCCAGGCCATTATTGCCGCCTGTCATGCAGTGCCACAGCTGAATGCTTGGTATGACAGCCACTCGATCGGTAGCCGACAGATACCACAGGTGCACCTCGGGCTGGCTGTCGACACCGCCGACGGGTTGTTTGTACCGGTGATTAATCATGCCGATGGACTCGATGGCGAGGCGCTAAGGGCGAAAATCGATGAGACCATTAAAGAGGTGGTAGAGCGAAAAATCAGCGCCGATAAGCTGCGGGGCAATACCATTACGCTGTCGAACTTTGGCCCGCTCGGTGGCCGCTATGCCAACCCGGTTATCATCCCGCCCACCGTGGCCATTGTCGGTGCCGGTCGCAGTTACCCACTACCGGCGCTGATCAGTCGCCAAGGCGACAGTGATGTCTGGCTCAACAAAACCTATCTACCCTTATCGCTAAGTTTTGATCACCGCTGCATTACCGGCGGCGAGGCAGCACGATTTTTACAGGCGATGATCAAGGCGCTGGTTTAAACCTTAGTAGACGATCTCTTCCGTCAACTGCTGTTGTACCACCCGGCTGCCCACCAGGTCTCCTAACACGTTGACGCCGGTACGCAGCATGTCCAAGGGCCGCTCTACCACCAGCAGAATACCGATACCCTCCAGCGGAATGCCAACAGCCAACAGCACAATTTGCATACCCGACATCGAGCCCGTCGGCATACCCGGCGCACCGATTGATGACACCATGGCCATCAAAAAGATCACTACAATGTGTATGCTACTGAGCTCGATGCCGAATAAATAGGCCAGGAAAATAGCCGCAATGCCTTCGAATAACGCCGTGCCGTCCATGTTGACCGTCGCACCTAACGGCAACACAAAGCTGCCAATCGATGGGTCGACATGCAGCCCCTCTTTGCTGGCCTGCATAGAGGCTGGCAACGTCGCCGCACTGGACGACGAGGTCACCGCCAGCATCAGCGGTTTGGCGGTGGCCGAGAACAACTGACGATAGCCAACGCCGCCGGCAAATTTAGCAATTAAGGGCAGAATAACCAGGCCATGCAACAGTGTGGCGCCGATGACCACGGCCATAAACGACAGCAACACACCAATAATATCGCCGCTCATGCGCAGCTGAAAATCGAACACGATGGAAAAAACTGCCAGTGGTAGGAAGGCGAGAATCCAGCTCAACATTTTAAAAATCATGGCGTTGATATCGGCTACCAACTGAATAATTGGACTGTCGTTTTTCGCCGTCACCACCAGCGCGATACCGCTGAGGAAGGCAAAGCAGACGATGCCTAAGACATTGTTGCTGGCCAGCGAGGCAAAGGGGTTGGATAAGGCTCGCTTCATCATCTGCTGCAAAATGGTGACAAAGGAATCATCGCCGTGGTTGATCAACTTCCCCGGCTGTTGGTAGGTAATTTGCTCCTCTAAGGCGCTGGCCGCCTGCAGCTGCACCTCGAAGGCCTCCCAGGGGTGGACAAAAAATACCGCCACCAAGCCGATGGCAATGGCTATTGAGGTGGTCAGCAGATAGTAGCCGAGAGTATAGCGCCCCAGCGTGCCCAGCTGTGAGGGCTCTTTCAGTTGCAGCACACCGTTGATAATAGAGAAGAACACCATTGGTGCCACCAGCATGGTCAACGCCGATAAGAACACCACTTTAATGGCGACAACGACCTGGTACATCACCGGCATTTGGCCCGCTTCCAGCCACTCCGGCGAGGCAAAAAAGACCGATAAGAGATAACCCAGGATACCGGCGATGAGGGTTTGAGCGGTGAGGTTTGACCGTATGGCGGTTAAAGACATGAGCTAATCCATTATTTTTTTATAATACTGGCATCATAGCCCGCGACCGTTTCAACGGCAAAGTGATTTTTGACCGGCACAAAAAAAGAGGCCGCAGCCTCTTTTTCATCCGCGGCATCGCGCCGCATAAAAGCCCCTGGGTTTAGGCTTCCATTCCCTTGATCTCTGCGACCGGGTTAACATCGGCTTGATAGTCGACGTTTTCCATATCGAAACCAAACAGACGCATAAACTCGCGCTTGTAGTCGACAAAATCAGTCATCTCTGGGATGTTCTCGGTGGTTACCTGATCCCATAACGCCTCAACCTGCTGCTGAATCTCTGGCAGTAGCTCCTTGCTGTCGGCACGCAGACGGCCCTCGTCGTCGGTGATTGGGCTGTCGCCGTAGAGGCTGTCACGGAACAGGCCATAGACCTGCTCGATGCAGCCTTCGTGAGTACCGGCCTCTTTCATCGCCTTAAACAACAGTGACAGGTACAGCGGCATTACGGGGATGGCCGAACTCGCCTGAGTGACCACGGCTTTCAATACCGAGACACGGGCATCGCCACCGGTGGCGGCCAGCTTGCTGCGAATATCCAATACCTTCTTGTCGAGATCTTTCTTGGCCTCGCCAATGGTTCCGTTCCAGTAAATGTCCTGTGTCACCTGCTCACCGAGGTAGGTATAAGCGGTGGTCTTGGCGCCATCGGCCAAGACACCGGCATCGCCGAGAGCATCGATCCACATCTGCCAATCTTCACCGCCCATGACGGCGATGGTATTGTCGATATCCTGTTGGTCGGCGGCGGTAAGCGTCACCTCTTGGATCGTCTGCTTATCGGTGTTGATACCGCGCAGCGTCACATCTTGGCCGATCGGCTTCAGTGTCGAGTTAAACACCTCACCGGTCTTGGGGTGAGTACGGCGTGGCGAGGCCAGGCTGTAGACAACCAGATCCACCTGGCCGAGATCACGCTTGATTACATCGATCGTTTTTTGTTTGATTTCATCGCTGAAGGCATCGCCGTTAATGCTTTTGGCATACAGGCCATCGGCCTCGGCAAACTTGTGGAAGGCGGCTGAATTGTACCAGCCCGCGGTGCCGGGTTTTTTCTCGCTGCCTTCTTTTTCGAAGAACAGGCCGAGGGTATCGGCACCCCCACCGAAGGCAGCACTGATGCGCGAGGCCAAGCCGTAACCGGTGGAAGCACCGATGACCAAGACACGCTTGGGCATCGCTGCAATCTTGCCCTGAGCCTTAACATACTCGATCTGCTGTTTAACGTTTTCTTCACAGCCGGCAGGGTGTGAAGTAATACACATAAAACCGCGAACACGTGGCTTAATAATCATTGCAATACCTATTGTTATTGACCGCCGCAAATAGCGGCAATACGTTGAATCTTCAGTCGATATAACGGCGGCCAACACAGCGGCAACAACCGATAAAGGGGGACATTATAAACAGCTACCGGTGAATCTCTAGTGGTCACCGTCAACACTGCGGGCTAAAACGGCCAAATCAGTCACTATCAGAGGCTAAAAAAACAATACACCGCCGCTTTCAGCCGCGCGCTTTATTTGGTCTCATCCAGAATGATAAACGAGGCAAAGGTGGTCAATAACAACAGCGAGACTATCCACACCGGCTGGCCGACAATCAACATGGCACAGCCCATGGCCAACCAGATATGCTTGACCAGCTGGCGTTTCTTTTTGTTTTTCGCCCCCGGCCTACAGCGCAGTAGGTATTTGCGTCGATGAAATGCCAGCAGCCCCCGGCGCAGCCATTCCAGCGTCCACCAAAGCACTAATAATACCGGTCTCATGGCCTACCTCTTTTCGTCGCAACATCACTGCATAAAGCATAGACGACAATTATCAGGGTTGAGCCCCAGCGCTATTTTAACCTGGCTATTCGCTATCGCTGGGCGACTACGGTATAACAGCGGTATTGATCACTACTTAAAGGCGGGGCTTAATGTCCATCCAAAAACAAATACTAAAAGCGTTTCGCGTCGGCGACTCCACCTGGAAAGAGCCCCAGTGCATTATCGTCTTTGCCTTCAAGGGCACCGATGCCAAGGTACTGGGTTCCGATTACATCGACTGGCCAAACTGGCTGACGCTACGCGCCGAGCGAGCGCCGGATCACGATCAGTACCTCGTTGCCGATGCCACCGAGGCCTATATCGACAAGGCCCGCTCACCGGGTATCACCACGGCACCGGCCGCCAGCGATGGATAATCTCTGCCCACTGTGCCAGCAGAACAACGCCTGCGGCGCTGCCAGCAACAGCGAGCAAACACCGTGCTGGTGTATGTTTCAGGCCATCGACAACGACAAATTGCGCCGTGCCCACCCCGAGCTCACCGATGCTCAGTGCCTGTGCCAACGCTGCGCCGCCAATTTCAGTAAACCACTGCAGCCATCACAGTCAGAGCAGAACACGCTGGGCATCGATGTCGGCAGCGGCGATAATACGAACGGATCGACAAAACAGCAGTCATAACAACCACCCGCTTATTTTATCCACTCTTTTTCGCACAACTGTGAGTTCTCCATGTTAAAAGGCAACCCCGTCACCGGCGTACAGTATTTATTCAAGGGCTTCTCCCTGCTCAACACCCAGGGGCTGCGCGTCTTTGTCGCCATCCCACTGCTGATCAATATTGTGTTGTTCGGCGGCATGATTTACTGGGCCTTTGCCCAGATGAGCGAGGTCACCGCCTGGCTGACCGGTTATCTGCCCGAGTGGCTGGCCTGGTTAACCTGGCTGATGATTCCGTTATTTTTCATCGGTATCTACTTCGTCATCATGTACACCTTTACCGCCATCGCCACCATTATCGCCAGCCCGTTTAACGGTTTGTTATCAGAGAAGGTCGAACAGCATTTAACCGGCAACAGCGTCGGCGACAGCAGTATTAAGGAACTCATTGCCATGGTGCCCCGCACCGTCGGCCGAGAATTTCAAAAACTGGGCTATCAAATCCCCCTCTTACTGATTGTGTTAGTACTCACCTTCATACCCGTAGTCGGCATGCTGTCGTCGCCACTGTGGTTGTTGCTCGGTGCCTGGATGATGGCGATTCAATACCTCGACATCCCCTTCGACAACCACGCCAAGCCGTTTAACGATGTGAAACAGGCCTGCCGTGACCAGCGCCTGACCAGCCTCGGCTTCGGCGGCGCCACCACCGCCCTCAGCCTGATCCCGCTGGCCAACTTGATCGTCATGCCCGCCGCCGTCTGCGGCGCCACCGCCTATTGGGTCGACGAACTAAAACATCATCACTGATGTGATGCTGCGTAGGCCACTGCCATAAAGCAGCTCTACCATAAGCCTTGGTGTGCCTGTTAGCTGTAGAAAGATTTTTCTTATTTCATCACGACTGTAAACGACAGGCAGCCGTTGGTACTGTTTGGCGGGGTGAAATTGAAGATTACTTATTTCCAGCCCCATGAAACGCTTATAGAGATATACCAATGCATTTAATGCAATCTTTTGAGTATTGACAGAGCAATACAGACTATCTGCCATATGCGATAAAAATCGCCTCAATGTGTTGTGTGGTCAAGTGTCGCGGGTGCTGTTTATGATGAAAATAAATATAGCGCTTAACCCAGTGGATATAAGTTTTCTCGGTCGTGTAGGCCAGACCCGAGACTCTAATATGGAGCCTGAGCTGATCCAAGAATCGTCTGGATTTTGGATTGACCGTGTAGCGGATATCGTTCATAGCGCCCACCCAACAATGCTGTATCAACATGCAGCAGCCGGCAAATTAATATTGGTCAACGCCGAGTTATGAAGCCACCGGGCGCTTGAACACGGTAGAGCAGCTTGTAACTTGTTGATAGTATTAGGTAGCGTTTTTGTTACAGGGAAAACCCTGTAACAACGTTATTGTTGACTTCGGGCTCGATTTTCTTTTCGGGCCGGGGCTGTATACAATTGATAAATATAATAATCATTTGTTTAGGCGAATATATAATGGGCGAAAACAGCAAAAGATATATAACGCCTGCTGGCCTATTAATTCACTGTTAAATGTCATTGAGGTAATCTTGGAAGACTATTTAGGTGTTTTTCTAATAATCTGGGCAATAGCCATAAATTATGTTTGGTTTTCAGCTAAGCATCTCGCTGATTCGAACGGACTGAAAGTTAGCTGGTGGGTAAACCACTGGCTGGATTTCTCCAATATGGCAACATTAATGCGTACTGACACTTCACCTCAGGTACGCAGGAGAGCGGCAATTTATTTATTCTCGCTAATATGTCTTTGTATTGCTCCATTTATTATCTTTAAGGCATGTCGTGGGTAAAACATTTAACAAGTTTGTCAACGAACGCACTTCGTGCTGGACCGCTAAAAGCGCTGCTTCGCAGCAACGCGGCCCGTTACAAAGGCGTTATGTTTTTGTTCGACATCGTTAAAGGATTAGAGAATGGATGTAACCTGGGTTAATGTTGCTGATAGTGCAATAAAAATAGGTCTTGGTGCTCTGATTACTGCTGTCTCCGGTTTTGTCGTTCTTTCTAAGACTCAAAGCCATGAAAAGACAAAAGAAGGCAGCGCTCTTTTCTATAAGCAACAAGATGAGAGGAAATCAAAATATGTTGAGTTTTTGTCTGCCTCTCAAAGCCTGATTTATCAACACATACTATATAAATGTACTTTTGACACAAAAGAGTATTTTGAATATTTAAGAAAGTATAATGAAGTTCAGATAATATCTCCTGATCATATCCAGATTGAGGCATCAAAATTATTTGATTCAGTTAATAATTTCGTATCACTAAATAAACAAAGTGGTAGGGATGATTTAATACTAGAGCATAGAAATATTTGTAATGTAAACTTGGTTTCATTTCAAAAACTGGCCCAAAAAGATTCGACCAAAAGCTATGCCAAAACATAACAAGCGCCTGCAACCTGACTCCGCAAACCGTCACTTTTTGTGCATAAAACCCGCACAAAAACTGCCAGCTTGCTACGCAGTTGAGGCGGGCGTTAACAATCTTATGAAAGTACGAATATATAACGAAGAGGATCAAGCATCCGTTATTTCTCTTTGGGGTGAATGCGGCCTTGTTGCGCCTCAGAATGACCCAGCCAAGGATATCGAGCGAAAGCTAAAAGTTGATCCCGATTTATTCTTAGTTGGGATCGCTGACAATGGAATTGTCGCAACCGTTATGGGTGGCTATGAAGGACATCGCGGATGGATAAATTATCTAGCGGTCAAACCATCAGAGCAGCGTAAGGGCTATGGCCAATCTATTATGCGAGCTGTCGAGCAGGCTCTTATAGAAAAAGGTTGCCCTAAAATCAACTTACAGGTTCGCACCACCAACGAGAAAGTCATCGCATTTTACTCAGCAATTGGCTATGGCAATGATAATGTTGTTGGTTTAGGGAAGCGCCTTGAGTATGATTCGTAGCAATATGTTAACAAGGCGTGCAATGAACGCTTGGGCTGGATAGCCTTAAGCGTGGCCTCGCCACAATTTTTTCCCCTTCCCAAGGCGTTTTCCTAGAGACCGGAATTCATGAGCTTATCTATTTCAGACATTCAGAAAAAGCCCTGAGAATATACAGCGATATGCAATCGGGAGTACTTGGGGGCGCATGCTGCGTGTCCGCAGCAAATACACCGGCAAAAGAAGCCTGGAGCACCGCTGAAGAGCTCATCGAGAAAGGGTCATTGTCGTCACTGGATCGGAAAAAACTAACATCACAGCTGTAGCCGGCAACGTGGCGTTATGTGCATCTAGACGCTAGTGCAGAGGGATAAAGAAATATGAAGTTTTCACTATTTAATGAATCAAAATCTCAACAAGTGATCGATCTTTTCAAGCGAGTATTCTCTGCTTCTGAGGGAGAAGCAGAAGGTCAAGTAATTGCTGATTTTGTAACAAATCTCATTGCCACTACTGCGCCACAAGATCTAATGGGGTGCATTGCTGAAGAAAACGAGATGGTTGCTGGCTGCATATTCTTCAGTCGCCTTACCGTGCCTAGTGGTAAGGTTGCTTTCATTTTATCGCCGGTTGCCGTTTCAACAGATGATCAAAGCACAGGCATTGGCCAAAATCTAATCCAGTATGGCCTAGATCATCTCAAGTCTTTCAATGTCACTTTGGTCTTCACTTACGGCGACCCAAGTTACTATTCCAAAACTGGCTTCGAGCAAATCAATGAAAGTGTCGTACAAGCGCCCTGCCCTTTAAGCCAGCCAATTGGCTGGCTCGCGCAATCGCTTGACGGGCAAGTAATTCAGTCTATGGCTGGCCCTACTCAATGTGTTGAAGCATTAAATAATCCTGAACTATGGTAAAAATGCACTTGCAAGAACAGGATCAGCAACCAAAATAGGGACATGTTGGTTTTTAAACCAACTCAATAGGCCCGTGGTCGTCACAGTGATCCCCATGCTGATGATGTAACCGACCATCAACGATAAAGTCAGTATGATCATCGTGTTGGATTGCCTCGTGACCGCAGTCAGGCCCATGAACATGTCCAGCACAACCCTGAGTTGGGTGGCATTGCGCGGGGTTAGTATTACTTAATTCAATACTGTGCTCATCACAATGGCCGCCATGTGGATGATGTAGTTTTCCATCGGCTAAATAGTCAATATGGTCACCATGGCGAATAGCGGTATGACCACAGTTTGAACCATGCGTGTGATTATCGTGGGTGTGGGTATTAGAGCAAGACATCGTTAAACCTCCTATTTGTCAAAACGGTCAAGCATAATACTAGTTGTTTTTCCGCCGTTTGCTTGGCAATTTATCGACAGGCTGAGGTGGTTGTTGAGCATATGGATTGGAAGCATGAGCTTTACAAAAGGCACGGAGATGAAAGGTATCCACATAACACGCCAGGACACACTCTGAGAGCAAAAAAAGGGGCGACGTTATCAACGTCGCCCCTTTCTTTCACGCGGTTACAGGCTAGACAGCAGCAGCCAGTGCGTTAACCGGTGTGCCATCGAAGGCGAGGATATCAACACAGGTGGCACCGGCTTCCTGGCCCTTGTGGACAAAGTGCTGGCTGAAGTAGTTCTTGTGCTCGGCACCGTCGTGGAAGTGATGCGGTGTCAGTACCACCGACAAGACCGGGATTTCCATCTCCAGCTGCACCTGCATCAGGCCATCGAGTACCGACTGGGCGACAAATTCGTGGCGATAAATGCCACCGTCAACGACCAAACCTGCGGCGACAACGGCGTCATACTTACCAGACTTGGCCAGCAATTTTGCCTGCAGTGGAATTTCGAGGGCACCTGGGACTTCGAATAGATCGACGTGGTGGCTGCTGCGTTTGCCGACTTCGGCGACAAAGCCATCGCGGGCTTGGTCGACAATATCTCGGTGCCAACAGGCTTGGATAAAGGCAATACGCTTGGGAGAATTAGTTGTAGCTGTCATTTTAATACCCTATTACTGATTAAATAAGGGCGAGTTATAGGTATACATCGGGCAGCGGCCATTGCCAGCTGCGTCGAGAGACCACAATCTCATAACCGGACTTTAACCGTCGGCCTCGGAATCGCACCGAGTCTGCTGTCCTTGCCGAGAGTGTCGACAAGCGCCCGCGGGCTACACGTAAACGTGATTACCGCCGGTGGGGACTTTCACCCCGCCCTGAGAATCTCATCTGGCAGCCAAGTACACAGACCACGAGATAAGGCGCGAGATACTACCAACACCGTCACCGGCTGTAAATATCCCCTGCGGGTATTCCTGATAAATAAGGCTTAGATATTACCCATTTAGGTTTAATTGGCAGACAGAACAGACAGCAAAGGCGATCTTGACAGTCTAAATCATCCGCCCCAATCCCCTGCCGCTGTCGCTGGCAATCAGGTATTGGTTTTCCCCCGATTGCTTGGCCTGATACATCGCCATGTCGGCAATATGCATCAGCGACTCTATGTCGCTGGCGTCGTCTGGGTAGATGCTGACGCCGATGCTGATGGCCAGTTGATGGCGTCGGCCATCGATGGCCAGGGGCTGAAGAAACACATTGCGCAGCTTTTCGACCACCGTGGTAATGTCTCTGGTGGTGTTGATACTATTGAGAATCGCGACAAATTCATCGCCGCCAACCCGGGCAATGGTATCACTGCCCCGTATCGAGCTGTTCAGCCGCTGGGCAATTGCATGCAGCACCTTGTCGCCGACCACGTGACCGTAGACATCGTTAATCGGCTTGAATTTATTCAGATCCATAAAGACCAGCGCCATCTTGCTGTTGGTCAGCTTGCTTTTTTCCATCGCCTCGACAATACGAATACGCAACAACTCTCGGTTCGGCAGCCCGGTCAAGGCATCAAAATGCGCCAGCGCTTTTAACCGTTCGGTGGATTCCTTGCTGGCGGTAATGTCTCGGGCGATGCCGGTAAACTTCTCCGCCTGCCCCTGCTCATCAAACAGCACATCGCCGGATTCCATCACCCAGTGCACCGAACCATCGGGCCAGATCACCCGGTATTCGATCTCATGGCGGGAATCACCAGCCAAACAGGCTTTTTCCTGCTTCTGTACTCGCTCAATATCATCGGGGTGAACAGCGCGGGCAAATAAACTATAGGAGGGGGTAACATCCCCTACCTTGTGGCCAAAAATGGCATAAATCTCATCGGACCAATAGAGTTTATTTGGCTTAATCTCCCATTCCCAGGTACCGACATGGGCAAAATAATTGGCTCGGATGCTGCGTTCGGCATCATCGCTGGTGATCAATTGTCGGCGTTTCTTGGCGGTATTTCTCCGCAACCACAACACCACTAACGTTCCCGCTATGCCGAGGGCAAGACCAACCGTTGTCCATAAAAGTGCTGTGTACATTAGGCGTGTCACCGGAAGACAAACAGAGTATTGGAACTGTCATTATACCATAGCCAAGAGAAGCCGTTAGAATTGGCCAACCGATACCGTTGTGGCGAGCACACCATCACCACTGTACAGCGGCTTGCAACGCGCTATGATGAGGGTGTTATTCGTTACTGTGATGACTCAAAGCCATCTTACTGAGGAGAGCTGACACCATGAAATACCCGATCCAGGGCTCATGCCAATGCGGGCAACTGCGCTATACGCTGCACCAACCACCAGTCAAAGTGCTTGCCTGTCACTGCACTGAGTGTCAAAAATTATCCTCCAGTCCCTATAGTGTCACGGCCATCATCGACGCCGATGCCATCGAATTTGACGGTGAGATGAGCGACTGGAGCCGATCCTCCGACAGCGGCAACACCAACAATGCTAAATTTTGCCCTGGCTGTGGCAACCGTGTCTATCATTACAACCCAGACAATATGGCCCAACTGAAGCTCAAGCTTAAGCCGATACAGATGGACGATGACGGGGTGTTTGAGCCCAGTACCCACCTGTGGGTGTCAGAAAAACTAGACTGGGTTGAAATACCCCCCGGTGTGACGGTGTTCGACAAGCAGGCTTAATACAGTCTAACACTGTGTGTTGGTCACGCAGTCTTTGTCGTTGCTGTCACAGCTGTTGATGTCCAACACGTACCAGAGATAGCAACGTGAAAAGATCCCGTTGAGAATTAACATAATGGATATGATCATGACAAACCACTCAACGCCGTTTAAATCAGGCTGAGTAAACACCCAGGCTGCAAACAGCAAGCCTGCCACTAATCGCACGACCCGTTCGATGTTACCTATATTACGTTCAATCATATAAACCTCGTCTGTTGTATTCTTCTATACGAGCGCGACAGCGGTTTGGCTCACAATGAATACATCAGCGGTTTTTTGCGCGACAAAAAAAACCCCGGCAGCGGATTCGATGACGGGGTTCTCTGGCCAGGCCTCGATCAGAGGCCTGCGGGTGGCAAGGCTTACAGCGCGTTGTTCAACAGCTTGTTCAGCGTTTCGCTGGGGCGCATGGCACGCTCAAGTTTGGCTGGCGTCGGCATATAATAACCGCCCATCTCAACAGGCTGCCCCTGACAGGCAATCAACTCCTCGGAGACTTGCTGCTCGTTGTCAGCCAGATCTTTCGCCAGCTGGCTGAAAGCCGCCTGTAGCTCTGCATCGTCGGTTTGGGCCGCCAGTGCCTGCGCCCAATACAGTGCCAGGTAGAAGTGGCTACCACGGTTATCAAGCTGCTTCACCTTTCTTGATGGCGACTTGCCATTAGACAGTAACTGACCGGTGGCCTGATCGAGGGTGTCGGCCAGAATCTGCGCCTTAGGATTGCTGTTTTTAACGGCGATATCTTCCAGCGATACGGCGATGGCGAGGAACTCGCCGAGCGAATCCCAGCGCAGGTGGTTCTCTTCCTCAAACTGCTGCACATGCTTGGGTGCACTGCCACCGGCACCGGTTTCAAACAAACCGCCGCCCTGCATCAATGGCACAATCGACAGCATCTTGGCACTGGTGCCCAGTTCTAGAATGGGGAACAAGTCAGTCAGGTAATCGCGTAATACGTTGCCGGTGACCGAGATGGTATCGAGACCGCGCAACAGGCGTTCCATGGTGTAACGAATGGCGCGATCGGGGTTGAGAATGTGAATCTTCAAACCTTCGGTGTCGTGATCCTGCAGGTAAAGCTCAACCTTCTTAATCATCTCGGCATCGTGACCACGGTGTTCATCCAGCCAAAACAGTGCCGGTACATCCATCGCGCGGGCGCGGGTCACAGCCAGCTTAACCCAGTCGCGGATCGGTGCATCCTTGGCCTGGAACATCCGCCAAACATCACCGGCCTCAACGCCATCATGCTGTAGTAACACCTCACCGTCGTCGGCAACAACACGAACCGTGCCACTGGCAGGCAGCTCGAAGGTCTTATCGTGGGAGCCGTACTCCTCCGCTTTCTGCGCCATTAAGCCGACATTAGGTACGGTGCCCATGGTGGTCGGATCGAAGTGGTCATGGTGCTTACAGAAGTTGATCACTTCCTGGTAAATGGTGGCGTAGCAGCTGTCGGGAATGACGGCCTTGGTGTCTTTCAATTTGCCGTCGGCACTCCACATTTTACCGCCGTTACGAATCATTGCCGGCATGGAGGCATCGACGATAATATCGCTGGGCACGTGAAGATTGGTAATGCCTTTGTCTGAATCGACCATGGCCATTTCAGGGCGGTCTTCATAGCAGCGGCGCAGATCGTATTCGATCTCGGCGCGCTGAGAATAAGGCAGGCTGTCGATTTTACGCAGCACGCTGCCAAGGCCGTCATTGGGCTGGATGCCCAGCTCTGTCAGTGTCTCGGCGTGTTTCTCGAAGGCGTCTTTAAAGTAAACAGAGACCGCGTGACCAAACACAATCGGGTCTGACACCTTCATCATGGTGGCTTTTAAATGCAGCGAAAAGAGCAGGTCAGCCTTGTTGGCGCCGTCCATTTCCTCGTCGAGGAATTTGCACAGTGCCTTGGTGCTCATATATTGGGCACTGATGATTTCGGCGGCTTCAACAGGCACCTGCTTTAACAGGGTAACCTTGCCATCGGCCTCGACTAACTCGATATTCACCGTGCCGGCCTTGGTAACAGTGGTCGAGATATCGCTGGCCTTGAAATCGCCAGAGCGCATGTGCGCCACGTGGGTGCGAGAAGCCTGGCTCCACTTACCCATGGAGTGGGGGTTTTCACGGGCATATTGCTTGACCGCACCGGGGGCGCGACGATCGGAGTTACCCTCACGCAAGACCGGGTTGACGGCACTACCCAACACCTTGGCGTAACGATTTTTAATCTCATTGTCGGCCTCGTTGTTAATCTCGGCCGGGTAATCGGGAATATCGTAGCCCTGCCCTTGCAACTCGGTGATTGCGGCGATGAGCTGAGGAATCGAGGCGCTGACGTTGGGCAGCTTGATGATATTGGCTTTCGGGTCTTGGGTTAGCTCGCCCAAGGCTTTCAGACCATCGGCAACGCGTTGATCGGCGCTGAGGTTGTCGGGGAAGTTGGCCAGAATACGGCCCGCCAAGGATAAGTCGGTGGTGGCAACTTCGATGCCGGCTGCCGCGGTAAAGGTATTGACGATGGGCAACAGTGAGTAAGTCGCCAGTGCTGGCGCTTCATCGGTCAGCGTATAGATAATTTTTGATTTTTCTTTAGACATATCGTTCCCTTGGTTAACTTAGTTTCTCATCACCTGTGCGGTCACGAGAAAGCAAAACTCTGTCGTTCTCCATCGTCGCTCCAACACCACAATGCTGGTCACTACTCGGCGTCGATGATGAAATCTTGCTGCATTATACAGACATATTGATGAACTTTCGAAGACAGCGGTGTATTTATCCACAACAGCGACTGGGGTTGACTATACCGTGATTGCCAGCCGTGTAAGTTGTGTTGAATCAAGGCTATAATGTCTTGATTCGATTTAGGACTGATCATTAGCATGCATTACTACCGCGCCACCATCGCCTATAAAGGTACCGCGTACTTTGGCTGGCAGGCACAATCACTGGATACGCTGCACGAAGAAAAACCGACGGTGGAAGGCACTCTGCTCAATGCCTTGAGACAAATTTGCCGCCGCCAAAACTGCACGGTCTCCGCCGCCAGCCGCACCGACGGCGGTGTGCACGCCCAGGGGCAAATAGCCAAATTCACCCTGCCCCTCGAGATCAGCCCCGAGCGGCTACAGCAGGGCATGAATTCGTTGCTGCCCGCCGACATACGTATTATCGATTGTCAGCCCGCCAGCAAGCAGTACCAACCCAACCGCAGCAGTATCAGCAAGGAGTATCACTACTACTTTACCGCCGCCGCCATCGATAATGTGGCCAGCCACGATATCGCTCAGCATCTGCCGCTGGTTGTACCCACAGCCGAGACACTGCAGCTGCTCCATCAGGGCTGCCAGCTGTTTGTCGGCCAGCACGATTTCTATAATTTTTGCCAGCGCGATAAAAACGGTAACAGCTGCGTGCGCACGATCACCTACTGCGATATTCATGCCGCCGACTTGGGCCCGCTGACCGATAACGTCTACTACCTCAAAATCATCGGCAATGGGTTTCTCAAGTTTATGATCCGCTATGTCATGGGTGCCTTAGTCGAATTAGCCTGTGGTCGTATCAGCCTCGACGATATCCAGCGTTATATAGACCAGCACCAGAGCGATAAGCTCAGCGCCAAGGTCAAGCCCAGAGGGCTGCATCTGATGCGCATTGACGAGCAATAACCCCTGCCGCCATGACCCACTCTTCCTCCGTTAAGCTGACCCTGGTCACCACACTGGCCTTGCTCGCCTTTGCCAGCAACTCGGTGCTGTGCCGATTAGCACTGGGGGACGAGGCCATCGATCCCGTTGGCTTTACCGTTATTCGCCTGCTGTCTGCCATCACCGTCCTGGCGGCGCTGCGCCAGCTACAAAGACGGCGGGGTGAGCAAACTGCGCCATCGCCGCACTGGCTGGCGGCACCGATGTTATTTATCTATGCACTGACGTTCTCGTTGGCCTATGTCGAGCTCGATACCGGCCTCGGCGCCCTGGTGTTGTTTGGCGCCGTACAGCTGACCATGATTATCGCCCACCGGCTTGCCGGTCACCGACTGCATATCGGCGAGTGGCTCGGCTTGATAACCGCTTTTCTCGGTTTTGTTTATCTGGTGCTGCCGCAGCTGGGCACACCATCGCTCAGTGGTTTTATCTTGATGGCTGCCTCCGGTATTGCCTGGGGCATTTACACGCTGCTGGGACGACATTCGACCAACCCTCTGGCCGACACCGCCGGCAATTTTATTCGCACACTACCCTTTACCGCCTTGCTGACACTTTTCTATTGGCAGCAAATCCAGCTGACACCGCAGGGGATTGTCGTCGCTGTCACATCGGGGGCCATTGCCTCGGGGATTGGCTACGCCATTTGGTATCACGCACTGACGGGGTTGAGCGTCACACGGGCAGCCGTGGTGCAGTTACTGGTACCGGTACTCGCTGCCATCGGTGGTATTGTTCTGCTCAATGAGGTTTTAACCGTACGCTTAGCCGTCGCATCAGCATTGGTATTGGGCGGGATTTTACTGGTGGTAATGGGACGCCTACCGGCCGGCAAGCGTCACTAGGAAAAGTTTTACAGCGCTTGCTGAGCAGCGTCGCGGGCCTGCAGGGTAATCTGTTGCGTCAGTAATTTTCGCATCCGCAACAACCAGCCCTGCACTCTATCATTGTCGATTGCACACTTCTTTTTACAATCGGGCTTGTCGACAGAGACAAGGACAATCGTCAGCGCGCTATTATCATCACTGATCGTGGTATTGATCACATAGCCTTTGTGTTCAATGTCGACATGATAGACATTGTTGTTCACCGCACTGACCTGCCAGCCATTTCTCTCGACTGCGGTTTTTATCAGCAACGGCAACTCGGTAACAAAATCACCATAGTGGACAGGCTTGGCAAAGGCATCGTGTTGATAGGCATTGCTGTTCATACTGAACGCGGCCAGTAGCAAAAACATCAAAATCTGTTTCATTTTTTCTCTCCTAGCAATTGCTTCGCCTGCTGTTCAATACTGTTGCGTAAGTTGCGAACATACTTGTAATAACCGCCTGCGTTTTTGTAACAGATACCCTCGACGTTATTTTTACAGACCAGATCACCCCAGGCCTGATCATACTGCAACTGAATCATATTATTGTTAAAGGCAACCTTCATGATATTGGTGTCGCCGCGGTAATCGAATCGGGCCAAAATAAAGCCGTCGCCCTCACCCTCATACTGCCAGGCATAGCCCCTGGTGGTGACCATACCCTCCAGTATCACAAAGCGAATCTGCGCGGCACTCAATCCCTGCACAGAAATCTCACGGTGTACCTTATTGATATAGCGGTCGGGGGACTTTGGCCATAGCTTGCTATCAATAACCAACACTTGGGGCTGCGCCATCACAGCCATTGTTGACAACATTAAAATAGTGGCACCGAAAAATCTCAACATAGATAACATCTCATTTCGTTTTAACCCTGTTTATCATTACTACTGATTATTGGCACCTATGATGCTGAATTTTTTACTAAATGTATATTGATGGTGGCTAAAAATAGCACTTGTGTTGCTCTACTCGAGCGCGTAGGCATTGCCTTCTATGCTGAATTGATAATCAATTTTCTGCACCTTATCCTGCTCATCGCCGTGGCCTTTGCCTGTCAGCCAGATTGACTTGTCGCTGAGTCATCCACTGCGTATCAGTGCCACCATGGTCATCGGCGAAAATGTTAACGGTTGGTTTTCGAGTTTGGTTTGACGCATGAAGGCCTCAGCCCTTATTTCACTCTGCTAGCTTGAGGGTAAAGACCGGCTAAACACTGATACCGCGGATAGACAGCCCCAATCGAAAGCAATATATTAACCACTCACCTTCGCTTTCAGCACAGGCCTAAGGCAAAACGATGACTTTTTTAGAACACAAAATCCCGCCGCCTTTAGTCGCGGTAATCGCTGCCTTTTTTATCTGGTTAACCCCCGGTATCAGCGATCATGCCGTGCTGAGATTCGGCCTGGTCGCTATTTTTTTTATTCTGGCGGCTGTGTTTTTGCTCGCCGGGGCCGGCGCTTTTAAAAAAGCCGACACCACCGTCAACCCGCTGAAGCCAGCCACCGCCACAAGCCTGGTCACCAGTGGTATTTACCGTTATACACGCAACCCCATGTATGTCGGCTTTGTCTTAATGCTCTGCGCCTGGTCAAGTTTCCTCGCCAGCCTGTGGTCAGTCGTTTTTATTGTTGGCTATATTGTTTATATCCAGCGTTTTCAAATCGTACCCGAGGAGAGGTATCTGAACGAACTCTTTGGCCAAGACTATACCGACTACTGCCTCCGCGTTCGTCGCTGGCTCTGACACAGTCTGTAAAGCGCTATACTGGTACGATGAATTATCTCGCTCATTTACATATCGCCGAGGTCTGCCACAGCCACTTCGCCGGCAATTTACTCGGTGATTTCGTCAAGGGCAGCCCTGAACAACAGCACCCCGCCGAGGTTGCTGCCGGTATTCGCCTGCACCGTTTTGTCGATAGTTTTACCGACCAACACCCGCTGGTCAAACAAGCAAAAACGTTATTTGTCGATGAACGCAGACGCTATGCACCGATAGCACTGGATATGTTTTGGGACCACTGCCTGGCCAAACACTGGCAGCAGTATCACAGCAAACCGTTGAGCCATTTCAATCGCCATGCCGCCGCTGAGGTGGCGCGTTATCAAGACAATTTACCTGAACGCTACCAGCGTTTGATGCGCTATATGTGGCCTCAGCGTTGGCTTGAAAGCTATCAAGAGATTGACAATATCGGCTTATCACTTGCACGAATGTCGCAGCGTAGCCCACGGATGGCGCCTCTGGCAGACTGTATTATCGACCTGCAACAGCACTATCATGCACTGGAGGAAATCTTCCCTGAATTCTATCCGTTGCTGCTTACCGCCGCCCAGCAGCAAACGGTAAACCGCTGATTACTGCGAGCCTAAGGTGTTAACAATCATCGATTTAAACCACTGGTGCGCCGGACTATTGCGGGTTCGACGATGCTCGATCAAGTGAATACCAATATTCAGTTCATCATATTGCTGAAAAGAAAATACCGGTACGAAATCTGTCTGATAGCTACCCCGATCCATCATACGATGGGAGGCTATCAGTAGCTTATCCGAGCAACGCATTAACTCAGTAAGGCTGTCCAGTTGGCCGCTTCGATAGCAAATATCACGGTGTAGTTCTTGCCGCTGAAAGAATTCATCGATGGGGTTTTGATACTCACTATGAGACTGAATATCCAAAATTAAATCGACGTACTGATACTCTAAACACTGTTTTAGGGTAACTTTTTTGGATTTTTTCGCCAGCGGATGCGAACGATGCGCAAAGATCACAGGGTAGAGCGTATCCAACTGTGTCGATGAAAACTCATCATTATTTACCGGCGTGATATGGATAGAAAAGTCGACCAAACGATTCTTAAGTTGCTGCATAGGGTTGCTGGCAGCAGGGTATTCGGTAACAGCCGCCTTCGGTGCCTGGGCGATCATTTTTTTCATCAACGGGATGATTAACATCTTGCTCATCAAGGGCGGTAACGACAGATGAAAATTATGACTGCAGTCGGCAGAGTTGAAACTGGCGCTACTGATAATACTGTTGGCGTCAATCAACAAACTATCAATCTGCTCAGCCAAGGCCAGTGCCTTCTCCGTGGGCTGTAGGCCTTTTAGTTCTCGGTAAAACAACGGGTCGTCGAACAATACGCGTAAACGACCAAGCGTACGACTCATCGCCGGCTGTGATAAATATAATTTTTCCGCCGCCCTGCTGACACTGCGCTCTTTTAACAGCACACTGAGCGAGACTAACAGGTTGAGGTCGACACGGGATAACTGTTGCTCTAGGCTTCTCATAGTTATGCACTCGAATTATACTATTGCCGGTATATAATTTGTTGAAATCATATTGCAAACAAGCCGATATTACCAGCAAAGCTAGGACAGGAACCACCATGGCGACAGAGCGTCTAACCTTGATTATTAGCAGCTTATTTTTCTGCTCACAGGCATTAGCCTGGGGCGTTTTAGAGACGGAGGAGGTCGATGGCTTTAGTCGTTATTGTCACTACACTGACGGCGGTATTGTCACGGTAGACAGCACCGACCTGTGCCCGGCAAACAACACCGAGCACTCAACCAACAATGGCTCACCGTCGATAGAGGTCGATAATAAAAACGGGGGATTTGGCAGTCTCACGGAACAGCGCGTGGAAGGCTTTAGTCGATACTGCCACTATTCCAACGGCAGCATAACCACTGTCCCCAGCACCGATCTCTGCCCCATTAATAGCCCATAGGCAATGTCTTAACGTAACGTCGCGCCCTTAAAATAATACACTCGCTGCTCCAGCCCTCGACTATTGCGGCCGACAAAGACAAAGCCACTACGCTGCCAAACACCCTGACGCAGCGCTGGCGCTGACAACAGCTCTGAGCCTTCAAGCGATAAACAAAGACCGATGGCCATAGTGGCATTATCATTGTCAAACAATTGCTCAAAGCGCTGCTTAACAGCCATCAAGAGTGACAACCCCAAGCCCGTGCGACGATAGCGCTTGTCGGTAAAGCTACGCAGATGAAACAACGGCTGGCCAATCAATTCATGCTTGCCGACATAGCCACTCATCACACTACCGACATGCCCTTGATGGCGGGCGACAGCAACAACCTGCGACAACCGGGCGACAGCCGTTTCCCTATCAGGCAACGCGTTGGTCGACAACCAAAAATCAATCAGTTCTTCCGCCGCCTGTCCCGCCGGCTGTTCAGTATTAATATAAAATTCAACCTGAATATCTTGCTGCTGTGAAGACATTAATGCTGGCACCATTTCTTTGTTTTTAATTGGCTTACTGTAACATGGTTGTTGCATCAAGGGCTTCAGGTTTATACTGTTCCTTCCTTCCTGTGTCAAAAATACCAAACAACTGCCATGACGTTTAAACTACCCGAGAGCTTCGGTCAACGCCCCTTCGCCCGCAAACACTTTCGCAACATCGCGCAATGGGCGCTGACTCATCATCCTTTTTACCAGCGCCGCGGATTAACACAGGACGGCGAAATTCCACTGCTTAGCCGTGACGATATTCTCGACAACAACACACTGCTACTCAATAACCACCCCATCACAGCAACAACCTCCGGCTCTACCGGGGTACCGGTAAAAATCTCTTGGTCGGAGCAACGTAAGAACATAGAGCGCAAGGCAAGCGAACGCTTTATTAGTTGGTTAGGCGGTCGCCGTAGTGTCATTCGCTTTATTCACGATGACACCCCTGCAGACAACCTGTTAGATGTGAACAGCAGCATCGCCGATCAGTTGATGATGATTGAACATCGCCGCCACATCAGCGACGCCATCACTACCTACCCGAGCAATGCTGAAAGACTGTGCCGAGCGGTCATTGAACAGCGACTCGATATGTCACACATTCAGCGCTTTGGTGTCTATGCCGAAGTGTTTGAGGCCGAGCAGGAAGTACTGATTCGTCAGGCCTTTCCCAACGCCCAAATTTGGAGCACATACAGCTCTCAAGAGTTTGGCATGATTGCAGGACGCTGCCCGCACAACCCCCGATATCATCACATTATGGCCGGAAAAATTGGGGTTGAAATCCTTGACGACAGCGGTCAGCCCTGCCCACCAGGCCAGATTGGGCGGCTGGTTATTACTGATTTTTTCAATCAAAATTCACCGCTGATTCGCTACGACATTGGTGACCTTGCCGCATGGGGAGAATGTGACTGCGGCCAAATAGACCTACCATCCATCGAACAAGTTCTCGGTAAAATACGCGGTTCTTTAGTCCATAAAAACGGCGAGCGCATCCCCTTTACCCATCTCTCCGTGGCCCTTAGAGACATCGAATCGATGCGTCAATACCAGGTCATACAAGAACAACTGGAGCGGTTTACTCTACGGCTGGTCAACCCTAGAGGCAGTGAAGACGATACCTTACGAGAAGAAGTTCACCAGGTGTTTTACCAACACTTTGGCTACCAAACAGACATCACTATTGTGTTTGAAAAAAGCATAGAGCGGGAGCAAAACGGTAAGTTCTATTCCTCGATCTGCCGCTTATAACGTCAATCTATTACCGCGCCGGGAAAATAATAGACATATACCTTCTGTTGCTGGGCATTATCACCGATGTAAACAAATGGCGCTGGCTTCCATACCGCCTGATTTAAATGTGATTTTAATCCGGGGTTTTCAACCTCGGCAATCATTCCAATGCAGCTTTGGTCTTTACCGGTTACAAAATCTTGCTCTAACGATGCTAATAATTTGTGAAACATCTTCAGTGAGAGATACGATAACCGATGCTCGGGCCTGACAAAGGAACGAATATGGTAGAAGGATTTACCCAATTGCGAGTTCACCTGTGGGTAACTGGTGTAAATCCCCGCCAACTCACCCTGCCCATCATAGGCAAGCTGAGCCACTTGCTTTAGACGCTGTTGCGCATCGACAGTGCTCGGCAAAGCCCTGCCCTGCTGCCACATCGCTAACACCTGCTGTTGCTGCTGTTCGGTAAGACCGGTGCGGCTGTCAATTATTTGATACTGCTCAGTCATTGGCCTACTCCTATTGTGTCATCGTCTGCTGGTTTGCATCCACGGGCATATCTCAACCCCCAGGGCAACAACCACTCATCGCTCTCCAAGGCTCGGCATAAACCCAGTTCTTGTTCTAACGCCAGGGCAATATCTTGCAGAGAGATACCCTGCAAGAAAAACAAATCACGACAAAAGCTGGCCGCCTCTCGCTGGTTGTTGAACTGCCAATGTAGCGGCTCAAAGCATTCCTCTACATCGATCAAACCCTGATGCAACATCAACTCTGAAAACTCTCCATCACGGAAAAAGTAACCATCGTGACCATCCGGGGTGTAGCGGTCGACAAAACCATTGAGAAACTTGCCCACATCAGAGCCCAGTTCAACATCAGCCACCGCCAGCACACCATCGGGCTTTAATAATTGCTGCCAAGTCTTAAATACTGGCCGGCGATCAACAATATGATGTAAACCGGCCAGGCTTCCCAGTGCATCGAGGCTCCGACCCGGCAACTGGATGCTATCAAGCTGGTTATGTAAAACGTTAAAGCCTGGGTTGATCTGTTCGCTGAACTGGGTCGAGGGCTCAATGCAGTAAACCGTGATATCACCCCGCTGCTGGTTGACGCCATCGGATAGGTAACCGCCACCGGCTGGTGCATCGCAAAATACGCCATCTGCAGGCAGGTGTAACCGGCGTATTAATTGCTGCCGCTCCTCTTCCCTTGCCTGGGGGTGCTCGATACAAGCACGGTTATACGACTCGCCTCTGACATCAAAAATCTGCTGGTAATCTAACCGATTCACAGAGTGTTACCTTTTAAAAATTATTGTGCGCTGGTGTTTGATAGGCAATCTTCGACTTTATTGCTGACCGAAAGCAATCACTTTCTTACTTTAACAATATTTATTTAGTGTGAAGCACGACACATATAGCCCGAAAAATTGATCCATGTTAATATCGCCCATAAGTAATTATACCTATATGAAAATACTTGCATAACAATCAATACAAAACTAAGTCTTTTCATTAGAGCTAACCCTTTATCTCAGCGTCTATGTCTCAGGTTATTTGGTCGCTATTAAAAAACTGATCACCATAAGAAAAGGTTTTCTATGTCGTCTCTTCCGTTCAAATCGAAGTTAATCCCCATTGCTATTTCACAAGCGTTATTAGCTCAGGGTGCACTGGCCGCGCCTTTCACTACAGTCTCATTGGCGGACGGTGATAGCTTTACTGAAGTTCAAGTCGGCAGCGATACGGTTGAGGTGCTCTCTCCTGATAATTTTGGTGGCCAAGACGACGCGGGTATTGAAGTCACGCTCGGTAATAGCAGCTCGGTGACCACCAGTGCCACCGCTAACGGTGCTTATGGCAAAGGTGCGCTACCGACAAACAGAACCGCCCGTTCAACGGCCGTCTATGCGGAATCACTCGATGGCGGAGGAGATGTTACCGTCACCCTGAACAACGGCTCATCAATTAGTAGCAGTGCCAGTGCCGCCGATGCTGATGGCGCCGCATATGCCGAAAAATATTCGGCACACAGTTATAGCAAGGGCATAGATGCGGATAACTACTCAGGTAAAGGCGGAGATGATGCTCGTACAACTATCGAGTTAAGCGGCGCTACTATTAATGTCGACAGCGACGCCTCAGCCAATGGTTTTAGCTATGCTGAGAGCAAGGCAATAGACAGCCGAAACTATAGCAACTACGACAGCAGTAGTAGTAACCAAGTGAATATCAACGACAGCACACTGACAGTTTCTGCGTCTGCTGTCAGTAAGGAAGGTGGTTCTGCTCGCACCAGTACCGGCGTCATTGATATTAGCAGCGAAAGCAAATATGAGAACAGTACTAACACCGTTACTCTGACCAACAGCACGCTCAACACAGAGAACACAGAGAACACAGAGAACACAACATCCGATACCATTTACGCTAGTGCCACTGCGGTGCACCAACGTTCTTATTCGGAGTCAGGGGAGGCCAACAATACTACCACCTTGAGTGGCAGCACGATCAACCAAAATACAACAGTCACCCCCCTGACTGGTGAAAGCACCAATATCAATATCGATCAAGACGGTATCGATATTGTAAGCAACACAAAATATAGCGAAAGCGGTGATAATAAGAATACTGTCACTCTGAGCGACAGCGCTATTGACCAGCGCATTACGGTTTCTGCCGGCAGCGTCAGCAATACCAACGTTAATGCATCTAACGGCGCAATTGAACTCGAGAGCAGTAATTATTCTGGTACCGAAGCGGTTACCAGCAACAGTGTCACCCTCAACAACAGCGACCTGACACAACAAACCAATCTCAGCACCGGTGACGGCGACAGCAACGAGCTTTACAGTGAGTCTTCGGCCATTATCGTCGATGGATATAGCGAGTACGCCGGCAAGGGTGGCCCTGGTGGCTATGTCAGCACTAATGGCATTAACACGATCACGCTGAATAACAGTCTGATCTCTCAGCAAAGCAAACTCACCGCTGGCAGTGGTGATAATAGTGAATTAAGCAGCTATGCCGAAGCGATAACAGTTCAGCCCCAATCAAACTCCCCTGTTGTCAGCGCAGTGACGAAACTCAACAATAGCTCGATCGAGCAAACAGCAGTACTCAGTAATAACGGCGGCGACGATGCCGAGCAAGACGTTCACCTGGGTGGCATCTATAGCAACAGCAAATACAGTAACAATTACGGTGAGGGTGTTAGCGACGAAACAGCAACATCTACCCAATCCATGGTTGAGCTCAATACCGCATCAGTCATACAGACAAGCACTCTAACACTCGGCCAGGGTGATGAACTCGACGCCGACAGCAATTTACAGGCAATATTTTCTAGCGCCACGTCTAAATATGGTAATTCAGCCAGCATTGTCAACCTCAACGCCGACAGCAAGATTCAGCAGCAAACAACGATCACCGCTGCCGATGGTAATGATATCGATCTGGATAGCCGTCAAGACGCAATCAATAACTTCGGCTTCTCAAGTGGTTATGGCGATAGTTTCGTCGTAGTCAGCCTGAACGATAGCGTTATCGAGCAAACGGCTAATCTCACCACAGGCAGTGGTGAAGACCTTGACTTAGATGCCGATTCGGAGGGTATTAACAGTTTCAACTATTCGGAAGGTGGCGATTTCATCCATCTGGTCGAACTCAACAACAGCGATATCATTCAAGCAAGCACACTGACCACCGGTGCCAACACAACCGATACTGATTTAGAAAGCGACCATGACGCAATCGACTTTGAAGCCGTTTTTGTCAGAGGTGAAGAAAATCTGTTAGAGGCTGCCAACACCGTCTCATTGAGCAATAGTGCGATAGCACAATCTGCTCAGCACACGTTAGGCAGTGGCGATGAAAATAACAGTGATATCTTCCTGCGAGCGATCGACGTCGATACCGGCAACTATGCTGAAACCGCTAACGATGTTACCTCTACCACCACCGTCTCTCTAGACAACAGCTCGATCAGCCAATCGACCAGCCATACTATTGGCGCAGGTAACTACACCGATGTTGAGACCTATATCACGGCTGTCGATGTTGATACTGATGGCAATTACAATAATGACAGTATCGTCAGCCTGACGGATAGCCAAATAACAATCGATAGTGCAATGACTATTGACGGCGGCAATTATATCGACGTCAGTCATTACGCCGAAGGTGTTGTAGCTAGTTTCGATGCCGATGGCGACCTCAACACGTCGACCGTCACCTTGAACAACAGCACCATCGCACTCAGCTCGGACATCGCATTAGGTTCGGTCAGCAACAGTTACGCTGAGAACAGCCTAAAGGGCATGTATATCGAAAGCTACGCTGACGGTGACAACGGCGATGGCGCCAACGCCACCACGGTGTCAATCAACAACAGCCAGCTCTCGACCCTGATCAATACCACCAGCACCGGACGCGAGGTTGCGGAGGGTGAATATAACTACAGTGAAAACACAGCTGACGCTGCCAGCCTCGATATACAAGCCGAGGGGCGGATATCGAATACCGTTAAAGTCACCATCGACCAAACCACGATAAACGATAGCGTCACCATCGACAGCGCCGGCCAATATGCTGATGCAGAAGCGGAGCCCGTCGATATCAGGGCAGACTCTTACGGTAATACTGATGTCAATGTCACTATTACCAATAGCGAAATCAACGCCAATACAGCGGTTGTGTTTAAATCTGCTGAGCCCACTGAAGATGATTACAACGAAGGCTATGGTAATAGTGATATCGAGCTGATCGATATCAGTGCCGACAGCCGAAGCGAGCTAGCCGACGGCAGTGAACGCAGCCGTGCAGAATTAACAATCAGTGACACGACTTTAAACGCCACTGCAACGATCAATGACAAGGGCGGCAATGGCGAAAGCGATGCCAATATTGATATCATCGAGTTTGATGCCGATGGAAAATACGCCAGCTCCGAGGCGGTTATCTCGCTCAATAATGTCACCGCAACCGCTAATGCCAGCGCACGCAGCGCCGGCGGCACCGACAACAGTTATGTGACCGCTACCGTCGATGGTATCGATGTCGATGCCTACACCTATACCTATGGCGAGGGCGATATTGACACTACCAGCAGTATCAATCTAACCCTGAGCGACACGACGATTAATATTGCTGCCGAGGCCACCATCGACAGCAACGTCTTTAATGAAGTGACGGCCAGTGCCGACGGTATTCGTGCCGAGAGTAGCAACCAGTGGGATCGTGAGAGCATCAACATCAACCTCGATAACGCCGATATTATTGTTGCCGCCACATCCAGCACATCAGCAAACAATACTGCCGAGTTCACCACAGAGGCCTATGGTATTGTCGTTAACAGCACCAATAGTGTCATCGACTTAACATCGTCTTCCATTGATGCCAGCGCCAGCACTAGCAGCACTAACGAAGAACAACAGGCGATGGCCTCGGCCATTCTGGTTGAGAGTGGCGATGCCACCATCAGCCTCTCTGGCACCACGCTAACCGCCTCGGCCACCAATGGCCAAGCCTTTGGTATCTACGGCACACCGGATGTCATCGGCGATTACGAAACCTACTACGGTGCCGGTGACCTCACCATCAACCTCGATGCCGACAGTGCCATCAACGCACCGACAGCGGTCTTCGCCAGCGGTAGTTTGAACAACGCCGGTACTATTTACGGCTTGATCAATATCGACACCGTGAACAACAGCGGCTTCATCAGCGGCCACACCATTGCTCAACAGTTGACGGTTTCAGGCTTCCAACAGGGCACTGCTGAGGTTGATGAACTGACGGTAACCGCCGACGGTACTATCTCTTCATCGTTGTCTGCCGATACCGTGCCGACTGAAGCCAACTTCCAGGTAGCACAAACAGCCGCACTGGCCGATGGCGCAACTGTCGATGTCGAATTTACTGGCTTTAGTCTTTCCTACTTCTTCAACGAATACCTCGTCTTAGAAGCCGGTGAACTCGATGCTACGCAGGACAACTTGGCACTGGTCGATGGCTTCGCACTGCTCGATGCAGTCTGGTCCGATAGTTTTGGCGATAATACCCTGGCCGTTAGCTTCGAGGTAGCTGACTTCAGTCAGTACGCCAATACCAACAACGGTAAACTCGCCGCCAATGCCCTGCGCAGCCGCCTAGTGGAATACCTCAGTGAAATAGAGCCTTCCGCTGATGCCCAAGTACAATCCGCAGTGTCTGTGTCCTCAGCCAGCGTTGCTGCACCACAGGGACTGTATGACTTCCTTATTGAAGTGAATCAGGCCAATCACTGGGATCAATTAATTGACTCTGCCAACGGTGATAACATCGCCGCCCTGAGCGAGTCAGATCGCGTCGTCGGTAATTATATCCAGCGTCAACTGGCCGGCAGCACAGGCCTTAACTCCGGTGACGAGGCCTCTGTTCGCAACGGCTTATGGGTACAGGGCCTCTACAGCAAAGGCGAACAGGATCGCAATGGCGAGAACCCAGGGTTTGACTCTGACACCACGGCGATTGCTCTAGGCTATGGTCGCGACCTGAACGACAACCTCACCATCGGTGCCGGTATTACCTACTCCGAAACCGAGGTTGATGGGCACACCGCCGGCCAAAGCCTCGAGAGTGATTATGTCTCACTACTGGCTTACGGGCAGTATCAGCATCAAGACTGGTTTGCCAATGCTGTCATCAGCTATGGTCTGGCATCCAATGATGACGAGCGCCGTGTTGCCTCTGAACAGTTAAGCTCGAGCTATGACAGCGATAGCTTCTCAATACGCGCCCAAGTGGGCCACGACTTTGGCTTCAATAATGGCATCGTCTTAAGCCCACGCGGTGAATTCCGATACAACTACATGAGCGTCGACGGATATCAAGAGCAGGGCGGCACCTTCGCCGCTCTCGAAGTTGATAGCCAGTCTTATGATGTCGTCGAGTTTGGTGCCGGTCTCAACCTGGCAAAAGCCTACGATACTCAATACGGTCTATTCACTCCGCACCTGGATGCCGGCATCTACTATGACACCAAGGGCGATAATGTGCAGATGAGCAGCCGCTTTATTGCCGGTGGTCCAGGCTTTGTTGTTGAAGGTGAGGAGCCCGATCAAACCAGCTTTACCACCACTGCAGGTGTCGACTGGGATATGAACGACCAACACAGTCTGCGCTTAGATTATCAGTACTTCGGCAATGGAGACTTCTCGTCTAACTCACTGATGGCTAAATACCATTACGCGTTTTAAACCGACGCAGGCAGTAGCGATATAAACCGCCACTGTAAACTGTAAGATGGCTGGCTCTATGAGCCGGCCTTTTTTTTCGCTATATTGGTTAAAAAATTGAGATAAGCGCTATGAAACAAGACGCATCGACCTCCGCCCGCATTGTTGGCGATGATGTTCAAGATGAGATCAACAACCCTTTTCACCTGACCTTTTCAAAGGGCATGATCAGCTGGATGACTCAGCTTAACGTCGCCCTGGCCTTTACCACCTATACCGCTGGTAAATTAATACTGGCAGGCCCCAACCGTGGCCATCTGACTGTTTCAGAGCGAAATTTTGGCCGCGCCATGGCCATGTGGCCGACCGACAATGGGCTGCTATTGAGTACCGAATACCAAATTTGGCGGTTTGAAAACGGCCTCAAACCAGGCCATCAATACGAACAGTGGGATAAGATATTTTTACCCCGAGCCTGCCACGTCACCGGCGCCGTCGATACCCATGACTTTGCCTATGACAAAGACGGCAGAATGCTCGCCGCCATTACTCTCTATAACTGTATTGCCACCATCGATGACAGCGGCTGTTTTACCCCGCTTTGGAAGCCTGAGTTTATCAGTGACATCAGCGGTGAAGACCGCTGCCATCTCAATGGTTTTTGCATGGAAGATGGCGAACTGGCCTATGCCTCAGTCGTCGGCGCCTCCAATACGGCTCAGGGCTGGCGCGATCACCGCGTCGACGGCGGCATGATTATCGATACACGCACCAATGCGGTAGTGTGCAGCGGCCTGTCAATGCCGCACTCTCCCCGTCTTTATCAGGGCAAGCTATGGATTTTAGAGGCTGGTACAGGCTGGTTTGGTTACGTTGATATCGACAGCGGTGAGTTTATCAAGGTGACCTGGTGCCCAGGCTTTACCCGCGGTTTACGCTTTTTTGGCGGCTTTGCCCTGGTGGGTATATCCAAGCCTCGACACAAGACCTTTCAAGACCTTCCCCTCGACGAACAGTTAAAGCAGCGTGACTGCGAACCCGAATGCGGCGTCTATATCATCAACCTCAACAGCGGCGAGGTAGAGCATCGGCTGACGATTACCGGCTCGGTGGAAGAGATTTATGATGTCGGTCTGATCGAAAATACGCAATCACCAATGCTTGTTGGACTGCAGGGTAAAGAGGTGCGACGCTGGATACAGGTTGGAGAGGATAACCGTCAGCTATAAAAATATTGCCACTGAACCCCGCGTAGCCGGCAGCAACAATCAACGCTATTGTTTCTGTCGGAGACTCTCTTCAGCCGCCAAGGAGGCCGCCCAGATGCCAATGCTTACCCGCCGAAAAAAACACCTTACCGCCTTTCTTTTCGCGCTCATCGCAGGGCTGATCTCACTGCCCTGCCACAGTGCCGACAAGGCAGCCACCATAGAACATGGGGACAGCAACCCCAACAATATCAATCAGGCCTGGGACAGCATGCAACAACAGTGGCTTGAGACGGACCAATTTTGGCTGAGCAGCGCCGAGCAAGAGGGCGGTTTAACCTGGGGAACGCGCAGCGAGTATCCACCCTACGAGGCGGTAAAAGAGCGCGACACAATGATTATCGTCACCCATAACGGTCCCTGTATGATGGAGTTTTTCCACACTCGCTGGCGCCGCGCCAACGATGTTCGTCGCTGGAATGAGGTGATGAATGATTATCAAGGATGTGCCACGGTATTTGATTAAATCCGCTTATCTGTTCACTACCGGGAACTTAATCATCGCCGACACACTCAAATTAACAAACATTGATGTTAAGGTGGAAGACAATGATCAAAATGCGCAACGCACTGATGACACTACTATTGCCGATTGGCCTGTGCTTTAACGCCAGTATTAGTCATGCCACAGAGACCGCCGCCGAAGTAATGCTACCGGCCTATAGCACAGAGTATTCGCCCAAACGAAACCCCTTCGATGATGCCAACAAGGCTATTGCCCTCGCCCATGCAGAGAATAAAAACGTCTTTATTGAGGTGGGCGGTAGCTGGTGCGGCTGGTGTTATAAGTTCGACGCCACGCTGAAGAAGAACCGCGAACTCAATCAGGCTTTTTACCAACAATTCGTGGTGCTCAAGGTCAGCGTCGACGATGAAAACGACAACGCCGAATTCATTAAAGGGCTGCCGCCGTTTACCGGCTATCCTCACTTCTTTGTCGCCGACAGTCAGGGGAAAGTTTTTCTGTCCCAAACCCCAACTGACTTTGTCGCCGATGGCGAATTTGTTGACCAACGTATTGTTAATTTTATCGATGCCGTCGCCCAACGCACCGCATCGCAATAGGCTGCTGAAGATGAACAACCCTTTTCTCGCCCCCACCGCCGCTGAACCGCAAAAGTTGAACGGTGGTATCAGTCGTCGCCACTTTGTTCAAGGCCTCGCCGGTGCCAGCATACTCGTTCCCGTCTCGGCCTCGGCAATCAACCAAGCGGCTGAGGCGCTGGTTGAGGAACGCGATAAAGACCCGTGGCTCACCCTCGGGCTGGTACAGCAGTTAGTGTTACCCAACGATGGTAATGGCCCCGGCGCCAGCGAGATCAACGCCCTGGCTTATCTGCGCGCAGTCAGCGAACAGCCCCAGTTAGATACCGATTCAAAAGCCTTTATTTTCAATGGCGTTAACTGGGTCAACGACGTTGCCATGCAATCTCATCAACAACATTTCTCGGCACTCAACAACGAGCAACAGCGTCTATTACTCACCACGGTTGCCAAGTCTAGGGCGGGGGAGAACTGGCTATCAATGCACGTCCGCTATCTGTTTGAGGCCTTGTTGTCGTCACCGGGCTATGGCTCGAATATCGATCAAATAGGCTGGCAGTGGCTACAACACAGCGGCGGTTTCCCGCAGCCGTCAGAGCAAAAACTATGGTTTAACTTGGAGCGCCGTAGCTAATGACCAAGACGATACAAACAGAACAATCCTTCGATGCCATCATCATTGGCAGCGGTGCCGGTGCCGGCCCGGTTGCCCTTCGTCTGAGTGAACAGGGTAAGAAAGTCTTGGTGTTAGAAAAAGGCCCCTGGTATAGCGAGGATGACTATTTCAAAGATGAGATGGCAGCGACCCGACGCAGCGTCTATACGCCACAATTAAAAAACGAGTTTCACAGCTTGGAAGAGGAATACACTGACGGCAGTTGGCGCAGTGAAACTACCAAGCAGTCTGGCTGGAGTTTTTGGAACGGCAATACCGTCGGCGGTTCCTCCAATTTC
Source organism: Sinobacterium norvegicum (assembly GCF_923077115.1). Lineage (NCBI taxonomy): Bacteria > Pseudomonadati > Pseudomonadota > Gammaproteobacteria > Cellvibrionales > Spongiibacteraceae > Sinobacterium > Sinobacterium norvegicum. The sequence goes on from NZ_CAKLPX010000001.1 coordinate 1,590,015, forward strand.
ATGAGCGGATTTTTCTATCGGTTAAAACCCACTGACTTTCGATTAAAGACTGAGTATGGCGCCATCGACGGCGCCAACGTGGTCGACTGGCCCATCGACTACCAGGAGATGGAACCCTATTACGCCATGGCCGAGCATCGTGTTGGTATCAGCGGCAAGGTGGCTGAACACCGTTTCTTAGAGCCACGTTCTGAGGCCGACTTCCCCATTCCCCCAACCGCTGAACACGCCATCAGCGGCTGGTTTGACAGCAGTTGTCAGCAGCTAGGCTTCACCCCGCTGCGCACCGCTCGGGCGGTATTATCGGTGCCGCAGGAACATCGTAAGAGCTGTGAATATGCGGGCTACTGCGGCAGTTATGGCTGTGCCACCGGCGCCAAGGGTAGCGCCAGAGCGGCACTGTTAGACCCGGCAGTAGCAACGGGGAACTGCGAAATAAGACCGCACAGCAAGGTTTTTAAAATCGCCACCGACAGCAAGGGTGAGGCTCAAGGCGTGCATTATTACGATCGCCGTGGCAACGAACAAATTGCCTATGCCGAAATCTATGTGGTGGCCTGTCAGGCCATTGAGTCTGCCCGTTTACTGCTGTTATCAACCGGGGAAAAACACCCTGACGGCCTCGGCAACAACAGTGGCCAGGTGGGAAAAAACTTGCTGTTCTCCGCCGGCGGCGTCGGCCACGGCGATTTCCATTATGACCAACTCGAACAGAACAAAGCCGAGCAACTGAAAGTGATAGGCCCCTTTGTTAACCGCGGTTTGCAGGACTGGTATCAGATTGACGACAAACAGTTTGGCAGCAAGGCCAAGGGCGGCACCATCGATTTCTTGTTTGCCCATCCCAATGCCATCTCCCGCGCCAATCGCATTCGTTTCGATGATAACAACAGCCTGCGCTGGGGCAGCGAGTTAAAAACGGCGTTGCACGACAGCTTTACTCAATCCCGCACCTTCGATTTTGAAGTGTTTAATGATTGGCTGCCCACGGATAATTGCTATGTTGATCTCGATCGCGACAACACCGACCAATGGGGGCAGCCGGTGGCCAAGGTGAGACTGGGTTATCATCCCCACGATTTGAAGGTAGGCGAATATTTATCGCAGCAGGGCGAGAAGGTCTTAACGCAGATGGGGGCGCAGAATGTGCGCTCCAGTGTCAGTGGCTCACCGCCGGCTAACCTTCAGGCCGGCGGTTGCCGCTTCGGTGACGACCCCGCCACCTCGGTACTCGACCGGGACTGTCGCGTCCACGACTGCGGTAATGTCTTCGTCAGCGATGGCAGCTTTATGCCGACTGGCGGCAGCGTGCCTTATACCTGGACGATATACGCCAATGCCTTTCGCGTCGCCGACATTATCGGCAAGCAGCTCGGGTAACCTTAATGCTTAGATGAACGATTGTTATACATTGGGCCGGGGTAACCATGGGGCGGCCTGCAGCTCGCTGGCCAGAAGATGACAAAGAATCAATGTGACTTTACAGTCGTAAAGCATTATTGATAGAGGTCAATAAAAACTTAGCGGAGCCCTCCATGTCACACAGCGTAAAGAGTCACATCACCCGAGAAGTCATTACCAACGGTGTCACCAACAGCTTTTTTAACGGTGTCATTGCCTGGATGCTACTCAAAGAGATTGAGACGATTACCCTGTGGCAGGAACACAGTATTGCCATCGACATGGCCGCCACCGCCGCCATTTTACTGTTTATTCTGACGGTGATTATCATCCCTCTTAACCGCAGCAAGCTGCGTAAGGGCAAAATCATCGCCGCCGAGTGGAACCCGGCCAGCCGCCTACACCGCATCTTAATGAGGTTCCCGCAGAAGCTGTGGCAGCAGGGTTTGATGTTCGCCCTCTGCGGCATCGTCCTCGTCGCGCCGATATCTGTCCTGCCCTTTATGCTAACCGGTATTACCGAGATGACCGGCAGCCAATACGCCATCGTCAAAGGCGTCTGGGCCGGTTTAATGGCAGCGATCATGGTGATTCCGATGATTATCCTGGCACTGGCACCGGCGGATAATAAGCCCACGCTGGCCAGCGCTTAAGACGGCATCGAATCATCCAGCTGCAGCGCCGCTGTCGGGCAATCCAGCATGGCGGCGATGGCCGCAATGAGTTCTTGCTCTGGCGCGGTGATGATACCGTCGTTCAGGGCACAGGCTTTCATCCCCTTGATTAAGCGCGGCTTGAGTAACGGGTAGCAGTTAACCAGTCGGTTGGCCGCCTTGATAAAGCCCTCCATGGAAAAACTCGCCAGCGGCTGCAGTTCAATATTATACAAGCCGGCAGTATTGGCACCGCGCTGAAAAGCCGCCTCTACTGCCTCGTCGCCGCTCTGGTCATTGCCCTCGTCACCGTTCACCTTGTCGCGACCAAAGTGCGCCAGCGCCGATAACAGCACGGTATATTCCTCGGCCACCTCGTTCACTTTTTTATAACGGGGCCGACTCTGCCGCGGACGAGAAAATTCACCGGCCATATAGTGGCTGACCAACTGAAACAGACACCATTCCAGCAGGGTGTATTCACCATCGCTGCGAATCATCAACAGCATCGCCTTGTTAAAGGCCCGGTATTGGTTTTCAGACAAACACTTTAATGCCGGCATGGCCCTGTCGATCAGCGCCAAACGCTGCACATCGGCGGTCTCATCCAACCACTGTTTAAACTGCAGGCTCTGCAGCGACAAGCCCTGCATGCCGGTATCGGTAATGATTTTCAGCTGACGCTGCTGTAACACCTGCTCACTATCGAGCAGTAAGGCAAACACCAGGGCACAGGCGCCGAAGGGCTCGCTCAGCTGCCGCCGCAGGCTGGCCAACTCTGTTGACTCGCGCTGGCCCTCGACCGTGTCGTGAGCTGCAGTGCTGGCCGCCGACACCGAACTCAGCACCGACGCGGCAGTCGCCGCCCCAACGACGGTGGCCAGTGGATCCGCAGATGGCGGCGCAACGGCATCTGGCTGCTCAACGGCGGGCTTGGGGCGGAGGTATTGACCGTCCCAGTCTGGCTGTATCTGTTGAATGCGTTGATCCAACGGCGGATGGGTGGCAAACATGCCCCGCGCCCTGGCCAGTGCCTGACCAAAGAACAGATGGCTGGCCTGCTCGGCATTAGGGCTGTCGACACTGGCGCCCTGACCGTGGCCGGCAATAATTTTCAGCGCATCGGCAATGCCATCGGGGTTGCGGGTAAACTGTACCGCCGAGGCATCGGCCAGGAACTCTCGCTGACGGCTGACCGCCGCTTTTATCATGCCGCCGAAAAAACGCCCCAGCCAACCAATAACAATAAATAATAGGCCGATCTGAGCGCCCTTGTTATCGGAGTCACTGCGGCTGCTCGAATGGTAGTGACGACGACTGTGATAGCCCCGACGGTGGCGGCGGTAGCGACCATAGACCATCGATTCGCCGATCATGCCGATGAATAAAATACCGTGTAGCAGCGCGATCAGGCGGATATTCAGCCGCATATCACCGTTTAAGATATGACTGAACTCATGGGCAATCACCCCCTGTAGCTGGTCGCGGTCGAACAGTTGTAAGGCGCCGTCGGTAATGCCGATGACCGCATCGGCCGGGGTGTTGCCGGCGGCAAAGGCGTTGACCCCCGGCTCATCGGCCAACAGGTATACCGCCGGCACCGGCATATTCGCCGCCAGCGCCATCTCCTCGACCACATTGAGCAGTTGTTGATGGCCATGGTTGTCACTGTTGGGCGCAACGCGTTGGCCACCAAGGGATTCGGCCACCGCCTTGCCGCCACTGCCAAGCTGAAGCCATTTATAGACAATGGCGCAGGCAATCACTCCGACCACCAACAGGCTGATCTTGCCGAAGCTTTGCCAGTTGATGTAATCGATGACGCTGACACTGCCCTGAGTTTGGCCAAGCAACATACCAAAGATCAGCGCGACGCCAATATTGGTGAGTACAATCAGGCAGGTCACCGCCACTAAAAATAGCAGTACCAGCCGCCCCGTTTGTCGACGGGCTTGGTCTTGTTGACTAAAAAAATCCATAACAACGTTTTTTTAAAAGGAGACTTTAGGCGCAACTTTAATCGCCTCGGCATCATCAAACTCTAACAGCTTGGCATCGGTCGGGTGACCAAACTTTGCCGCCAGCACAATCTGTGGGAACGACTGGCGATAACTGTTAAAGCTCATCACCGCATCATTAAAACCCTGGCGGGCAAAGGCGACACGGTTTTCGGTGCTGGTGAGCTCTTCCGTCAGCTGCATCATGTTTTGATTGGCTTTTAAATCCGGGTAAGCCTCCATCACCACATTGAGCTTGCCCATGGCAGACTGTAACGCGCCTTCGGCACCGGCCAAGCCTCCGAGAGCCGATGGGTTTGAAGGGTCTGCTGCCGCCGCTTTTAACATCGATGACGCCTCGTTTCTGGCCGAGATTACCGCCTCTAATGTGTCACGTTCGTGGCTCATATAAGCCTTGGCGGTTTCAACCAAATTAGGAATTAAATCGTAGCGACGCTTGAGCTGTACATCGATCTGAGCAAAGGCGTTTTGGTAGCGATTTTTATAGGTCACCAGCGCATTAAAAATACTGACCAGGTAAAACGCCAGTGCGGCAATAATGACCAATACTACGATTGTCGTGACACTCATAATCTCTTCCCATTCCATTAGTGGCGCTGTGTAGCGCTTGATTGCTCCAGCATAATCCATTCATCATAAGATAACAGTGACGGCGATAATACTTTTTTGAACAAAAAAAACGGCGAATAATCGCCGTTTTTTTTTATCGTACTAGTGCCGAAACTTACAGCGCGTTTTTGATCCGCAGGCCGTAGTCCTCGTCGGCGCGCTGATACTGCGCAATCATGCGCTGCTGTACCGACTCTGTTGCCTGTGACAAACCACCGACAATATTGCCAATCAACTGCTGTTTTTGTGACTCGCTCATTAACCGATACAAATCACCCGCCTGACTGTAGTAATCCTCTTCGCTCTGGTCGTGATAACCAATCCAAGCGTCTTCTAATACCGGCATAGGTGGAGCCATCACGGTTGCATCCGGTACCGGACTGCCAGCCTCAGCTTGATCGTTAGGATAGAAGTTAACCCGCTCATCCTGATTAGCACCGTTCGAATATGGACAGGTGCCGGCGAAGGCGCCATCACGCTGATAGTGATTCACCGGGCACTTTGGCGCATTGACCGGAATATTATTGACGTTGGCGCCGACACGAAAGCGATGCGCATCCTGATAGGCCAATAATCGTCCCTGCAGCATTTTATCCGGCGACACACCGATGCCGGGCACTAAGTTGCTGGGGGCAAAGGCGGCCTGCTCGGTTTCGGCAAAATAGTTATTCACATTTTCATTGAGCTCGAGCTGGCCGACCTCGACCAACGGGTAATCGCTGTGCGGCCACACCTTGGTGAGATCAAACGGGTTGATTCCGTAATGTTTGGCATCGGCATCGGGCATGATTTGCAGCTTTACAGCCCAGCTCGGGAAGTCACCGCTGTCGATGGCCTCGACAAGGTCTTGCTGGGCACCGTGGGCAGGACGCTGAGCGGCCTCTGCATCGGTCAGGGTTTGAATGCCCTGGTTGGTCTTTAAGTGCCACTTTACCCAAAAGCGCTCACCCTCGGCATTGTAAAAGCTCAGTGTGTGCGAGCCAAAGCCATGCATATGACGCAGTGAGGCCGGGATGCCGCGGTCGCTCATCAAAATAGTCGACTGATGTAATGACTGCGGGTGACTGGCCCAGAACTCAAACATTCTTGCCGGATTGGGCAGGTTGGTGCGCGGGTCTTTCTTCTGCGAGTGGACAAAATCCGGGAATTTAATCGGGTCGTTTAAGAAGAACACCGGCGTGTTATTCCCCACCAGGTCGAAGTTGCCCTGCTCGGTATAAAACTTAACGGCGAAGCCACGGGGGTCACGGGCATAATCGCTGGAGTCCTGGCCGCCACCGACGGTCGAGAAGCGGACGAAGACTCGCGTCTTTTTACCCACGTCCTGTAAAAAATCGGCAAGGGTAAGATCGGATAAGTCTTTGCTTAATACAAACGAACCGTAAGCGCCAGTACCTCGCGCATGGACCACTCGCTCGGGGAGTCGCTCGCGGTTGAAGTGGGCCAGTTTTTCAAATAAGTAATGGTTGTCATAGGTTAACGGCCCTCGCTTGCCGACGCTGATGCTGTTGTTGTCGTCTGCCACTGGGGCGCCATTGGCACTGGTTAATATTGTTTTCATTGTTCGTCCCCTTTGATGGTGGAGTGTGAGACCGGCCATTGCCGATCTCTTTAACTGCCCCCATCATAGGAAAAACACATCGATTGTTGAAATCGATTGACCCTATAGAAACGATAGATATTGCCTATTGAATGCTTTATGGCTGCTGTTTCGTCGCCGCCAACACAATCTCGCGAATACAGACATTCTGCGGCTGCTGATAGGCATAAACCGCAGCCGAGGCAATGTCATCGGCGGCCAAAACACCCCCCATACCAGTCTTCCAATCCTCGTAGCCACTCTTAATCGACTCTGAGGTGGTGTGCGACAGCAGCTCGGTTTCTACAGCCCCTGGGGCGATAGTGATTACTCGCACATTATCGGCGGCCACTTCCTCGCGGAGGTTTTCGCTGATCGCGTGGACGGCAAATTTAGTGCCGCAGTATGCGGCATGATCACCAAAGGTCTTGCGACCAGCCACCGAACTGATATTGATGATGGTGCCGCTGTTACGGGCCTTCATCTTGCTCAGCACCGCCTGCATGCCATTGAGCAGACCGACCACGTTAACGTCAAACATCTGTTGCCACTCAGCAGGTTGCTGCTGATCGAGCTGGCCCAGTAACATCACACCGGCATTATTAATCATTAAATCGACATCGCCGTATTGCGCTTCAGCCTTGGCAATGGCGGCATCGACGGCGGCTCTGTCGGTGACATCCACCCCCTCACACAGGGCATTTTCCAAGCCCAGCTGCTGCAGCTTTTCAACCCGGCGAGCCAACAGCAATAACGGGTGACCCAAAGCACTAAACTGCTGTGCCATGGCGGCACCAATACCTGAGCTTGCACCGGTAATAACGATAAGTTTCTTCATGATCATTCTCTCTGTCTGTTGGTGTAATACGAGGGCTTAAGCTCGAATTGTTGACTGACAGTATAGGTAGAACCGAATAGTTGATATATGGCCTACAATCAACATCACTGTTACGCTATAAGCAACAATTTACGGAATAGGTCTACCCATGGAACGCCAACTGCCGCTGGCCGATATTCGCGCCTTTGTCACCATTGCTCAGTGCGGCAGCTTTACCAAGGCGGCCGAACAGCTATCGGTCTCCAGAGCTCACTTATCGCGCCAACTCAATCAGCTCGAGGCCAACCTCGGTGCTCAGTTACTGGTACGCACCACCCGTAGCCAGCGCTTAACCGCCGTCGGTCAACGCTTTTATCAACGCTGCCAACGCAGCTTGCAGGATATAGAACAGGCGATTGATACGGTGTTTGAAGACAGCGAACAATTAGCCGGCGACATTGCCATCAACTGTGTCGGTGGCGTCATTGGTGAAAATATCGTGGCCTCGCTGCTGGCCCAATTTCAACAGCAATACCCCGACATTCGGCTGTCACTCGACTTAACCAGCCCCCGCGTCGACCTGATCAATCAAGAGGTCGACCTGGTGATTCGCATGGGAGCCCTGCAAGACTCCTCACTGATTGCCAGAAAACTGTGCGACATTGAAATCACCTGCGTTGCCAGCCCGCAGTACTTAGCCCAGGCCGCCGTGCTGACATCTCCGGCACAGCTTGACCAGCACCGCTGTATCACCGGCACGGTAAAGCAGTGGCGTTTTTACCATCAAAAAAAAACAGAAAAACAAGAGGTCACCTTAACGCCGGTATTCGAGTGTAAAAATGGCAACGCTATGATTGCCGCGGCCCTTCAGCACCTCGGTATTATCCGGCTGCCTAAACCGCACTGCCAACGCGAAATTGATGACGGCCAATTGGTTGAAGTCTTTGATGATTGGCATATTCAATCGGTGCCACTGTATTTACTGTATTCACAAAAACACTATCAACCGCTGCGATTACAGCGGCTGATCGATTTTCTGTGTCACGAATTCCAGCAACCTAATACTTGATCAAGCCTTTGAGAAAGACAAAATCGCCCTCGGCCCTGTTGGTGGTATCGAACTCATGCAGCCATTTTAATTCAGTGGTCAGTGCCCACTGGTTGTTCAATTGATGGTCGAAGGAAACAACCGGCCCGGCACCGGCAGTCATACTTTTATAATCACCATAAATGGCCGCATCACCACTGTCTTTTTCCACCTGTTCATACCAATAGCCCGTCACCCCCAAACCGAGCGTGCCATCCCAAACATCGAGGTGTTTAATATACGATGATTCCAGATGCACCTGGGTGCCAGTCTGGTAATCGGTGTCCATATTTTTCTTATTGAAGTCAGCACCGAGGTAGACATCAAACTCGTTGCCGGTGTGCGGGTTAAGATAGATAAAACCGATAGTCGGTTCGACCGTCCAATAATTTTTACCGACATTCGCCACCTTGCCCTCTTCAAAATCACCGGTGGGCACGTAAATGGCAAAGCGTAGATCGGTACTCCACAGGCTGCCCGAGGCGTAAACCATGTGCACCGGAATAAAGATAACATCGCCTAAGCCGGAGTCTGAATCCTTGTATCGCCGGCTGGTGCCGTCACCATTATTCTTCACATCGGCCTCGATATCTAATGAGACATACGGCAGTATGGCCTCTATCGAATAGCTCCAAGGGCCATCGCCACCCCAGTCGGGGCGCCACCCCAACCCCAGATCCACACGTTCCATGGTACGGTCGACATTGGAGACGGTATAACCAAGATTACTAAAGCCGGCCATCGGCACGGCAATGTTCTGGGTATTTTCGCCACTGTAATAAATACCGTTAACGCGGACAGTAAACGCTGTCGCCTCGGACCCCTTATCCACGGCCGAGGCAATCAGGCCCGGCACATAGTGCCCCGTGCCGGCCTCCTCTGCCAGCAATGGTGAGGTGGTGGATAACATCGCGGTTGTTGACACGATTGCTGCAGCAATAAATTTCATCAAAACACCCTCCGCTGAGTTCAAACCAATACAGAAAATGCTGCCATTCAGCGGACCAGCATTCCTGGCGAGATAGCTGTTTTCATCCATCGAAAAAATGTGACGGACGTCACATAAAAACAGTGCTAGAAGCTGATTATAGTCAGCCGACAAGCCTTGCCACGCTGTTTTCTACAATCTACGACAATTGTCTTATCAGTATTTTTTGGCTGTATTCTTTCGGCACTGTTCAGCGACTACGTCATTTGACGTAGTCAGGTGGGGTGTCTGTCGCATGGTGTATCTGGCCCGGTTAGTCATAATAAATCACAGAGAAAGTCGAACATGATCAACGGCTTCAATATTGACTGGCAAACCCACGATGAAGGAAAAGAACTGTGAAAATTAAAACAATAGTCTCAGGCATTGCACTGAGCTTAAGCGCCACGATGATGTCGGCTGCAATGGCGGCAGATACGATTAAAGTCGGTGTCCTGCACTCACTTTCTGGCACCATGGCCATCAGTGAAACCACACTGAAAGACACCGTGCTAATGATGATTGAAGAACAAAACAAAAAAGGCGGTCTACTGGGCATGCAGCTGGAGCCGGTGGTGGTTGACCCCGCCTCAAACTGGCCACTGTTTGCCGAAAAAACCCGTGAACTACTGACCCAAGAACAGGTAGATGTGATCTTCGGCTGCTGGACATCGGTATCGCGTAAATCTGCCCTGCCAGTCTTAGAAGAGCTTAACGGCCTGATGTTTTACCCTGTTCAGTATGAGGGCGAAGAGTCTTCTAATAATGTTTTCTACACCGGCGCAGCACCTAATCAGCAGGCCATTCCCGCCGTTGACTATTTGATGAATGACCTAGAAGTACAGCGTTGGGTATTAGCTGGTACGGACTATGTCTACCCGCGTACCACTAACAAGATTCTCGAGTCTTACTTAATCGCCAAAGGTGTTGCCCCGGAAGATATCATGGTTAACTACACCCCTTTTGGTCACTCTGATTGGCAGAGTATTGTTGCCGATGTGAAGAAGTTTGGCGGCGCGGGTAAGAAGACTGCCGTGGTTTCAACGATTAATGGCGATGCTAACGTGCCGTTTTACAAGGAACTGGCCAACCAGGGTATTTCAGCTGAGGACATTCCTGTTATTGCCTTCTCTGTCGGTGAAGAAGAGCTTTCTGGTATCGATGCCAAGCCATTGGTGGGTCATTTAGCCGCCTGGAACTACTTCCAATCAGTTGAGAGCGATGCCAACGACGAGTTCATCGAGCAGTGGAAATCTTTCACCAAAGATCCTAAGCGCGTGACTAACGACCCGATGGAGGCGACCTATATCGGCTTCAACATGTGGGCTAAGGCAGTAGAAAAAGCCGGCACCGCCGATGTCGATGCGGTCAAGGCTGCGATGATTGGTATGCAGACACCCAACCTAACAGGCGGTGTTGCTGTGATGAATAAGAACCACCACCTATCGAAGCCAGTAGTTATCGGTGAGATTCAGCAGGACGGTCAGTTCGAGGTTGTCTGGGAAACGGAAGAGCTGGTTGTCGGCGATGCTTGGTCGAACTATCTCGACGGTTCTAAAGATCTGATCTCAGATTGGACAGCACCAATCAACTGCGGTAACTACAACGAAAAAACCAAGACCTGTTCTGGTCAGTAATACTCATTGTTTGCTCCACCCAATGAGTTGCTGTCAGGTAGCGATATCGCCGCCTGACAGCCTCTAGCATGTTCAAGCGATTTTTCTTATTCACCACGCAAGCGGGGAGGTAAACTGTGATGCGTGTTTCGACGTTTGTATTCACTTTCATACTCGGCATACTCGTGCAGTTCAACATAGCCAACAGCGCTATGGCACAGAGCCAACAGATTTTTCCATCAACGATTACCAGCAGCGAGCAAGGCTTGTTGCAACAGCTGACCACGGCGAAACTGAAACAGACGTCAACCCTGGTCGAGCAATTATCAGGCAACGACAATATTGCCTTGCTGCCACTGTACCAAACCCTATTAGAGGGCAAACTCTATTATGTCAAAGCTACCGGGCAGCTGCTTCACAGCGAAAAAACAAGCAGTGGTGAGCGACTTAATCACGATGTTTTTACCGCCGCTGCGGTGACCGGCCTCGACAAAAAATCGATCAAGAAAATTCGCGTCAATAACAGCCTGCGCAAGCAACTGCGTACAGTTATCGCCAAGGCGACACTGCTGGGCAGCGATGTCAATCTTCGTCTAAGCGCCGCGACAGCCATACTCAACGATGTCAATAACGGTAATATTGCCCTGATAAAACAGGCAAAAACCAGCGAGACCAACAGCGACATTATCGACTTGCTTGACGTTGCCATTGCTATTCACACCCTCGACAACGAGATCGATGAGACCACGTTGATCGCTACCATCGACAGCTTATCGGGCAGCGTGCAGCCGGCAGCTCGCAATCAGTTAGTAGCCGTTAGAGACAATCAAGACAAAGCGCAATATAACGAGGCCGTACAAAATGCTGCCGCCGCAGCACTGCAAACCATCGACAAAGAAATTGAGTTCTACGCCTTTATAGAAAAGCTGTTCTTTGGTCTCAGCCTAGGTTCTGTGCTGCTGCTGGCCGCTATCGGGTTGGCCATTACCTTCGGCGTCATGGGGGTGATCAATATGGCCCATGGCGAGATGATTATGCTCGGCGCCTACACCACGTATGTGATTCAGCTCATCATGCCAAATTTTATCGAATACTCACTGTGGTTTGCCGTCCCCGCGGCCTTTTTAGTCTCGGCCAGTGTCGGTGTATTAATCCAAAAAACCGTGATTCGCCACCTCCATGGTCGCCCATTAGAAACCCTATTAGCCACCTTTGGTATCAGTTTGATCCTACAACAGACCGTGCGCACTATTTTCTCGCCACTCAATAGACAGGTTGTGTCACCGGAGTGGATGAGCGGCTCGCTGGCTATCAATCCTGTTTTTTCGCTAACCTATAACCGCCTCTATATTATCGCCTTCGCCCTGCTGGTCTTTATGGCGCTGTTATTTATTTTGAAAAAAACCAATCTTGGTTTGCATGTGCGTGCGGTTTCGCAAAACCGCGACATGGCCAAGTCGATGGGAATAAAAACAGAGCGTGTTGACGCCATGACGTTTGGCCTGGGTTCTGGTGTTGCCGGCGTTGCCGGTGTTGCTCTCAGCCAGCTGACCAATGTCGGACCCAACCTCGGCCAGTCTTATATAATCGACTCTTTCATGGTGGTGGTGTTCGGTGGTGTTGGCAATTTACTGGGCACTTTAATTGCGGCCTTCTCCCTCGGTGTTACCAATAAATTCCTGGAACCGCTGACCGGTGCGGTGCTGGCCAACATCTTAGTCTTGATATTTATTATCTTGTTTATTCAAAAACGTCCAAAGGGATTATTTCCTCAGAAAGGGAGAGCGGCAGAATGAGTTCATTATTATCCAAGGCTGCTGCATTTCGCTTCTCTGAAGGCGGCGTGGCCATGTTTGTCGGCGTATTGTTCGTCACCACCTTACTGGCCGCCGCAGCCAACCTACTGTTACCACCTGAGTCACCACTGCACGTTAGCACCTATACTATTACTCTACTGGGCAAGTATCTGTGCTATGCCCTGCTGGCCCTCGCCGTTGATATCGTCTGGGGCTACTGTGGCATTTTGAGTCTGGGTCACTGCGCATTTTTCGCCCTCGGCGGCTATGGCATGGGAATGTATCTGATGCGTCAGATCGGCGACCGCGGCGTCTATGGCAACCCAGAACTACCTGATTTCATGGTGTTCTTAAACTGGGATTCGATTCCCTGGTATTGGCAGGGCATGGATCAATTCTGGTTCGCCATGATCATCGTGTTAGCCATACCGGCCATACTGGCCTTCGTCTTCGGCTGGTTGGCATTTCGTTCAAAAGTCACCGGTGTCTATCTGTCGATTATGACGCAGGCGCTGACCTATGCCTTGATGCTGGCCTTCTTCCGTAACGAGATGGGCTTTGGTGGCAACAATGGTTTAACCGATTTCAAGGATATTCTTGGCTTTAACCTACAATCTGACAGGACCCGTGTCAGTCTGTTTGTGATCACCGCCACCCTATTAGCGCTCGCCTATGTATGCAGCCAATTTATTATGCGCTCGAAGCTCGGACGGATTGTTGTTGCCATACGCGACAGCGAATCACGCTCACGCTTTATCGGTTATAAGACCGAGAGCTATAAGGTTTGGTTGTTTGTTTACTCCTCGCTGCTCGCCGCCGCCGCCGGTGCGCTTTATGTACCACAGGTAGGCATTATAAACCCCGGCGAGTTTTCACCGCTTAACTCAATCGAGGTCGTTGTCTGGGTTGCCGTCGGCGGCAGAGGCACGCTGTATGGCGCGGTTATTGGCGCTATTCTGGTCAACTATGCCAAGACCCGCTTTACCGCCATTATGCCGGAGGCCTGGCTGTTTGCCCTCGGGGCACTGTTTGTCTGGGTAACCGTCTTTTTGCCCAAGGGAATTGCCGGCTTCTGCGAAGAAAAATACGCCGCCTTTAAACAGCGTAAAGGCTTTAACCAGGAGGTCACCTCATGAAAATTAGCAATCTGGCTCACCGAGAAACCTGGCAACGTGATCAAGTGTGGCCCTATTTACAGCCGAAGGAGCCAATCATTGATATTTCAAAAAACATGTTGCTCTATGTCGAAGACTTATCGGTTAGCTTCGATGGTTTCAAGGCCTTAAACAATCTCAACCTCTATATCGAGGCGGGCGAACTCCGTTGTTTAATCGGCGCTAACGGCGCTGGTAAAACCACGTTAATGGACGTTATTACCGGCAAGACCACGCCGGATGCCGGCAGCGTCTATTTTGGTCAAACCCACAATCTGTTAGATAAATCTGAACCCGAGATAGCCCAATTAGGCATCGGCCGAAAGTTTCAAAAACCGACGGTTTTCGAGGCGCAAACCGTTTTTCAAAATTTAGAGTTATCACTCAAAACCAACAAGGGGATTTGGTACTCTCTCTTTACCCAGCTCTCCAAGGGTGAGATTGGCCGCATTAAAGAAGTACTCAATACCATTGGTCTTTACAATGCTCGCAACCAACTCGCTGGCGCCCTTTCTCATGGTCAAAAACAATGGTTGGAAATCGGTATGTTACTGGCATCAGAGCCACAACTATTGCTGATCGACGAACCTGTTGCCGGTATGACCGCACAGGAAACAGAGCGTACGGCAGAGCTGCTGACCTCGCTGGCAGGCGACCACACCGTGGTAGTGGTCGAACACGATATGGAGTTTGTTCGCAGTATCGCCCGCACGGTAACTGTTCTTCATCAGGGCAGCGTGTTGGCTGAAGGGTCGATGGATCAGGTGCAAAACAACCCGGATGTTATCGAAGTCTATTTAGGGGAAGAGGCATGATTACCTTTAACAATATAAACCAGCTGTATGGCGGCACCCAAATTTTATGGGATTTAAACCTGCACATAAAACCCGGCGAATGCACCTGTATTATGGGACGAAACGGCGTCGGCAAGACCACGCTACTCAAAAGTTTGATGGGATTATTGCCGATCAACAGCGGTGAAATCTTATTCGAGGGCCAGTCGATAGAAAACATGGATGCCGAGCAGCGTGCTTATATGGGGATCGGCTACGTGCCACAGGGGCGTGATATTTTCCCCCTGTTAACCGTTGAGGAAAACCTCCGTATTGGCCTGCCCTGCCGCAAGGACAAGGCCAAGAAGGTACCCGAGAGAATCTTCGAATTGTTCCCGGTACTCAAGGATATGTTGCACCGCCGCGGCGGTGATTTATCCGGAGGACAGCAACAGCAACTGGCCATCGCCCGGGCGTTAGTCATCGAGCCCAAGGTATTAATTCTCGATGAGCCCAATGAGGGTATTCAGCCCAACATTGTCAAACAGATTGGCGATGTTATTTTAAAACTTAATGAGGAAGACGGCCTGACGGTTATTTTGATCGAGCAAAAACTCGGCTTTGCCCGCCGTGTCGGCAAGGAGTTCAGACTGATGGAAAAGGGGCGGATCGTCGCCAGCGACAAGATGGAAAATCTTACCGAAGAGTTGATTAAGCAACATTTATCGGTCTAAGCCTGCCCGCCGAATAAGCGGCATTGACGCTGTGACTACAGCGCCAATGCCGACTGTAAATGCTCGACAAAGGCGCGGGCTCGGGCCGACATGCGAGACTCATTGTCCATCACTAAATATTGTCCCTGGCTGGCGGCCACGACCTCATCTGACAACCGCACCAGCTGACCGTTTTGTAACTCCTCTGCCACCTCAATCGTCTCCACTAGGGCGATCCCCATACCGGCACGAACCGCACTCATTACCTGATAAGACTCAGGGAAGGTCACATTGGCGACGGCCTCGCCCTCGACACCGGTATGCGCCAGCCAACGACGCCATACCTGATGTCTATCGTGCAGCAGCGGGTAACGTAAGACATCGGCAGGCTGCTCTATCGGCGACGATGACTGCAATAAACTCGGACAGCACACCGGAAAATAATTCTCATGAAATAGGCGCTGGCAAACACGAGTTGTCACCTCCGGCTGGCCATAGCAGATGGCGACATCGACATCGGCCGGTATCTGTCGTTGGCCGGGTGTAATATTCTGTATCTGTAATTCGATCTCTGGGTACTTGAGCTGAAAGCCCTGTAGTAATCGCACCAACCAGCCGACACAAATACTCGGTGTGGCGGCGATAACTAATGCCCCAGTCATTGATTCCGGGTTGAGGTAATAACTGGCATCGACAATTTTATCGAAGGCTGAACGCACACCCACCTGAAACCGCTTACCCGCCGAGGTTAATTGCAGACGGTTATGCTGGCGATCAAACAGCGCCACTCCCAAACGCTGCTCCAGCTGTTTCACCTGTCGGCTGACCGCGCCGTGAGTCACTCCCAGTTCCTCGGCAGCACGGCGCATATTGCTGTGACGGGCGACAACCTCGAAGGCACGGAGGGCATTAAGGGGTAATTCTCGGCGACTCAGTATCATAAACAGCCTCTATGGTGAGTTTATATCACCATTATGGTCTAAATTTATCAGTTGCGGTGAATTTATCAGAGTGTAGTCTGGGCTGGCAATGATTAATCCTCTCCGCAGAGACTCTATAATAAGCATCAACGCTTTCATCTATTTGGCCTAAGCAGGACCATGACCATGACCAATATCATCTACCCCACCACCAACCTACTCCATACCGAACAGATGGTGGTCTCCCACGGCGAGGGTATTTACGTCTACGACAAGGCCGGCAAGCAATACCTCGAAGGCATGGCCGGTCTGTGGTGTACCTCACTCGGTTACGGCAACAAAGAATTGATTGAAACCAGCACCCAGCAGATGGAGAAGCTGACCTTCAGCCACATGTTTGGTGGCAAGACCCATCAACCCGGTATGGATCTGGCGGACAAACTGGCCGAGATGGTACCGGTCACCGACGCCAAAATATTTTTTGGTAACTCCGGCAGCGATGCCAACGACACCCATATTAAACTGCTGCGCTATTACTTTAACGCCATCGGCCAGCCACAGAAGCAAAAGATTATTACCCGTGAACGGGCTTATCACGGCGTCACTGTCGCCGCTGGCTCGCTGACCAGTCTGCCGGCCAACCTGCAACACTTTGATGCACCGTTAGATGCGCTGGGTATTTTGCGCACTGATCACCCGCACTATTTTTCTGGCCACCTTCCCGGTGAGAGCGAGGCGGAGTTTGTCACTCGTATCACCGACAACCTCGAGCAACTGATCATTCGCGAGGGTGCAGACACCATTGCCGCCTTTATTGCCGAGCCTATTACCGGTGCCAGCGGCGTTATCGTGCCACCTGAAGGCTATTATCAGAAAGTGCAGGAGGTTCTCAATCGCCACGGTATTTTATTCTGGACCGACGAGGTTATCACCGGCTTTGGCCGTACCGGCAACGACTTTGGCTGCACCACCATGGGCATCGAAAAGCCCGACATGATGACGTTTGCCAAACAGCTGTCGTCAGCCTACTTCCCCATCAGCGCTTCGGTAATCCGTGGCGATATTTATGAGGCGATGCGTGAGCAGAGCAACAACGTCGGCGTCTTTGGCCACGGCTATACCTACAGCGGCCACCCCGTGGGCTGTGCCATTGCACTGAAGACCATGGAAATTTATCAGCGCGACAATATCTTTTCTCAGGCCGCCGACACCGGCGCCTACCTACAACAAAAGCTGGCCACATTGAGACAGCACCCAATGGTGGCCGAGGTTCGCGGCAAAGGCCTGATCGCCGCCGTCGAACTCTGTGCCGATGCCGCCGCCAGCAAAAACACCAAGCTTGGTGAGTTAACCAATATCGCCGCCGCCAACTGTCAGGCCAATGGCTTAATCCTGCGCCCTGTGGCTGGCAACAGCATTGCAATCTGCCCACCGCTGATTATCACCACGGCGCAGATCGACGAGCTGGTCGATAAACTAACCCTTAGCCTCAATCAGCTCTAAACAAAAATGACCGATCTTTAAACGCCCTTGCCGATGACCGACAAGGGCTTTTTTATGCTTTCAAAAAATTAAAAGCTCACACTGGCACCGATTTCAAAACTGCTCTCAGCACTGATCGGCTGACCGGGCGTCACCCGATGCGGGCCATAGGTATAACTAACATAAGGCTGGAGCCACTTGGTTTGATAACTGGCCACCAATTCATGACTGGTAACATTATCATTTTTGTAATTTGTTGCTCCTGCTAATAAGCGGTCGTGTCGCAGCGTATAGTTGGTCTCAATCGACGGTGTCAGGCTGTAGCTGGCGCCGATAGCATTCTTCCACTCACGGCTGTATAAATCGAATATTGGCAAATCTAGCAAAAAAGTATCGTCGCGCCACTCATGTGAGATGTCGGCAAACAGTATTATTTTGGGTGTCAAAGCAATGCCGGCAAAGCTGCCCAGGGTTTTAATATCGATATTATCGGCCTTGCCATAACTGACATAGGGCTCAATATAAAACTGGCTGACGACGAAACCGTAGCCGGCACCAACTTCGAGGTAGCCAGTATTATCAATATCGAAGGAAAAGCGCATCTCCTCCGTGGCCTGAATATTGACCGAGAAAGTGGCGATATAATCATCGGAATTTTCTGATTTCGACACATTAAAGCCAAAGTCTGGCGAGGCATCGTGTGTTGTTTTCGATAGTTTCTGAGTCTGCTGATTCGATACGACCAACGGGTTAAAATCATCGTCTTGGTCAGCCGATACTACGGTAGAAATAATCAACAGCAGTGAGAAAATTATTTTCTTTGGTTTTAACTTTACAACGGTGAATAATGACATCAATCCATTCTCTCATCATCAGCAATAGTGGGCACAGAATGTGCACATGACATTTGCGCGGTTTCACCGGCTATCAACGGTAGGACTTACGCTCCGCAAACCGCAGAGCGTCGATAGCTGCTTGTATTTAGCGATTGGCAAAGCGAGCTTTTAACTGTGACTTGATAGACGTTATTCGTTGTTTCATCTGACGACGCTGGTCTGCAGATAAAGCTGAGGCTGTTTCAGCCTGAGCCTTCGATACAATCTCTTTAGGAACGGTTACCGACCAATCATCACCCACACGTTCAATCACATGATAAGCATCATTGGTGCTATCGATGGTGTAGCTATTTCCCTGCCTATCCATAGCACTGCCACCTGCCCAGCTATTGCGTGAGATCTCTATCGTTGTGCCATCAACAAAAGTAATGGCTGTTTCAAACTGATCATTACCTGAACCATCCTCAATCACTGTTCTGTATGACTTGTCATCATCGATAATATTAATTGAGGGACGAAGCGGGTCACCATCCTGAGGCGGCAAGCCAAACTCAGGGTCTGTTCCAGCAGGCGGCAAAATAGGGCTGTTGCCGTTACCCACACTGACTACAATACGGTCGCCGTCGACATCTAACCGGACGAATTTACCGTCGTGGGTGGTCAGTTTTGCCGAGCCGTTATCAACCGTGACAAAGCCGAATACCTGGCCACTCTCGCTGCGCAATACGGTGTATTCGTTACCGCCAATCTCATGTTGCTCGATATTGCCGACCAGCGTCACCCTGCCCTGTGTATCGGTAAACACCACCTCACCAGAGGCTACGGATAATTGCCGACCATTATCGCCGGCAAAGACCAGACCGCTTGTATTCTCGATAAAATCACCATGACCACGCTCTATGCCTTCACTGACAGGGCCGCTTGGGCCATCATAGCCAGGGTCACTTTCGGGATTACCAAAGCCAGGATCACTTTCGGGATTGCCAAAGCCAGGATCACTTTCGGGATTGCCAAAGCCAGGGTCACTTTCGGGATTGCCAAAGCCAGGGTCACTTTCGGGATTGCCAAAGCCGGGATTACCCCACTCAGGGTGCTCCATTCGGTCATCAGGCATAGCAGGGGATTTAGAGCCACCGGAAGAAGAACAACCGGTTACAATGGCGGTGCCGATAGCAATGGCGAGAATCTTTTTTGTCACAGCAAAGTTCATCATAGTTTCACTCTCTATAAAAATGTTTGAAAAGCGTTACCGAACGGTTAATCCATTAACAAAGATTTTTAGTTGCCAGTAAGTGAAACGAAGTATGATTATACTTCAAAAGAATAACCAACAACCATAATGAATTTGGTTGATAACAAATAGTTATCAACAAAGGATAATACGTGGATTCACTAAGTGAAACATGGCGATTGCAGCACACTGATCCAGGGCGAATCGATTGTCACCCTAAAAAAGCTAAGTAGATGACGCAGAGAATTCAGTCTATGTGCCTATTATGAAAAAGGGTTCAGCTGGGATGCTCCTGCGGTTAACACCGTGATTACCAATAGCTATTAGCCCTGTAACTTCACATCGCCTATGCTCTTCAGCTGGTTATCACACCGCTTATGGTCGGGGTGATGAGCGAAGATCTACCCCTTGGTTTAACCACACCCCGGCCACTTTTTTATTTTTTAAAAAACTTACTGATTGAGTAAGGTAATGGCAGCCGTTGCGGCGGCGGTGCGGTTATCGACCTCAAGCTTATTAAACACCTGCTCCAAATGCTTATTGACCGTACGCGGGCTGATATCCAAGATTTGACCAATCTCTCGATTAGTCTTTCCCCTGGCAATCCAAATCAATACATCGGCCTCTCTATTCGTCACCCCCAGTTGGCTGATTAATATCTCTTCGTCACTCAGTTTATTGCCATCGACCAACTTCAGCAGCGCTTGGCTACCCTCTCTCGACTCGATGAAGACAACCTCTATTGGCTTGGATAACCCCTCTAACATCAGAGCTTGTTGCGGATTTGGCTGATGCGCCAACCACATGGCCAATTGATTACCCACGAGCTGTTGAAACAGCAGCGATGTCACATCCGATTGCTCGAATAAACTATAAGCCTGTGGCGTAGCCCACAGTAAGTTACCCTGCTGATTAACGGTAATCAAAAATTGACCCGTGGAGTCCAGAGCCTGCTTGGTACTCTGCGCTAAACGCGCATTATTGAGGTGGACCTTCATCCGTGCCAACAACTCATCGGGGCGAATAGGCTTGGTTATATAGTCGACACCCCCTGCACCCAAGGCCTTGACCACACTCTCAGAATCACTCAGGCCGGTCATAAAAATCACCGGAATCGAGGCCAGCTCAGGGATTTGCTTCAACTGTTTACAGGTTTCGAAGCCATCCATTTTTGGCATGATGGCGTCGAGTAAAATCATATCGGGCTTCATTCGCTTGGCAATCGTCAGCGCCTGCTTGCCCTCTAACGCAACTAATACACTGATGCCAGCTTGCTCCAATGTATCGTTCACCAAGCTCAACGCATCGGCGGAGTCATCGACGACTAATACGACATCTTCACTATCCAAGGCCATCATACGTTTTGTTCCCTACTGAGCAGTGCTTCTATTGAGTCAAATCGCATTGATAATACCAGCTCTTGCAGCGAGGCAATAATTTCGCCATCGACCACCGCCTGCTGTTCCAGCGCCGCTAGCACCTTGGTGACACCTTTCTTGTGCCCTATTTGTACATAGGATAACAATTCATCCATCAAGGGATGCTCAGGCGGCAACCACTGTTTGAGTGACACCGTTTCAACTGTGGGCTGTGATGTACCACTCGATGAATAGACCCTCGGTTCCTCATCTTCATAACGCCATCGTAGGGCTAACAGCGTCGCTATTTTCTCCAACAATAGCTGATTGCGAATCGGCTTTACCATGTAATCGTCATGGGCGTGATGATCTTCCGGGCTACGATGGCGTTCAGTGGCATCGGCAGACAGCATAATAATAGGCGTTTGATAGTGTTGATTACGTAACAACTGAGCCAGGTCAAGGCCGCTCATTCCCGGCATTGATACATCGAGCAAAAACAGGTCTGGCGTAATATCAGACAGCATTGACAACGCCTGCTCACCATCACCCGCCTCAACGGTAATAAAGCCCAGTGGAGCTAAGATATCGGTCAACAAGCCTCGGTGCAGCGGTTCGTCATCGACGATCATCACCGTCTTAGTCACCCCTGCCAAGCCCACAATTCTTCTTTGCTCAAGTTCGGCGCTATCGCTTTCACTGCCCTTGTTATTAACCCACGACAGCATCAGTGAGACAGTAAAGCTGCTGCCTTCACCTATCTCGCTATCGACTTCCAGGTTACCCCCCATGATTTCTGTTAGCAACCGCACTATGGTCAACCCCAAACCGGTACCATGAATATTGACGACTTGCTCATTACGCACACGCTCAAACGGGTCGAGCACTCTGGCCAAATCATTTTTATCGATACCGACGCCGCTGTCGACAACGGAGAATTCTGCCACCTGATTACGGTAACGAATGTGGAAATCGATCTGCCCCTGTTCGGTATATTTAACCGCATTGGACAGTAAATTAATCAAAATCTGACGTAGCCGCCTTTCATCGGCAATCACTTGCTGTGGCAGCTGATGATGAATATGGCAGTTAAAAACAAGGCCTTTTGCCTCGGCCTGCGGCCTGAACATTTCTGTCATCTGTTCGATCAGGGCCAATATATTAACCTTGTTGCGATAGATATCTAATCGTCCCGCCTCAATTTTTGAGATATCGAGCAAGCCTTCGATAAGATCCGTTAAATACTCCCCACTGCGCTTGATAATCCTCAAGCCCTGTTGATGTTGCTCAGGAATATCTTTCTTATCGGCCAATAATTGCGCATAGCCCAGAATAGACTGCAGCGGCGTACGCAGCTCATGGCTAATACCGGATAGATATCGTGTCTTGGCGCTGTTGGCGCTCTCAGCCACCTCTTTCGCCAGCTGCAATTCTTTATCCGTTTTCTGATGGGCATCAATCTCATCGATCAACCACTGTGTCTGACGGTTAGATTCCTGCTGGGCTACAATACGACTCTCGTGAGCCAAAACAAACAGCCACGAAACCACGCCAGAGAGTATAAACAGAGTGTAAAATACTGCCCAGATCACCTGCTCGACAAATGCCGACTGGTCGCCAACCTGGGGTTGAAGATGAAAATACACCAACGCCAGCAGCAGTGTATTCAGTAAGTTTGCCGCGCCAAATATCAAGATAAAACGCAGCCAGTGTGAATCGGCAACCGGCTCTAATCGCTGCGGCAACAACGCCTTAATACGTTTATACAATTGTCCGCCTAAGCGCGCCTCTGGTTTGCAGCTGTCCAAGCAGCGGGCATCTATCGAGCAGCACAGCGAACATATTGGCCCTAGATACGCCGTGCAGTAACTCATATCCTCCTGCTCGAAAGCGGTTTCGCAGATACAGCACTCGATGCTGGTATGTTGATGGGGCAACACCGGGTTAAACACCGCGGCATTTTTATCGCTGGCAATTAACGCATCCAACTCGGGCGAGGTTCGGGCAAGATAAAAACGCCCCCCGGTCAACCAGGCAATACCGGGCACTAAAATAAAGCAACTCAGCAGGCTGATAAAGTGGGCCAAATAGCTGGCGTTATCACCGAATACACCGAGGTAACAGCTGATGCCGAATATTGAAGAGAATAACCATGAGCCGACACCCACAGGGTTGATATCATGCAGGTGGCCGCGCTTAAACTCGATAATACTCGGGCTTAGCTTCAACGGCTTGTTAATCAGTAAGTCGGCCGACAGCGAGGCCAACCAGCTGATTGCCACGATAGAAAATATGCCTAGCACCGCCTCCAAGGCTCGATAAATCCCCAATTCCATTAAGATCACCGCGATGACCAAATTAAATATTAACCACACCACTCGACCGGGGTGACTGTGGGTTAGTCGGGAGAAGAAGTTTGACCAGGCAATAGAGCCGGCATAGGCGTTGGTCACATTGATTTTCATCTGTGATATCAACACCATTACCCCTGCTAACAGCAACGCCATGGTGGGTGATTCGGTGACATAACCAAAGGCTAACTGGTACAGGTAGACCGGGTCGATGGCCTGCTCATAATCGACCAGGTTGACGATGGCCAAATAGGCCAGAAAAGAGCCAAACAACATCTTAATCAAGCCGATAAAAATCCAGCCGGGGCCGGCTAAAATCAACCAAAACCACCAATTCCGTTTGTTGGCGGCGGTTTTCTCTGGCATAAAACGCAGATAATCAGCTTGCTCACCAATCTGTGCCACCATGGCAAAAAACAGTGATGCCGAGGCGCCAAATAACATCAGACTAAAGCCGCCACCCTGAGGCACATCTGCCGGCGCATAGCTGGCCCAGTTGGAGACCTGATCAAACTCATAGTAAGCCACGCTGAACAAGGCTGTCAGTTGCAAAATCAACCACAGCGGCTGACTGCCAATCTGAAACCGGCTAATAGCTGAAATACCATGGGTGACAATGGGTACCACCACCAGGGCAGAAAGAATATAACCCAGCGCCAGGGGAATGGAGAACAAGGCGTTTAAGGCGGAGGCAAAAATCGCCGCCTCAATAGCAAAGAAGATAAAGGTAAAGGAGGCGTAGATCAGCGAAGTCACTGTCGAGCCTAAATAGCCAAAGCCTGCGCCTCTGGTAAGCAGATCTATATCCAGACCGTGTTTGGCCGAATAATAGCTGATGGGCAAACCAGTGAGAAAGATGACCAGCGCAACCGTCAACATAGCCCACAGGGTATTGATAAACCCGTACTGTAAGGTCGAGGCCGCAGCCAGAGCCTCCAAGGCTAAGAAGGCGGTTGCACCCAGAGCGGTAAGACCTACCTGGCCAATGCTAAAACGACGGGCGGTCTTGGCGGTAAAACGCAGAGCATAATCTTCCAGCGTCTGGTTGCCCACCCACTGGTTATATTGTCGGCGAACACGAAAAATCGACTGCGACGCCCTCATAACAGCCTCATGTTCGGCTGCTTTTGCCATTTGTTGATTGTCTGCATACCGTTTTGTCCACAGGGTTTGATCTCGGCACGGTGTATTATTATCGTCGTCGGTGACAATGACCGTTATTTAAGCTGATATCATACCATGTGTGATCGGCAATAAAATTCACCCATAAGCGCAAGCGTTTTGGTCAAGACTGGGCGATATCGTCCAACAACGATTTCACCGAAACATGGCGAATATCCTTGCCCAGCTTGTAATAGATTGCCTGTTCGGCAACATTCAATGCATGGTCGCCGACACGCTCAATACTACGCAGCGTCCATATAATCTCCATGACACTCTCTATGCTGTCAGAGTCTTCGCTCATCATCTTCATTGCATCGTGAATACCCTTGCCATATTGCTGATCAATCCTCTTATCTGAGCGAATGACATCG
Source organism: Sinobacterium norvegicum (assembly GCF_923077115.1). Classification (NCBI taxonomy): domain Bacteria; kingdom Pseudomonadati; phylum Pseudomonadota; class Gammaproteobacteria; order Cellvibrionales; family Spongiibacteraceae; genus Sinobacterium; species Sinobacterium norvegicum. Next base: position 1,614,911 of record NZ_CAKLPX010000001.1, read on the forward strand.
ACGGCCATCCCGACATCACCGTTGCTAAAAGCACTCAGTGCCCGCTCTAATTGAGCATTCACATCGTTGGCCATTTTTTTTAATCGACCATCGGCAAACACCTCGTTGCGGCTTTTCAAGTTTTCAACAATTTTTGCGATCTTATTGGCCTCGTCACCTGCGCGCTCTAAATCACGAGCGATACGGGAAATCGACAGGATCAAACGCAGATCCCGGGCCGCAGGTTGGCGAACAGCCAAAATATGTGCGCACTTATCGTCGACGATGATTTCGAGCTGGTCAATCTCTCTCTCGGCAGCTCGCACCTTCGAAGCCAGCGCTTGATCATTAGTCGACAACGCTGACACCGCCGCCACCAATTGTTTACCCACCAAGACACCCATGCGATAGATATCATCATTAAGTGCCATCAACTCTTCATCATACTGGCTGTAAATATGGTTTTTTAAACTCATAGTAAACCTCATAATCTGTATTTATTAACCGAAACGACCGGTAATATATGCTTCTGTTAATTCATGTTCTGGATTGGTGAATACTGTGTCGGTATCGTTTACTTCGATTAATTTTCCGAGATGAAAATAAGCTGTTCTGTTAGACACGCGAGCCGCCTGCTGCATAGAATGGGTAACAATGGCAATACAGTAACGGTTGCTGAGTTCATGCATCAGTTCCTCGATGGTTGCCGTGGCAATCGGGTCCAGTGCCGAGCAGGGTTCATCCATCAGTATCACTTCTGGGTCAACGGCAATTGCACGCGCAATACACAGCCGCTGTTGTTGACCACCGGACAAGCCATTACCCTGTGTATGTAGACGATCCTTCACCTCATTCCACAAGCCGGCCTTGATCAAACTGCTTTCAACAATATGGCCAAGCTCACTCTTGCCAGTAGCAATACCGTGAATTCTTGCACCATAGGCAACATTATCAAAGATCGATTTAGGAAATGGATTGGGTTTTTGAAAAACCATACCCACCTTTGCCCTCAGCTCGACAACGTCCTGCTTCTTGCTATAGATATCCTGCCCGTCGAGTAAGATTCTGCCTTCAACACGGCAGCCGACAACCGTATCATTCATTCGATTCATACTGCGCAGAAAAGTCGATTTACCACAGCCTGACGGGCCGATTAACGCAATGACCTGATTCTTGGCAATGTCCAAATTGATGTCTGAAATCGCTGTTTTACCCGAGTAACTCACCGCCACATCGCGTACTGATATCTTGGCATCATCGGCAAAGGGCTGGCCAACGGTATGGCTGTCAAATTGCTCGATGTTTAAGTGACTGGCCTGAATTTTTTCAGTCTTTTTCGTCTTGATAGACGCCTTGTCGACCACGGTTGCAGCACTATTCATTATTCGTCTCCAATATTCTTTTGATTATTCCGCCTGAAAACCTTGAGTTTACTATTCGCTTCACTACCAGCGTCGCTCAAGCTTTCTACGGGCCCAGACTCCAAAGGCGTTCATTACCACCAAGACAACTAACAGGACAATAATGGCCCCCGATGTCCTCTCGGTGAATGCCCGTTCGGGGCTGTCAGCCCAGAGAAAAATTTGTACCGGTAAGACTGCCGCGGGATCGGTAAACGTCTGTGGGATATCAACAATAAAAGCCACCATACCGATCATCAGCAACGGCGCAGTCTCGCCTAACGCCTGTGCCATACCTAAAACCAAACCGGTCAACATGCCCGGCATCGCCAGCGGTAGTACATGATGCATCACTACCTGAGTCTTAGACGCGCCCATACCCAATGCCGCCTCTCTGATAGAGGGCGGAACCGATTTAATCGCCGCTCTGCTGGCGATAATGACGGTTGGCAGTGTCATTAATGTCAACACTAATCCACCCACCAGGGGAATCGAGCGCGGCATATTGAAGAAGGCAATGAAGACCGCCACCCCCAATAAGCCAAAGACAATAGAGGGTACCGCCGCGAGGTTATTAATATTGATCTCCAACATGGCCGTCCAACGGTTCTTTGGCGCGAATTCTTCCAGGTAGAGCGCTGCTGCCACACCGATTGGGAAGGATAAAAACAGCGTAATCACCAAGGTCAATGCCGACCCCATCAAGGCCCCGCGAATACCGGCCAACTCAGGTTCTCTCGAATCACCGTTAGTAAAGAATCGTTGATTAAACACCGTCTTCGCTTCGCCGCTGACCTTGAGTTGATCGATCCATGACTGACGCTGTTCGCCGACCCGGCCATAAACCTCACCCGTGTCATAATAATGTTTTAGATAAGTATCAACTTCATCATCAGCCAGTAGTGGCAAAGCTACTGTCTGCCCTAACTGTTGCGGATTTTCTAGCAGGTAATCACGCAACTCGTACTCTGCTCCGATGCTCCACAGACTGGCTGCGGCACGACGATCTTTACGCTTACTTACCTCTAGGCGCTGATAGATAGCACTGCGCAACACCGCCAAATAATCACCGGAACGCAGCAACGCTTGCGAGGCCAACTTACCGTCTAACGGCATCTCTATGCCGAGATAATCCGGGTCAAATGTCACCTCCAACGCAATAGTTGTTGTCGTCAATGCGCCGATGCCCTTGCCGGTAATATCAATCAATAGAAACAGTAAACAAAAGGCGGCAAAGGCCACTGATAACAGGCCGAAGCCTGCAAATATTTTTTCTTTTCGGTAGCGTTTTTTTAAGTTGTTCGCAACAACATTATTCGTATTAGTCATATTGCTCTCGGTATTTGTTCACCACGTACAGCGCGATCACATTCAACATCAGGGTAATCACAAACAGCACCAGACCAAGAGCAAAGGCTGCCAGTGTCTTGGCGCTGTCAAACTCCTGATCACCGGTGAGCAGAGTGACAATTTGAACCGTTACGGTAGTGACCGATTCCAGTGGATTAGCCGTTAGCTTTGCCGCCATTCCCGCCGCCATGACCACGATCATGGTTTCACCAATGGCACGGGAGATAGCCAGCAGAACACCGGCAATAATGCCCGGTAACGCCGCTGGCAATACCACTTTTTTAACGGTTTCACTGCGTGTTGAACCTAAGCCCAGCGCACCATCTCGCAACGTCTGGGGCACAGCGCGAATAACGTCGTCGGATAACGATGAAACAAAGGGTATGATCATCACCCCCATCACAATACCAGCAGCCAATGCGCTTTCAGATGACACCGACAAGCCAATGGATTCACCCAGCTGCCGTACCCAAGGTGCCACTGTTAGCGCGGCGAAAAAGCCATAGACCACTGTCGGTATACCGGCCAATAATTCCAACACCGGTTTCAACATGCTGCGGTATTTTTCGCTGGCATATTCCGACAAATAAATTGCAGACATCAGCCCTATTGGCACCGCAATCAACATGGCGATGGCAGTAATCAACAAGGTACCCGCCAGCAACGGTACAACACCAAACAAACCTGTGGCACCGGCTTGATCTTCACGCATGGCAATTTGCGGGCTCCACTGCAAACCAAAAAGAAAATCGTTAAGAGGGATTTCATTAAAAAATCGAATCGATTCAAACAACACTGAAAACACGATAGCAAAGGTGGTTAACACCGCGATAGCGGCACAAAAAAACAGCAACAATTGAATAAATCGCTCGACCACGACCCTGGCGTTGAATTGTTGACTCACTCGCTCACTGGCATAAAATCCACCGGCGATAGCGACAATCAACAATATTGAACCAACATAAATCGTATTAAGCTCAAGCGTTAGAAATACAGTGACAATGTGAATTACTATCACTGCCACCACCACCGCTAACAGTACGGCGATAGCGGTAAAACTGGCGTGATAAATCGGCTTAGCCGACATCCTCTGGTTGTTAGCGGCGAGTGCGTTGTATTGTACAATCACCGCCTTTTTATACGACTTAAACACAAAGAATGCCGCCATAACCACCATAAAAGTTATATAAATAATACTTGTCATAATAATTTTAAAACCTGAAAAACCATGGCCGCAGTCTCTCCTTCGTCCATGGCTTTCTTTTCTTAAAAACTGCTATTGATAACTTATAAGGTAACGCCATTTTTAACGTTGCTCTTGATCTTCGCGTAGTACTCGCTATTTAGCGGAATCATACCTTTGTCGACCAGGTAACCTTGCTCGCCCATTGCTTTTTTACTGGTGAACTCGGCTAAAAAGGCTTCAATTCCTGGTGTTTTCTCGATGTGCTGTTTCTTGACATAGAAGAACAGTGAGCGTGATACCGGGTAGGAACCATCAGATATTTTTTCAAATTCGGGTTGCTCACCATTGATCTTTGCGCCCTGCACAACATCGGCATTCTGATCGAGATAGGAGAAGCCAAAAATGCCTAGCATGGTTGGGTTTGCACGTAATTTTTGCACGATTAGGTTGTCGTTCTCGCCCGCCTCAACATAGCCACCATCTTCACGCACGCCATGGCAGACAGCCTTGTACTTCTTTTTATCTTGCTTCTTCATCGCCCTGATCCAGCCATATGTTTTACAGCCACCCTCCAGCGCTAATTCAGCGAATGCATCACGGGTACCCGATGTCGGTGGTGGACCCAATACTTCGATCCTGCTGTTCGGAAGCGCTGGGTTCACATCGTTCCAAGTCTGATACGGGTTTTCAACCAGAGTCTCAGAGCCGTCAGGGTTTGGTACATTACGCGCCAAAGCGAGGTATATGTCGCGAAGAGACAAGTCATACTGGGCTGCACTCTTGGCATTGGCTAATACGATGCCATCATAGCCAATCACAACTTCCATAATGTCTTTAACGCCGTTACTGTTACACAGCTCAACCTCAGATGGCTTAATCGCCCGCGAGGCATTGGTAATATCAGGTGTATTGGTGCCAACACCGGCACAAAATAGCTTGAAACCACCACCCGAGCCTGTCGATTCAACCTTGGGGGTTTTGTAGTCGGTATTCATGCCAAAACGCTCTGCCACTACGGTAGAGAAGGGATATACCGTCGACGAGCCAACAATACTGATGTAATCGCGCTGCTGAGCCTGAACGACGGTTGATACGAGACCTGTAAGGGCCATGACTGCCAGTGTTTTTTTCATGATCTACTCCAATAAGTTATTATATTTAAATGCTGATGACTTACTTTCTGTTAATACCGGATATCTTAGCGCTGACAATTGACAGTTACGTGAACGTAATATGAAGCTTCCGTGACAGGCGGGCGAAATTATGAGGGACAAAAAAGCCCCGCATCAACCACGATAAAATCGGGCCGACCGGGGCAAAGAGAAAACATATTTTTATTATTTCATTGTGCTGATGACAGCCAGACTTCAACCCGTCCATTTTTCATCTTGGCCGCATCATCGGCATTATTCGCAATCGGCATAAACGCACCAACACTCATCACCGGCTGAATATTTTCTACCTTGCCATGCAGTTTATTCTTCACCTTCAGAGCCCGATGTCTGGCCAACAATGATTCTAATGCCGGGCTGCTTTTCTGATCGCTAAAACCTACCAACCAAACCTCATCACCACTCTGCTCGCGGGCAAAATAGTGCTCTAATCGCAGTAAGTCACGGTAGGCCTTGGTATCAAGTTTAGAACTGCCGGGTGAGAAATAAAAATTGACGCTCAGCCTCTGCGCTCGCCGAATCAGCTCGTTATAATTATCGGGGGCACCACGTACTATTGGTTGTTTAACGGCAATAATATTCTGCGATATAAAACCGATGTCCTCGACCACCGTCTGCCCTTGTCGCGCCATCACGTAGTCAATAAAATGTAGAATATGGGGGTTATCCACATCCGGGCGAGTATACAAATACAATCGCCGAGCCAGCGGGTAATCCTCTGTGGCAACATTGATTTGCTGCGGTCTCATCGCCCGAGTCTGATCGTCCGATACCGACAACACCTTGGCTTGCCCCACTGCGGCCAAGGGAACAAAGCCAATACCATAGAGGTCGGTACTGACTCGACGAGACAACTCCGCATTGGATTCGAAACGTTCTGCCGACTTATCCAGCGGCACCTTACCCAGCACCAGCTTTTTAAATGTATCCCAAGTACCCGATTGATCATCACGTGCATAACGATTAATCGCTGTATCAGCGCCGCCGAGCTGTTGCCAATTATTAATTTCACCAGAAAATATTTTTGCTAAAAGTGTTTTAGACAAAGTCTGAAGTTTGTTATCCCGATGAACTATAATAGCTAATCCATCGATAGCAATTATATGTTCAGCCCCTATCGCCTTGAGATCGCCAAAGCGCTGTAGGCGTTTTACTTCCTTGGGCTTAATCTGCCGTGACGACATGGCAATATCAGCCACCTCACTGTTTAACGCCTTGAATCCCGTGCTGGAACCATGAGCAGCCAAATGCACCGAAATTAATTGGTACAATCCATTATCGCTCAGCAGTCGAGCCCTTATCACCGACTCATTGTTATTTGTCGCGCTGGGTTCGATATTAATCGCCTCGGCACCGACACTTTTCAAATATCCAATCACCAGAGCCGGCGCCAGTTTCGCGCCGACAGTATTGGAACCAGACAGCGAAAATATAACCTCCTCAGACACTGCTGAACGGGGCAATAACAGCACGATGCACAGTATTATCAGCAGGATATTTTGGCCTGCCACTTTTCTCAAAATCATAGTTATTAACACCCTAGACAACAATAATAACGTTATTATTTTTGACTATTTTAATAACAAAAGATGAACTATTAGTGACAGAAAAATGACAACTTAATGACAGCCTAGGCTGGCTAGCCGAAGCGTAAGCCTGACAGCAACGACAGAATAGCAGCCGATACCTGCAAACATTTCAAACTAACCCAGCATTTCAATCGAGGTATTATGGCTTACCAACTGGCTCCAATCGCTGCGGCCATTACTGTGATAGATTTTAACCCGTGTGAAACAGGCGTAGGGGACATCCAGCTGAACAATGGCATCAAGCGGCATCGATAATATCTTGGTCAATAACACCCGCAACGCCCCACCATGGTTGACCAGCAGCAGATGCTGGCCACGGTAATCCGCCAACAGACTTTGCCAGCCACGGTCTAGACGATCTGAAAATGCCACCATCGGCTCTCCGTTCGGTGGTGTGTTAGTCGTCGGTGAATGCCAAAACTTCTTTAAATTTTCACCCTGCTCGCGCTCGACATCACTGACCAAGCAGCCCTCCCAATCACCAAAGCTAATCTCGGCAAAATCTTGGTGCCTGGTACAGGGCAGCTGATGCTGTGCTGCCAACTGCTCGGCAAATAGCGCACACCGTTTCAATGGCGAGGTAATAATTTGCTGCCACGGCGCGCTCTCACAAGCGCTGCTGACCTGCATTTGCCGCCAGCCTTTGTCGGTCAGTTCGACATCAGTGGTGCCTCTAAATATTTCTCCGCCCTGACATTCGCCATGACGCAGCAAGTCGATAATTGTTACATCCATAGTACACCTCGCCCCTGCACACACTATTCGCCGGTTGAGACACCGGCATCGGCAAAACTTGCCATTTGATTATGTAAGGCCAGCGCTGATTGTACAACGCTATACGCCACCGCAGCGCCAGACCCCTCACCGAGGCGCATATCGAGCTGCAGTATCGGCTTCGCTTCAAGCTGACGCAGTACTTTGACGTGGCCAGGCTCTGCAGAACTATGGCCAAACAACATCCAATCCCGAACGGAGGGATTGATTTTAACCGCGATAAGCGCCGCCACAGTGGCAATAAAGCCATCAACTAAGATTGGCAAACCACGTTGAGCACAACGAATATAAGCGCCGACCAGTCCGGCGATTTCCAGGCCACCCAGAGCTGCTAACAAGGCAACAGGTTGCTCCGCCGATGGCTGATGTAAGTCGATGGCGGCGGCAATAACCTGGGCCTTGTGATCGACCACGTCCTTACTGACACCGGTGCCGGGGCCAGCTAAATCATCGGCGTTTTGCACCAGCAAGACTGTCGCTAACGCAGACGCTGAGGTGGTATTGGCAATACCCATCTCGCCGCCAATAAAAATGTCGCAGTCGAGACCATCAATAAAATCAGCGCCGGTCTGTAAACAGGCCTCTGTTTCGGCTGGGGTCATGGCGGGCTGCTGACTAAAATCATCCGTGCCCGGTTTAATACTGACGTCAATCACGCCTTCCAGTGGCTCCACATAATAAGCGGTTCCCATATTTAACACACTGAAGCCCGCGTTCATCTGCTTTGCCATTACTGTGATAGCGGCACCACCGGCGGAAAAATTTCGAATCATCTCACCGGTGACCACCTGCGGGAAAGCCGATACACCCTGGTTTGCGACGCCATGATCACCGGCAAAAATTGCAATATACGGCTTTTTTAGCACCGGCTTTACCGCACCCTGCATCGAGGCAAGCGCTACAGCAACAGCCTCAAGCTGGCCGAGCGAGCCTGGTGGTTTGGTCAGCACCGATTGTCGCTTGATCGCCTCTAGCTTCATCTCAACATTGATTTCTTTTGCTGCCTGCTGATACCACATAGTCATAACGCCTCACCTTTAAACACCTGTGGCAACCCGGCCACCACAAAAATAACGCGGTGGCATTGTTTTGCCAGCGCCTGATGCAGCCAACCGGCCTCATCGCTAAATCGCCGAGAGAGCTCCCCCAAGGGCACAATACCCAAGCCCACCTCGTTGCTGACAAATATTATGTCACCTTTAAAATCCTGCAGTAGCGCCAGCAGTGCCTGTTTTTGCTGCTGCCAACAGTCTACCTCTGCCAATAAATTATTGGTCAGCCACAGGGTCAAGCAGTCGACCATCAAGCAATATTTTTCATCGTTATAGCGGGTCAGTGCTTGGGCCAATGCAATCGGCTCTTCAATTGTCGGCCATTGACCGGGACGGTCGGCACGATGACGGGCAATCCGTCGAGTCATTTCGTCATCACCGGCGGTGGCCGTGGCGACATAAATAACCTGCTTTTCGCTGTCACGACAAAGCTGCTCTGCCAGAGCACTTTTACCGGAGCGAACGCCGCCTAAAATCAATTGTTTCACAGTCGTTAATCCTTTCTTTAGCCCGTGGCAAGTTGGTCTGTTGCTGGCGGGCAATCATAGCGTGCCGCGAGAAGCTGGCAAGCTACCGTTTGTTCATTTGATTGTGCTGCTTCATGCAGGGTTACGGCCACAACCAGGCAGCCCCCCTGGCACCGCTGGCATCGCCGTGATGAGACAGGCACAATTGGGTCTTCACACTGTCGCCAATAACATGATCAGCCAGCCTCGCCTCAAGCTCTGTTAACACACCCGGTAACCGCGACATACCGCCGGCTAAAACAATGACGTGGGGGTCCAACATATTGACAATCTGAGCGATACAGGCGGCCATCATTTGGTAGTATTGCTCCAGCGCCATGTCGCAATACTGACCTTTTCTGGCCACTATATCGAAGCTGGTCATCGCCGAATCGGCGTTGTCTGCGGCTATCAATTGATACGTTTTTACCAGCCCCGGGCCACTCAGGTGTGTCTCTATGCAATCGAGCCTGCCGCAGTAGCAGGGCCGTGAGTAATGATGGCCGGCGATGGCCACAGCAGGGTTGTGTCCCCACTCTCCGGCAATGTCATTGGGGCCTGACAGCAACCGCTGCTCTACCACCACGCCACCGCCGACACCGGTACCCAAAATAATACCGAAAACTGAGCTGGCCTTACTGGCAGCACCGTCGATGGCCTCAGCCAGTGCCATGCAGTCCGCATCGTTTGCCAGCCGAACTGGACGCTGCAAATTAGCCTCTAAATCTCGCTGTAGAGGCTGATCATTGAGACAAATTGAATTGCAATTTTTCATTCTGCCCGTGGTTTTTGACAGCGCCCCCGGTGTTGCCAAACCAATTGAAAATGGTTGATCGGTGAATTCACCGGCACCACTGACCAAGCGCTTAATCGTCTCGAGCGTCTGCTGATAGTCGCCTCTTGGTGTCGGCAAACGTTTCGACCAGCAGGCATTATTCTCGTCATCGAACAACTGCGCTTCTATTTTTGTACCACCCAGGTCGATGCCCAGTCGCCACTGCTTCATGCGAAACCTTTAATCATTTTCCTTAACACATTATCTCCGCCGCCATTAAGCGACGAAACATTGACCAATCGAAAGACTCGCCAGGGTCGGTTTTTCTTCCTGGCGCAATATCACTGTGACCGACAATTCTATCTGGTGTGATGGCGGGATAGGCTTTCAATATGCTGGCGGCAGTCCTCGCCAAGGCGTGATACTGCTCCAGTTCATAGAGCTCATCATCACAGCCCTCAAGTTCAATGCCGATACTAAAATCATTGCAGTTATCGCTGCCGCGAAAGTTTGACACCCCGGCGTGCCATGCCCGATCCGCAAAGTTGACAAACTGACTGATGGTGCCGTCCCGTTCAATAAACAGGTGGCTGGAAACCTCTAATCCTTCCAGGTCAGCAAAGCTGGGGTCGGCCTGACAATCGAGATTGTTTTGAAACAGCCGATGTACCTGGCCCGTACCGAAGCAACCGGCAGGCAGGCTAATATTGTGGATCACAAGCAGTGAAATTTCTGCGCCATCGGGGCGCTGGTTGAAATTGTCACAGGGGCAAAAGATTGCGCCCGCTAAAAGGCCTTCGAAGACCATCATCCGATACCTGTAATGAAAGTATTATCGCCATAATAACGCATTTGTACCGCGATAAAAAACGTCAGCCCCTCATCGGGCTAGCGGCGACGCTGATCCTTCATCTCACGCAGATTATTAATCACCGATTCCAGCGCTCGATCGAATAACAAGCCGCTTTCCAACAGTTTAACATGCCCCTTTTCTACCTCCGCAGCCAACTCACCACGCAGCCAATCAGCGACTTTAACCCCGGCGCGATTGACAAAGATATAACGCTCCGTCGACTTAATAATGGCTGCCAAACGTGCGCGTAGCTGTTGCTCATCGTTATCGCTTACCTCAACCCAGCTCCCGGCCACCATGCTATCGACCATCTCGAGGATGTCTTCGTCGGCACAAAAATCTTCGCCCTCCGAGGCACCGGCGTCGGCGCCGCCAGCCAGAGCCTCATCCAGACTGGTCGGGGCCACTGACTGCTGCTCGGCCTGCTGTTTATACTCATTGGCCACGGCATGTAATTCACCGCGGACATTGGCCATGTGTAGCGCTTCCAATTGTTCAAACAGCTCGGTGGTATCGAACTCACTGTGTCCAATTTGCTGCAAGCCCGAGCGCAAACTCCTCAACAACGTTGGCATTACCTTTAACAGGCGTTGGCGCTGCTCACTGGTTTTCAACGGTGACACCGACCACAGTAAATTGTCGACCAGCTTCATCGCCCGACGCCACTGCTCACCCTCCACGCCTTCGCGCAGACAGATTAAAAACAGCACATCACTCCAAGCCTGACCCAGGAACCGCGTCACCACCACCGGCAATTCATGGCCGCCGCTTTCGGCCCGCTGAATTCTCTCAACCAGTTGACGTTCAACCTGGCGACGGGCGTTCTCAGATTTTGCCCGCCCCTGCTCTGCCGTTAAAGTACGCTGCTCAACCAGCCGAGCACGTCGATCCTCAGACTCATTAAAGGCGATTAAGTCGACTAATAACTGTTGAAAAAGGGAGATGTCATCATCAAATTCGGTGGTGATTTGATCGACGATCTGCTCAATTTTTGAATACAACTTATCGCGCTGGGCACCCTTTGCTCTATTCCAACCCAGTGCATTGGCGGCCAACTCATTGAGCAACAGCCGCGCCGGATGCTGACTACTGTTGAACAATTCCTTGTCAAGCATTGCCACCTTAATCAACGGAATTTGCAGTCGCGCAATCAACGCCTTCATCGCCGTCGACAAGTTCTTATCATCGAGAATATAGCCAAACAGCATCTCGACAAGATTAATGGCGTCCTCATCGAGCTGACCAATACGCCGGCTCTGACCGCCACTGGCCTCCGTCAGCTGCTTTACCAACTGCTCGCTGGCCATTTTCAAATCATTGTGACTGGGTGCAACGGCAACATAGCCCAGATCATCCACCGGTAACTGCGCCGACTTTGCTTGAATCTCAGACAATGCACTAACGACCTGATCACGGGATACCGCCCTCGTTCTCGGAGCCAATTTTGCCTGGGTATCGGTGGCACTGAAACGCTGAAGTTGCGTCATCAACTGCTGCACAGAACGAAAGACATCTTGTTCCGGCAAGTCGACCGGGGAGGACTCCTGTTCCGCGCCAAAGACATCCATCTGATCGAGGCTGACACCGTCATCTTGCGGTGGTTGCTGCGTCAATGAATCCGCACCCAACAAGGACTCTTCTGCATCGGGATTTATGGCGCGATAAGCATCAGCCAGCACTAGGTTGGGCAATATGCCATCACCCTCTAACTGCGCGTTACACTGTTGATAAAATGGCTGAAGTTTGCCGAAAACCTGCTTATCAAACAGCTTAAACAGCATCAGCTTTGACTTAATATCAATATCTAAATTATCACAGGCATCGACAAAAGCCTTGCCCAACACCTTCGGTGATAACGGGTTATCCTCAAAGCTCAATTGACGGTCGGTCAGCAGGGCATCACAGCGGGCAGTCAACAGCATCAGCTCGTTGTTGCACTCGCCTAGGCTCTTAGCCACCATGCCATCGAGGGCAACAATCTGTTCAAGCTCGTGGTGTTCCAACAGTGACAGACTGTCTGCCGAAGCCTCGACCGCAACCCTTGGTGCTTCATTGACCACCTCTGCAACGCTATGACTTATTGCCTTGCCAAAATTCAACTCGATGCCACGGCGCTGCATGCGCACTTCTCGCATTGACTCAAAGTACAGGTTTTGATCGCCGTTGTTATCAGCACGACTGGCCAGCTCGAATAAGTTGTCATCGATGTTGTTGAAAACACCGGCCAGCAGTTCCAGCAACTTTAACTTGGCTCGACCCTGCAAGCTGAGCAACGGCGTAGGTAAGGATTTGGCTCGCTGATTGTCCGAGGCGGCAGCAGAACGTAGAGGAACAATTTTTTGCTCACTGGTATTCATTCACAAACTCTCTTTTCATCTCGGCACGATGCATTGTTGCGGGCAACAATCTACATTAGACCAGACCAAGCCATTGTATTATTGTTAGTTATAGATTTAAGCTAGGTGACACCCTGATGCGAAGAAAACAACAAGCACCTCAATAATGGGGATGTCTAAACTGACTACTTTGCTATAAACGATTTTTTATTATAAGGACAAATACGCACAACAACAGCGAATAGAAGACATTCTGTGATCTACATCACGTTCGATGAATGAGATTTAATAGTGCGTTTTTTTAGGTAACACATATGAGCACAAACAGCTCTAGATCAATGGGTACAGCGATGCTAATCGTCGCATGGGTAATTCTGTTAGGACTGCTCGGTTGGGCTTTCAGCTCGATTCTTGACCACCAGGAGAACCCCAATCAACAACCCACCAGCCACTCCAGTAACAACACGACCACGCTGACCTTGCAGTCGAACCGCCAACACCACTATGTCACCCGTGGCGTCATCAATAACCAGTCGGTTAAGCTGCTGCTCGATACCGGCGCCACCGACGTGGTTGTGCCACTAAAACTAGCCAAGGTGTTAGCCCTTAGCAAGGGACGGGCGGGCACCGCACGTACGGCCAATGGAAATATCACCGTCTATCAAACAATCATCCCAAAACTGACAATCGATGGCTTGGTCTTTCGCAATCTTCGCGCCTCTCTCAACCCAGCGATGACTGAGGATGACGCCATCCTGCTGGGTATGTCGGCACTGAAACAAGTTGATATCGCCATCTCTCAGAACACCTTAACCCTGAAGCAAAGACATCGCCAATAAACAGTCACGCTGGGTGACGACTTCTCGATGTGGCCGCAAACCGTCTGGGGTGCTAGAATAGCCGCTTTTGTGATAATGAGTACCCCGCCATGACTGTGCCGGCCGCCTTTGCTAAAGATATTGAAGCCACTGTTCGTCAATCATTACTCGAAGATGTTGGCAGCGGTGATATTACCGCCGAGCTTATCCCCGAGAACAAACAGGCTATTGCCCGTATTATTACCCGTGAGGATTGCATCATCAGCGGCAGCGCTTGGGTGGACGAGGTTTTCAAACAGGTCGATAGTGACGTCACCGTTAACTGGCAGTGCCAGGATGGCGACAGCGTCAAAGCAGACGCGACACTATTCACCCTCGAAGGCAGTGCCCGCAGCCTATTAACCGGCGAGCGTGCGGCACTCAACTTCTTACAACTATTATCGGGCACCGCCACCACAGCAAAATTTTACGCCGACCTAGTCGCCGGCACCAAGGTCAAAATCCTCGATACCCGTAAGACTATTCCCGGCCTGCGAACTGCGCAAAAATACGCCATTACCTGCGGCGGCTGCCACAACCACCGTATCGGCTTATTCGATGCCTTCTTGATCAAGGAAAACCACATAGCGGGCTGCGGCGGCATTCATCAAGCTATCGCCACTGCCAAGAGTAACCACCCTGGTAAGCCGGTTGAAGTCGAGGTTGAAACCTTTGACGAGCTCAACCAAGCCCTGGAGGCGGGTGCCGATATCATCATGCTTGACAATTTCAGCAATGCGCAAATGGTCGAGGCGGTCAAGCACGTCAATGGTCGCGCCAAACTAGAGGCCTCGGGCAATATTACCAACCACACCCTACGCAGCGTGGCGGAGACGGGTGTCGACTATATTTCTATCGGCGCCTTGACCAAGCACAATACGGCCATCGATTTATCGATGCGTTTTACCGAGCTATAAAAAGCCGAGCTTCGTCAGACAGCAATATCGCCCACCGTTCGCGCAAAAAAAAGGCCGCTATTAAGCGGCCTTTTTTGTCACTACTGATTACAACATCAATCGACGAATATCGCTCATCAATTGATTGAAATACGTCAGGAAGCGACCCGCATCACCACCGTTGATGGCACGGTGATCGTAGGACAGCGCCACAGGCAACATCTTACGGGGCACAAACTCACTGCCATTCCACACCGGCTTCACCGTCATCTTAGACACACCTAAGATACCGACCTCAGGGGTGTTAACAATCGGCGTAAAGCCTGTACCACCAATACCGCCGAGGCTTGATATAGTAAAACAAGCACCCTGCATTTCCGCTGGCTTAAGCTTGCGATCTTTAGCCTTGGTTGCCAGCTCGATCACCTCGTTAGATATTTCGTAGATGCTTTTCTTATCGACATCACGCAAGACGGGAACAACCAAACCAGCAGGCGTATCAACGGCCATACCAATATGGACATACTTCTTATAAATCACCTCTTCCCCGTCGACAGAGATCGAAGAACAGAATTTCGGATTTGCCTTCAGTGCATGAGCCAGAGCCTTGAGCATAAATGGCAGTGGCGTTAATTTAACGCCCTGCTTTTCCGCCTCGGCCTTCATCTCCTTGCGGAAGTCTTCAAGATCAGTAATGTCGACATCGTCAAACTGCGTCACATGCGGCACGTTGAGCCAACTGCGCTGCATATTGGCCGCCGTAATCTTGGCAATCTTCGACAGTTTCTCGGTTTCGATGTCTCCAAACTTGGCGAAATCAACCGCTGGCACCTGTGGAATACCACTGCCTGAGGCCACCGCTGGGGCTGCGACAACCTTGGCCGCGCTCTGTAGCGTAGTCTTTACATAAGCGTGAACATCTTCTTTGACGATTCGCCCCTTTGGACCGGTACTTGGCACCAATGCCAAATCTACGCCGAGTTCCCGTGCCAACATACGCACAGCTGGGCCGGCATACACTTTTGAACTGGCAGCCTGTGTCACCTGCTGAGCAACGGTTGTCGCCACTGGCGCAGCCACTGGTGCCGGCGTAGGCTGACGAGCCTCAGCGGCAGGACTGGTAACAACAGCTGGTGCGGCAACTGCCGGAGCTTGGCTTTCGCCCATGACAACACAGATAGCAGCGCCCTCGCTGACCTTGTCACCCTCATTGACAGCAATGGATAAGACCTTGCCGCCTTGGGTGGCTGGCACTTCCATCGAAGCCTTATCGGTCTCCAATACGATTAGCGAGTCACCCTCGGCAATATCATCGCCGACAGCAATACAAATCTCGATAATTTCCGCTGCATCAGTGCCTAAGTCGGGGACAACCAAGCTGACCTCGCTGCTGATCGCAGCGACCGGTGCAACAGCCACCTCAACAACAGCCTCAACCTTGGCCTCAGCAACCGGGGCAGCGACCGCAGGGGCGGTGGGAGCAACAGTGGTCGCGATCACACAGACATCGGCACCCTCACTAACACTGTCACCCTCTTTTACAGCAAAAGACACCACGGTACCTGCAAAGGGTGCCGGCATTTCCATCGATGCCTTGTCGGACTCCAGCACGATCAGCGAGTCGCCCTCTTCAACAGTGTCACCGACGGCGACACAGAACTCGATCACCTCGGCAGAGTCGGAGCCGATATCCGGCGCCTGTACCAATTGCTCGCTGGCAACGGCTGACACTGGTGCCTCAACGGCTTGCTCAACAACCTGCTCAACAACGGCTTCCGTAACAGCTTCCACAACGGGGGATTCAGCAGCGGCAGGCTCTGCCGCGGTGCCGGCAACCTCAACCTCGACAACAATATCGCCCTCGTTCAGGGTGTCGCCCTCGGCGACCTTGATGGCGGTAATTGTACCCGCACAATCAGAGGGCACTTCCATTGACGCCTTATCAGACTCCAATACGACCAGCGAATCCTCTAGGGCGACAGTATCACCAACCGCGACACAGATCTCGATCACTTCTGCTTCGCCGGCACCTTCCGGTACTACAACCGATTTAATGCTCATAATTCTCTTCTCTTATAAAAATACAATCAAAACCTCTGCGGATGAGAGGCCGCCTCGCAGCCCCACCCCCAATACTTAGCAGCTGGTAGGATCGATTTTTTCTGGGTCAATTCCGTATTTCTTAATCGCTTTTGTGACGACTGACAACTTGATTTCACCGTCATCGGCCAAAGCCTTAAGCGCCTTGATAACAATAAAGTAGCGATTAACTTCAAAGAAGTGACGCAGTTTCTCACGCGAGTCCGAACGGCCGAAGCCATCGGTACCCAGCATGGCGAAACGACGAGGCATGAAGGGCAGCAGTTGATTCAAATATGACTTCATATAATCGGTGGCACCAACAATAGGGCCCTTGGTGTCGGCGAACGCTGCCGTCACAAATGGCACCTGTTGCTCCCCCTCAGGATGCAATAGATTCCAACGCTCACAGGCCAAACCATCGCGGCGCAATAAGTTAGCCGAGGTGACACTCCAAACATCCGCATCCACTTTCCAATCGGCAGACAGCAACTCAGCCGCCGCTTCCACTTCGCGCAAAATAGTGCCTGAGCCCATCAACTGAACATTCAGTTTATGCTTGCCCTCAGCTTCTTTCAGCTTGTAAAGACCGTTGATAATGCCCTCTTCACAACCCTGAGGCATCTCGGGGTGAGTGTAGTTCTCGTTCATCACGGTCAGATAATAGAACACGTTCTCTTTATCCTGATACATCCGCTTGAGACCGTCCTGCATAATGACGGCAAGCTCGTGGGCGTATGTTGGATCGTAAGAAACACAGTTGGGAATCATATTAGCCATCAGATGACTGTGACCATCCTGGTGCTGCAAACCCTCACCGTTGAGTGTCGTCCGGCCAGCAGTTGCGCCGATCAAGAAGCCACGCGCCTGCGAATCACCGGCAGCCCAAATCAAGTCCATCACACGCTGAAAACCGAACATCGAGTAGAAGATATAGTACGGCACCATTGGGTAGTTAGACGTGCTGTAAGAAGTTGCCGCTGCAATCCAGGCAGAAGTAGCACCGGCCTCGTTAATCCCCTCTTCGAGAATTTGACCGCTTTGATCTTCCTTATAGAACATGATCTGATCATGATCATGTGGGGTATATTGCTGACCCACTGAAGAGTAAATACCCAACTGACGGAACATCCCCTCCATACCAAAGGTACGTGCCTCATCGGGCACGATAGGAACAATACGCTCACCAACTTGCTTATCTTTGGTCAGCGTTGACAGCATACGCACAAACGACATGGTCGTTGATATTTCACGCTTACCAGAGCCCTTAAGATGCGATTTAAAGGCATCCAGATCGGGACATTGTAGCGCTTCGAAATCGGGGTTGCGCGACGGAATCATGCCACCCAACTCTTCACGACGCTTGCGCATGTAGACCATTTCTGGGCTATCAGGCGCCGGACGATAATACGGGACGGTTTTCAGTTCGTCGTCACTCAATGGAATATTGAAACGGTCACGGAAGCCTTTCAGGGATTCCATATCGAGCTTCTTCAGCGAGTGCGTTTCGTTCTGAGCCTCACCCGCTGCACCGGTACCATAGCCTTTAACCGTTTGAGCAAGCACAACTGTTGGCTGCCCCTTATGCTCAGTGGCGTTGGCGTAAGCAGCATAAACTTTATAAGGATCATGGCCGCCACGGTTGAGATACATAATATCCTCATCGGTTAAATCCTTAACTAATTCGAGCAACTCGGGGTACTTGCCGAAGAAATGCTCACGAGTGTAAGCACCACCATTAGCCTTGTAGTTCTGTAGCTCACCGTCACAGACTTCGTCCATACGCTTTTGCAGCAAACCTGTGGTGTCTTTTTCTAACAGAGCATCCCAGTGGCGCCCCCAGACAACCTTGATAACATTCCATCCAGCACCGCGGAAGACACCTTCCAGCTCCTGCATGATTTTACCGTTACCACGTACAGGGCCATCGAGACGCTGTAGATTACAGTTAACCACGAAAATCAAGTTGTCGAGTTGCTCACGGCCAGCCAGTGAAATGGCACCCAATGATTCTGGCTCGTCACACTCACCGTCACCAAGGAAAGCCCAGACCTTACGGTTAGTCTGATCAACCAGGCCACGCTTGTCTTGGTACTTCATCACGTGCGCTTGATAGATTGCTTGAATAGGACCCAGGCCCATAGAAACCGTTGGGAACTGCCAGTAATCTGGCATTAACCATGGGTGCGGATAGGAGGACAGGCCGTCGCCATCCACTTCACGGCGGAAATTATCAAGCTGATCCTCGCTGATACGACCCTCGAGATAAGAGCGTGCGTAAACCCCTGGAGCGGTATGGCCTTGATAGAAAACAAGATCGGCTTTTTCGCCACCCTTGAAGAAATAGTTAAAGCCGACATCATATAAGGTGGCACTGGATGAGAAACTTGAAATATGGCCACCGAGACCGTCACTGTTATCATTGGCGCGCATTACCATGGCCAGGGCATTCCAGCGAATCATCGAGCGAATGCGGCGTTCAACAAACAAATCGCCCGGCATCCGTCGCTCGGCTGTCGGCACAATAGTATTGCGGTATGGCGTGGTAATGGCTGAAGGCAGCTTTACGCCAACATCGGAGGCGCGCTCCGACAATTGATTGAGAAGAAAGGATGTACGCTCATGTCCAGCGTGATCGATAACGGAATCGATGGCATCCAGCCACTCGCGTGTTTCAATAGGATCTTGATCCTGCATTTACTACCCCAACAATTTTAATGATGTCGCCTTACAAATGACCGTCATTAGCCGATCTTTAAGCTTGGCTGTCGAAACGCCCCCCGATAACAGGGAAACGCATGTTGAATTCTTGCTACCTGGTATTACTCATCAAAAGACCCAGTCGTTCGACCCCAAGGCCTGGCTCAACACAATGTTGATACTCTCTGCCGACTAGGCGTTTACCAGTTGTTTAATCTAAATTGCTCGCCCAACACTGAATAAAGAAAGCGCAGGAAACTGTAAAATTTTTACATAATCAAAACCTATAAGCAATATAAATATCATCAATACTACCACCAAAGCCTTGCGGGACAGCAGCTTTAGAGCAGTCTCTCGACAAAGTACAAAGGCTACAGATACCGTTGCTATTGACCTTTCAATTAAATCCGGCAGAGCGAGAGCAAGCAAAAACAGCGGTTTAACCAAAGTCACCAATCAACAGCTCAACAGGCGAAGACAGCGGGCTTCAAACAATTTGAGCTAAACTTTTGTTTAGCAACTAAACAGCGGTTTTGCCGCCTACTGTTTAATGTAGTATCTAATAAGCGGCTGACAATAAAAAATGCGTTGAAACAAAAAAGCCCATACCAGCAAACTGATATGGGCTTTATTCAAACCAGATCAAACTCAAACGCTATTCGACCCCACAGCACGCATTACTTGTAATGGTAATACTGCTGCTGCGCCTTAAATTCAACAACACTGCCCAGTGGCACTGCCTGTAGTGGCGAGGTAAACGCTGGCGACTCTGTCTGCAGCCAGAGCGTGCGATCTAACTGACCGACAAAGCGCTGACGATAGAAGGACAGCCACTGCTGGTATTCCACCGCTTCTATGTGGCTGATCAACTGCTCACGCATCTCAAAATCATCGTAACCCAGGGCGATTTGGCGCCAGTAAATACCTGACTGCTGGCTGAGGTTTTCCGGTTCCTTGGCCACCGCCGCCACCAGCGCTTGGCGCTGACGAATAAAGGCCTCCTCGCCCTCAATCTCAACCTGCTCGGCAAAGCCCGCGATAAACGCCAGCATCGAAGACTCAATTTTCTCTGGTGAGGCCGTTGGTGACTGCACTAACAGCATCAAGCCTGGAACCTTCAACGTCACCTTAGGCACACCGTAAACGATATAGCCAAGTTGCTGCTCAGTTCTCAACGAGCTATAAAACGGCGCCTTCAACAATTGCGCTGTCACACCCATCAGCGCGCGCTCATCATAGCCATCACTGCGCCCCTGCACATAGAGCAAACCGGCAGCATCATTGTGATTAACCGCCACCGTTCGCGACCAATTTTTCTCGGCAGGTAACACCACCACAGTATTTTCACCGGGGTTACCGCCACCCAGACTTAAGCTACTCACCGTCAGCTCAGCAAAATCTTTGGCCTGCTGCTCACTGTAGTTACCGTAAACCAGCATTTCCATCGCCGCCTGACTAAAGAACTGCTGACGATAGGTAAGGACATCAGTCAGTTCGACCGACTCAATCGCAGCCAGCAGTTGTTTTTCGCTCCAGTAATGCAGCATTAGGCTTTCGTTAAGCGCTGTCACCAGACGACCATAAGGCGGCTGATAATCGGCATTGGCCCAGCCACGACGAAACTCATCTTTAATATTGTTAAACCGAGTCTGACTATAAGTTGGCTGCTGCAAACCATCGAGCAACGCCTTTAACAACAATGGCTGCTTATCGGTATAACCGGCCACCTTTAACGACAGGCCACGGGTTGTCGCCGATACATCAAACTCAAGACCAGCCAACATCGCGGGATAACTAAAACTGTTAAGACTGTCATCGGCCAGGGCGGTCAGCAGCAACAGCTTAACGGCGTGATCTGCCGACTGCTGAGCGTCATCACTGCGCAGTGTCGCTCGCACCTCACCCTTGGGAATACGGAATTGTTGATCGGCACCATACCAGAGCTGGTAGCGCTGATTGTCAATAATTTTCTGCGGCAGCTGTGCCTCCGCCTTGTCGTTGAGCAAACTGAAGTCTTCGGCAATAAAGTCATTGGCCGCCGGCATGGTAATAGCGGAATTAGTGCCAACCTGAGCCCAGCCGCCCGTCGGCTGATAGCTGTAATCCGTGTGATAAAGCTCCGTCACCTTGTCGGTATTAACCGTGCGACTAGTTAACGTAATCATGGCGTTATCGGGCGAGATAAAGGTCAGCAGTTGCTCGACCAATTCTGGCTTATAAACATCCAGCATATAGGGAGCTGACAACACCTCAGAGGCCGGGTATTTCTTCAGCTGGCCAGCCAAACCACTGACAGTGTGTATCGCTGCGGCTTTTTCCTGGTAGCGGAATCGAATATCCATCAGCTGGCGCTGCTGAGCAAACATCTGCTCATTCATGCCGTGCTGCTTGAACCGATTAACCGCCTGAAAAACAGCCTCGACCACCTGCGACCAATTGGCCTCGCCCTTGGCCGTCAAGCTCACCGAAATATTAAATAACCCGCCCCCATTATAATCGAGGCCGGCGCCGGCACTTAACCCCTCGGCCAAGCCCTGCTGTTTAAGGTATTCAAGCAGACTGCCCTCGCCCTCATGGCCCAACATGTCGCCGACAAAAAGTGCCGGCTTGGAACGATAAAACTGACGCTGCGAAGGAATCGGAAAGGCCAGACTGAGACTGCGCACATCTTTTAATGACTTAACCTGCATAAAGCCAGGCAGCTTATCCACCTCAAACAACGGCACGGTAATTTCGTTACTAGCAACCTCTGGGCTTGGGATCTCGGCAAAGCGACTGCGTACCATCTGCTCCAACTCAGGCAGCGATTCACGCCCCAACACCACCAGACTCATCACCTCAGCGGAATAATGCTTGTTATAAAATGCCAACAAGTCGTCGCGTACCTTGTCGTCGTCACGGTCGGCCAAAGTCTGCAGGTTACCGACGGAGAACTTGGCCATCGGGTGAGCGGGGTTAACCTCCTGTCTCAGGGCATCCAGCGAGCGGCGGTATTCATTTTTCAGCTTCGACTTGTACTCCGAATAGACAGCATTCTTTTCGCGTTCAACATAGGCCTCGGTAAATAGCGGGGCGACGAAAAATCGCGAGAAACGGTCGAGCCCTCCAGCCAAGTATTCGGGTTCAATGTCGAAGAAATAGTTCGTATTTTCAAAGGCCGTATAGGCATTATGACTGCCGCTATGGGCACTGATATAAGCCTGATACGCCTCAGGCTCCGGGTAATTATCCGTACCCAAGAACAGCATGTGTTCAAGGAAATGCGCCAACCCCTCTCGGTCAGCTGGGTCCTGTGCAGAGCCAACGCCAACATCCAAGGCGGCGGCCGACTTATCGGTTTGCGGGTCAGAAATCAACAACACCTTGAGGCCGTTATCAAGCACTAAACTACGATAATCCCTGCCATCATTAGGGCTTTTAATCACCTCACCACCCCGCTCTGAAGATTTAATGCCGTCGCCACAGGCTGTAAGTAATAGCGCAATAATAATTAACGTACAGCGACTAACCACCGCCGCAGGTAGCTTCAAAACCACGGAAATTCTCCCACAAAAATAATCGTTTTCTATAAGTTTGGTTGCGCAGGCAGCTCTTTTGCCGAGGGCCACGCATTAATGAGAGCCTTGACCAGCGTAGCCAAGGGTATGGCAAAAAACACCCCCCACAACCCCCAAAAACTGCCGAACACCAAAACCGCCAGAATAATCGCCACCGGATGCAGGTTAACCGCTTCTGAGAACAACAGCGGCACCAACACATTGCCATCGATAGCCTGGATGATTAAATAGACCGTCATTAGCCAGAAAAATTCATTTGTCGGCCCCCATTGCATGTAGGCAATCACCGCCACAGGCAACGTGACCACTGCGGCACCGATATAGGGAATCAATACCGACAGTCCCACCAACAGGGCCAGCAGCGCCGCATACTGTAAGCCCATCAGGGCAAAAGCTATGTACGTAAAGACGCCAACCACAAGAATTTCGATGACTTTACCGCGAATGTAGTTAGCCACCTGTTCATCCATTTCCTGCCAAATACGGTGCATCATCGGGCGCGAAGCAGGCAGAAAACTGGCAAACCAACTGAGAATCTGACGTTTATCCTTGAGCATGAAAAAGATCAGTATCGGTACCAAAATAGCGTAAACCGCCAGCGCCGCCAGATTCAATAAATTCGCCAGCGAGAAAGACAGCAAGAACTGCCCCATGGCCGCCATCTCATTAGTCGCCGTGGTAACAATGCCGTTAAACTGATCGGCTGTTAATATATCGGGGTAACGCTGATGCAGCTCGCCCAGTAACTCCTGCGCCTTAGCCACCATATTCGGCAACTCCTGAAACAGTGATACCGCCTGCTTCCACACCATTGGCATCACCACCAGCATCAGCGCGGCACAGCCGGCGACAAACAAGCTAAAACTTAAAGCCAAGGCAAAACCAGGGCGCAGCCCCCATGACTTTAGCTTCTCTATCAGACCATCGAGCAAGTATGCCAATACCACACTGGTAATCACCGGTGCCAGTATATCGCTCAAGCCTACGATCAACGTCAGTGTCACCAGAATAATGAGCAGCAGCAGCACCGCCTCTTCATCACCGAAGAGGCCGTCCATCCATTTTTGAAATACCTTTAACACCGATCATTCACCATTGTCGTTTTCGTTTAATCTGCTTTTTTCTCTAATAAATAGCAGTATTCGCCGTTATTTTGCTCAGCGTTCAACAGCAAATGCCCACTCTGTTCGGCAAAGACGGCAAAATCACGCCACGAGCCACTGTCTGTTGCCAGCACCTGTACTCGCTCACCTGCGTTAACGCTATTCAACCCTTTTTTTGCCTTCAGCAGCGGCATCGGGCAGCTCAAACCTCGGGCATCCACTTCTAACATGTCAACCAACCTATAATGAATGAAAAAAATATGCGCGCTCAGAATCGGGCAACAGCCACCATCATCACACAATCACGGAGCATACAGTGTTTACTGGGGCGATTATTTAATATTAGACAAAACTATCAACTATTTAAGCATTTTATTGTCACAGTAGTATGAAATAATTGGCAAACACACCCGCTATCTGATTTAGTGAGCACTTTAACTATCCCAAGCCCAACTATGCGTTTGAAAACCATCCACACAATTAAGAGGCTCAGCGTAGCACTGGCACTCAGCTGCGCCATACTCTTTAGCGGCTCGTTCAGCCTGGCGCAAACCAGTGACCTGAACCTCCCGACGCTGGGCAACTCCGGCGCCAATATGTTTTCCGACGATCAAAAATACGACCTTGGCCGCGCCTGGCTGATGGCATTTCGCGGTCAGGCACCGACCGTCGACGACCCTATTATCTACGATTATCTCGAGCATTTAATCTATCGCCTTGCCCAGCACAGCCAATTACAGGATAGGCGTATTGATATTGTTGTCGTCGCCAACCCGACACTCAACGCCTTTGCCGTACCCGGTGGCGTGGTAGGGGTTCACAACGGCATCTTCATCAACGCCAAGAATGAAGCCCAACTCGGCTCGATCCTGGCCCACGAATTAGCTCACCTCAGCCAACAGCATTTTGAACGGGGGGTCGAGGCACGCCAACGCTCGACTATCCCAACCATGGCCGGTCTGCTAGCCGGTATTGTCCTCGCCGCCACCACCGGCAGTGACGCCGGTATTGCCGCCATCGCTGCCAGCCAGGCTGGCGCCATCCAAAGCCAGTTACGGTTCTCTCGTCAGAACGAACAAGAAGCCGACCGTATTGGCATGCAAACCATGGTCGACGCGGGCCTAGACCCGAGGCAGTCCGCGGCTATGTTTGAGGAAATGCAACGAGCCAGCCGCTATTACGGCAACCGCGCCCCTGAATTCCTGCTCACTCACCCCTTGACAGAAACCCGAATCAGCGACGCCAAGACCCGTGGCGACCGCTACCCTGCCGGTGGTTCAGTCAACTCGATCGACTACGCCATCGTGCAGGCCAGGGTGCGCATTTATTACGAAGAAAACCCTCAGTCGGCAATTAAGTTCTTTCGCGCCAAAATTAACACCACCCAGGGCGTTGAGCTGGAGTCCAATCACTACGGCCTCGCCATCGCTCTCACCGACGCCGGACGCTATGAAGAAGCGCGAAAGGAATTAACACCACTGCTCGAAAAACGCCGTAACAACATCCCCTATCAGCTTGCCGATACCAAGCTGCTCGCGGCCAGCGGGCAAGCTAAGCAGGCACAACTGCGGCTTCAGCAACTGCTGAAAATCAACCCCACCAATTACCCATTGATGCAAAGCTATGCCAAGCTTCTCCTGGCCACCAATCAAATTCAAGCCTCCAGGGATGTCTGGCTAAGACTGTCGGAGCTATACCCCAACCAACCCTCTATTTGGTATCAATTAGCCGAGGTACAAGGGCTGTCGGGTAATATCAAGGCTGTACATACAGCCAGAGCGGAATATTTTTTATTAGCTGGCAACCCCGATGCTGCCACACGACACCTCAACTATGCGCTAAAGTTGGTCGAGGGTGACTACTTGCAGACAGAGATTATTCAGCAAAAAATTCGCGATATCCAAGCGTGGAAACAGCGATTAAATTTGAAGTAATGGCCGCCGCCGCAAAAAAAGCTGACAACACAGTCAGGTTTTTTCTGTTACAGCGTTAACTAGCAAGGTATAATTGGCCTATTACAACCGAATAACAGCCACTGCTATTCACCATAATTATAATGCTTATCGAACTAATCACTCTACTAAATAGGCCCAGCTAGGCCTAAAATACAGTCAACTTATAGATACGCTTTTAAAAGGTTTTATTATGTCGGAACGCATCCAGAAAGGCGGCCTTACAGTAGCCACCGAAATTCATGAATTGGTTAACCAGCAAGTCATACCGGGCACCGGCATTGATGCCGAGGCATTCTGGGTCGCACTAGAAGAGATCGTTAATGATCTGGCACCGAAAAATCGCGATCTACTGCAAAAGCGTCAAGACCTGCAGGATCAAATCGATCAGTGGCATCAGCAGCAGGGCGCCAACAATGTTGATCCTGTAGCCTACAAAGCCTTTTTAACCCAGATTGGTTACCTGGTCGCCGAGGGTGACGAATTCACCATCGACACCGCCAGTGTTGAACCGGAAATAGCCACGCAAGCTGGGCCGCAACTTGTTGTACCCATTATGAATGCCCGCTTCGCTCTCAACGCTGCCAATGCTCGCTGGGGCAGCCTGTACGACGCACTTTACGGCACCGACGTGATCAGCACCGATGATGGCGCCGAGAAAACCGGCCAATACAACCCCGTACGCGGCGACAAGGTTATCGCTTACGGTCGTCAATTCCTCGATGACACGGCCCCTCTGGCCAACGGCTCACACGCCGACGCCAGCGAATACCGCATTGTCGATGGTCAGCTGCTGATCACAGTCAATGGTCTGGAAGGTCAACTGGCAACACCGGGATTATTTGTTGGCTACAAGGGCGAGGCCGACCAGCCCAGTGTCATCTTGCTCAAGCACAACAACTTGCACATCGAAATACAGCTCGGCCGCGAAACACCCATTGGCCTGAGCGACAAAGCCGGCATCAAAGACATCGTCATCGAGTCCGCCATTACCACGATTATGGATTGCGAAGACTCTGTTGCCGCCGTCGACGCAGAAGACAAGGCACTGGCCTACAGCAACTGGCTGGGCCTAATGAAGGGCGACCTATCTGAAACCATCGACAAAGGTGGCAAGACCTCTGTTCGCCGCCTAAAGGCAGACCGCCAATACATCGGCGCCGATGGCAGCGACTTGGTGCTCAAAGGGCGCAGCATGTTGTTCATCCGTAACGTTGGCCACCTGATGACCAACCCTGCCATCATCGACAAGGATGGCAACGAAATCCCCGAGGGGATTATGGACGCAATGATTACCTGTCTCATTGCCATGCACGATTTAAAGGGTGATAACGAGCTGCGTAACTCCTCGGCCAACAGTATCAACATTGTTAAGCCCAAGATGCACGGCCCTGAGGAAGTCGCCTTCGCCAACGAGCTGTTTGAGCGTGTTGAAGACGCTCTCGGCCTTGATCGCTTTACCATTAAGATTGGCATTATGGATGAGGAACGCCGTACCTCGGTCAACCTGAAAGAATGTATCCGCGCCGTGAAAGACCGCGTTGTTTTCATCAACACTGGCTTCCTAGACCGTACCGGCGACGAGATTCACACCTCGATGGAAGCCGGCGCCTTCGCCCCGAAAGGCCAGTTAAAAACCATGACCTGGATCGGCGCCTACGAGGATCAAAACGTCGACCTAGGTTTGGCCTGCGGCCTGCCTGGCAAGGCTCAAATCGGTAAGGGCATGTGGGCCGTACCCGATAATATGAGCGACATGATGGAGCAGAAAATCGGCCATCCGGTAGCCGGCGCCAACACTGCCTGGGTGCCCTCGCCAACCGCCGCAACCCTTCACGTGATGCATTACCACAAGGTAAACGTGCAGAGCCGCCAACAAGAGCTCGCCACCAGAACTCGCGCCAGCGTCGACGATATCCTAACCATCCCACTACTGGGTGATCAGCCTCTGTCAGCAGCCGAGATCGAGCGCGAAATTGAAAACAACGCTCAGGGTATTTTGGGCTATGTTGTTCGCTGGGTTAACCAGGGCGTTGGTTGCTCGAAGGTACCTGACATCAATAATGTCGGCCTGATGGAAGATCGCGCCACACTGCGTATCTCCAGCCAACATATTGCCAACTGGCTACACCACGGCATCTGCGACAAGGATCAAGTACTTGCTATCATGCAACGCATGGCAGCAGTGGTTGACGGCCAGAACAGCGGTGACAAGGAATACACCAATATGGCACCAAACTTCGACAACAGCATCGCCTTCCAGGCGGCCTGCGAGTTAGTCTTTGATGGCTGCGCTCAACCCAGCGGCTATACCGAGCCTGTATTGCACCGTATGCGTCAAGAGCTTAAAGCCAGCCTGTAAGTTTTAAGCGCAGAAAAAAACCGCCATTTGGCGGTTTTTTTCTATCTACAATAATTGCACAACCCGATCATTCACTCTGACCAATGACGCCGGACGATATACCACAGCCCTTGAGAATAATATGGCACAGCGTGTCTGCTGCTCGCTCAAACTCCTCATCGTCCAAGCCGTTCTCAACCCCCAGCGCGTGGGTCACCTGAGAGCTAAAGTCAGCATAGTGCTGGGTCGACGCCCAGATCATAAAAATAAGATGATTGGGGTCGACAGCATCCATTTTCCCAGCATCGATCCACGCCTTAAACACCTGCGCTCTGCCGGCAAACCACAGACGGTAATCCTCACCAAAATATTCACTGAGATGTTCGCCACCGCTGATTAATTCGATGGCAAAAAGGCGCGAGGCCAACGGGTTGTCGCGGGAGAACATCACCTTGCCGCGCACATATCTCGACAGCGATTGCGCCGGGTCATCGTCGGCGGTCAATTCGTTAAATGTCGCATCCCACAGCTCCAGAACCTCTCGAAGCACTGCCCCGTACAAACCCAACTTGCTGCTAAAATAATAATGTAAGTTCGCCTTCGGTAGACCGGAGCGCTCAGAGATCGCATTCATGCTGGTGCCACGAAAGCCATTGAGCACAAATTCTTCGGCGGCCGCGGTTAAGATAATTCGCTCGTTCTCCTGCCGAATCAATCCGCGTTTATATTTTTTTTGTTCCAACTGTTCATCCCCACTAACAACAACCATGAGCCACAGCTAATCAACTGTATTTTTGCACTAATTTAATTCCTATTGCTGAACAAAAAACAGCGGCATAGGCCGCTGTTTTCTTATCGGTAATATTACTCAACAATAATTACAGGTGGTACTTAACGAGGAATTGAACGTTTGATTCAGCGGTATCCCACTTGCCTGTATCACCAGGGAAGAAGTTAGTATCAGAACCGTCTTCGATACCGAACTTGTTGTTCCAGTATTCGTATTCAACACCGACATAGAGAGACTTCTCTTTGCCATAAAGTGTCTTACCGGCATCCCACTTCAACTGAGTCTGAACGTGAACAAAGCCTTTCTGCTCTTTAAAGTTATCAACATCGGCATTACTGGTGATATCGGCAAAGCCGTCCCAAACAAAGCGTGCTGGACCAAGATTAAATGAGGTTGCCCACACTGGCGTAATCTGGAAGTTATTATCAACATCTTGGCGCTTTAGAGAGCCATCGTTGCCGTATTCGTTATAGGCGGTATCGCCATTGAAACGGTAATAGGTGTTCACTTGGACGAAGTCAAAGCCTGGAACATTAAAATCAAAACCCAAACCTAACAACTGATTATTAACGGTACCGCCAGCACCATTAATGTTGTTGGAAGCAGAACCCATTTCCAACTGACCGGCAAGTAGTACATCGGTGACTGGACCGAAAGACAGCTTCTCGTCGAAAACAAGACCTGAGGTTAGACGTGCGCCAACTTCAGAGTAAATTTCAGATTCTTCGGTACCGTCTAAAGACTGGCTGCGATCCATGAAGAAGAAGACATCACCCCAGCTGTGGCCAGAAGCATGTTCAATAGTCAGCACATAGCGGCTTTCTTCTGATTTATTATCATCTGCACTCAGCGGCAATTTGTAGCTGCTACCCTGTAGATAGCTGATTGAGTTATCGCTCCAGAACATCTCCGCCTGAGCGGCACCGCTGATAGAGGCAGCTGCAACAGCGGCACTCATAGCCAATTTTTTAAGGCCCATATTATTCTCCAACATCATCAATTAAAAAAAGATTGCCGCTTTGTTACCCCAAGCGAACTAATACTCGGCCAGCCTAGGTAATCCCACCTATGCCGCCTTAGTCATCCACCGCCACATCTCTCAATCTGTACCGTTTGACTAACTTGCAGCTAGTCTACCCAACTTTGTTGACCCAAACGACAAGTTTTTAAACTAAATGTTTCATTTTGTTCAAAAAAAATAATTTCTCTCATTAATACAAGAACCTACAATTTAAACTTTTCGATTAATCAATACGAAAAAACACCTATATGGTCAAAAAACAGCCCCGAAAACGAAAAAACCACGCCTGATGGCGTGGTTTTTTAACGGTATTTAACGCTGCCTGCGTGGCAGCAATAACAGCTTATTGCTGTGACTGATAATAGGCGCGGGCAGCAGATTGACCTGAGCCAGCAACAATATCAGCACCCTGTTCACGCAGCACCTGCTCCAACGACGCCAGACAGAACAACACATTGGTTTGGTTACAGGCATAACCCATCAGGCCAATGCGCCAGACTTTACCAGCCAGAGGCCCGAGGCCTGCGCCGATCTCCAGGTTGTAATCCTGTAACAGCGACTGACGAATTGCCGCCTCGTCGATACCATCAGGAATGGTCACCACATTTAACTGCGGCAGACGGTATTCTTCGTCGACGACAAACGATAGACCCATGGCCTCAAGACCGGCGGCCAAAGCCTTGTGGTTGAGGTCGTGGCGGGCCCAGGCAGCTTCCAGCCCTTCCTGTTCAAGAATTAACAGCGACTCATGCAAGGCATACAGGGTATTCACCGGTGCGGTGTGGTGATAGGCACGCTGGGTGTTCTGCCCCCAATAGCCCATGACCAACTCCATATCAAGAAACCAGCTCTGTACCTTGGTTGTACGATTTTTGATGGCGGCGATGGCGCGCTCACTGAAACTGACTGGCGAAATGCCAGGCACACAACTGAGACACTTTTGGGTGCCCGAGTAAACTGCATCGGCTCCCCAAGCATCGATGGCAACCTCGATACCACCGACAGAGGTCACGGCATCAACAATCGACAAACAGTTGTTCTCAGCTGCCAGTTTACACAGGGTGGCGGCATCGCTGCGCACACCGGTAGAAGTCTCAGCGTGAACAAAGGCCACGACTTTGGCATCGGGGTTGTCGGCCAACGCCTGCGCCAACTTAGCTGGATCAACAGGCTTACCCCAGTCGTCCTGCACCAGGATCGCCGTGGCTCCGCAGCGCTCAACGTTTTCCTTCATGCGGCCACCGAAGACGCCGTTCTGACACACAATCGCCTTGTCACCGGGCTCAAGTAGGTTAACAAAACAGGCTTCCATACCGGCACTGCCGGGTGCCGATACCGGCAGGGTTAAGGCATTCTTGGTTTGGAAGGCATATTGCAGCATCGACTTCACCTCATCCATCATCGCCACAAACTGTGGGTCTAGATGACCAATCGTCGGCCTCGCCAGAGCGGAGAGAATACGAGGGTTAACATCGGAGGGACCTGGGCCCATTAATGTACGTGCCGGCGGATTAAATACATTTGTCATATTACTGTTCCATTGTTAACAGGCCAAAACTATCAAGCCATTGAATTAAAGTACTTTGCGCCAATTATACGGCCTGAAACACGCGTGTATAGAGCGCTATATGCAGATTTAGTTTAGTGATATTGCGACAAAATAGGCGGTATTTAAAAATATTTCAACAAAAAAGTTGACCACAGAGACAGGTTTTCATTTAATGGGGGTAAGTAGCGTTACCAACCATCCATCTCACTAGCTGGTTTTGCAGAGAGCAAAAATTGATTTTTCTCTACTACAATTTAGCCAATTAGCGCGACATCGCACGATAGCCGGCCTCTTAAAACCTTGAGGCTGCAGACCAAACAGAGGAAAGAACCGTGATTCGTTTTTTACTGAACAACCAGCCGCAGGAGATAGAGCACTGCGACCCCAATATGACGGTACTGGAATATCTGCGCGATGAGCTCAATGACACCGCCACCAAGGAAGGCTGTGCCTCTGGTGACTGTGGAGCCTGTACGGTGGCCTTTGTCGAGCTTGTTAATGGCGAGTTGAAGTACCGCACCGCCAACAGCTGCATCACCTTCGTCGGCAACCTACACGGCAAGCAACTGATTACTGCCGCCCACTTAAAAGAAGACCAACAGCTTCACCCTGTTCAACAGGCGATGGTTGATCAACACGGCTCCCAATGCGGTTTTTGTACCCCCGGCATTGTCATGAGTTTGTTCGCATTAGAGAAGCGCAGCGATAGCTATAACCGCGCCGACACCCTGGAAGCACTCTCAGGCAACCTCTGTCGCTGTACAGGCTACCGTCCTATCATGGACGCAGCGGTGCAAATGTATGAGCCCAGTGCAGACGACCAGTTTGTACGCAACCAAGAACACACGAAAAAACAGCTGAGCAAGATTGCCAATGACAGCGCCGAGCTTATCGAGCTCAGCAATGGCAACAACCATTACTATGCCCCGGCAACATTACAACAAGCACTCGAACTTGTTCGCGACCACCCCAAGGCGAGGCTTGTCTGCGGTGGTACCGACCTGGCGCTGGAAGTCACTCAGCAACTAAAAGAAATCCCGCTGATGATCGACCTTTCCCGCACCGCCGAATTGAATAGCATCACCGTCGATGAACAACAGATTGTGATCGGTGCTGCCCGCAGTATTGACAGCAGTGTTGAGACGATTAAACAGCACTATCCTGAGTTTGCCGAGATGCTGGGGCGCTTTGCCGCCAAGCAAGTTCGCCAACAGGGCAGCTTTGGCGGCAACGTCGGTAACGCGTCTCCGATTGGAGACATCCCCCCCGTGTTACTGGCGCTGAACGCCACCCTAACTCTCAAGTCGGCCAGCGATTGTCGCGACGTGCCGACGGATGAGTTCTTTACCGGCTACCGCCAAACAGTACTGCAGCCAAATGAGTTAATCGCTCACATCAACATTCCGCTGCCGACGGCCAATAGCCACTGCAAGGTTTATAAAATTTCGAAACGTCAAGACGATGATATCTCCGCTGTCTTGGCCGCCTTCAATTTCACCATCGACGATAACAATATTGTGACCGATGCTCGCTTGGGCTTTGGCGGCATGGCGGCGACGCCAAAGCGTGCCACCGCAACCGAACAGGCACTGATTGGGCAGCCGTTCACTCAGGCCTCCATCGACAGCGCCCAGACTAAAATTGCAGACGACTTCCAGCCACTTAGCGACATGCGTGCGACCAGCGATTACCGCTTAGAAGTCAGCCGTAACCTGCTGCAGAAAGCCTTCGTCGAAATCGCTCTTGCCGCCAAGGGCGACAACAGCAACACCTTCTTTGTTGACGCCACTCAGACCAGGATTTGCAGCCATGCGTAGTATGCCTAACAGCCACAATAAAACCGATCAGGCACTTGGCCACACCGGCAGCTCTCGCAAACACGAAAGCGCCCATAAACACGTGACTGGCGAAGCCATCTATGTCGATGATATTCCTGAGCCCGCCGGGATGCTTTTCGCCTACTGCGGTTTCAGCCCTAAAGCACGCGGCAAAATTACCAAACTCAACTTATCCGCGGTCAGCCAGTGCGAAGGTGTTGTCGCCGTCATGACCGCCGACGATGTACCCGGTCACCTCGATATCGGTGCCGTCTTCCCCGGCGAGCCACTGCTTGCCAACGGTGAAGTCGAGTTCTTAGGTCAGCCAATTTTTGTCGTTGCCGCCACCAGCTACAATGCCGCGCGCAAAGCAGCGCGCAAAGCCGAGATCGACATCGACGCTGAACCGGCGATTATTACCGTCAATCAAGCCTTGGATGCTGAGAGCTTTGTCCGCCCACAACACACCCAACAACGGGGTGATGCCAGCAGCGCCCTCAGTCGCAGCGCGCACATCGTTGAAGGTGAGCAGTATATTGGCGGTCAGGAACACTTCTATCTTGAAGGTCAGGTCGCTCTAGCAATCCCAGCAGAAGACCGCGGCATGATGGTCTACTCCTCCAGCCAGCACCCCACCGAAGTACAAAAGCTGGTGGCCGAGGTACTGCACATTCCGATGAGTCAGGTAACCGTTGACATGCGCCGCATGGGCGGTGGCTTCGGCGGCAAGGAAACCCAAGCCGCACAGTGGGCCTGTATCGCCGCCATTGTTGCCGACAAGACCAACAAGCCGGTCAAGATTCGTCTGGCCCGCGCCGATGACATGAGCTCGACCGGTAAGCGCCACCCGTTTTATAACCAATTCAAAATTGGCATCAACGAAGAAGGATTAATTGAGGGTGCCGACATTACCGTCAACGGTGAGTGCGGCTTCGCCGCTGACTTATCCGATGCCATCGTCGACCGAGCAATGTTCCACAGCGATAACGCCTACTATCTCGGCAACGCCAAGATCACCGGCAACCGCTGTAAGACCAATACGGTTTCGCACACCGCATACCGCGGCTTCGGTGGCCCTAAGGGCGTTATTTTAGCCGAACGTATGCTCGACGACATTGCCCGCAAAGTGGGTAAAGACCCCCTCGATGTGCGCAAGCTCAACCTTTATAACGATGAGGGCGACCGCAATGTCACCCACTACCATCAAACCGTTGAACATAACATTCTGCCCGAGTTAATCGAGCAATTAGAAGACAGCAGTGATTACCGCGCCCGCCGCGCCGCGATTACCGAGTTCAACAAGACCTCGCCTATTATGAAGAAGGGCTTGGCACTGACACCGGTTAAGTTCGGTATTTCGTTTACCGTAC
Organism: Sinobacterium norvegicum; assembly: GCF_923077115.1. Lineage (NCBI taxonomy): Bacteria > Pseudomonadati > Pseudomonadota > Gammaproteobacteria > Cellvibrionales > Spongiibacteraceae > Sinobacterium > Sinobacterium norvegicum. The sequence goes on from NZ_CAKLPX010000001.1 coordinate 1,649,915, forward strand.
AGCACCTCAACCAGGCCGGCGCACTGATCCATGTCTATACCGATGGTTCTGTGCAGGTCAACCACGGCGGCACCGAAATGGGCCAGGGGTTACACACCAAGGTTGGCCAAATCGTGGCACAGGAATTTGGCATCGATATCAGCGATATCCTCGTCACCGCCACCCGAACCGACAAGGTGCCAAACACCTCGCCGACAGCCGCCTCATCGGGCACTGATCTGAACGGCAAGGCCGCTCAGAACGCCGCCAAGATTATCAAACAGCGTCTGGTCGATTTCGCCGTCGAACACTTTGGTCTGGCCACCTCCGCCATCGAATTCAGCCAGGGCCGGATTAAACTGGGCGCCGAGCAGATGACCTTTGCAGAACTGTGTCAGCTTGCCTATATGAACCGCGTATCATTATCATCGACCGGCTATTACAAAACGCCGAAGATTCACTACGATCGCAACACCGCTTCCGGACGCCCATTCTTCTACTTTGCCATGGGCGCCAGTTGCTCGGAAGTCTTGGTCGACACCTTAACCGGTGAATACCAGCTTAGCCGTGTCGATATCCTGCACGATGTCGGCACTTCGCTGAACCCGGCCATCGATGTTGGCCAAATTGAAGGCGCCTTTGCTCAGGGACTCGGCTGGGTGACCACCGAAGAGCTGGTGTGGAACAACGAGGGGCGACTAACGACCAACAGCGGTGCCACATACAAAATCCCTGCGGTCAACGATTTGCCCGCCGACTTCAATGTCGAGCTGTTCACCCGCGCCAACCCTGAAGACACAATTTACAATTCAAAGGCTGTTGGTGAGCCGCCGTTTATGCACGGCATCTCCGTGTGGTGCGCCATCCGCGACGCAGTCAGCTCACTGAGCAACTATACGGTCAGCCCGGTTATCCACACCCCGGCAACACCAGAAAAAGTGTTATGGGCGGTAAAAGAATTGCGTCAACAAGTTGAAAAACAGGGCTGATATGATGAATTGGTCGCAGGCATGTAGTGAATTACAACAGCGCGGTGAAGCCTATGTACTGGTTACCGTAATAGGCGTGCGCGGCTCAACACCGCGTAACAGTGGCACCAAAATGGTCGTCACCGCCGAGCAGTTGTTTGGCACTATCGGCGGCGGCCACCTCGAGTATAAGGCGCTGGCCAAGGCACAGGCTTTGATTGCCGGCAATGACAGCGACCAACACATCGAGCACTTCGCCCTCGGCCCCAGCCTGGGACAATGTTGCGGCGGCAGCGCAACGCTGATGTTTGAATGCTTCGCCCGCAGCGGCATCGACATTGCCGTCTTCGGCGCCGGCCACATTGGTAAAGTGTTAGTGCCTATTCTCGCCGGTCTCAATGCCAGAGTGCACTGGATTGACAACCGCGAAAACGAGTTCCCTGCAGCCATACCTGCCGCGGTTAACGCCATTGTCAGCGACCACCCAGTCGACGAGATCGATGACCTGCCCGCCGGCTGTTACTATCTCATTCTAACCCATAACCACCAGTTAGATTTCGACCTCACTGCTGCAGTGATCAAGCGCGGCGACGCCTCTTATCTAGGTGTTATCGGCTCTAACACAAAAGCACTGCGCTTTCAGAAACGGTTACAACAGCGTCATTTCAGTGCCGAACAAATTGCCTCGATGACCTGCCCCATGGGCAATCTCGATGTGCCTGGCAAGCTGCCTATGGAAGTCGCTGTTTCGGTCAGTGCCGAGATCATCAGCCACTATCATCAACAGCTACCGGCCCAATCTACACAGCAGGGTATGAGCTGGCGCAATATCAAAACCTTACTGCAGGTAGAACAGGGGCATTCGATCAGACTGGTCGATTCAGTACCGGCAGAACAGGGAATAAAGGATCAATATATTGCCGAAAATTTCACTCATTCCGTAACGAGTTACGATACTAACTCCGAACCCACTTCAGATAAGCAAGAGTAATATTGTGAATCAGACTAAGACCGCCTTACGCAGCCGACGCGTTATTACCCCCTCCGGCGAAATTGCCGCCACTGTCATTGTCGATAACGGTAAGATCACCGCCATCGAAGCCTACGACTTTGACGTCGACGAGGGTATTGATCTCGGCGACAAGGTACTAATGCCGGGTTTGGTCGACACCCACGTTCACATCAATGAACCGGGACGCACCGATTGGGAAGGTTTTGATACTGCCACCCACGCCGCCTGCGCTGGCGGTATTACCACGCTGGTCGATATGCCACTCAATTGCAGCCCGGTAACCACCACTGCAGCAGCACTTGAGATTAAATTAAACGAGGTCGCCGACGGCAAAAAACTGTGGGTAGACTGTGGTTTCTGGGGCGGTATTACCAAGGATAATCTCGACGATTTAGAAGAGTTGATCGACGCCGGTATTCTCGGCGCCAAATCCTTTACCTGTCACTCAGGTCTCGATGAATTTCCCAACGTCGAAGAAGCCGACCTCAAACACGCCATGCGTATTATGGCCAAGGCTCAACTTCCCTATCTGGTACACGCGGAAATGGACGGCGATCCTGAAGCCCTCATTACCAACGAGTACAATACCTTTTTGGCATCGCGACCAAAATCGCTGGAGAACAATGCGATTGAGATGGTGATCCGTGTTATGCAGCAGATCAAGGCAGAAGGTCTGGAGCCGATTGCCCATATCGTGCATTTATCGAGCGCCGATGCACTGCCACTGATACGTCAGGCTCAGCAACAGGGCATCCGCCTTACGGCAGAGACCTGCCCACACTATTTAACGCTGTTCAGCGAAACCATCCCCGATGGCAAAACCGTGTTTAAATGCTGCCCACCGATTCGCGAGGACAGCAACCGTCAGTTGTTATGGCAGGCCATCAGCGACGGCACCATCAGTAAGGTGGTTTCGGATCACTCACCCTGCACGCCGCAACTCAAGCACATCGATGACGGTGATTTAAGTGCCGCCTGGGGTGGCATTTCCGCCCTGCAATTCGGCTTACCGCTGATTTGGAGCGAGGGTGAGGCTCGAGGCTTCAGCCTGGTGGATATCGCACAATTAATGAGTACACAGCCGGCAATTTTTGCCAGCATGTCACACCTCAAAGGCAGTATTGAAGTGGGCAAGCAAGCCGACTTCTGCGTCTTCGACCCCGATGCCGAATACACCGTCAGCACCGATATGATTAAGCACAAACACAAAATTTCACCCTATGTTGGCAAGACCGTCAAAGGGCGTATTGAACAGACTTGGCTACGCGGCGCCTGTATTTACCAGCACGACGAATACCTTGGCAGCGCCAGTGGTCAGCACCTGTTAAAAGGTCAATTTTAAACCCTATTACTTATATACCGGCAGCAAAACTGCCGCACTAGACGAGATAAAACAATGAGCGCAGTAAAAGAAAAAAATCGTTTCGAACAACAGTACACCGATCTGCTTAACGAGCGCTGTGGCGGCCAGGCAATCGCCTGCTCCGATGAGTTTTTTGCCGAAAAAGAAAACATGGTAAAAACCGCAGAGCCAATTTTCCAGGAAGGCGTGTTCACTGACCGTGGTCAAATCATGGACGGCTGGGAGTCACGTCGTCGCCGTGACGGTGGCTATGACTGGGCTATTTTACAGCTGGGCTTGGTCGGCAAAATCCGCGGCGTCAACGTCAACACCACACACTTCAAGGGTAACGCCCCCGGCAAGATCACATTGGAGGCCTGTAATATTGAAGGTCAGCCTAACGATAATACCGAGTGGACTGAAATCATTAGCATGACTGATGTTAATGCACACTTTGAGAACCTGATCGATGTCGACAGCGAAGAGAGCTGGAGCCATGTTCGCCTCAACATCTTCCCCGATGGCGGCGTCGCTCGCCTGCGTGTCTACGGCGAACCCACTGTTGCCTGGGATAACTTCCTCGACGGTGAGTTGGTCGACCTGGCCCTTGCCGCTCACGGTGGCCGTGCCATTGCCTGCTCTGATATGTTCTTCTCTGATATGAACAACCTGCTACAGACCAACCGTGGCGTGAACATGGGGGACGGCTGGGAAACCAAGCGTCGTCGCGGCCCCGGTAACGACTGGGTTGTTGTTCGCCTCGGCCATGCCGGTGCAATCAAGACCGTCGAAATCGATACCAACCACTTTAAGGGCAACTTCCCAGACAGCATCAAGTTGGAAGCCACCACCGCCCAGTCTATCGATGACAACACCGAGTGGAGCGAAATCATCAGCCAGCGCGCAGCCCAGGCTCACCGCCAACACTTTTACCGCGCCGAGCTTGCCGATACCACAACAGCCTTCACCCACGTTCGTTTGTCGGTTTACCCAGACGGCGGTGTCAGCCGTCTTCGCATCAACGGCGTACCCTCAAAGGAGGCGTAATGGCTATGGATTTAACCACGCTAAATAACAGCTCAAATGAAGATGCAGCACATGCTTTTATGCAGTGCTGCGTCAGCGAGCGCTGGGTCGAACGGATGGTTAACAGCCGCCCCTTTGCCGATATCGAGGCGCTGAACAGCGCCGCCGACAGCAACTGGAAAAACCTCGACGACGCTGATTATCTGCAGGCCTTCGAAGGCCACCCGATGATTGGTGACGTGTCGACACTGCGCGCCAAGTACGCCAATACCAAAGAGCTGGCCAGCGGCGAACAGTCCAGCGTTAACCAGGCAACAGAAGATGTCATCCAAGCGTTAGCCGCTGGTAACAAGGCCTATTTTGAAAAAAATGGTTTTATCTTTATTGTCTGCGCCACCGGTAAATCGGCAGCCGAAATGCTGGCACTGTTAGAGGCGAGATTACCCAACGACAGCGCCACAGAAATCGTTAACGCCGCCGAAGAGCAACGTAAAATCACCCGTATTCGTATCGAGAAAATGCTATGAGCCAGATTACTACTCACGTACTAGATACCGCTACTGGCCTACCCGCCAGCAACCTCGCCATTACCTTGTTCGGTCAGCAGAGCGGTGAATTCATCAAGATAAACGGTGGCGTCACCAATGCGGATGGCCGCCTTCCCGGCCTGCTCGCCGACGATGTTGTACTGGCAGCCGGCACCTACAAAGTGCTGTTTGAAACCCAGGCCTACCACGAAGCCAATCAGCAGGATTGCTTCTACCCCTATGCCGAAGTGGTTTTCACCATTCCCGGTGACGGCCAGCACTATCACATCCCACTGTTGCTCAGCCCCTATGGCTACAGCACTTATCGAGGCAGCTAAGATGTCGATGATTACTCTGACACCGAAACCATTGACCGCCGAAGCCTTCGCCCCCTATGGCGATGTGATGAGTGTTGAGACACCTGAAAAGCTGCTCAATATTAACTATGGCAATACCGAACGTTACCACAACCTTGCCAAGGTCGATGTCAATGAGGCTGACGGCAGCACGCTGATTAATATTTTCCGCTCTCGGCCACTGCCGCTGCCCATCGATATTAAAATCATGGAGCGTCATCCGCTGTCATCTCAGGCCTTTATGCCACTGGGTAACCAACCTTATCTAGTCGTGGTTGGCAAAGCTGGTGAGTTTGATGAAAATGCCTTAGAAGCATTTCTTGCACAACCGGGCCAGGGTGTTAATTATCACCGCGGCACATGGCACCACTATTGTTTAGCCCTGAACAGCGAGAGTGACTTTCTGGTCATTGATCGCGGAGGCGAGGGTAACAACTGCGACGAAGAAGAAGTGCAGCAGACCATTCGCATTGCACCCTAAACAGAAACGTTAGCCATAGATTAACAAAGGTAGACCAATGAAACCGACAAAACTCACCGCAGTACGCGGCAACATATTACATTTTCTTGCCGACCCTTCGGTGCATGGTGAAGAGGCCTACCAATACGTCGAGGATGGCATTCTATTCTGTGAAAATGGCCATATAAAAAAATTGGCCCCGGCCCATGAAATCCTCGGCGAGCTGCCCGAGGACGTCGAAATAGAACACTATCCCGGCCACCTTATTGTACCGGGCTTCATCGACACCCACGTGCACTACCCACAGATCGGTATGATTGCGGCCTATGGCGAACAGTTGCTCGAATGGTTAGAGACCTATACCTTCCCCACAGAGCGACGTTTCAGTGATCAGGTCTATGCTGAGCAGGTTGCCGAGGTATTCCTCAATGAACTTGTTAGCTGCGGCACAACAACAGCGTTAGTCTTTGGTACCGTACACCCACAATCTGTTGATGCATTTTTCAATAAGGCTGAAGCCCGCAACCTACGAATGATTTGCGGCAAGGTTTTGATGGACAGAAACTGCCCTGATTATCTTCGCGACAGCGCCGAAAGTGGCTACCGCGAATCCCGCGACTTAATCAAGCGATGGCACGGCAAGGATCGCTTGCAATACGCTATTACACCCCGCTTTGCCCCGACCTCAACGCCGGAACAACTCGGCCGCGCCGGTGATTTATTGCGTGAAAACCCCGGCGTCTATATGCACACCCACCTGTCGGAAAACAAAAACGAAATTGCCTGGGTACAGGAGCTTTACCCCGACAGCAAAAACTATCTCGACGTTTACGACAAATACAATTTGCTCGGCAGCCGTTCGGTTTTCGCCCACGGCGTTCACCTCTGTGACGACGCCTGTCAGCGCCTGGCTGATACCCAGTCAGCCATCGCTCACTGCCCATCGTCAAACCTATTCCTTGGCTCCGGACTATTCCCACTGCAAAAGCTCAAAGAGCTCGGTGTGAAGATGGGCTTTGGTACCGACGTCGGTGCCGGCACCAGCTTTTCAATGCTGCAAACCATGAGCGATGCCTACAAGATTCAGCAACTGCAGGGATCGACTCTGTCGGCGATGCAAGCCTTCTATCGCGCCACCTTAGGCAGCGCCGAAGCCCTCGACCTACACCATACCATCGGTAACTTTGAATACGGTAAAGAGGCCGATTTTGTAGTGCTGAACCCGCGTTCAAGCACCCTGCTCGATTTCCGAGTCGACCGGGCGCGTAACTTAGAAGAACAACTGTTTGTACTGGCCATGCTCGGCGATGATCGTACCGTCAGCGCCACCTATATCATGGGTGAGGCTCAATACAAAAAACAACGCTGCGGTGACAAACACTGTAACCACAACCACTGATTTTAAAACAATAAGCCCGCTGTCTGCGGGCAACAACGGGCTTCGACAGCCGTACTGTTAACACTTAAGGGTAGAGACCTCTATGGATGCTTACATCATTGATTCTATGAATCTTATCGTGCGCTTCTTGCACGTTATTACCGGCGTTGCCTGGATTGGCGCCTCATTTTATTTCGTCTGGTTGGATAACAATCTAGAGAATCCACCGCAGTGGAAAAAAGACAAGGGTATTGGCGGCGACCTGTGGGCCATCCACGGCGGTGGTTTTTACGAGGTAGCCAAGTACAAATTAGCACCTGAAAAAATGCCCGAGACGCTGCATTGGTTTAAGTGGGAGGCCTATACCACCTGGCTGACCGGTATACTGCTGATGAGCATTATGTTTTATCTCGGTGCCGATACCTATCTGATCGACACCTCTAAGGCCGATATCAGCCAAGGCACTGCCATTGCCATTGGCCTAACCAGTCTATTCGGCAGCTTTGTACTCTATGAATTGCTGTGCCGCACCCCGCTGGCCAACTACGGCCTCACCTTTGGCATTATTTGTCTTGTTTACATCACCGCCATGGCCTATGGCCTCAGCCTGATATTCAGTGATCGTGGCGCCTATATGCACGTCGGCGCACTCATCGGTACCGTCATGGCCGGTAACGTGTTCAACGCCATTATGCCTGCTCAGCGCGCCCTGGTTGCCGCCGTCACCGAAGGATCAGCGCCAGACCCTAAGTTTGGTGCCAAGGCGAAATTCCGCTCGACTCACAACACCTATGCCACACTGCCACTGATTTTCATCATGATTAGCAACCACTATCCGATGACCTACGGTCACCAGTATGGCTGGTTAATCCTCGCCGCTATCTGCACCATTACGGCCTTTGCGCGTCACTATTTTATCCTCAAGCACCGTGGTATTCAGAAGCCGAGTATTATTGTTTTCTCTGCTGCTCTGTTCATCGCCTTGTTAGTGGTGATCGCACCCAAGCCTCCCGCTGCAGTAGACGCCGGCACGCCCAAGGTCAGCTTTGCCAGTGTTAACACCATTATCGAGCAGCGCTGTGTCGCCTGTCACTCCGACGCACCGACACTGATGCCGACGGCACAGGGTGGCGTTAAACTCGACCAACCAGCGCTGATTAAGAAGTGGGCACCACGAATTCAAGCCCGTGCCATCAATACCCACGATATGCCTCTGGGCAACATGACCCAGATGACCGACGAAGAGCGTGCAAGCCTGGCGACCTGGATCAGCCAAGGCGCCAACATCGACTAAGCTACTGCCCCTGAGCGAGTTGCCAGCCTTGGCAGACTCGCCAACCAAACACTGATGCAGGTGTAATATCGCGAACCGCGACCTTCAGCGGGCTTATCCAGCCCGCTTTTTTTATGCCTGCGCTTTATTACTGGGCATTAAAAAGCCCCCGAAGACCACGTCTTCGGGGGCTTTTTAATAGCTTTCAGCGTTAATGGAAGGGGAATATATAATTCAACCAAGAGCTGACTCGCAGTATTACCCGTCGGATAATAGCCACATGTACCGCGTGCTCGGTGTAGATGGCACTTTGTGCGTAGGCACCACCCACCATCAGCTGGCGATAGGGGTCGAAGGCGGGGTCGGTAATCTTAATAATAACCGGTATGCGGCCCGGTTGAGGGGCAGAACTGGGGTCGATTAAATCGCCACTGGCCTGTACCTGCCCCTGACGCATAGCCGGCGATACGGCAAGAATTTCACCGCCAAAAACCTGGCCCGGCAACGCATCAAAAGCGACCTCGGCCTCATTACCTATTTGCAAACGCATCAGATTATTTTGACGATACCAGCCGACTAAATACATCTCTTCTTCCGGCAAAAACACCATCACCGGACGCACTGGCAGGGGAACTGCCATCACACCCGGCCTCACCGCCACCTGTACCACATAACCATCCGTCGGCGCCTCGACCACCGTTTTACCAAGGTCTCGAACAGCGTTCTCAAGCTTCGCCGCTAAGCTATCGGCTTGTGAACGGTATAACTGCGCATCACGTTCACTGCCCAACTTCTTACGGAACAGCTCCTCGGCACGCAGCGCATCTTCCTCTGCCGCGTCATACTGCGCCTGAAAATCATCTACGTCATTCTGAAATGGCTCGGGGTCAATAGAAAAGAGTACGTCGCCTTTATTTAAACGGGTACCCGCCTCGGCATGAACAACCAACACCTTGCCACGCACCTCGGGCACTATCGGCACGGTGACAAAATACTCACGGGTAATCTCCGAATAAGGGTGGTTGTAGTTCATCACAAACACCATCACCCCAACCAGCACAATACCGCCGAGACCGGCCGTCGGCACAGACCATTTGTTGAGTGGTATCTTGAATATTTTGAAGATGGCGATACAGATGGCGGTATAGGTTAATAAAATCAATAACTCCATTACCCTTCACCTCGCGAATCATCGGCCACGGGGTTCTTCACCCCGGTCAACAGTGCAAACTCACCCTGTAATGTCTCGAGCTGTTGCTCCAACTCCGCCACTCGGGTCGGCAGCGCCTGCTGACTGTGGTGGCCAAAGCCCCAGCCCCGGTCCTCACGATAAATCGTTGCCCATATCCACAGGAATGGCCAAATCACATGGAGAGTAAATAAACTGACCCAACCCGCGGCATGGATGGCATCCTGATGGGGGTGATTTCGGTGCTTGGCGATCTCATAGGGAATATCGTGCAGGGCAATAATGCCGTAGAACAATACCAGCACGGTAAAGATAAGCACCCCAAGGGCGAAATAATTGAGCATGACCAGCTCTCCAATCCGTTGATTTATATTCATTTGACAGTCTTGAAAGAATAGCAGAATAGTATTCAATACTCATGTAAAATCAATCTCCCCAACCCGCCGCCAATATCGCATACCATGAACAGCCAATTCCAACAGCAGATTTTGACCACTGTTGCCGCTATCCCCGCAGGCTTCGTCGCCAGTTACGGAGACATTGCTCAGCTGGCCGGTTTATCGAACCAGGCCCGCCTCGTCGGGGCGGTATTAAAAAAGCTGCCGGCCAATTCAGCCATCCCCTGGCACCGAGTGATCAACAGTCGAGGACAGATCAGCCTTCCCCTCGACAGCGATGGCTATCGGCGTCAAAAAGCACTACTCGAAGATGAAGGCCTAATCATTCAAAGCCAAAACGTGCTGTGGCAGGGCAAGCGCTGGCAGCCACAATGACACCCAGCCCTACAAAAAACTCTTGCAGGAAAGATAATAAATGCGGCGATTATTATGTGACCCAAGTCACACAATAGACAGAGTGTCGAAATCACTTACAAGACCGCGCCTCCCTACCAAAATACCGATGTCGCCAGTCGGCGACAGCGATAAAGAGCCATCCGCATTACATTTTATAAAAAACAAAACTTGTCACTAGCGGGTGATAAATTCCTATTTTTACAATTGTAAAAACCCTGCCGACGAAACCTTTTACAACCCGCAATTAAGATTCCTCCAGCACTGACCAACACCCTATTATAACAACACAAAAACAATTTAAACCACTGAATTTTAATCATAAAATAATTTTGGCACTAATATTGTTTATATCCTGCATACAGGCTAATAATTTCTTGTTTCTGCTGCAACCATAGGGAGGCGCAAGAATTACAACCTGAAGGAATGAAATAATAAAAACCAAGGCTTGGGCAGTGCAGATTGATCGCAACGCCCTTCCAAATCGAGTTTTCTCGAAGGATAATAAACATGAAAAAATTATTGATTGCGGCTTCAGTCGCAGCAGCAGTTGCTTCAACAGGTGTTAACGCTGCCCAGGTAGTACTTCACTATGACGTATCGCTGGCCGGCACCATCTCTGGCGGCTCTTCAGGCAGCCAGAGCGGTGGTGGTACTGCTACCATCGTGGTTGACGATGAAACCAACTATGGCGCCTTCGTAATGAATACTGCACTGGCTACCAGCAGTACTTCTTTCGGTTCCACACTAACCGCCAACACAGAAAACGTAGTGTGGGGCCAGTTTGACCCTCTAGCCTTCCTCGACGGCCAAGGTCTTGTTTTTGATGCTGACGGTGCCACCTCACGCGTCACAGCCTGTACCGATACCTCACCACCAGTTTTCGGTAACACCGTATGTTCAAACGCCCCTGTTGGCAGCGAGCTACCGTTTACTATCAAAACTGATGGTGCCGGCAACCAGATTATGGACGCCAGCAATATCGGCTTAGTAACACTGACTTCAACACTGACGATTAACGCGCCTTTCGTTGGCAATGTTATGACTGATGTTGACTACACACTGACTATGAACCCTGCCGGCAGCTTCGCCGCACTGCCAGACGACGTCAACCTGGGTCTCTATAACGATCTGGCCAACCCTGTTCCAGTTCCTGGTGCCGCTTGGTTGTTCGGCTCGGCCCTTGTCGGCTTAGGCGGCATCGCCCGTCGTCGTCGTAAAGCTGCATAATTAATTTTGGCTAATCGCTAAATTTAATGTTAAAAAAACGCGCTGTAATGCGCGTTTTTTATTCTTTTATATCATTATTATTCAACCTAATCCGTTATCCTATCTATAGAAAGCATGCTCAAATATTCAAACATCCTACTGACTCACTTGCGAATGTTTTTTCTTCTGCATACGACAAACACCGCCCGGTGACAGCATCTGATTATTGATCATGATAACGCACTATTCTTTGCGTTAAATTTTACGACACTGTAATTATTTTTTTAAACAGCAACAGTCAGTGACCACGCCATAACATGGCCTGCAGTGTCACCGCTGTAAAGATTTCCGAACTTAGTAGCCTTTTGCGTCTGTTTTATTTTATAAAATAAACGTCAACAGATAACGGCCAATAAAAATAACAAGCCGAAAATAATAATTTATACAAGAATAAAAATAACCGGAGAAACCTATGCCGCGGTCACGTAACCGGCTGTTAGCACCTGCCAATTTATTGCCTAACACCCTAGCCGTTTCAGTAGCGATTGCCTCGTCACTGATTATTAGCCCAAGTTTCGCGCAAGAAAAAGAAGGCTTTGCCCTCGAGGAAGTCGTCGTTACCGCTCGTAAACGTGAGGAATCGATGCAGGAAGTGCCGGTAACTGTCTCGGCCTTCAGCGGCGAATCGCTGAAATCTCTCGGTATCTCCAGCGTCAAGGATTTAGAAGGTGTTGTTCCCGGCCTCAACATGGGGGGCGGCGGTAACGGCACCAAGGGCGAAAGCAACCCATATATTCGCGGTATCGGTCAACGTGAAACCAAGGTCACCGTCGACTCTGCCGTTGGTACCTATATCGACGGTATTTACTCTTCACGCGCACCCGGCGCGCTGCTCGATGCTGCCGATGTTGAATCGATGCAGGTACTGCGTGGCCCACAGGGCACGTTATTTGGCAAGAACACCACCGGTGGCGCCATTGTTATCAACACCAAAAAACCCCATGAAGAACTCGGTGGCCATATTGAGGGCACCATCGGCAACCACGGCCGTCAAAACGTCTCTGGCACCGTCAACCTGCCACTGATCGACGACACATTGCTATCGCGCTTTACTCTCGCTCAAACCAAGAACGATGGTTACATGGAAAACCTCGAAGACGGTAAACTGTGGAACGACGATGATAGAATGATGGGAATCGGTCAATTCCGCTGGGAAGCGACCGATACGCTGCGCGTCGATTTATTAATGGCGGCGACAAAAACTCGACAAAAATCGCGGGGACAACAGTGTAACTTCTACGGTGATGAGCTTGCCGATCAGGGTTATAGCAAATCCTCACTTGAATTATTTTATGACAACAACAGTCAGAAAAGTGCAGAAGAACACTGTAAGGAAAGCGGTCAAGACTTAGACACTGATCAATTTAGAAGCGAACTTAATAACAGCAATGGTATTTTCCGTCAGAGTATTTACGAGGTGGATACCAAAATGGTTGGCCTTACAGTCGATTGGGATCTCTCTGATGTCTCCGATTACGCATTAGCCCTCAAGTCTATTACCGGCTTCCGCCAGGTAGAGCAAAAAGCAGACGAAGACTTGGACGGTAGTGCAGCCGCCCTGATTGGCCGCATTCAACCAATTGGCAATGAGGTTAATCAGTACACACAGGAATTTCAGTTTACCGGCAGCGCAATGGATGGCCGACTCAACGCCACCCTTGGCCTCTTTGGCTCCATCGAAAGAGCCGATGACGATTGGCTGCAAAGTTATGTTGCCTTTGCTGACAGCAGCCAGACCAATCCTCAGCCACAGGATTATATGACACTGCTGGCGCAATCAGATTTGACCGAGCGCGAAACGGACAACACCTCTTGGGCGGTTTTCTCTCAGGTTAGCTTTGACATCACCGAACTGACTGAACTGACGCTGGGTATTCGCTATACCGAAGAAGAACGTGAGACAACCTATCATGAGGCTAATGTTTACCTACCGAGTATTGGCAACGGCACTTACTGCCCACAGGGTGGCTGTTTAAACTATATCGATACCACCACGCAAAACGTGACTCACCTCTTCAGCGAGTCGGGTACTCAGCCCTTTTCACAATGGCAATATGGTTATGATGCCAACCGTAATGGCAACTTAGAAGATCGTGAAGTGGGCACCTATGGCGAGTCTTCAGACAGCCGTAAAGACAGCGCTTGGTCGCCTAGCATCAGCTTAAAAATGCGCGCCACCGATGCCATTCTCGACGCGCTTTATCTCGAAGAAGGCATGACATTTCTCACCGTCAGCCAGGGCTTCAGATCCGGCGGCGTGGTGGTCGGCAACGAGGTCAACCCCGCCACCGGCATGAAAGACATGAGTCAGTTCGAGCCTGAAAACGTGCTCAACTATGAAATCGGTTTCAAGGCCGATGCCTTCGATGGCTTACTCCGTGCCAATATGGCGCTGTACTATACCGACTACACCGATATTCAGGTCACCACCGTAGTACCCGACGCCCTTGGCATCCCCCTGCCAGCGGTTGAGAATGCCGGTAAGGCAGTTATCCAGGGAGCCGAAGGTGAATTCACCTTAATCCCTCATGAAAGTGTGCGCTTAACCGCGAGTTTTGCCTATACCGATGCGGATTATAAAGAATATTTAGTCGATGTTTACGACCCAGCCAGCAGCAGCTTTCAACAGATCGATCGTGCCGATGAGCCTATGCCTCGCGTCGCGGAATGGACGGGGTTTCTTGCCGCTGATTACTTCCTGTATACCGAAAGCTTTGGCACCGTCATCCCCTCGGTTATCGCTCGGTATACCTCAGAAATCTATCACGGCTTCGATCGAGAAAGCTTTGTTGTTGAAGAGCAAATCACCTCTGATGCGACCACCTTCCTCGATGCCCGTTTAACCTGGCAGCTGCCTGATGACGCCACCACAGTCACGCTATGGGGCAAGAACCTGACGGATGTTGACGACTACTTAGTTGGCGGCATACCACTGGTCGGCGTTGCTCGCAGCAGCGGTTCGGTCTACGGAGAACCGCGCACCTATGGCATCGATTTAGCCTATACCTTCGAATAAATAAAACAAAAATAAAACTGTTCTTTTGGAGAATAGCGATGAAAAAAAATAATAGTTTTGTAAAAATTAAAAAATCGAGAAATATGTTCAGTAAAACATTAATTTCGGCCGCCCTCACAACCGCATTACTATCAGGCTGCGGTGGCAGCAGCGGCACTGACGACTATGCACAACCGGCACTTTCGGGTGCTAATAACAGCAGCCAATCATTGATGGGGTCGGCAGTTAAGGGACCTATTATTAACGCCGATGTCACTGTTTATGCTCTAGACCTCAATGCCGAAGATCTTCGAGGGGCAATCGTAGCCACCGGTTCGACTAATGAGCTTGCACAATTCAGCGACATCATTATTGAATCAGGCAATGATAACGAGGCTTTCTTCGATAGCTACTTCATCGTTGAAGTGAGTAACGGCACAGTCATTACTACAGGGGAAGCACCAAAGTTAGCCACACTAACCACCCTTATCAGTGGCCGAACCTATAGCCGAGATGGTGCTGTTTATGCCACCCCGCTAAGTACTTTCGCCGTCACCTATACGGCAAAACTACTGAATAATAGTGATATGCTATTTGGTGAAGCATTGACGGAAGCGTCTGAGACGATTCAATCAGCCTTCGGCTTCGGCATTCTAGACGGTATAGACCTCTATACCACGGCACCGATACTAACCGACAGCGGCAATCACCAGCAGGCATTGGAGTATCGGACGGCTATTGAAGGCTTTGCCGCCATCCTACTGTTGATTACTGAAACCAGTGGCCTCACTACCGACCAATTATTATCGATGCTGGCCAGCGATTTACTCGATGGCGGCATCGATGGCCTTGCCAACGGCGAAGTAATTGACGGGCTACCCTCTGTTGAGCAGTTAAGTACTGCGATTGCGACCAACCCTGCACTGCTAAACATTCCAGGCACCGATCAAGCGATCAGCCAACTCATTGACTTGATCAAGCAAGAAAGCACACTGATTGCGCCTTCGGTAACCGCCGCCGATCTTACCGCACCTCAACCTGTAGCAGCACTAGGCGGCAAAACTGACACCGACGGTGATGGTATTTCCGATAGCCTAGACCAATTCCCACTCAACGCCAATGAGGCCAAAGATAGCGACAGCGATTGCCCTGTTGTCAGCGACAGCGAGCAAAACGAAGTGACTGGCAATGGCTGTGGCGATAACTCTGACTGGGCCAGCGAAATTTCCGATGTACAATCGGCCTGTGACCCCGGCGCCCTCAGTGAAGGTAATACCGGCACCGTGCTCACCCCGGACGAGAAAAAAACACTAGGCTGCTCCGACAGCGATGAGGATGGCATCAAAGACATTGATGATATATTCCCTCTCAATAAAGCAGAGTGGGCGGATTC
This sequence comes from Sinobacterium norvegicum, assembly GCF_923077115.1. Lineage (NCBI taxonomy): Bacteria > Pseudomonadati > Pseudomonadota > Gammaproteobacteria > Cellvibrionales > Spongiibacteraceae > Sinobacterium > Sinobacterium norvegicum. The sequence continues at coordinate 1,665,873 of NZ_CAKLPX010000001.1, forward strand.
TGATAATGACTGCCCGGCCTCTGAGACTGATCCCAGCCAACAGTCGTCAACATCAGGCAATAACTGCGGTGATAACAGCGACCCTACTTACTGTTACTCGATTGAAATCGAAGGCCAAATACCTTCTGTCAATATTGAGGGCGGAGCAGGTACTACGCACGGGCTCGGCTTTGCCAGTTTCGATAGCTACCAACAGATTGCCACAATAGAAGCCGTCCAACGTGCCGAGGTATTACTGGTTGCCGGTTTTGAAGGGAGTCGCGCCGCTGACTCAACATTAAATGTTGAGTATTTCATCAACTTTGACAAGCCGAATCGTAACCCAGATTTAACCAGCGCCAGTGATCGCGCCCTTGGTAATAGTAAGCGCTTGAGCAACTGCACTCGAGCCGCATTAGTCCCAGCAGCTGATGGCGGTCCCTTACAGGTCTGCCCTGAGGTTGACGGAAATGGTGCCATCGTTCCCGACACCGGACTGATCAGCTCCGACGCAGCATACAATGCTTGGACACAGGCGGTAACAACTGACCGCGGGGTTTTCAATAACGCGCAAACCATCGAGTTTTCCACCACCTTGGTCGTCGCTACTTTCGATGTCGACGTCGATTATCGAATGACTAAGACCAGCGAATTTTATGGCCCAGGTAGCTGTAATATCGATGTCAGCAATATTCGTGACGATGTTTTGGCAATCCCGCAAAGCTTTACCCTCGATTGAGCCTTAGTCGAGACATAAAAAAACCGCCAGCAGGCGGTTTTTTTATGTGTGGTGCCCCCTAGAGGATTCGAACCTCTGACCTATCCCTTAGGAGGGGATCGCGCTATCCAGCTGTGCCAAGGGGGCATGGGCTGCATTGTAACAACTGATCTGACAAAGCAAAAGAGCCGATACGGTAAAGTATCGGCTCTTTTATTTAAGCACTATTATTCCAACCCTAACTAATTAGTTAGAGGTTATGCCTTCGCGCTTTTGATATCGGCAACATTATCGCCAGCAGACTCTTCTTCCTGCAGCAGCAACTCCGGCTTGCCCTTACAGGCTCGAGCCAACACATCACGACGACGCGCTAACAATAAACCTATTTCTTCCAGTGCTGACTCATCAACACCCTCAATGTTTTGCTCGATCAAGGCGGTGATGTTCTCAGCCAACTCAAGCATTTTATCGTGTTCTTCCGCCGATTTTTTATCGCTAAACATACTGTCGTCCCGGTCACAAAGCCACATAGCCTTAACAGCCATAGTCATCTCCTCATTATTTATACTGTTAATTTATACAGCATTCGTTATTTATTACAACTGTTATTTCTTTTCCCGCCAGTAATGGCGATTGGCGTCATCACATTAACAGCCATATTCTGCGCTATAGATATTCACCTGATTAAATTCCTGCGATTCATCGAGATCCGGGATGGTGCTGCTCTCGATGGTTTGCCGCTTGATATAGGGCGGCACAGACAGGTTTCTCACCCGCGAGTCGGCCAGTAGCACTGCCGGTGCCCGCTCGGCAAAGGCGGACAGCAACGGCAGGTTTTGTTTATCGTAGAGCACGTCGGCCACCAGAATGATGTCAATACCGCCTCGATAGGTAAAAAAGTCTCCGCTGATTTCAAGCTCGACATTATTTAACTCGGCATTGTGGCGCGTTGCCAGTTGCGCCACCGGATCAATATCACAGGCGACGACATGGGAGGCTCCGGCCTTGGCCGCGGCTATCGCCGCCACCCCCGAACCGCAACCAAAATCCAGCACTCGCTTGCCGGCTACCCAGGCCGGATTATCGATGATATATCGCGCCAACACCTGACCACTGGCCCAACAGAAGGCCCAATACGAAGGCTCGTTCATCAACCGCATCATGGTGTCGTAATCGAGTTCATGCTGAGGGTAGTTTGCATCCAACAGATACAGTGCCAATTCGGGGCACTGTGGTAGCAACTGACAGTCAACTATCGCCTTGGGCAGGGTGATCTGCATTTGCTCAGTCAACGCCGATGAGCAATGACCTAATTGTTCAATGGGAAATAATGACGACATATTTTCAACTCTTGATGAGGCCGGCAATATAACAACTCAAGGGGGTTTTATCAGCTAAAATGCCAATTTGGTAATAAGTGCTATAATTATAAAATCACGGAAGCGCAACAAGTTAATAATAACTAGAAGTTTTTAAGTAAATTTGCACTCACTGTTCGCTTTGAACAGGCCAAGGAGAATAAGAATGCCAACACCCACCGCAACTGAACGTCAAATGGCTGTGCGCGAAGCAATCCGTATGCGCGAGAGCGAAGAAGATCCCTACTATTTAGCCAAGACCATGCTCAACCAGGATCTGTCACTGAAAAAGCTGATGATTGTACTCGACAAGGCCGAGACCCTGCTCGAAGCCAGTGACAGCGAGGATGAGATCAATACCGAGTTAGCCGCTGCCATTGCCACGGTTTACCGCGTGATTAACAATACCGGCAAAACCACCAGCGGCGCAGCCAAGGCATAATTAACGCGTCATAATGTCGGTTTCAACCGTGGCCAATCGTTGCGCTAACTCGGCCAGCGGTTGCCTTTGTTGCTGATATAACTGCCGCCAACGCTCACTCACCCGTTGTTGCAATTGTTGCTGCTGTAACGGGCTTATCTCTTTCAACAGCGCAATCTCCTCTCTCTCCTCATGATGCTCGAGTAAGTTTTTGTAACTGCGCTGACTGTCTAGCAAAGCAATAACCTGTGTCGCCGTTGGTCGCTGGGCAAGTGACTGCAGGCGCTGCTCTTCACGTGTCAGGAAACGGGTTATTTTCTTATGCTCAGCTAGATACAGCGATGCCGGCCAACGCCAGGCTTGCTGCTGTTCAGTGGCAATCGACAACAGCCACTGATCCTCAACCTCAATATGCGCACTCAACATCTGCCGGTGCAACTGCATAAAGCCCAGCGCCAATTCGGTTTCTCTTGCCACCAGCGCCTGCTGTTGCAGCAACAGCAACCGATCGATATAACGATGATATTGCGCCACTATATTGGCAACCTCGCTCTCTTCGAGGTCGATCGATAAATCAATACTCACGCTTACTCTCTCTATTTTTAGCCGATAATAGCAGACCAACAGACTGTTGATGTATGGCCAGCATTAACAGCCAGCCTTCTGTCAGGCATAATAGCCGCTGTTTACGTCAGGCCTATTGATATGCAACAACCTTACATTGTCCCGCCCTGCCACGAGCAGGTTGAGATCTTATTTGAAGATGATTTTTTACTGTTGATCAATAAGCCCTCAGGCCTGCTGTCGGTGCCTGGCCGTCTGCCACAAAACAAGGACTGCATGATAACCCGTATTCAACAGGACTACCCTACCGCAACCGTCGCTCACCGACTCGATTTGGACACCTCCGGCCTGATGATGGTGCCGCTATGTCGCGATGTTCACGCCGACCTGACCCGACAGTTCCAGCGCAAAGAAATCAACAAAACGTATACCGCTGTGTTGTGGGGCGACCTCACCGAGGATGGTTCAATCGATCTGCCTATCGCCTGTGACTGGGAGCGTCGGCCGCGACAAAAAATCTGCTATGACAATGGCAAGCAATCACTGACCCATTACGAAATTTTACAGCGTCACGGTGATCGCACCCGTGTACTACTCAAACCGGTTACCGGCCGCTCACACCAGCTGCGTATTCACAGCCGCGAAATCGGCCACCCTATTCTCGGCTGTGATCTCTATGCCCATGAAGAGGCGCTGAACGCTGCCCCTCGACTCATGTTGCACGCCACCACGCTGGAGTTCACCCACCCGCTCAGTGGCGAACGTTTTAACTGGCACTGCCCTCCGTCATTTTAAACAAATCACGCAATCGATAGTAAGTACCCACTCTTTTTAAGCGTTGGATTATGACTATAAGTAACTACACCAATCACTCCAACTACCAGGGTAAAGTCGGCAGTCATCAACACCGGCCAACTCCAGCGCCAGCAGTGTCACACAGGCGGTGACACCGGAGCCACAGTAGACCACCAACGGCGGCGATATATCATCGAAGCGAGTCTCCGTCGGCTGCACCCAACCCTCCTCATCGGTTAAGTCCTGCCAGGGGTAGTTCAATGCCGCTGGAATATGGCCGGCGATGGGGTCGATTGGCTCTTGCTCCCCCCTAAAACGCGCCGGCTCTCTGGCGTCCAGAAGGGTATGGCCTGTCGGTTGCTTAGCCACCAACAACTCGTTTCTCTCAGCCACCATAAAAGGGTTGGGTTTGGCTTCGAAGATACCATCATCGGGACGGTCAACCGGAGTAAAACCCAGCCGGCCGCCAGCATCCTTCCACGCCTGATAACCGCCATCCAATACCCGAACATCCTGATGGCCAAAATACTTAAATAACCACCACGCTCGGCTGGCAAAGGCAAAACGGGAGTTATCATAAACCACCACCTCGGTCTCACCCTTGCGAACACCCAATTGACGACAAAGGTCGCTGAACTGCTCTGGCGTCGGTAAAGGGTGGCGACCTCCGTGCTCAGCTACCTCAGAGGAAAGCTCCTTATTGAGATCGACATACAGCGCCCCCGATATGTGATCCTGCTGATACTGATAAAAACCCTGTTCGGGATCGACCAGTGAAAAACGGCAGTCCAAGATGACAAAGTGTGCCGTCTCTCTGCGTCGCTGTAACTCTTCGACATCGATAATTGCCGACATATGATTTCCTTCTTCAAACTCGCGTTTAACCAAAAACTGCTAGTATTTATTCTGTAGCCTACACATTAGCAGGCTATTACGAAGGAGGCAGGCATCATGGTCAGTATCAAGCGCCAAGACAGCAATACCACGGTTGTACTCTCGCCCAACCGCTCGATGAGCTGGGCAACCACCCGCCTGGTTATGATAGCCATCTGCGCCTTTACCATGACGATAGCCATACTCTTTGCCTTTGCCGGCGTCTGGATGGTGCTGCCCTTTGCCGGCTTAGAAATGCTCTGCCTCTGTTCTGCGATGTACTTTGTCTCCTGGCAGCAGTCCAGCAAGCAAGTGATATTAGCCGACTGCAAACACGGTCGACTGGTGGTTGAAAAAGGCATCTATCACATCGATCAAAAATGGCAGTTTAAACTGCAGGACACCGCGATAGCTGTCACAGACCGCGAACAAGATTGGTCGCCCTTTGAAATCTGTCTATTCGATCACGAACAGCGTCATTGTATTGGTGAATTCCTCAATCGCGATGACTGCGACGAACTGTTAAGCCAACTAAAAACAATCGGCCTACCGCTTCGCTGCCGAGGTGAAATCGGCATGGTAGAGTTTTAGCCGACCAGCCACTGGCGAGCATTTTTGTTTAGCAGTACACTGCCGGTATTTACCTCTGCGAGTACTGCCACTCTTGAATATTATTCTCCTAAGCCCTGACGACTATATCAACGACAATACCGTGCAGCTGGTCGACGACCGCCTGACGCATATTAACAAGGTCATCAGAGCGCAGCCTGGCGACCGCCTTCGCGTCGGCCTGATCAATGGCAAAATAGGCTACGGTATTATCAATAACGTGGATAAGACGCTGTGCTCACTGACTGTCAAGCTTGACCAAGAACCGCCTCCCGCCACCCCCATTACTTTAGTACTGGCCCTGTCACGCCCCAAGATGATGCGCCGCATCTATCGCATGGCCGCCGAGTATGGGCTCAAAGATATCTATATTATCAATAGCTATAAAACCGAGAAAAGCTTCTGGCAAAGCCCAGTGGTAGAGCAGCAGTCGGTGCATAAATACTTATTGCAAGGGCTGGAGCAAAGCGTGGATACGGTACTGCCAAGCGTCACTTTCAAAAAGTACTTTAAGCCCTTTATTGAAGATGAGCTGGCCACCCTCGCCGCGGGTAAAAAAGCCCTGGTTGCTCACCCCGGCAACCATCCGCCCTGTCCAATCGCGGTCAAGCAGCCGATGATTTTAGCCATTGGCCCCGAGGGCGGTTTTATTCCCTATGAGGTTGAAAAACTAAACCAGGCCGGCTTTGACACCGTCAGCCTAGGCCCGCGCATTCTAAGGGTCGAAAACGCCGTCAGTACATTAGTTGCCCGCCTGTTTGACGGTGCCGCTTAAGTCTAAACGCGGTCACCAACCACAAAAAAGCGGCCAGTAAGGCCGCTTTTTTACTTAATCAAGCCTCGCCTTAGGCCGCTTGATGAGGTCGAAGTAGCACCTGTTCAGGGGCGACATACGCATAGCCCAATGCGCCGGCAACCGGCTCATTAGTCACCACACCACGGTACACATTCAACCCCTGTAGAAGATGTTTATCATCTAACATTGCCTGCTCTGCCCCCTTGTCGGCGAGCGCCAGAGCAAACGGTAGCGTGGCATTGGTCAGCGCCATCGTCGCTGTGCGCGCAACACCGCCGGGCATATTAGCAACACAATAATGCACCACATCATCCACCACATAGGTGGGCTGTTGATGCGTGGTCGCATGTGAGGTTTCGAAACAACCGCCCTGATCGATGGCGACATCAACCACCACCGAACCCGGCTTCATGCGACTGATTAAATCCTTCGATACCAGACGCGGCGCCGCGGCACCGGGAACCAATACCGCACCAATAACTAAGTCAGCAGCCAGGGCATACTGCTCCACCGCATCGCGGGTCGAATAGATGCATTTGATACGGCCGCCAAATTGATTATCCAGCTCACGCAAGCGTGGCAGCGAACGATCGAGAATCGTCACCTCGGCCCCCATACCAACCGCCATAGTAGCCGCATTAACACCCACAACACCACCGCCGATGACCAGCACCTTGGCTGGTTCAACACCGGGCACGCCGCCGAGTAACATACCATTGCCGCCCTGGGCTTTTTCCAGCTGATGAGCACCGGCCTGGATCGACATGCGGCCGGCAACCTCACTCATTGGTGCCAGCAAAGGCAGACCACCACGGCCATCGGTAACCGTTTCATAGGCGACACAGGTGGCGCCGCTGTCGACTAACAATTGGGTCTGTTGTGGATCCGGCGCGAGGTGTAAATAGGTAAACAGTAGTTGCTCTGGACGCAGCTGTTTGCACTCTTCTGGCTGGGGTTCTTTGACCTTGATAATCATCTCGGCGCGCTTGAAAATCTCTGCCGCGCTGTCGATGATTTCGGCACCGGCATCCACATATTGTTGATTATCAAAACCGACGGCGGCGCCGCCATCATGTTCTACTATGACTTGATGGCCGTGGGCGACCAGCTCATTAACACCGGCTGGGGTGAGACCAATACGGTATTCATGGTTTTTTATTTCTTTGGGGACGCCGATAAGCATAATAAACTCCAGTTGATAATCTAAACAGTTGATAGAGCCAGTATATGCTGCAATTATTAGTTTTATTTTCTTACTTCCCTTAAATATCAGTCGATAAAACTTAATTTTACGCGAAAAAAAGGTTATTCCACCGATGCTTAACACACCGATAACACTCAGCCGAATCGATCGCCGCATCCTGCGGGAGCTGCAACAGGATGGCCGGGTCAGCTATGCTGAGCTGGCACGCCGCGTTGGGTTGACCACCACCCCCTGTATAGAGCGGGTAAAAAAATTAGAGAAAACTGGCATTATTCGCCGCTACCAGGCCATTCTCGATCCCGAGCCCTTGGGGGCCGGCCTGGTTGTCTTTGTCCAGGTCAGATTATCTCGCACCAGCCAAGCCAATTTCGAAGACTTCCGCAGCGCCGTGATCAAGCTCAAAGAGGTGCAGGAATGCTATCTGGTATCGGGCAACTTCGATTACCTGATCAAGGCAAGAGTGGCCGATATGCATGCCTATCGCGAGCTGCTGGGCGAGACACTACTCACTCTGCCCTCGGTCAATGAGTCGACCAGTTACGTGGTCATGGAGGAGTTAAAAGAGACGCTAACCCTTAATATTGCCGACTAAGCTGGCGACATAAAAAAGCCCCAACAGCTGAGCTGTCAGGGCTTTTACACGCTACCCAGGGCTGTCATGCCCCGGGTCGGTATGCAATAACGACTATTGCGTGCTGCGGTAGTAGTTCATCAAAATCTCAGCCACTTCTGGGCGGGAGAATTCTGGTGGTGGCGCGATGCCGTCACCCAGCAACTGACGCACCTTGGTGCCCGACAACAGGATGAAATCTTCTTTCGCGTGATCCGGCGCATCCTTCATCATGATGACTTTGTTCAGCTTCTTAGAGTAAGCGGTGTGATCGGCGCGGTAAATCTCAATATCCAAGGCACCAGCGGGGACTTTCTCGTCGAAGATGGTCTGTGCATCGAAGCCACCGTAGTAATCGCCAACACCGGCGTGGTCACGACCAACGATAAAGTGGGTGCAACCACAGTTCTGACGGAAGAGTGCATGCAGCACGGCTTCACGTGGGCCAGCATACAGCATATCGAAGCCGTAGCCGGTGACCATGACGGTGTTTTCTGGGAAGTAGACATCGACCATTTTACGGATACAGTCATCGCGAACATCGGCAGGGATGTCACCCTTCTTCAGTTTACCGAGTAACATGTGGACCAAAATACCGTCGGTGTTGAGGTCTTCCTGCGCCATGCGACACAACTCTTCATGGGCGCGGTGCATTGGGTTACGGGTTTGGAAGGCAACAACTTTTTCCCAACCGCGATCGGCGATCTCATTGCGAATCTCTACCGCGGTGCGGAAGGTATCGGGGAAGTCGGCGGCGAAGTAGGAGTAGTTCAATACTTCGATGGCGCCAGACAATACATACTTGCCCAGGCCGGTAAAGGTAGCAACACCTGGGTGCTCAGCATCGTCGGTACCGAAGATCTCAACCGCCATGGCGATAAGCTCTTCGACGGTCACATCTTCGATGGCATCGACATTCATCACGGCAAGAACAGGGTTGCCTTCAACGTTGGGATCGCGAAGGGCGATACGTGAAGCGCCTTCGATGGCCGAGATGTCATTGGTGATGTTCACCACAGGCACAGGCCAGAACAAACCGTCGGTCGTCTTTAGGCTGTTGGCAACACTCTTGGCGTCGGCCAGATTCATATAGCCATTGAGCGGGGTAAAATAACCGGCACCCAGCATGACAGCGTTGGCGGCTGCGGCCGAGTTTAATAGCAGTGAAGGCAGCGTCTGCGCTTCCTCTAATAGTGCTGCACGCTTGGCTTCGTCAGCCACGTATAGCGGGTTTAACTGTTCAGAACCGTGAGGCTTGATCATTCTTATACTCCAATCATTAAAGTCAGCGGCTCAATCGAGCCGCTAATAATTACTTTTATTCGCCGCTTAAAATACCGCGATCTGTCAACAGCTGCAGCAGGATGGCAACCTCTTCTTCCAGCGACTGCTCGTGGCTGTTTAAGACCAGCTCGGCCTTCTCTGGCGCCTCGTAGGGGTCAGAAATACCGGTAAAGTTAGGAATCTCGCCAGCTCGGGCCTTCTTGTACAAGCCTTTCGGATCACGCTCTTCCGCCACGTCCAGTGGTACATCGACAAACACCTCGATGAAGTCCATACCGGAGGCTTCATGTAGTTCGCGAACAAGGTCACGGTCGGCGCGGTAGGGGCTGACAAAGCTGGACAGGGTGATGACACCGGTGTCGACGAACAACTTCGCGACTTCACCGATACGACGAATGTTTTCGGTACGATCTTCGGCGCTGAAGCCGAGGTTTTTGTTAATACCCATGCGGATATTATCGCCGTCGAGACGGTAGGTAAGCTTGCCTTGCTCGGCCAGTGCCTTCTCTAGGGCTACTGCTACTGTACTCTTACCGCTGCCAGATAGGCCGGTAAACCATACGGTTGCGCCTTTTTGACCGAGCATACGCTGACGATCCTGACGAGAGATTTCACCGTCGTGCCAATGTACGTTGGTTGCTTTTTGTTCAGCCATTGTCGCTACTCCAAATCCTGATTTAACACGCAAACAGGCTCAAAAACCTGCCTCAAATTTTTGCCAGAGAATACTACAGCAAAACGGCCAGGCCGTCGCCATAGAAGACGATTAATCATCAGTTAAATTAGTGGTCAGCCAACCCTGCCTACCGAACGGCTTCAGGGTTGCTTGGTCACTATTGATCTTTGTTATTGCTGGACGGTTCAGCCTCGATAAAACGCCGACGATAATCTGCAAATTGCTGCCTTAACCCCTCTTCAGTCAAGCCAAATTGAGCCAGGGTGTAATGATGAGCGGCCCGGTCTTCACGCCGGTTATCCTGTCGCCATTGAGCCATCGCCTCCAGGGCCTGCTCGGTGGCTTCCATGCCGACAAAATCGTAAATCTGCTTAGCACAGCCCTCGGCATCTATTGTCGTCTGCTCAAACCATAAATCGAGAAAGACCTCCGGGGCATCGTCGCGCACATCCATGGTGTGTCGCATCCCCGCTGCAAATTTTGTGCTCCACTGCTCAGCCACCAAATGGTCATCAACCTGGTCGCTGGCCATAATCCACAGCGCATGATGAAAGCTGCAAATTGATGGGATAGTCTGAACGGGATCTCGGTGCGTCTGCACTATTTTAGCGTCGGGAAATACCGACAGCAACGTCTTCATCTGGTGTAAATGATGCGGCGTCTTCAGCAGCCAGCGCTGCGCTCGGGCGCCAGCACCTGATCTGTTTTTTTGCCATTGCAAAAACTGTAGCTGTCGTTTCAGGTATTCATAGCCCGGGGTATTGTCGGCCTCGCTCAACCACTGACCATAACTTGGTATGTAACAAAAAGCCTCTGGCGTGGTGCTAAAAAAAGACTGCTCTAGTAGCATCAACTCTTCATCGGCGCCACAGGCTTCCAGCGGGTGGATGGCCGCCAAGTCTGGACTGGCTGCTAACATTGCAGCCACCTCCTGTTCCGCCCGATTGATACGGGCGTCATTCTCAAGACTAAAATCCCAGTCTAAATCGGGCGCCGGATAGCGCGTCTCATACCACAGCGGGGCATAAAAACGATCGTCGCAGGCCATCGTCCGGTGCAGCATGGTGGTCCCGGTTCTCGGCAGACCCACGATAACCACAGGCGCCTCAATTTGCTCATCGAGGATTTCAGGGTAACGGCGAATATACTCCTCCGCCCGCAGTCGGCCGATCAGAATATCGACAATTCTGGCCCGCTGTCCCATTCGCCCCATCTCATTCAGCTTCGCCTCGGTGTCCAGGGCATGCAGTAATACCCTCAGAGGCTGTTCGAAGCGTGTATCGCCAAAGTTGGTCAAAGCTGTGGCCGATTTAGCCTCTGCAATAATACTGTCGAAATCTAAGCTCAGTGCATCGTTCATTATTTTTCTCTAACGGTTAAACAGAGGGGCAAGATAAATCAAAGACAGGTTAACAGTGCAAACTGGCAGCCTTAACCACACGCATCGATGGCTCGGGGAAATCCTTGGCGCCAATCCAGCGAAAGCAACTGGTACCCAGCTTGTGGCCAGCAGTGGTCAGCAGGTTATCCACCGCCAGTGTTTGATGCGAAACAATAATGGTGACACTGCCGTCGTTGGCAACCACCGCATTATGCTTGTTGATATGTATCTGCTGATAACGATAATCGAGGGATTCCATCCAATAATTATTGAGTTGATAGTTCCAATTTTCGCAGTCGGGAATAGAGGGCAGCTCGATAATCAGCGCCTCGTCATCGGCGAGCTGCCAATAGTTGAAATAGTAATGAATATTGGCGTCACCGCCGACATCTTGACACCACTGCTGCTCCCAGGGAGCAAAGGCATTAACATGGGGCAGGCAGCGCTGTGACCAATCGGCAAATAGCTGGGCAGTCCCCTTTACAAAGGCCGCTGTCGACTGCAAGTTTGTAGCAATAGCTGCCGCTGTTAACGGCGCTGGCGCTGCATCGGCGCCGATTCGGGCAATGGTTAACTCTGCCTTGTCCTCAGCAGACCGGTCGAGAAATGTCTGGCGCACAATGACAGTTCGCGTCGTTGCCGTCATCGCTAACCAGTTGCCCTGCGGCGGCTTGCTAACACTGAGGATCAATTCAAAGCGACCATTCTCATCGATGATTAAGTCATGATCATCGATAAACCCCGTCGATTCATTCTTGCCATCCTCACCGTAACCGCCCGATTGCGTACCAAAACTCAAATAGGCAACAGAGCCTCTGTGCCCCGATATTTTATAGTCGTACTGACCGTCGAGCTCAGCACGCTGATAATAATTATCGGGGTTATCGGCACCAATTTTAGCGGTTTCATGCGAGGGGCGATAAAAGCTGGGGTGAGAGCGGTCACCACTCTCCATAAACATATCCAAACCAATACGCGCTAACCGGGTTAGGTAACGATAGCCCTCAGCGCGATCAAAGGCATTATCCGGCGCCTCAGATCGTAGTACCACATCCCCAGCCTGTTTGAGCTGATCGCAAAAATCGCCCCACGCCTTTCCCGATAGAATATCTTGCTCATTTGACACGTCGATCACACCTCTAAAGCGGCCACGATGGTGGCGTTATCAAGAATTAAAGTGTGTGACAAACAGAGGCTTTTTTCATCACCCAGCTGGGTGGATGGGAGCGATGAAGAAGCCTGTCGTGCGAGCTTTAAATCCAGCCCTGGTATTTGGCCATCGATAACAACATGCTGATGACAATAAGAAAGGGCAGAAAACGGCTGATTTTATCCATGCTTTGCTCGCTGGCAGGCTTGGCAAAACGTTCAACCAGTACCGTCACCAAAATCAGAGCAGCAAATAATACGGCAAGTATCAGTAACAATTTCATAACGGGCTACCTGAATATATTGCAATAGGCCAATGCGACTATCGCTGGTGATGGAATAGCATTATCATAACCTAAGACAAAAATGCAGGGCGAGTAATAATTGTGACTGACACAGATACCACCATCGAATATCAGGGCAGAAAAACACAACGACTCAAGGGCGAACAACGGCGTGTTGCGATACTCGAGGCCACACTGCGTATTATTTCCCGCGAGGGGGTCAAGGCGGTCAAACATCGCGCCGTGGCCAAGGAAGCCGGCGTGCCACTTGCCGCCACCACCTACTATTTCAAACAATTAGGCGATTTAATTAACGATGCCTTTTATTTATTTGTTGAAAACACCCAAGCCAACCAACAACAGTTAGAGCAACAGAGCTTTACTGCACTCGAATCATTTAGCTATAAAGAACTCGATGAGCCGGAGAACAAGCAAAAGTTAATTGATATGCTGGTGGATTTTTTAACCGCACATGTCGAGGGCGAAGTCAGCCGACTATCCGAGCGAGTGATTGAGAACGCCTTCCGCTTTGAAGCAACTATCAACCCACAACTGCAACAGCTTGTGCATATGCTGCATGAAAACAATCTATCGCATATTATCAATTTCTATCATGTCTTCGGCTCCGACGACCCACAAGCAGACGCCACTATTTTACACAGCCTGATACTGCACCTTGAATATCAAAACATTATTAATAATGAATTTGATCAAGAAGCCACTCGCCGCACGTTGCTACGCTGCATTACCAACAGCCTTTAGTTATTTTTTATTTTTCCAAAAACCATCGAAGACCCATGCTGGACCAACCAAAAGAAAAAGAATATCTTTAAAAAACGAGGGCTTCTTACCCTCGACTTTATGGCCATAAAACTGTGCAATCCAAGCGATGACAAATAGACTGACACTGATGACCGTCAGCGCCCCCGTCGCCATTTCAATGGCCCAGGACAGCAATAGACAACTCAGGCTGAACACCAGTAATGCGATAAAGAAACGTAGCCCCAGTGTTGCGTAGAAAATCATGACAAAGAAAAGTGTTAGCGACGTCCAGTTAAGCAGTTCAACAGATGCCATCCAGCCCGGTTGCGGCAGCCCCCACAACAGACCAGCAATAGAAAAATAAATAGTGGGAACAGCGATATTGTGAATGCGCTTATTGGTGATATTTTGGTGGCTTTGAGAATATTCTTCGAACCATGACGTCGCCGTCCGCATTAGCCTGCACCTCTATTATTTTATGTCGAAAACCATTGAAAAAATCTCTCAACAAACAACCGCCGAAAAACCAAAAAACTAAGATGTTGTTTTTAAACAAAAAACATATTTTCGTAGAGATTTATCCGCCACTATAATCCACCCTATCAAATTTAGCACGATAGTACCACTCCGTCGATATGTCACCAAAAAGTAACTCCTCAAGCCCTATTGTAAAATATAGCTAAATTGTTAGAAAAGTATTTAACATTGCGAGCTTGTTAAGTACTATGCAGCAACATGATCTAGTAATGATCAGAAAAATAATAAAATTCAAACAGCTCTATAACAGCATCAATGTTCTCACTGAGATTGTACCGCTGCGATAGATAGGGGATGTTTTCATGCAGTTAAAACCAATTTTCAAACCCAGTTTGCTTGCCATTGCTGTCGCCGTCAGTACCCAAGCCACCACAGCATTAGCCAACGACTCTGCCATGCTGTTAGAAGAGGTACTTGTTACCGCTCAGAAACGTGCTGAAAGTTCCCAAGACGTACCCATTAGTATGCAGGCGTTTAGTTCTGATTTCTTACAAACAACGGGGGTTAAAGACTTTTCAGACCTCGACCAATACACGCCGGGCCTGACGGTTAACGCAGACCAAGCCACTCAACCCAGCTTTGTCATTCGTAATATAGGTACCGGTGCCTTTGGTATTGGCACCGACCCCGCCGTGGGTATTTATATCGATGGCGTTTATTCAGGCCGTTCCGGTTCTGCGCTGATGCAGTTTACCGATATCGACCGCGTCGAAATTCTCAAAGGCCCTCAGGGTACACTATTTGGCCGTAACAGCGCCGCCGGCGCCATTCAAGTTGTTACCAAGCGTCCGACTGAAGACTTTGAAGCAATGGTTCGCCTCCGAGGCGGCAACTATAACAAGCAGCTTGGCGAATTCATGCTTAACGCCCCTGTTGCCGACACCGGCCTCGCCTTTCGTATCAACGGCCTTGCCAACAAGCAAGACGGCTATATCGACAACGCCAATGGCGACGACCTGGGCAATCAGAAAGACAAAAGCTTCCGTTTCAGCGCCGCCTGGGATATCTCTGAGAAAACAGAAATCCGTTATACCTATGATTACAATGATCTTGATCAGGACGCTAACACCAAGATTAATATCAACAAATACAGCGGCACCATTAACAAGCCCGGCACGCTCGGCAGTAACACCGAAATAGACCAAAACAAGGCCAACAACCCCTGGGATGTGGCGGTCGATCATGACGTGGTTGAAAACAGAGAGTCGCGTAATATTGCCGGCCACAACCTTCAGCTAAGCCACGATTTAGATTTCGCCACCCTGCGTTATATCGCCTCTTACCGTGAATTTGAATCACAGAACAAGGGTGACTATGACGGCGCCGGCAACATCACCAGCTATGTCGATACCGAGAACGTCGAAGACAACTCACAGTTTTACACCGAGCTCAGCTTTAACGGCCAGTTCGACGATGTGATCTGGACTGTTGGCACCAGCTACTATAAAGAAGATGGCGATCAGGACAGCTTTGTTAATACCTTTACCGACACCACCAACATTCTGATCAACCAGCTCGGAAACATCGATCTTGCTGGCACAGTTCCGACCGGCGTTTACTGGACAGAGAATATTCACAACAAGGTGAAATCCGAAAGCGCCGCCATCTACGGTGATGTCACCTGGCAGGCCACCGAGAAGTTCTCGGTTACCGGCGGTGTCCGAGGCACTTGGGATAAGAAAGAATTCAGCTGGCAGAACCAGTGTAACAATGTGATGGATGACTATTTTTCCGATGCAGCCTGCCTCTTCGATATCGCCTATCAGGAAGGTGAGGCCGTCCTCGCCGGCTACAAGAATGGCACCTATGAGGACGACGACAGCTGGAGCAATATCAGCCCTCGACTGGTACTGAACTACCAACTGCTCGACAGCGCCATTATTTTCGCCTCTGCCACCCAGGGTTACAAGGCCGGTGGCTTTAACTCGCTGCAGATGGGCTCAGCCTACGACCCCGAGTTTGTCGACAGCTTCGAGCTCGGTTTGAAGTCACAGTGGTTCGATAACAGCCTGCGTTATAACACCTCGCTCTTCCACTACCTCTATAAAGACAAGCAGGACACGACACTGATCAACCCCAGCGAGGGCACAGCTTATTACTCGACCGACACCGGCGATGCTGAGGGCACGGGTATCGACACCGAGCTGGTTTGGGCGGCAACACCAGAGCTGCGTTTCAGCCTGGTACACAGCTATATTCACTCGGTGTGGACCGACCGCGAGAACCCAACAACCGGCGACGACATGGACGGCGAATACCTCGATGGCCCCAAACATCAGGCCAATATCGCCGTCGACTACGACATTATGCTCGGCGATGCAGGCCGTATCGCACTGCACTTAGATCACGCCTATGAAAGCGCGGCTAAGAGCAACTCAGCCTCATCCGCAGAGCTGCAGGGCGTCTACTACGACACCCTCGATGATGACCGTAACTTTACCAATGCCCGTGTCGCCTGGATCTCTCCGGAGGAAGCCTTCGAGGTGGCCCTGTGGGGCGAGAATATCTTCGGCAATGAATATGTCACCGGCTATAGCCAATTTATTAGCTATTTCCCCAGCGACACTGTTAACCTCGACAAACCCGCCTACTATGGCGCTGAGGTTATCTACAAGTACTAAGTACATAGTACGATGCCGGTAGGACAGCGCCTGCCGGATATCGTCCGACACAAAAAAAGCCGATAACGCCTGCGTTATCGGCTTTTTTCTTGCCGGTGTGGCTACTCTGTGACGATTA
This sequence comes from Sinobacterium norvegicum, assembly GCF_923077115.1. NCBI lineage: Bacteria > Pseudomonadati > Pseudomonadota > Gammaproteobacteria > Cellvibrionales > Spongiibacteraceae > Sinobacterium > Sinobacterium norvegicum. Next base: position 1,682,612 of record NZ_CAKLPX010000001.1, read on the forward strand.
GCGCCGCCATGGCCAGCAGCCGCCTAGCCTCTTCAACATGCAATATTTCAATCAGCTTGCCGTCAACCACGGCAACGGCCTTGGATTCTGCCTCAGCTTGCTGCCATGCGGCCAATACTTTCTCGGCGTGGGCAACGTCGTCATCATTAAAGCCAAAACTGACATTCGCCGCGGCAATCTGTTTCGGGTGGATCAGGCTTTTGCCATCGAAGCCCAAGTCTCTGCCCTGCTCACAAACCGTGGCAAAGCCCTGGTCATCAGCCAAATCCAAGCAGACGCCATCGATCACATCAATGGCGGCTAGTCGTGCTGCAATCACACAGCGATTGAGACTGTAAAGAAAACCACTGCGACAGGGGGTATGGCGCACCCGTAGCTCTTTTGCCAGGTCGGAGGTGCCCAGCATCAGCACACTCAAGCGAGTCGACGCCTTAGCAATTTCGTTAGCTTTGTCGACACCCAACGGTGTCTCTATCATTGCCCACACGGTCATAGACGCAGCCGCATGATAACGATCTAACAGTTCAACAACTGTGATAATTTGTGCGGCACTCTCTATCTTGGGCAGGCAAATGGCATCGGCCTGAGACTGGGCCACGGCTTCGATATCCTCATTAAACCAAGGCGAACCAATAGTATTGACCCTGACCACCACCTCTCGGTGACCATAGCCGCCTTGATTAACTGCTTCAATAACGCTGTTTCTTGCCGTTGCTTTAACGTCTGGCGCGCAGGCATCTTCCAAATCGAAAACGACACAATCTGCCGCTAGGGTTTTAGCTTTTTCAAGCGCCCGTGAATTTGATCCCGGCATATAAAGTACCGAACGTCTTGGACGAATTTCCATGATTCACTCTCTGTTTAAATAGCTGTTATCGTCGCGTCATCGATATAGTCGCAGATGCTATCGACCATCCAACAACGGTGCTGTCTGCCGGTCTTTACCAGCTCACCACTGTTATAACAGTTATCCTCCTCATAGAGAAAGCAAAGCTTGTCACCCTCCACAACCAACTGTGGCTGATAAAAGACCATCCCTCTGCGCTCGGCAAACGCTGTTATCTGCTGACACTGCCGCAGGCGTGACATCTGACTCAGACAAATATAGGTTGGCGGCAGCATTGCCAGAGCACCCTCATGATGCTCGTTCAAGGCCTGCTGCAGCGGCAGCCACTGATAGCTAACAATCTCGCCATCATCAATAACAACCTCGATATCATCCTCAATAGTGGCGATAAAAAACCAAGTTGAAAACCGCTTAGCGGTGCCCTCAGGGGCCGTCCAGTGCGCAAAAGGGGTCAATTGATCCGCCGCGAGACGAATGCCTGCCTCCTCCTCGCACTCACGGATAGCAGCCACCCTGGCCTGCTCTTGTTCAGTCGCCTTCAGAGCCAGCTCTTCTGGATCTACCCTGCCGCCAGGGAACACCCACAGGCCGGGGGCAAAGCTTAACGTCTTATTTCGGTTGAGCAGCAACGCCTCAACACCCCGCTTGGATTGACGCTGAACAATCACCGTCGCCGCGGGAATCAACTCGGACATCATAGACCCCCTTAACAGTGAATTAATCTTCTGGGTAATAACGGCTGATGGTATTGATGACACAACCAGGGCGATCAGAGCCCTCGATTTCGACGGTGACGCGAACCGTCGATTGAATACCACCTTTAACACTCTCAACCTGAATCAATTCACCGCTGCCACGGACACGGCTGCCAACCGGTACGACGGCGGGAAAACGAATGCCTTCGCAACCATAATTAACGCCCATCTTAATGCCCTGAACATCGACGATCTGTGGCAGAAATAGATTCACCAACGACAGCGTCAAATAACCGTGGGCAATACAGCCGCCGAAAGGCCCCTCTTTGGCACGCACTGGATCGACATGAATCCACTGGTGATCACCGGTGGCATCAGCAAAAAGATTAATCCGTTGCTGATCAATAGTCAGCCAATCGCTGTACCCTAAATGTTGGCCAACGGCTGCTTCCATATCGAGAGGGGTTTTAAAGACAGTAGTCATAAGAGACTCCATAATAGTGGGATTTACCGACTAAACGGTTGATTAGATTTAGTATTACCCAATTCTAGCACCACCCACACCTGACCGGTGACCCCACTTGGGTTAAGTCTTGGTGAAATACCGCAACTATATTGGCCACATCGGCTTGCTTGTCACCCAATAGACGACCAAACTTACTGAGCAATCCTCAGAGCACAACCGCTGACACACCGTCTGAATAGCGACACCGTGTTAAGGAGGCCATTTTGTATAACGGCTGGGAAACACATCTAGTCAGAACAGCGCTGCAAAAGCGGCTGGAAGAAATACGATCAGAACTGATTCGTACGCCGCTCAGTGCGATGCATAGGATTCTCGAACTCAACGCCGAAATTGACAAAAACGAAATCATGCTAGAAAAACTCAACCATAACATCAGCCCTATTACCGGCGAACAGATCGGTAATACCAGCCCTACTCCGCTACCTTAAGCCATGACAGCTCAACTGGTGACGATCAAAGGCATCATCACAGGTAAGGTTCAGGGTGTTTGGTACCGCCGCTTCGTCGAGCACGAGGCCAGTCTGTACCATATTCAAGGCTATGCCAAGAATTTGAGCGATGGCTCGGTTGAGGTCTTGCTCACCGGCGGCGTCGATCCGCTGTTTCAATTTCTGCAGCAAATGTTTACCGGGCCACAGGCTAGTCGCGTCGATAATATCGCTATCTATCGGCAACCAACAACAGCCCTGCAGGGCTTTAAAATTCTCTAAACGCGATAGCCCTTGCCGGTACTTGTCCGATACAATTTAACCGGTGAAACCCACCGTTTTTTCGATTCATTCCTTCATTCTTAGGCCATCATGAGCACTTTTAAATTACAACAGTTCAGTGTTGTGCAACAACACAGCGCCATGAAAGTCTGCACTGACACAATGATTTTTGGCGCCAGCCTGCCAATCACTGGCGGTGAAACAGTCATCGATATAGGCGCTGGCACCGGTATTTTGTCGCTGATGGCAGCCCAGCAGGGGGCCAGTAAAGTCACCGCAGTGGAAATCGATCAAGAGACCGCGAAAGAGTGTGCCGATAATCTCTCGAACAGTCGCTGGCACAGTATTTTGCACTGCCTACACGCCGACATTTTATCCCGGCCGCTAATAGAGCAAGTCGACAGGGTTATCTGTAACCCACCGTTTTTCGACAATCACACCGCATCGAGCGACCCGCTACGCAGAACTGCCCGTCACACTGACTATCTCGACTTCCAATCGCTGTTTACCGTCGCCACCTCGCTACTCAAGCGGGATGGCATTTTTTGCCTGCTCATCCCCCGCCCCATCGTCGACCGCATAAATACCATCGCCCAATCGAAGCAGCTACAATTGACCCGCCGTTTTGATATTCAAGCTAAACCCAGCCTCGACAGCAAGACATCAATATTGTGGTTTAGCAGATCCTCTCATACACCGGCGACACCGCAGCATCAGACAATTACTGTCTACGATGAAGACCGGCAGTATAGCGAGCAAGGCGTCCGTTATTTGAAAGATTATCTACTGAGATTTAAGGATTCCAACTCGTCATCGCCGGAAGACGAAAACTTAACCCCTGAAAATTAAGCTGCACAGCATCGACTAAAATGGCCTCGACGCTGAGGCCGGCACCAATCTTGTCACCCGCAAAACGCTTGCTACCATTCAAAATAACAAAACCACTGGCAGAGCGAGAAGAATAAATATGGGCGCCATATTCTACTGGTGGGATACGCTCTTTTTGCACCCAAGTTAACTCACTGAACAGCGGCGGCAACGGTTTTTTATTTTTTCTAGCATCGATATCGACAACAACGGCAGGGCTTGCCTGATCTATCATCTGCTGCAACTCTTTATCACTAAACGCCTTGTTTTTCTTTTCAATTCGGCCACTCGTCACAGCGACTACAACTGACGTTTTTATTCCATCATCAGTTTTCAACGCTTCGGTTCGCTGCTGATACAGGTCATCAATATCATTTTTTACAGGCGGATTAAGCGGCGCTGAATCCGCTATTTTATCACCGCCCGACGGGGCAACAATGACCGGCTGACGCACTATATCACCAGCTATAACGTCCCTGTGCTCAGTCGCCACTGCCACAAGTTCAGCAGCCTCGACTGGCGGCGGCAACGCATGCGTATTTTCCGCTGTCATCGCCACAACCCCCGTAGAGGGCACTGAACGTGGTAAAAAAAGCACCGCCAACAGCATCAACAATAACAACACAACAATGGCGGCGAATATGACTGGTCGAGCGCCGAGCACCTGTTTTGTGACTGGCAAGGGCTCGCTGTACTCTGCGACCAAAATCTCAGCCACACCGTTTCTTTGTGCCTCAGACTTATTTAATGCATCGAGAATATAAGACATCAGCCCTGCCCCTGCTGCGTCAACACAGGCACTGATACTGAGGAGGGGACAACAGTATTATCCGCTGCCGGCTGCTGATTTAACAACCTCGGCCGATAGAGCTGCTGGTTTATTTTCAGTAACGTATTAACCCCAACCATACCATCATCATGCAGCTGGTTATAACGCTGGAATAATTTTACCCGTTGCTCCAAAGCCCGGTTAAAATGCTGGTCGGCAAGGGGAATACTTTGCTGGTCGATCGAGGCAAAGGCTGTTGCCAACCATGCCACCATTGCCCCCTGCGAGCCATAGCCTACGGCGACGTCGAAGGCCGCCGGTTTACGCCAAACAGCGACAGCCTCTCCTCCCCACTGTTCACCCAATTCGAGCAAACTCACCGTAACAGGCTGGCCCGCCACCATTAGCGTGGCACGGTTGCCATCTATGGCAAGCAACAGCGCCAGCTTACTATCGGCCACCGGCTTCCTCCGGTCGTCGCCTATAACTGACTGCTGCCGCAATAATAACGGTCGGTTCAGCTCCTTTACCGACGACCAGCTGGTCATCGATAACGGCAGGCAGGCCAAGTCTGCCGGTAGACCCTGACAATCTGTCCCATGGCTGAGTTGAGCCAAACCCGAGATATTGACTAAACGCTGTAATTGTCGGGCAAAATCACCCCGCCAAAAATCGACGGGCTGATCTTGTTGCGCCGCCAATTCGGTCGCTGGCTGCTGTATTACCGACAGCAGCTGAAGCTGGGGCGTCACCTCGGGCACGGTTTCCTCAACCTGCGGCATCGGTGGTACTGTGATCATTGGCGACGCAACCGACGGCTCTCGCTCCAACAGACGCTGGAGCAGCAACGGTTTTAGCCACCAGGCGAGCGGTAAGACTACAAGTATCAAGCCTGCCACAGCCAACCGGCGAGGTATCATGCGGCGGTTATTTTGCCGCTGCTTCGCGACAACCGACTCCTCGCCCAAGACCTCTTTTGCCGCCAATTTCAGCGTCGGCTTATCGACGACCAATCGATGCTGGCTATAGGTGCCCAACAGCGCACGGTCGCAGAGAACATTGACTACCCGTGGTACACCATTGCTCAAACGGTAGATTTCCGCCACCACACGATCGGGAAAAAGACTGCCAGCGGATTGACTGCCGGCTACCTGTAAGCGATGAACAATATAGGCCTTCACCTCTGCCTGCGTCATCACTCCGATGTGATATCGAGCGGTAATACGTTGCGCCAATTGACTCAACTCAGGCCGTGACAATACCGTTTTAAGCTCCGGCTGACCGATCAAAATAATCTGCAGCAGCTTTTTACTGCTGGTTTCTAAATTGGTTAAAAGGCGAATTTGCTCCAGCGTCTGAAACGGTAACAACTGGGCCTCATCAATCATCAGCACCGTATTGCGGCCACGGGCATGATTGCTTAATAGGTAGTGATGCAGCAGTTCAATCAACTCTTTGCTGGTCGGCTCATCGCTGATATAGGCGATACCCAATTCATCACAGATAGTCGCCAATAACTCGATAGTGCTTTGATAGGGGTTAAGAATAAAGGCGACATCAGTCTGTTCCGGTAACTGCTGCAGTAGACTGCGACTAATCGTGGTTTTTCCTGTGCCGACCTCTCCGGTCAATAAGACAAATCCGCCATCACCGCTAACACCATACAAAAGGTGCGCCAAGGCCTCGCGGTGACGCTTACTCATATAGAGATATCGCGGGTTCGGTGCGATTGAAAAAGGCGGCTCTTGTAAACCAAAATAGCGGCTATACATAAAACGGGGGACCGAGTTTATTATGACGATGAGTAGGCATTATGCCCAAGCCAGAGCAGAAATGCGAAACCACTGTTGCGCTAACGAGCTGGGGGATGATTTTTGTCGTAGCAAGCGGATAATAACGGCAGCAACTGTTGCAGCTTCTCGGTTAGCGCGGTGACAGCCAGTGACAGGTTTCGCTCAAATACCTCGCCTGTGTCATGATCTTGCCGTACCGGGTTACTGACCGCCTTGATGGCAAGAAACGGTATATTAAAATCCTGACACAGCCTCGCAATTGCCGCCGCCTCCATTTCCTTGATATCACTGCCAATTTTTTCCAGCTGCAGCAAATCAGCATCACTGACATCCAGCGAGTTGCCGCTGCTTAAACAGGCACTGTTCAGCGCCAGGGTCTGCGCCAAATCTGCATCGAAATAGACCGGGTAACGGCCGACACCGAAGGGCTCAAAATCGCCCAGCGGTATACGATGATCGTGAAAACATACCGGCTTATCTACCCATAACACATCGGCCACCCGCAGCTCAGGATTAACCGCGCCACAACTGCCAGCCGAGATCAGATAGTCTGGTTTGAACTGCTGTAACACGACAAATGCTGTCACCGCTGCAGCCTCGGTGGCAATCCGGTCAACGCCGTAGACCGGATCTGTACCATTGACTGCGATAAGAACCTCCGCACCCGCAGTATCGGCAGTAAACAACGCCATCGGCAGTGGTGTATCAAAAGCCTTGGGGCTCGCCGCCAGCGCCTCAATCAACGGCTGCGCCTCAGCATACATGGCGAATATCAGAGCGATTGTTGGCTTTTTAATCATAGAGTTCTCAAAATTTGGCTAAAAAAAACCGCCTCTAACGGCGGTTTCTGTTCACGCTGTAAGTACAACAACGGTTATTAGTGACGCGGCAGCAACTCATCAGGCGGCTGCTGGCAGACCAGTTTTTCGCCGAGCAGCTTCTCTAAGTCTGGCAACAGGAAGACATCGGTTTCACCGGCAAAGGTATAAGCGACGCCAGTTTTCCCTGCCCGCCCAGTACGCCCAATACGGTGGACATAATCCTCCGGGTCTTCCGGCACATCGAAATTAACCACGTGACTGATACCGTCGACGTGGATACCACGGCCAGCAACATCGGTGGCAACAAGAATGCTGATATCCCCCTTCTTAAACAATTCCAGGGTGCGGGTACGCTTGTTCTGTGGCACCTCGCCAGACAGCATGCCGACATTAAAACCGGACTTTTTCAAACGCTCTTCCAACCAACGGGTGGTGTCACGGCGGTTAGCGAAGATAATAATACTGTCGACACCGGGCTGACGCAGAATATTCTTCAGCAGTGGCAGTTTCTCACGCGATTCCACCAAGAAGACTTTTTGCTCGACTGTATCGGTGGCGACATGGTCTGGCTCGATTTCGACCACCGTGGGATCGTTGGTCCACTGACTTGCCAGATTTAACACATCGGGGGTAAAGGTGGCGCTGAATAATAATGTTTGACGATTATTCTTTGGCGGAGTACGACTGATAATGCGTTTAACATCGGGGATGAAACCCATGTCGAGCATTCTGTCCGCCTCATCGATTACCATCACCTCGACCATGTCGAGGTGAATATCACCACGCTTATTGGCGTCGAGTAAGCGCCCTGGGGTCGCGACAATAATATCCACCGCACTGCGTTCTATTTTCTTGAGCTGCTTATCGTATTCAACCCCACCAATCATTGAGATGACCTTCAGATCGGTATACTTCATCAATTTAGCGGCGTCATCGGCAATTTGCGCGACCAGCTCACGGGTTGGGGCGATGATCAAGGCTCGAGGCTCGCCACTGTAACGCTCGTCGGTCAACGGATTATTCAACATATCGTTAATAATCGTCAGCAGAAAAGCCGCCGTTTTACCGGTACCAGTCTGCCCCTTGCCAATGACATCGAAGCCCTGCAGCGTATCGGGCAGTGACTGTGCTTGAATCGGCGAACAGTACTCGTATTTAAGGTCGGCGATGGCATGCATCAACTCAACACGCAGATTCAAGTCGTGAAAACGTGTTCTGCCCTCTTCCTCGGCGACAACAAACTGACTAATATCCCACGGTTTCTTATTGTGAGCAGCGCGATTGCGGTGTTGACTGGCCTTACTGGCACCGGTGCTGTGTTTCTGACCGCTGCTGGTTCGCTTCGACTCCGAGGCCTTCTTGCTGCCACCCTGTGGCGGCTTTGCCTGGGCTTTTTTTGCAGGCTTGTCGGCCGGTGTCTTTTTGCTGAAAAATCGTTTAATCAATCTGTGTTCCTTAGGGCAGGCCTACACAGCCAGCACCATCGTTGATTCATCGTCGCCAACACTAGGCCGTGATGATTTAAAAATTCCGCCTATTCTATAGACAATTCAACACTATTACACTTTCAACGCCTAACTTTCTCGCCGCTGACGCGATCAAAGGGTAGCACTATTGATTAAAGCAACACCATCAGCGAGGGATTTAACCAACAAACTGCAACTTTTATGGCTAATCTTGGTCATAAATAATACTTATCAACAAAAAAAGCATCGGATGCCTCTTATGATCAGCCTCATTGCCAAGCTATACAATCAGTGGCGCGACCTTGCCTCATCACTACTCTCTCCCCTCAGAGGTCTGCCCGCCTTAGGCTTGCGACTCTATCTCGCCCCTATATTTATTGCCGCCGGCCTGCATAAGCTGCACAACATCGAAGACATCGCCGCCTGGTTTGGCAACCCCGACTGGGGCTTGGGTCTGCCGGCGCCGATGCTAATGGCCGTACTTGCCACTTTTACCGAATTGGTCGGCGGCCTGCTACTGTTGGTTGGTGCCGCTACACGGCTGATCAGCATACCGCTGATCGTCACGATGTTAGTCGCCATCTTTAGTGTGCACCTGCCCAATGGCTGGTTTGCCATTGCACCCAGCAACCCAGAAACCAGCACCGCTGCTATCCTCGCCCCTATCGGCTTTCCCGGTGCTGCGGAGAGCCTGACCAATAGTGAGCAAGTCGGCGAGCGTCTCAGCGCAGCCAAGAACCTGCTGCGAGAGCACGGTAACTATGATTGGCTGACCGGCAAGGGTGGCATTGTTATTCTCAACAACGGCATCGAATTCGCCACCACTTATCTATTAATGCTACTGGCGTTAATGCAGCTCGGCGGTGGCCGCTATGTCAGCATCGATTACTGGCTGGCCAGACGTTTCCGACAGCCCGAAAGTTAGCCAAGGCAGCGGTTAAATTAAGCGTGGGCTCTGACAGTCCACAAAATAGCAGGCAATAAAAAAGGCCTAGAAAGTCAACTTTCTAGGCCTTTAAAATTAATGGTAGCAAGAGGCGGATTTGAACCGCCGACCCCATCATTATGAGTGATGTGCTCTAACCAGCTGAGCTATCTTGCCACTAAACAGTCTTTGCAGAATCATGCTCCGCACTGTTAATGTGTCGCGCATTTTACCGATTAGCGAGACAGAGTCAAGCGCTGACCGTGAGTTTTATTGCGCTTTTTTGTCAAATTAATTGTCTACACAAAAGCGGCTCAATCATCAAAAAATGATTGGCCACTGACAACCGCTATATCGACACTTAAACGTTGAACAGGAAGTTCAATAAATCACCGTCCTTAACAATATACTCCTTACCCTCAGCGCGCAGCTTACCGGCCTCCTTACAACCGCTCTCGCCGTTATAAGCGATAAAGTCATCGTAGGCCATGGTTTCCGCTCGGATAAAGCCACGTTCGAAGTCTGTGTGGATAACGCCGGCCGCCTGAGGGGCTGTAGCACCCACTGGCACAGTCCAAGCACGCACTTCTTTCACGCCTGCAGTAAAATACGTTTGCAGCCCCAGCAGCTCATAACCGGCACGAATCACCCGGTTCAGACCCGGCTCTTCCATACCCATTTCCTCGAGGAACATGGCGATGTCATCCTCGTCATCCAACTCGGCAATATCGGCCTCCAGCGCATTACACACCGGGACCACCACCGAGTTTTCTGCCGCCGCAATAGCGCGAACAACATCGAGGTGCGGGTTATTTTCAAAACCGTCTTCGGCAACGTTGGCTATATACATGGTCGGCTTGCAGGTCAACATGTGCAGACCTGGCAGCACGGCCAACTCATCATCAGTCATCGCCAGAGAGCGAATCGGCTTGGCCTGCTCAAGGTGTGGGATGATTTTTTCGATCAACGCCATCTGGCTGACGGCCAGCTTATCACCACCCTTAACCGAGCGTCTGAGTCGTAGCACCTGTTTTTCTAGGCTGTCCAAATCGGCCATACACAACTCGGTATTGATGATGTCGATGTCGGCGGCAGGATCAATTTTATTGGCAACATGAATCACATTCGGGTCTTCAAAACAGCGTACAACATGAGCTATAGCATCTGTTTCACGGATATTGGCCAAAAACTTGTTACCCAAGCCCTCACCCTTGGAGGCACCGGCAACCAGACCGGCAATATCAACAAACTCCATGGTTGCTGCAATACACTTCTGCGGGTTAACAATGGCGGCAATAGCGTCCTGACGAGGATCGGGGATGGTCACCGTACCCTCGTTGGGTTCAATGGTACAAAACGGGAAGTTTTCCGCCGCGATACCATTCTTGGTCAAGGCGTTAAACAGGGTAGATTTACCGACGTTGGGTAGACCAACTATGCCGCAATTAATAGCCATAATACTGCTCTCATTGTTTGCCCGCAGGCACTATTCGTTAATTGGCAACCGCAGCTGCCGATGCAAACCGCTATGCTTTAAAACTGTGTAACTTGTTCATTGCCGGCGCCCAATCTTCGACAACAATCTCTGGCAGCACTGCCAGCGACGCATCAATAATCGCCTCTAGCTGCTCTCGCTCTGTCTGGCTGGGTTTTTTTAGCACGTAGTTACTGACTAACTTGGCATTGCCTGGGTGACCAATACCGAGGCGAAGGCGATGAAAGCCCTTGTCGTTGGCCAGGGCGCTGATACTATCGCGCAGACCGTTATGGCCACCGTGGCCACCACCGGTTTTTAACCGCGCGGTACCGGGGGGAATATCTAGCTCGTCATGGGCAATTAAAATCTCATCGACGGCGATCTTGTAAAAATTGGCCACCGCAGCCACCGCCTTACCGCTTAAATTCATAAACGTTGTCGGGATTAACAGGCGCACATCGCGACCATCAATCGTTGCTCGGCCAACCAAACCAAAAAACTTGGCATCGAGGCTGAGTGTTACATTATATTTTCGGGCAATCTCTTCCACCCACATAGCACCTGCGTTATGGCGAGTTGCCTCGTAATCTGCACCAGGGTTACCGAGGCCAACAATCAGCTTGATAGTCAAAATTCATCCTCAACAAAGTTGCAAATAGGCAGTCAAAAAACGCAGTTAAACAAAAGCCAGCTATAAGCTGGCTTTTGTGTACGACAAAATCAAAGACCGTGGGTCTTTATTCTGCGGCTGGAGCGGCTGGTGCTGCTTCGTCTTCCTCGTCCTTACCTTTTGAGGCGATACAAGTCGCAACGCCTGAATCGTGATCGGCACCCAACTGAAGCTCAGTGCTAACAACGCCTTCTGGGAAGGTGATGTTAGACAGGTGATAAGTTTCACCAGCTTGGATGGCAGACATATCAACTTCAACAAACTCAGGAAGTTTGGCTGGTAGACAGGTAACTTCAACAACAGTAGCGGTGTGAGTAATACGACCACCCTGCACTTTAACGCCTTCGGCAGCTTCTTCGTTGATGAAGTGTAGCGGTACGCGAACACTGATTTCGGCGTTTGGATCGACGCGCAGGAAGTCAGCGTGCATCACGATGTCTTTTGCAGGGTGACGCTGAAGATCTTTAAGAACAACTTTCTCTTCTTTGCCAGCAACGCTAAGAGTCAATACAGAGGCGAAGAAAGTCTCGTCCTGGATCATCTTGTAGAAATCTTTGTGGATAAGCGTCAAAGATTGCGCATCTTTATCAGCACCGTAAACAACAGCAGGGATAAGACCAGCCAGGCGACGCAGGCGGCGGCTCGAACCTTTCCCTGACTCTTCGCGAATTTCAGCTTCAATTTTAAAAGTAGACATTGTCTAAACTCCAATATTTTGGGAGTGATATAAAAAAACAAAACCCAGCCTTCGACCGGCTGGGCTTTATTTTTGTGTTTGGTGTGAGGCTACGGCACGAGAAGATACGATTTATTCCTTTAGGAATAGATACTTACCTAAACATCGCGCTGATAGATTCCTCATTACACACTCGGCGAACAGCTTCTGCAAGCAGGTTGGCCATAGTGAGCTGGCGGATCTTACCACACTCTTGTGCCTCTTGTGAAAGAGGAATTGTGTCGGTGACCACTAATTCGTCCAGCTGCGAACCATTTATGTTGCTCATCGCATTGCCTGACAGTACCGGGTGAGTACAGTAAGCGACAACATGGGTGGCACCTTTTTCTTTCAGCGCCTCAGCAGCCTTGCACAGTGTACCAGCGGTATCGACCATATCGTCGACAAGTAGGCAGGTACGACCATCAACCTCACCAATAATATTCATCACCTGGGCAACATTGGCCTCGGGGCGACGCTTATCAATAATGGCAAGATCGACACCGAGGCTCTTGGCCACGGCACGGGCACGAACAACACCACCGATGTCTGGAGAAACAACGACAAGGTTTTCATACTTTTGACGCTCAATATCATCAAGTAATACTGGCGAACCGTAAACGTTATCAACAGGGACATCGAAGAAGCCCTGGATTTGCTCGGCGTGAAGATCGACGGTCAAAACGCGGTCAACACCGGCTTTTTCCATCATCTCAGCGACAGCTTTGGCACTGATCGGCACTCGGGCAGAACGTACACGACGATCCTGACGAGCATAACCAAAATAGGGAACAACGGCGGTAATACGAGCGGCCGATGCGCGACGCAGACCATCGACCATGAAAATCAGCTCCATCAAGTTGTCATTGGTTGGCTGACAGGTTGACTGGATAATGAAGACGTCTTTACCACGTACATTTTCATTGAGCTCAACGCTGATTTCACCATCGGAGAATTTACCGACTGACACATCACCCATTGGGATATTGAGCTTATCGACAACTTTATTTGCGAGATCAGGGTTGGCGTTCCCTGTAAATACCATTAACTTGGACACGGGAAAACCCTTGGCTGACTGTTCTGTGGGAAGATCTGGCTGATGCCTACGCTTGCTATTAATAGTGTATACCTATTTTCAAGAAAGCAGAGAAGGATGGCAGGGGTAGCTGGATTCGAACCAACGCATGCCAGGATCAAAACCTGGTGCCTTACCGCTTGGCGATACCCCTACAATTTTAGTGATTCACACTGGCTATTTTATCTAACTCTATAAATAGAGGCGAGGTATTAACACCTCGAGCGACAAATGCCTGCCAATCACCGGGAACACGGGCCAGTATATCCTCTGCTTTCGATTGTTGGTCGAAATGGCTAAAAATACAAGCTCCAGTACCCGTCATCAGTGTCGGGGCAAAAGCAGACGCCCAATCGAGCGCTTTTTTTACCTCCGGGTAGAGTTCGCTAACAAGTGACTGACAGTCATTGCGCATATCTCCCACTAATGCGGTGGCAAATTTAATGGGTTTGCTGCTGCGTGTCAATTTTTTATGACAAAAAATTTCACCGGTGCTGACATGAACATTCGGGCAGATAACCAACAGCCAATCCTGCGTCGGGACGATTGGTTGCAGCGCCTCACCAACACCCTCGGCCCAGGCTGCAAAACCATGGATAAACACCGGCACATCAGCCCCCAGCGCCAACCCTAATTCGGCCAGTTGATGCTGGGTTAAATTTGTCTGCCACAGCTGATTCAGCGCCACTAATGTAGTCGCCGCGTTGGAGCTGCCGCCACCTAGGCCGCCACCGGCAGGCAGAATCTTATCGATTTCAATATCGGTGCCCAGCGTCGTGCCGGTATGTTGCTGCAACAGTTTCGCCGCTCGCACGATGAGATTCTGCTCCGCTGGCAAGCCCTCAAAAGGGGTCAGCAAGTTAATTTGCTGATGGTGATTTAAGCGAAAGTGTAGCTGGTCGCTATAGTCGAGGAATTGAAAAACGGTTTGCAACTCATGGTAACCATCGGGGCGCTGCCCGGTAATGTGCAGCATTAAGTTAATCTTGGCTGGGGCAGGCAAACTGATCGCCTTACAGGCCGCGGTAGAACGTTTCATCGAATACTCATTACTTGTCTAAACACGAAGTTACAACTGCCACTGACTGACAATCAGAGTGATACGCAGTGACGGGTGAGTGATCACAACCTTACTCGGCAACACCGTGCTCTCTATACGACTGTATCGCTGAAACTCGATATGCCAATCACCCTGCTGCAGCATCGCCAGCGGCAGGTCTTGCATCACCGTATTCTCAGTGTCGGCTTCCACCACCAGACGGCGACTGTCATCAACCGGTAGCTCAGGGCTGGCCAAGCCTTGCAGCCAGTAAACCATCGAGCTGACCGGCAATTGCCAACCGGTGTGACGCAGCAGCAATGCCTCGGCATCGACGGCTGAAACATCCGGCTGATTGCGCTGCTTTAAGACGACGTGCTCGGCATCGCCCTCAATAATAACAGTGCCAGCGCCAAAGGGACCGCTGAGTCGTAAGTTGTAGTCATCACCCTGTAGACGCCAAAAAATGTTGGCGCTTTCGGCCTGCCCCTCTGCTCGGATACCAACACGACCCTGAACACGCCACTGCGCCAAGGGCTCACGAGGCTGCTCAAAGCCACTATCAAAGACATCCTGCTGCCAACTACTACAGCCAGAAAACAACAATACAAGCGCTAGTAACCCGACAATTCTGCCGCCACGACTCAGATTTTTCATCGTCAGACCTTACAATAGTTCGGGCGCTAGCCGCTGCAGCGTCTCATTCAAGGTAACGTCATCAGGCTGTTTCTGCAGCGCCTGCTGCCACACCTTCATCGCCTCCTCTCTGCGCTCTAACTGCCACAGCACCTCGCCTAAATGCGCGGCAACCTCAGCATCCGGATAGCCGTCATAGGCCCTGTTCAAATAGCTCAACGACTGCTCATACTTACCCTGCTTAAAAAGCACCCAACCCATACTATCCAGCGTCGCCGGATCATTGGGCTGGATTTGCAAGGCCTTGGCAATCAACTCATAGGCTTCCTGCAGACGGTTGGTATAATTGCTCAACACATAACCGAGGGCGTTGAGCGCCGCGGGATTGTTCGGGTCATCGGCCAAGATCTTACGTAGGTCTGCCTCCATCTCGCTCAGTTTGCCGCGCTTCTCATTAATTAATGAGCGCGAGTACAGCAGATTGCTGTCCCCAGGGTGACGCTTTAGGCCTTGATCCAGTAAGCCCACCGCGTGATCGTAAAGCTGCTGTCGCTGCAGAATATCAGTTTGTAACAAATACAGTGGCACCGACTGCTCAGGCTCAAGCTGGCGCTGTTGCTCGATATAGTCGTCAAAGGTAGGCGCCATATCCGCGCCGTACCACAAGCGCGCCAACGCTTGAATCGAGGGCAGGTAATTTTGACTGGGGGTAACCAGCTGATAATAATCGATGGCCGAGGCCGGGTCGCCGACCTGCTCCGCGATAGCGCCGAGATAAAAGTTGGCATCATTACTGCGAGGTCCGAGGTCTCTCAGCCTTAAGAAGTGATTGCGAGAACTGTCATATTGTTTCAGTTCGAAGTCAATCAACGCCAGCGAGTACAATATGTCGCTGTCATTCGGTGCCTGCTGCGACAGAATCTCAAATTGTTGCTGGGCAGCGACAAGATCGACCGCGGTCAACTGACGAGCATATTGCAATCGCAGCCGTTGGTTGTGTGGGTTCTCTTCCAGCGCCTTATGCAAAATTGCAAAAGCTTCATCGCCCCGCCCCAATTGCTGCAATACGGTGGTCTGGATGCTCAGTGCCCGTAGATTATCAGGGCTCTGGTCAAGCACTTTTTCCACTGTTACCAGTGCCGCCTCTGGGTCGGTTTGCTGCTGCAAAATCGCCTTACCCATTAATAGCTGCTCGTCGCGGGCACGCTTTTGCAGCGCGGTATCAAACTGCGACAATAAATATTCTCGCTTAGAGGCCGGTAACTTTAAACCCTGTGCGGCAATCACTGTAAAATTGGTCACACCACCGAGGCGGTCGACCTGTTGCATATGTTCAAAGGCCTCGTTGACGGCACCGCTCTGGCCGAGATTAATCGCCAACATATAGTGTGCCTCTGAGCTTTCTGGCTCCAGTTGCGTCCACAATGTTGCCGCATCAATTGCCGCCTCATTGGCCTGTAAGTACTGCGCCAACCTTGCCGTACGAGCGGCAATTTGCGGGTCCTGGGTCTTATGCGCCTGCTGTAAATAGTTGCCCAAAGCTATATCGTATCGCTGGCGAGCCCCCGCGACCTCAGCTACCAACAAAGCGTATAAGGTATCCACCTCAAAGGGTTTGGTCGGGGCTTCAACCTTGGCCGGCGGCGGCACAGCAGCCACCTTTTCCGTCGGCTGCAAAGAGCCACAGGCAGCCAAGGTTACTATGCTAGCGGCGATGATCAAACGGCGGAGCAAAATAGTCATGCAAGACTCGAGTCACAAAATAGAATAGTCATGACGATAATAATGACATAGAGTCTGAGCCAAGCCTATCTATTCACACCGCTTTTATTCGTCATCGATGCTGGTCGCGGATTTTCAAATAAATATGACCGGTTTACAGTAGGCGACTGCCATTTGTCGCCGTCTATTGATAGAATTAGCCGCTTTGCATCGTCTAGTGATGAGAAATCGGCACGGTCGCGGCTTAATAGCGCTGCAATCAACAAGTATTATGGAGTCTGTAGCCACACTATGAGCCTTTTGGCCCTCGGTATTAATCATAATTCGGCCCCTCTGGAGATCAGAGAGAAGGTCGCCTTTAGCGAAGCTCGTTTACAAGAGGCTTTGTCGGATGCCCGCGCCCACACCAAAATCAAAGAGCTGGTAGTACTTTCCACCTGCAACCGTACCGAGCTATTTGCCGCCTACGATGACGATAATGACGCCGACAGCGAAGCTCTGGGGCAATGGCTGGCCAGTTTTCACGGCATCGATTGGCTGGCGCTGTCACCGGTCTGCTACCACTATCAGAACAGCGAGGCAGTGCGACACCTGATTCGCGTTGGCGCCGGTCTCGACTCGATGGTTTTAGGTGAACCACAAATTCTCGGCCAGATGAAAACCGCCTATGCCGCCGCTCACGGCTTCGGCTCCGTTGGCGCCAAATTGAGCCAATTATTTGAGGGCGGTTTCAGCATTGTTAAGCGGGTCAGAACCGAAACCGCCATCGGCGCCAATCCCGTCTCTGTTGCCTTTGCCGCCGTCAGTTTATCGAAACGTATTTTCTCTCGCTTAGACAAGAGTAACGCACTGCTAATCGGCGCCGGGGAGACCATCGAATTAGTCGCCCGGCACCTGAAAGAAAATGGCATTGCCAATATGACCATTGCCAACCGTACGCTGACACGGTCACAGTTATTGGCCGAGGAGGTCGGCGCCAAGTCTGTCCCCCTCGACGCCATTGCCGCGGAATTAGTTAACGCCGATATTGTGATTACATCGACCGCAGCCCCCATTGCCATTCTCGGCAAGGGTACCGTCGAATCGGCCTTAAAAAAACGCAAACACAAACCGATCTTCATGGTCGATATCGCCGTGCCTCGCGATATTGAACCCGAGGTAGCCGAACTCAGCGATGTCTACCTCTATACCGTCGATGATTTAAAAGAAATCGTCGAAGAAAATAAGCGCGGTCGCCAGAACGAAGCCTACAACGCTGAAAAAATAGTCGATCAAGGCGTACAAGCCTTCAGCCGAAAGCAACTTGAATACCATGCTGTCGACACGGTCAAGGCGCTGCGACAACAGGCCGACATGCTTCGCCAGCAAGAGCTAGAACGCGCTCTAAAACAGCTGGCCAAAGGTGATGAGCCCGCCGACATACTGGCCTCGTTAGCCAGATCGCTCTCCAATAAATTAATACATGCACCCAGTGCCAACCTGAAGAGGGCCAGCGCTGCCGGTCGCACTGAAGTAATACCGTTAGTCGATGAACTTTTTGACCTCGGTGAATACAAGTCAATAGACAGTGAGAAACAATGAAAGATTCCATCCGCAGTAAATTAGAACTCTTGGTCGAGCGCCATGAGGAAGTTGGCGTCTTGATGAGCGACCCTGAGGTGATTACGAATCAGGATAAATTCCGTGCCCTCGGCCAAGAATACGCTGAATTAGAACCAGTGGTGGAGTGCTTTGCCAGCTTTCAATCTGCAGTGGAAGAGGTCGACGAAGCCAAATTAATGCTAAAAGACAGCGACCCCGACATGCGCGAAATGGCTCAGGAGTCATTTAAAGAAGGCGAGATCGAACGCGACCGCCTCGCCATTGAATTGCAAAAGCTGCTACTGCCAAAAGACCCCCGCGACGATAACAACGTGTTCTTAGAAGTCCGTGCCGGCACCGGTGGCGACGAGGCGGCCATCTTCGCCGGCGACCTGTTCCGGATGTACAGCCGTTACGCTGAGAAACGCCGCTGGAAAATCGAAGTGGTCAGCGAACGCCAAGGTGACCACGGCGGCTACAAAGAAATTGTCACCCGCATCGTCGGAGATGGCGTTTATTCACAGCTCAAATTCGAGTCCGGCGCCCACCGTGTTCAGCGCGTGCCCGAGACCGAATCACAGGGCCGGGTGCATACCTCAGCCTGTACCGTCGCCATCATGGCCGAGGCGGCCGAGGTGGACGCCATCGAAATCAATAAGGGCGACCTGCGCGTCGATACCTTCCGCGCCTCCGGCTCCGGCGGACAGCACGTCAACAAAACTGACTCAGCCATTCGACTCACTCACCTGCCTACCGGTGTGGTCGTCGAGTGCCAGGACGAGCGCTCGCAGCACAAGAATAAGGCCAAGGCGATGAGTTTACTCGCCTCTCGACTGATGGATGCCGCCCAACAGGAAGCCGACCAGGCTGTTTCCGACGAACGTAAATCGCTGGTGGGCAGTGGTGACCGCTCCGAGCGTATTCGCACCTACAACTATCCACAGGGGCGGATTACCGATCACCGCATTAACCTCACGCTCTACAAACTCGACGAGGTTATGCAGGGTACATTGGATGATGTTATCCAGCCGCTGATCAATGAATATCAGGCCGATCAGCTCGCTGCCCTCAGCAACGACGATTAAGCAATGTGCACGATTGCCGACTGTTTATTGCGCCACAAAGAGCTGTTAAACAGCAGCGATAGTGCCCTGCTCGACACCGAGCTATTACTGGCCGAGGCGCTGAACAAAGAGCGTACCTATTTGCGCACCTGGCCAGAAAAAGCCCTATCCGATGAACAGTTGGCGGCGTTCTCCAACGCCTTCAGCCGCCGACTCACCGGCGAGCCAGTCGCGCATATTCTCGGTTACCGTGAATTTTGGACGCTGCGATTGGCGGTCAATCCATCGACACTAATCCCCCGGCCTGACACCGAAATCCTCGTTGAACAGGCGCTTCAGGCTTTTCAACCCGACGAAGCCATCACCGTCCTCGATCTCGGCACCGGTACCGGCGCCATTGCCCTGGCGTTGGCCAGCGAATGCCCCAACTGGCACATCACCGCCGTCGATGTCGAACCCGCCGCCGTCGCTTTAGCCCAGCACAATCAGCAGTACAACCAACTCAACAACGTCACCATTTTACGTAGCGATTGGTTTACCGCCATCGACGGCCAGCGCTTCGACATGATTGTCAGCAACCCGCCGTATATCGCTCACGACGACGCCCATCTCAGCCAGGGCGATGTTCGCTTCGAGCCTGATTCAGCCCTGACCGCCGACAATAACGGCATGGCTGATATCGAGCATATCGCTGGCAACAGCAGACAACACCTCAAGCCCAATGGCCGGCTGCTACTTGAACACGGCTATAATCAGGGGCAGGCCGCCAGAGACTGCCTATTGCAACAGGGCTTTCAACAGGTTCGTACAGTGAAAGATTACGGCGACAACGACAGAATCACTCTCGGCCAATACAGCACAGGGCAGCCACTATGAGTACTGATATCAACGATCAACAAATGCTGCGCTACAGTCGTCAAATCATGCTCGACGATATCGATATTGCCGGCCAAGAGAAGCTACTCGCCGCCACGGTTTTGGTGGTCGGTGCCGGTGGTCTTGGCTGCCCCGCGGCATTGTACTTAGCCTCTGCCGGCATCGGCAAACTCATCATCGCCGACGACGACCACGTCGAACTTTCCAATCTACAACGCCAGATTGCTCACGGCGATAACGATGTTAACAAGGCCAAGGTAGAGTCGCTGGCCGATTCTATCGCTGCCATCAACCCTGAGATCGAAGTCGAGTGCTTCGACCGTCGACTTCAGGGTGATGCGCTATATGCCAATGTGGCCAAGGCCGATATCGTGGTTGATTGCAGCGATAACTTTCAAACCCGATTTGCCCTCAACGCCGCCTGTGTCAGCGAGAAAAAACCGCTGATCAGCGGTGCCGCAATTCGCATGGAAGGGCAGGTGTCAGTCTTTCATGGCAGCCAGAATGATCAACCCTGTTATCGTTGCCTGTACAGTGAGCAGGATGGCGAGGACCTCAACTGCTCGACCAATGGTGTGCTGGCGCCTCTGGTCGGCATTATTGGTTCTATACAAGCCTTTGAAACCCTTAAGCTGATTGTTGGCTTTGGCGAATCACTGGCTGGACGGTTACTGATTTTTGACGGTAAATACCTGGAGTGGCGAGAACTAAAAATCAGCAAAGACCCAGCCTGCCCAATATGCCAGCAGGACTAAAAGGCCCAAGACAAGTTGGTCGTGGTCGAGACTCAAATACTGCGTTTTTTATAGTGTTCAATGGTCCGCTCTGTTCGCCACAGTAGGCGGGCACCGAGCGAGAACGAGGCACAGCTCAGACCAACGGCAAGACCAATCCAGAAGCCCTTCGCCCCCATCATCGGCAGCCACCAATCGGTCATGCCGAGCACATAACCCACCGGCAGACCAATCCCCCAACAAGAGATAATGACAAAAATCAGCGCCACCCGGGTGTCTTTATAGGCGCGCAGGGCACCATTGGCACAGGCCTGAATGGCGTCCGGCAACTGATAAATAGCGGCGTAAAATAGCAGGCCAACAGCCGCTGACTGTATCGCTGTGTCGTGAGTGTAAGCGGCGGCAATCCAGTCCCGCGCATAGAACACGAAACAGGCGGTAATCAATGCCAACACCATGCCGTAACCGATGCCGGTAAACGTAATCGCCCGCGCCTTCAGTGTCTTGCCCTGCCCGAGGGTGTGGCCGACACGAATGGTAATCGCGTTGGCCAGGCTGAGCGGTATCATAAACACCATGCCGGAGAAGTTCAGCGCAATTTGATGGGCACCGATAATGGTTGACCCCATCGGCGCAAGAATTAATGCGATGGCGGCAAACAACACCACCTCGACAAACATCGCGCCACCGATTGGCAAACCGACTTTCATAATTTCTTTAATGCGCTCGACGTCGGGTTTGGAGATTTTTTGATACAAGCCCGACGCCTTGAACTCGGCGCGCCGGCTAAAGGCAATAAACATCAGTAATTGCAGCCATAGCACAATGCCCGAGGCCAACCCGCAGCCGGCACCACCCAGCTCTGGCAGGCCAAACTTACCGTAAATCAGCGCATAGTTCAGCGGAATATTGAGTAAAAAACTAATAATACCAATGATCATGATTGGCCGCGTCTGACCCATACCCTCGGCCATGGTACGAATAGCTAAACAGCCAATCAGGGCGGGAAACCCCATGGCAAAACCGTACAGGTATTGCTGACTGATCACCGCCATATGTGCCGGTGTATCCATAATAACCAAGACGATATCGGCGTTAAACATCATTGCCATGGCAAGAAAGGAGATTGGCAGACCGAGCCATAGCGACTGACGGGTAGACTCACCAATATCGGCAAATTTCCGGGCACCGTAATGATGTGAAGAGATCGCTGTATTACCAATCATAATCCCGGCGATAAGCAACACAATAGGCAGAGAAAGGGAGTTGCCTATTGCCACCGCCGCCAAGTCATCGGCGTGATAACGGCCAGCCATCAATGTATCGACCACCCCCATTGCCGTCTGTGCCAGCTGGGCAATCAGGATAGGTACACCCAGAGAGGTCAGCCGGAAAATCTCGGCTCGAATAAAATTAGAACGCATAAATCAGCTCGCAGTAACAAGGCCGACAGTATACCCTTAAACCATAATAAAACACTGTGCAAAGGCCTGTAACCCTAATGAATATAGCGTTCAATTTGATCGGCGACCTAATCCTTCTACTTCTATTTCTCGCCGTTGTCGCCATCGTTGTCATTTACATTATTGATATCCGTCAAACCAAACACGCCATCCGGCGAAATTACCCCGTCGTTGGCCGCTTCCGCTACTGGTTTGAGCATCTTGGCGAGTTCTTTCGTCAGTATTTTTTCGCCATGGACCGGGAAGAAATGCCCTTCAACCGCGCCCAGCGCTCCTGGGTATATCGCGCCGCCAAGAATGTTGATACCACGGTTGCCTTTGGCTCCAGCCGTAATTTAACCACCGTCGGCACCCCCATTTTTGTCTGCGCCCCCTTCCCCACCATGCGCAAAGACAGCCTGGAACCCAAACTCGTCACCATCGGCCAAGGCTGTAAGCACCCTTACAGTACCGCCTCACTGTTTAATATCTCCGGCATGAGCTACGGCGCTATTTCAAAGGTTGCCATTCAGGCCTTATCCGGAGGCGCCAAGCAAGCCGGCTGCTGGGTCAACACCGGCGAAGGTGGCGTCAGCCCATACCACCTTGAGGGGGGGGCCGACTTAGTGGTGCAAATTGGTACAGCAAAATACGGCGTGCGTGATCATGACGGCAACCTCAGCCACGATAAATTGAAACAACTGGCCCAGCATCCACAGGTTAAAATGTTTGAAATCAAACTGTCTCAGGGCGCCAAACCCGGTAAGGGCGGAATATTACCCGGTGGCAAGGTGTCACAGGAGGTTGCCGACTTGCGCGGCATCCCCCAGGGGCAGGATTCCATCAGCCCCAACCGCCACCCGGATATTGCCAATGTTGGCGAATTACTCGACCGTATCGACGAAATCCGCACCGTGACCGGCAAACCCGTCGGTTTTAAAACGGTTATTGGAGGTGACGAATGGCTACAAGATCTCAGCGATGAAGTCCTGCGCCGTGGCATTGCCTCCGCCCCCGACTTCATTACTGTCGACTCTGCCGATGGCGGTACCGGTGCCGCACCACAAAGCTTGATCGATTATATGGGGCTGCCGCTGAAGCAGGCACTGCCCATGGTCTGCGACAAACTGGTCGAGGCCGGATTAAAAAACCGCATCAAAGTTATAGCCTCCGGTAAGTTGATCAATCCGGCAGAGGTGGCTCTCGCCCTCTGCGTCGGTGCCGACTTTGTCGTTTCTGCCCGCGGCTTTATGTTTGCCCTCGGCTGCATCCAATCTTTACAGTGCAATAAAAACACCTGCCCTACGGGTATTGCCACCCAGGATGCCAAGTTACAGCGCGGCCTCGATCGCGCGGACAAAAGCCAGCGTGTCGCTAATTATGCCAGCCAATTGAGTTATGAGGTCGGCATGATTGCTCACTCCTGTGGTGTCCGTGAACCCCGCCAACTGCAACGCCATCATGTTCGTATTGTCGCCGACAATGGTATGTCGCTCCGTGGCGATGAGATCTACCCCAATAAACAAAGCGCACAATAAGCCTCCCACCAGTATTCACAAATGCTATGGTAAAGACGTTAGCAAACAACGATTAAAAGGGGTTTTTATCATGATGGCTCTACTGTTCAGCCTGTTTTTCGCGGCGATGGTATGCTCTGTAATCGGTCAACGACAGGCCGCCCTCACCAGTGGCTATGTCGCGCTCATCGCCAGTAGCTTTTGGCTGCTACATCACTCCACCGATGCTCTCAGCATCTTGTTATAGGAGCCTGACCATGCCCAGTTTATTGCGAGATTTAAACGCTCTTGGCTTGCTCGCCGTTAGCTTTATTTTGCTCTATGCCTTCAACGATCAATTCATTGCCGGCGAACTGCCCTGCCCGCTGTGCTTATTACAGCGCGTTGGCTTTGCCGGGGTGCTGGCTGGGTTGATGCTCAATGTGTGTTTCGGCTGCAAACCCGCCCACTATAGCCTGGCAATATTGTCTGCAGTGTTCGGCGGCGCCGTCGCGCTACGACAAATAAGCCTCCATGTAATACCCGGTACCCCAGCCTATGGAGCACCGTTTTTGGGCTTTCATTTTTACACTTGGGCGTTTATTTGTTTCGCTATTATCATCATCGGCCTGGCCATTATTAGCAGCTTTAACCAGCAGTATCAGACCGCTTCAGGGTTCAAGTCCTTTCGACAACAGGGGCGACTGCCTAAAGTGGCCATCGCCGTGGCACTGTTGGTCGTGTTGACCAATGCACTGGCAACCTTTGCCGAGTGTGGCCCAATGGTCTGCCCCGACAACCCAGTTGAATACTGGCTATTCAACCGTTGAACACCCGTGACGGAAGTCCACTGAGTCGTTTTCCTCAGTGGTATCCGGCACTACATTACTCCGCTGCGCATTAATTTTCTGGGCAAAGTGGCGGCAAGCCACCCTTGGCCGCGGGCTTGGTCATGGTGTATTCATTCGACAGGCTGCGATGAACCTCAGTATGCCAAACACTGCCATCATCAAACTGAAAGGCGATGGCGTAATTAACCCCATTAACTACCTGGCTTCTCGCCTCGACTATTTTGTCGAGTTTGGCCGCAATATTCATCCGCTTAACCACACTATCGAGAGCGGCCTCAGCCTCAGCGGAGACCGGAATATTCACCCAGCCACCCGGTATCCCCTCGCCACAGGCGGGCTGTTTAGTATTTTTTGCCTGCGAGGCTGTATTACTGCCATCGCCACAGGCCAACAAACCACTGAAAACCATTATCATGGCATAACGCTTTAGCGGGTAATCTTTCATCGGACATTTCTCCGTTCACTATTGATGCCGTTAATCCTAGTCGTAAATAATAAAATACACACCAGCAACACACTCCGAGTATGAATTACCTGCCGCTTATTGCCACTTCGTGGCAGCGCAAGCATAATAGCGCCTTTGAGACTCCCTACGCTTGAGGTTACCATGGCAAATTCGCTGCAAGACCAGCTATTGAAGGCTGGCCTAGTTGATGACAAGAAGGTCAAATCGGCCAACAAGGCGAAGAAGAAACAGAGCAAGATGGACCGCCGCGCCCGCGTTGAAACCATCGATGAGAATAAGGTTGCAGCCCAGCAAGCGCTGGCCGAAAAAGCCGACAAGGCTCGGCAGCTGAATAAAAACCTCAATGAAAAAGCGCTGAAGAAGGCAATCAACGCCCAAATCAAACAGCTGATTGAGCGCAGCAGCATTGCCAAGAACAAAGGGGATGTCGCCTTTAACTTTACCGATGGCAGCAAAATTAAAAAGCTCTATGTGGACAACAAGATTCAGCAACAGCTGGTGCGCGGCTTACTCGCCATTGTCAAACAGGGCGATCAGTACGAGATTATCCCCAGCCCTGTCGCCAGCAAAATTGCCGAGCGCGACAGCAACCGTATCGTATTACTCAATGAACTCAGTGATGCTGACGACAGCGAAGCCGCAGAAGGCGAAGACGACTGGTATGGCGACTATGAAATCCCTGATGATTTAATGTGGTAAAGCCATATCTAAACCATAAAAAAGGCAGCTGAACGCTGCCTTTTTTT
Organism: Sinobacterium norvegicum; assembly: GCF_923077115.1. Taxonomy (NCBI): domain Bacteria; kingdom Pseudomonadati; phylum Pseudomonadota; class Gammaproteobacteria; order Cellvibrionales; family Spongiibacteraceae; genus Sinobacterium; species Sinobacterium norvegicum. The sequence continues at coordinate 1,708,621 of NZ_CAKLPX010000001.1, forward strand.
ATTACCTGTCATCTTAATCAACCATCAGCGAGTGCCAAATATCTTATCGCCGGCATCACCGAGACCGGGCAATATATAGCCGTTTTCGTTCAAACGTTCATCGACGCTGGCGGTATAAATTTCTAAATCGGGATGTATGGCCAATACTTTTTCAATACCCTCGGGAGCAGCGACAAGGAATAAGCCCATAATATCCTTACAACCGGCACGCTTCAAAATATTAACGGTTTCGATCAAAGTGCCCCCGGTAGCCAGCATTGGATCGATGATCAACGCCGTACGCTGATCGATATCGCTGACCAATTTTTCGAGGTAAACCGTCGGTTCCAGTGTTTCCTCATCTCGAGCCAAACCCACCACGCTGACCTTGGCACTGGGAATCAAGCTTAAGACACCGTCCATCATACCCACACCGGCACGTAAGATCGGGACTACAGTAAGTTTTTTACCCTTAATTTTCTCAACAGTTGTCGTGCCAGCCCAAGTATCAATACTATAACTCTCAGTCTCGAAATTACGCGTTGCCTCATAGGTCAATAGCGTGCCGAGTTCGCCGGTCAACTCTCTAAAACGTTTGGTGCTGATTTCTTTTTCCCGCAATTTTCCCAGCTTATGTTGTACTAACGGGTGACGCACTTCATGAACAGCCATCGAGAACACTCCAATGATTTTCGATTGTATACGGACGCTTTTAACAGCAGTTGAATTATAGTAAGTGTAGCGCCAATTATTGCAAGTCACTTTGCGCTATCGCATTTTTTAAAAATTCTATTTTTTCACCATAAAAAAGGCAGCTGTCGCTGCCAAAAAATCGTCATCATTTATCGCTAAACACTACGCCGCATCGTCCTCTTTCATCGGGTCTTCAACATGCAACCGCTGATGCATAATGGGGCTGGTCGTGGTGTATTGTAGGTGAACTTTTTTGTCCGGCTGTAACTGCTCCTTAATGGCAAAGGCCGCCAGTGCACCCTCGTGGAAGCCGCTGAGTATCAACTTCTTCTTGCCGGGGTAGTAGTTGATATCACCGACCGCATAAATACCTGGGATCGAGGTTTGAAACTTCTCGGTATCCACTACAACCTGGCGTTTGTGCAGCTCCAACCCCCACTGACTTAACTGACCAAGATCCGGCACCAAGCCAAAGAAAACCAGTAAATCGTCGAGCTGCAGACGGCGGGTAACGCCATCGCTGCCAGTCACCTTGATCGCGACCAAGCGCTCATCATCAAGCACCAACTCACTCACCTGTCCCTGTAAAAATTGCATTTGGTAGTCGTCACACAAACGGAACATTTTATCGACCGAGGCCTTGGCCGCGCGAAATTTTTGCGAGCGATGGATAACCACCACCGAGTTGGCAATTGGCTGTAGCGCCAGCGCCCAATCCAGGGCTGAGTCACCACCACCCAGCACGACCACATCCTTGCCACGATATTGCTCAGGGTCTTTAATGCTATACACCAGCTGCTTGCCCTCTATCGCCTCCGCGCCTGCAGTCTTGAGCTTAACAGGCTGAAACGACCCCATGCCGGCGGCAATAATCACCGACGAGGTAAGAAACCGAGTACCGGTGTTGGTCAGCACCAAAAATCGGCCATCAGCCTGCTTATCCAGCGACACCACCTCTTGATTAAAGTGGAATACTGCCTCGAATGGCGCTATTTGTTGCAACAAATTATCGGTCAATTGCTGGCCAGAAATCGCAGGGCAAGCCGGTATATCAAAGATTGGCTTATTCGGGTAAAGCTCAGCACATTGGCCACCGGGTTGCCCCAAACTCTCAACCACATGGGCTCGAATGCCCAGCAGGCCAAGTTCGAATACCTGGAACAGGCCAACAGGGCCAGCTCCAATAATCAATGCTTCCGTTTCTATAAGCGTCTGCGTTGCTGTTAACTGTGTCATCCTGATTCCTCGGCGATTGCGCTCTTATTGTCATGGTTTGTCGTTGTGGTTGATGACACTGTAAGTAAAGTTCTTGCATAAGAGAAATGAGTAGTTTAGATTTTATTTATCAATAAAACTGATAAGAGGGTCCGCCGTGAAAATCACGTTAAAGCAACTTCGCGTCTTTGATGCGGTGGCCCGCACCGGTAACGTCAGCCGCGCGGCCGAAACAATACCACTCAGCCAATCGGCAACCAGCATGTCGCTGGCCGATTTAGAGCAGCATCTTGGTTCTCCGCTGTTTAACCGTCACGGCAAAAAACTACAACTTAATGACTATGGCCGCTGGCTACACCCGAAAGTTCACCAACTGTTACAACAGGCCGAAGAGATAGAGCTCAGCGCACACAGCGGCGCCCTACATGGCCAGCTTATTGTCGGCGCCAGCAGCACCATTGGTAATTTTTTATTAGCCGCATTAATCGCCGATTTTGTGCAGCAACACCCCGAGGTCGATATCCGTTTAAAGGTCGCTAACAGCGAACAAATCGTCGATGACATGGTGAATCTGCGCATCGACCTCGGCTTGATCGAGGGTATTTGCCACAGCCATCAATTAACCGCCACGCCATGGCGCGACGACCACTTAGTCACCTTTTGCAGCCCGCAACACCCGCTGGCACAGCAGACAAGCATCAGCCTGCAACAACTTGAAGAACAGCAATGGGTGCTGCGTGAGATAGGTTCGGGGACAAGAGAAATTTTTACCATGGCGACTCAGCAAAAGCTGCATCACCTCAAGGTTAAGCTAGAACTCGGCAATAGCCAGGCCATCAAGCAGGCTGTCAAAACCGGGCTGGGGTTAGGCTGTCTGTCGACACTGGCCATAGCCTCAGAGGTCGAACACGGCGAGCTAGTGGCGCTCTCCACCCCCGATCTGTTGATCAGCCGGGAGCTTTTTTTACTTACCGGCAACAGCCAGCATCAGAGTGAACTGAGCCTGAGCTTCCAGCACTTTATCGCCTAGCCATGTCAGTCGATTTAGTCGTGACAATCATGTTGATTGCCTATGATTCAACAACGCTGTCTAAGCCATCACCCGACAGCGGTGAGATCGATTCATCGATATGATCGGTAACCGAATTAGGCAAGGGTTTTTTCGCCCTCACGCCTAATTCCCGAAAGCGCTCTGCCTGCCCGACCAAATTGCCTCGACCACTGTATAGGCTTCGCCAGGCATCATCGTAGGTGGCCTGCGCAGTATTGAGTTGCAGGCCAAGCTTCTCCATTTTTTCAACGAAGACCCGTAACCGGTCATAAACCTTGCCCGCTTGTTCAGCCAGTAATTCCGTACTGCGGTTCTGCTTATCGACCTCCCACAGGCTCGCCACTGTCCGCAGAACGGGAAGTAATGTCGTTGGTGTGACGATGGCAATACGCCGTTCATAGGCCTGATTAAACAATTCGGGCTTTGCCTCCAACGCCATCAAGAATGCCGGTTCAATTGGCATAAACATAAAGACAAAATCCGGGGCGTTGAGGCCTTTAAGCTTCGGGTAATCCTTGTCGCTGAGGCTGTTAATATGATGTTCAATATTCGCCACATGCGATGACATCGCCTGCTGACGCTGAGCATCATCATCGGCGGAGAAATAACGGCTGTAATCGTTCAACGACACCTTGGAATCGATGATAATATGCTTACCGTCCGGCAGGTTGATAATGAAATCTGGGCGACGGTTTTGACTGTCTTGATCCTTAAAATTCGGCTCTCGTTGATACTCTATATCTCTACGCAAGCCGGCCTGTTGTAGCAGTAGCTCAGCATGCTGTTCGCCAAAATTCCCCTGTAGTTTTTTATCCCCCTTCAAGGCCTTGGTTAGATTCGCCGCCTCGTCGGTAATCTGTTGGTTAAGTTTGCGTAGATTATCAAGCTCATTTCGCAGCCCCGCCTGCCCTTGGATCTGTTCACCATGGACAGCATCGACACGCTTTCTAAAACTATCAAGCTGAGTTTTCAATGGCTCTAACAGCCCCCCCAAACCCTTGAGACTGGCATCATCAAACTGCTTAGACTTATCTTCGAAAATTCGTTGCGCCAGCTGATTAAATTCTTGCTTGAGCTGCTGCTTGTTTTCACTCATTAACGTTAATTGCTCACGGTGCTTCATTTCGCTCTGCTCGACAATTTCCTTTAAGCGAGCACTTTCAACTTGAGAGCGTGCTAAATTATTTTGGCTCTCTTCAGTTTTTCGCTCACTTATCTGTAAGCGCGTCTTCAGTTCCCCGAGTTGCTCAAGCTGTCCAGTATAACTGCCGAGCTTTTGTCCCTGTACCTGCAGTTTTTCCCACAGTTTCTCAGCCAGCTGTTTGTGATGCTCGGCCTCTGAAACCGACGACTGTAATTGTTGTTGAGCAATACCATAGTCCTTCTGCAAGGTATTGATTCTCTCATTCAATGCCGACAACAGTGTGCGGCGACTTAACAGCGGGTAAATCAAAGCACCAATCAACAAGACGCTTAATACCCCAATAATAATAAATAACTGTTGCTGTTCCATTGCTAACTCCCTGTCGACAAAAGCATGATGCCTTTAATCATTGAAACCACAACTAACGACTATATTTATCGCCCCAACCGCCGTCACTAAACGGTTACAACGACATTTGTGTTTTTTTATCAATCGATACGCTATATAGTCAAAATCATGTCGCATCAAAAAAATAATAGCGACACAAGAGTGGTGGCTTACAATTTTACCCAAAAGCTTGTTCCGTAACTACGGATTAGTGCATTAAAAAATAATAAAAATACAGGTATAAGGATATGGCATTACCCAGCAATTGGTCGGTTCAAAAACGGATATTCGCAATTGCAGCTCTTCCCGCTGCCATTGCATCGGTGCTTCCAGGGCAAGTCCATGCACAGTCCCCTGAAAATTTAGTCATTGAAGAAATTGTCGTTACCGCAAGAAAGCGAGTCGAAAACATTCAGGAAGTCCCCGTTGCTGTCACGGCATTTAGTGCTGAGAAACTCAATGAAGGCGGCATTACTAATATTGCTAACTTTGGCGACCGGGTGCCCAATGTTGAGCTTGAGAGTGGCAACGGCAGTACCGGTGATGCCAATGTCTATATTCGCGGCGTCGGTCAGCGTGAGACAAAGTCCAACCTCGATAGCGGCGTCGGCATCTATATCGACGGCGTTTATATCCCACGAGCATCAGGCGCCCTGTTAGACCTCAATGATGTTGAGAGCGTACAGGTTCTGCGTGGCCCCCAGGGGACCCTATTCGGTAAAAACACCACCGGTGGCGCGCTGGTAATCAGTACGCAAAAACCGGATGACCAACTCGGCGGTAAAGCCATGGTTCGTGCCGGCAACTATAATCGCTTAGACTTTCAGGGCACGGTCAATGCACCACTGTTAGAAGACAAGTTGCTATCACGGCTCACCTACGCCAGCACCAACCGTGACGGCACCACTCACAATGTCTATGACGGCCAAGATTATAATGATGAAAGCCGCGAGGCCGTACAGTTACAATTTCGCTGGTTGAACTCCAGCACTGTCACCACCGACTTTAATTTCAATTACACCAAGACCACGCAAAAATCACGTGGCGGTCCCTGCATCTACAGTGGCGAGGGCAATCCCCCGAGCCAAATCGAGCAATCACTCTTGCTGGTCAACAATGGCCTAACCACACCAGGCACCAGCCCCGACGGTCAGACTATGAATTTGAAGGCGGCCTGTAAATCCCAGAGTGGTGACAGCCTCGACCAATGGCAATTTGCCTCCGATGCATCCGGCGACTACAACACCGCCTCCTACGGCGCATCGGCGACTGTCGACTGGGAAATCAGTGACACCCTGTCATTCCGCAGTATTACCGCCTACCGCCACCTCGAGGAAAAGTCTCGCGATCAAGAATTAGACTTTACCTCACTGCCAGTGCTGTCCCGTCACAATACCGCGCCCACGACGAATAATTATATCAGTCAGGAATTTCAATTTATCGGCAGCTTATTTGACGATAAGGTCGAGTACGTGGCCGGTGCTTTTCTGTTCTCAGAAAAGGGTAAAGAGAATTACAACAGTAAAACCGGTGCCTCCTTCGGCAGCAACTATATTGAGCTAGACGCACAGGGTGGCTTCGCAGGTAACCCGGCAGCGACTGGCATCCCCGGTAGCACCCCTAACGCCACCGCCATGCTATTGTTGGATGCTGAGACACGGGTTGAAACAGAACACCTTGGCGGCGCACTTTTCAGTCAGGCAGACTGGTCAATATCAGAGCAGTGGACATTGACAGCTGGGCTTCGGTATACCTACGAAAAACGTAAACTGTCTCAGGTAAAATCTTCGCCGAATATCGATGACTTAGCAGTTTTACCGTTCTCCGTCGTCGATACCAGTGACTACAACAGCTCGCCGCTGACCAACACTATTTATGTCGACCAATCGGGCCGCGGCTTTGTCACCGAAGGCTATGGCTTCGGCACCGACCCCATCTATGCCGAAGATCAGGTGACGAATGACGCCTGGACGCCGATGGCCAGTATTCAATACGCCTTCAATGACTCACTGACTGATATGTTCGGCCTCGACGCCGCCAACACCTATCTTACGCTCAGCAAAGGGTTTCGGGCCGGCGGTTTAAACGACGGTTTAAACAACGACTTACAGTCATTTGATCCTGAAACAGTGATTAATACCGAATGGGGCTTGAAGGTCGATGCCCTCGATCGCCGTCTGCGTGCCAATATTGCCGTCTTTAGTATGTCCTACGAGGATATTCAGATGACCAGTATTCGCACTGGAGGCAGCGGCCGCCCCGCCCCCGTCACCGTGAATGCCGCCGAGGCAACCATGCAGGGTGTAGAGCTAGAAATCACAGCCATTCCATTCGATAACTTCGAGGTGGGCTACTCGGGCGCCCTCCTCAGTGGTGAATATGATGATTTCATGGATGTCGATGGCCAGGGCAATGTGATCGACCGCTCTGACGAAGACATGGTACGCGCGCCAGAATACAATCACTTCCTCAGCATGCAGTACTTCCTGCACACCTCGATAGGCACCATTGTGCCGCGAGCCGAGGTGCAGTTTAAGGGCGAGACTGACTACCACTTAACAGCCGAGGGCGCCGCCAGCGGTGACTGGGTGTCAGATACGGCAACGGTCTACAACGCTCGCCTCACTTGGACATCGACCAACGAGGAGTGGGAAGCCTCACTGTTTGGCCGCAACTTGGGTAATGAGTACTATATTACCGGCGGTACCGACGTGACCAATTTGCTCAACCTTGGCAACCTCACCTACGGCGACCCACGCACCTACGGTGGCGAGGTTCACTTTAGCTTTTAGGGCCTCAAAAGGCCGGTAATCAGCCCCTCAAACATCCCTGCCTCGGCGGGGATTTTTTATGATTGACCGCTAAATTTGGCAAAACCAAACGTTACCTTGTCACCATTATCTGCACAAACTGGTCAAAATAGCGCCAAAGGTAACAGTTTTTTTGACAGACTGATTAATTAGCAGAAAGTTCACTAATTACCTTTGCAATCGAAAAAAAGCGTTATATAGTCGATCGCAAGTCACCTAAGTAATTATACCTACGACATAAAAATAATAAGCCTACTAACAATAATAATAAGGCAAGACTAGGTAAAAGACTGAGGTTGGTGGCTCTGAGAGGCACCCTAGCTGGCAACTTAATTACCCACAGAAGGTAATGTGTTAGCAAAGGTAAACTAGGTAAAATAACAATAATAAATATTGCCTAGCCTCTCTATCGTTTTTTTCTCACAATAGAATAACTCCACGTACGACCTTCTCTAACGCATTCAATGACTGCGATCTCCGCATTACGGCGCCATCTAGTCGTGCTATCAGCTTATAACACATATCAGCTAAACCGTTAGTTAGGCAGCACACCAATACGCGAAAACGTTACCTTGTCACCTTGCAGCCAGTCTGCTGATGATAATAATCTACTAAAAGTAACAGCTTTCAGCACGGTCAACATAGATTGTAAAAAGTTCCACAATTAACTATGCAGCAGAAAAAAAGCGTTATATAGTCGATCGCAAGTTGCATAAGTATTTATACCTACAAAATAAAAATAACAAGCTCAACAATAACAATAATAAGAGCGAGTAAGGATAAGTCACTGACATATGCAACCTTGAGAGGCACCTTGGCCAATCACTAAATTATCCAAAGAGATAATGTGTTAACCAAGGTAAGCAGGTGCAAATAATAATAAAAATTACTTGGCCTCTCTACCGTTTTTACTCCACCAGTTCGACTTCGTGCACACCTTCTCTGGCATTAATGAATACATTACTGGCTGACACCACGAACAAAATGAAAAACGTCTTAATATCAGCATCAGTCAGCCGATACTCCTTATCGGCCTGAGGGGTCACCTCATCACTACTCCCTCCATATCGAAGTAGTTAGTTCACAAGCCACCTTAGCGACTAATCATAATCGAATAGTATCGGCAGATACGGTGTAAGATATGCCGAAGTAAGTCACAGCTCTATTGGTCCGCCACAAAAAAACCGCCAAGGCAGCAAGCCAGGGCGGTTTTTTGTGGGCGGCAACGGCGTTTAATCCGCCGGCGACGGAGGCAGGATGCCCACCTTGCGTTTTGCCGCCTGACGTAGCTTTTCAATAATCACGTAGTAGACGGGCACCAGTAGGGTACCGGCAATACCGGCCATCAACATGCCACCAAACACCGAGAGACCCAACGATTGCCGACTGGCCGCACCGGCACCCGTGGCGACAATCAGCGGCGCAACACCGAGGACAAATGAGAAGACCGTCATCAGTACTGCCCTGAAACGCAGCCTTGCTGCTGTCACCGCCGCCTCGATAATACTCAACCCTTCATTATCGTGTTGCTCTTTGGCAAATTCAACAATCAGTATCGCGTTCTTTGTCGCCAAGCCGATCAGCAATATCAAGCCTATCTGGGTATAGAGATTGATATCACCGTTGGCAATAAATACCGCTGCCAAGGCACCCAATATGGCCACTGGCACAGCCAGAATAACCGAGAACGGAATCGACCAACTTTCGTATTGGGCCACCAGGAACAGATAGACAAAGACTATCGCCAAGGCGAATAGGATAGGGGCTAGATTGCCCGCCTCGTTTTCCTGGTATGTCATCCCCGTCCATTCGAAACTATAACCCGCCGGCAAATGCTCCCGTGCGACTTTCTCCATCGCGGCAACAGCCTGCCCCGAGCTATAGCCCGGCGCCGCATTACCGTTAATGGTGGCGCTATTATATTGATTATAGCGGTCGAGTATCTGCGCCCCTAGAATAGGCGAGGTCGATAACATGGTACCCAGCGGCACCATATCGCCATCCTTGTTACGCACATAGAACCGATCGATATCCGAAGCCTCGCCCCTGAACTGCTGATCGGCCTGTATTTTTACCTGATAAACCTTGCCGTAATTGTTGTAATCGTTCACATAACTAGAGCCTAACTGCCCCTGCAGCGTTCCGAAGATATCACTCAGCGGTACGCCTTGGTTCTTCGCCTTTAAACGATCTATATCAACAAATAACTGCGGTACATCGGCACGAAAAATACTAAAAGCGGCACCGATTTCTGGTGCCTGGTTGGCCGCCATAATCAAACCACGCATGGTAGAGGCGACCTCTGGTGCGGGCCGTCCCATGGTGTCTTGTAGAACAAATTCAAAACCACCGGTTGCCCCTAACCCTGGCACCGCCGGTACTTCAAAGGCCATAACATTCGCCTTGGGGTATGCCCAAGCCTGTCTCCGCACCTGCTGCACAATGGCTGTCTGGTGTAACTCGGGGGTTTGTCGGTCCGCCCAGTTATCTAACACCACAATAATAAAGGCACCGTTAGGAGTTACCGCACCGTTAAGCATACTGAAACCAGGCACCGCCAAGACATTATCGACACCGTCGATGGTCTGTATCATTTCCGTCAGCTCTTCAACAACCAACTCGGTTCTAGGAAAAGCCGAGGCATCAGGCAACTGCACATCCATCATAAAATAGCCTTGATCCTCCGTCGGTATAAAACCGCTGGGCATCTTGGCAAAGCCCAAGGCAATAACGCCAAACAGCAACACCACAGACACCGCAACCATTAACAATCGTCGAACAAGAAAGCGAACCCAGCGTGTATAGCCCGAGGTTAAACGATCAAAACCTCGGTTGAAGGCTTTCAATACACCGGGGATCTTAGGCTTATTTTTTGAGAGTATTTGACTACAAAGCGCCGGGCTCAACGTCAGAGCATTCACCGATGAAATCAACACAGCCACCGACAGCGTCATCGCAAACTGCTCGTACATTTGACCGGTGATACCAGGCATTAAGGTCACCGGCACAAAGACCGCTAACAGCACCAAGGTTGTCGCCACAATAGGGCCGCTGACCTGCTGCATGGCTTTGATTGCTGCAGCTTTGGGCTCCAGCCCCTCGTCGTCCATTAAACGCTGTACGTTCTCAATAACCACGATCGCGTCATCCACCACCACGCCGATGGCCAGCACCAGCGCAAATAGCGTAATGGTATTGATCGACATGCCCATGGCCAACATAAAGGCATAGGTGCCGATCAGCGATACCGGAATAGCAATGGCAGGAATCAGCGTCGAGCGCCAGTCCTGCAGAAAGACGTAAACAACCAAGATGACCAACAGCACGGCAATGATCAGAGTTTCAATAACCTCGTCCATCGAGACAGTAATAAATTCAGTACTATCGTAGAGAATGTCGTAAGAGACCCCCTGTGGAAACGCCTTAGAAATCTCCGCCATCTCTTGATGAATACTCTGCGCCAAACCAACAGCGTTAGCATCGGGCTGCTGATAAATAGCCAGCTGCACCGATGGCTGATTATTAACCGTGCCGTAGGCACCGTAGGAGTTCGAGCCCTGCTCAATACGAGCAATATCACGCAGATAAACCACGCCACCACTGTCATCGGCACGAATCACAATAGAGCCAAAGTCCTCTTCAGACTTTAACCGCCCCTGCGCCTGAAGAGTGTATTCAAACTGCTGCGTTGCCAATGAGGGCGATGCCCCGACTTGACCAACAGCAACCTGAACGTTTTGCTCATTAATGGCCGCCTGCACATCCTGCAACGTCAGTTTAAGGCTGGTCATCTCATCAGGATGCAGCCATATACGCATTGAGTACTCTTGCTCACCCAGTATCTTGGCATCACTGACACCGTTTAAACGGGCTAGACGGTCACGAATATTAATTGCCGTATAGTTCGACAAGAACAATCCGTCAAACGAATCATCCGGGGAGGCTACACTGACTAATAGCAACATGCTGGTTGAGCGCTTCTCAACCGCCACCCCCAATCGCTTAACCTCTTCCGGCAGCTTTGGCATCGCCTGAGTCACACGGTTTTGCACCCGCACCTGCGCCATATCGGCATCGGTGCCGAGTTCAAAGGTCACCGTCAGGACATAGGATCCGTCGCCAGCAGACTTCGACGACATATAAATCATACCCTCGACCCCGTTGACCTTTGCCTCTAACGGTGTCGCTAATGCGTCTCGCACCACATCGGCACTTGCACCGGGGTAATTAGCCACCACCTGCACTGTCGGTGGGGTGATTTGCGGAAACTGTGCAACGGGTAAGATTTGATAACTGAGTAATCCTGCCAGGGTAATAATGACAGAGATAACATAGGCAAACTTCGGTCGGTTAATAAAAAACTGACTAATCATAATCGTCTCTTACTCTGCGGCTTTTTGTTGTAGCGCTTTCTGTTGCGCCTGCTCGAGTTGGCCACGATCAATAGCCTTGACCGGCTGGCCTGGCCTGACCTTCTGTAAGCCCTCGACAATCAGTATTTCACCACCACTTAAACCCTTGAGAACCACCCGATTAATACCGTCGACATCGCCGAGTTCAACACGCTGTGTCATGGCGTTAGATTCGGCATCCACCACCACCACGTAATGGCCCAACTGATCCTGCTGAATTGACTTCTGCGGCACAATCACCTGCTCCTGTGCCTGCTCTTCACGCACGTCGACACGGACATACTGACCGGGAATTAAGCGACCATCCGGGTTGGGAAAAACCGCACGAACATTAATGGTGCCAGTGCTGCGATCGACGCGGTTATCAACAAAATCAAAACGCCCCTCAAAACCATAGGTATCACCATTGGCCAGGCGAATACTCGGCACCAGTATCGCCTCAGCACTACCATCGAGACGCTGCTCTCGACCGCTCTGTTCCGTGCGCGCCATTAGGCGCTCATTGACGGGAAAGGTGACGTGCATTGGATCCTGCTGAACAATCGTCAGCAGTACATCATTAGAAGTCACCAGGTCACCGATACTCAACGCCTTCGAGCCGACAACACCATCAATCGGTGAGGAGATTTTGGTATAGCCCAAATTTAGCTCGGCTGTTTTTAACGCCGCCAGAGCCGATTCAACATTAGCCTTGGCACTGAGCGCCGATACTTTCAGGTTTTCAAATTCGGTATCGCTGATGGTTCCCTGTGGGTGCAATGTCTTACCGCGCTGATAATTCTTATTGGCATTGGCCTCTTCGGCACGCGCCTTCGCTAAATCGGCTTTAGCCCGAGACTCATCGGCAATATAGGGCTGATCATCAATTTCAAAAAGCAATGTGCCCTTCTCAACAAACTCACCCTCTTGAAAGTGAATCGATTCCAAATAACCCTGAATACGCGCGCGCAAATTAACATCCTGTACGGCAACGGTACGACCAACAAACTCCCAGGAGCTATTGACCGCGGCTTTGCCGACAGTCTCGACCGTCACCGCTGGTGGCGGCGGTGCCTGTTGCTCTCCACCCTTATCACCACAGGCGACTAGTGCTGCGGCAAACGACAGAAGAATAACGGGCTTGAACAGATTTTTTTTCAGCGATGATTGCATAAACAAATCCACTTGTTTCTCTTTGAAGGGCGCTTCACCATTAGTTAATTAACAGTGAAACTCGCCAATGGTTAAAAATTTTTCGAGCTTTACAGCAAAATCAAACTAATTTCTGGCACATAGGTAATTAACAACAGCGCCAGAATCAACACCGCCATAAAGGGCAGTGCCGCCTTGTACAGCTCGGTTATCGGTTTGCCAAATCGGTAACTGGCAATAAATAAATTCATCCCCACCGGTGGGGTAAAGTAGCCGATCTGCATATTGGCCAAGAAGATTATCCCCAAGTGCACCGGGTCAATACCGTAGGCGATAGCCACCGGTAGAATAATCGGCACCATAATCACAATCGCCGAGAATATATCTAATATAGCACCCAGCAACAATAAAAATATATTCAATAAAATCAAGAACGTATACTTGCTATCCACATGCGACTTGATAAATTCGAAGGCTCTGGTTGGCACCTCGGCGTCGATAAAGACGCCGGTCAAGGCCAGGGATACCGCCAAAATCAATATAATCCCGCCAACCATCGTCATCGATTGACGGATGATGCTGGGCAGTTGTTTAAGAGGAATTTCCTTGTAGAGAAACACTTCCACAACCAACACGTATAAGACGATGACTGCCGCGGTTTCTGACACCGCAAAAAAGCCACCGTAGATGCCACCTATGACAAACAGCGGCAGCGGAAGTTCCCACCGGGCCTGCCAAAAAGCGGCGCGAAGCTCTGCCCAATCAAAGGCCTGCATCTCAATAGGGGCTTCTTTATTGGCCCATAGGCTGTAGGCCGACAACAACACAATCATCAGCAGAGCTGGCAGAATACCGGCAACAAACAAATCTTGAATAGTAAACGACTGCTCTAAGTTCATCTGCTGGGCGATAATACCATACAGAATCAGCGGCAGTGACGGTGCCAACAACAATCCCAGGCTACCGGAAGTGGTGACCAGGCCGAGGCTAAAGCGCTCACCATAACCGACTTGTTTAAGGGCTGGATAAAGCAGCGCACCGACGGCGACAATGGTGACGCCACTGGCACCGGTAAAGGCGGTGAATAACGCACAGGTAATAAAGGCAATAATCGACAGGCCGCCGGGTAACCAGCCAAACATCGCCTGGGTAAGGCGCACCATTCGCTCGGAGGTTTTGCTCTCGGCCATTAAATATCCCGCCAAGGTAAACAGCGGCAGCGCCAGTAACAATGGCGTCTCGCTGATCCGATATAACTCAATGCCGATAACCGTCAGCGGCACATCGGCGATATGGAAACCGACAATAGAAGCCCCTAAAATAACAGCAAAGATCGGTGCCCCGGCCAGCGCCATGAGTAGAATGCCAAGAAATAAAATCGATGTGGTCATTGCGCCACCTCGAGCTTATCCCACCAGAACATTGCCATTACAAACTGTAGGGTGAATCGCCAGCCAATCACCGCCAAACCAAAGGGAATAATTGCCTCGCATAGCCAGGCAGGCACGCTGGCAAAAGCGGCGTAACTGTACTCATACTCCAGCAACACAAACTCACCGCTGTACCAGGCGCCGATATAGCAAATAACGGCGGTAGAAGCCGAGGCCAGCATCGCCAGCACGCGCTTGCCACGTTTGGAGGCATAAATTTTTAACACGTCGATGGCGATATGGTTACGCTCACGGGTGGCAATCATGGCGCCAATCATGGCCAACCATAGCACCATCACTCGCAACGCATTGTCGGCCCAAGAAATACCGCTGTCGTGGAAGTTTCGCAGCCAAATTTGGCTGATGGCCAAACCAATCATGGCCAACACCATCGCCACCAGCACGCTGTCTTCCAGCCGGTGGATTATTTTTATCACTGTCGGCATAGACGCCATCATTCCATTTTTAAACGATTATTATTCAATCTTACTGCGCGGCAACCGAAGAGCGATATTGCTCAAGGTGACGATCGACTTCATCGGCAACCTGTTGCGACATCACCCCCTGCTGCACAATGGTTTTCTCGGCATCCTCAGCCAGCTGGTACCAACGCACACGCTCTTCGTCGGTCAAAGCAACAACCTTGACACCCTGCTGCTGCAAGGCATCGTAAGCGGCAATATTATCTTTGCGGTTCTGTGCATCGATGCGCTTAAAAGCTGCTGTCATCACCTCGGTAACAATGGCTTGATCGCCGGCATTCAAGCGATTGAACGAGCGATTATCAATGGCCATGACTGCATAAAAGTAAAGCATGGGCACATCTGTCATGGTTTTCACCTGAGTGTGCCACTGCAGGGCAATAGCACCAATGGGAGAGGTGGCCACGGTATCCACTAGACCGGTCTGCAAACCCGCCAATACATCAGCTAACTGCAGAGGAATAGGTGAGACGCCGAAGGCATCGGTGGCACGCTGAGCGCCTTTGTCATCATTTGGAATCCACACCTTACCGGCACGTAATGCTTCGACACTGTCGATGGTTTTCTTCGACATGGTATAGGCGAGGCCGCCCTCAGCCAGGCCAAAGGTGGTAAATCCACCGGCCTTGATATCGGCGCCAACCTGCTCGTCCATCTGGGCACGAACATAGTCAACCTCCTCAAATGAACGGAACTTCAGTGGTAGGTTATAAGCCTGTGAATCCGGCGCCACAGCGGCAAAACTTCCACCTGTCATTGCGCCACCTTGCAGCTGACCGATGCGAATTTTACGCATCACCGCCTCATCACTGCCCATTACACCGCCGGGGTAAAACTTGAATTTCACCCGGCCATCGGTTTGTGTTTTGATTTCTTTTGCCGCCTGACGCATCTCTTTCATCCAGGCCGAGCCATCGGGCGAGAGAGTTGCTATTTTAAACTCCGCCGCCTGTGTCGAGGAAACAAAGGCAATTGCCGCGGCACTTACCACGGCAGTTTTAATCCACTTAAACCACATAGTTTTCTATCCTATCTACATTCCAAATTTGATTGAGTCGGCCGCTGCTTACAGACGAAATCTACGATGAACGCCAAACCCTATATTAAGCCCCAACCCGGTTAAAAATAATCCGCCTCTGAGGCCAGCAACTCCTGCGCCATATTTTGCGCCACGGTATTGACCAATATTAGCCCATCTACATTGGGATCGGCGGCCAACGCCTCGGTCAGCAGCTGATGATGTAACTCTTGATCAAACATCAAACGGGCATACATCTGAGCGTAAACCACCTTGGCCATCAGGTTCTCACCGTTGCTGAGCTCTATCGCTTGCTCAAAATACGCCTTGGCCTCATCGGGCTTGCCACCCAGAGCTGGCGGCAACAACGAGGCAATACCGCCGAGATAAAGCTGGGCATTGCCGTAGTCATAACCGGCATCGAGTTCAACAACACGCTCGAGTACGGCCTTGGCTCGCGGCAATTGAGCGACGGCATTCCAGTCATTGGTATTGACCTGCAGCCAACCCAGCCAGCTGACACCCAGGGTGTACAGATAGGCAATATCGCCCTCGTCGGCCTGATCAAGGGCCAGCTCTAACTGATCGAAGGGCTGATCCAGCACCTCGCAGTAGCGTTTGTCATGTGCACAAGCTGCTCTGAAGGCGTAATTGCGCCCCTTGTCAGACAGCCTTTTCTTGCGCTCTGGGTCGGTGACGAAGTTGGCCGCCATGGCATCATTCAGCGAGGCACCTGTGCGCAGTAGGCCGGCGCTATCCGGGCTGCCCTCGATAAAGCCGTCAACCATAATAATAAACGTCGGCATCGCTGTGGCGACAGTTTCAAGATCATTGTTGTTATAAACAGCAGACGACAGATCGTCAGCCATTTGCGCAGTTTTTGACTCGATCAGCGAGGCACAGCCAGAGACAGCCAATACAGTAGCCACTACGGTAAGACGGCGGAGTTGCTGCAGCAATTGCATGAAAATAACCTTTAATATGTTTAAAAATTAAGCAGATAACCGCTCATTATACATCATGTTAACAATCGCTGTCCGCTCACAGTAATACGGGTGTTTACATAGGCGAAGGGGGTATTCACCTACATTACCAATTGTTATAGCAAAAAAGTCCCTTAACGCGGCTCAATCTTCGCTGCGCTGGGCCGCGGCTAAATCGTTTTCACACCGCTTCAGGCGGTAGCTCAAATCAGCAATCTGCTGCGCCTGCTCACTGTTTTGTTCGCTCAGTGCTTTTTGCTGCTCATCCTGCTGAGCCAGTAACTCAGAGGCCTTGTAGAGTTCAACCTGGTAATGTTTTCGGGTCCAGACGAAGACAAAAAATCCCGACATTACCGAGACCAAAAGCGCCACTGCAATCATTGCCATTATGGTAATTCCTGTTTAAAAAATAGTCGCTTAAAGGCAACCTATTGTTTCGCTTATGTGGACATTGATTCATCGCCCGACGATTTATTACCGGCTACAATAACGCCGCCTTAACCACAATACGAGACTAATAATGAAAAAAATACTCCTCGCCCTATTAGTAGCCGTCGCAATCGCTGTTATTGCCGTGTTGCTGTGGCTACAACCCGAGCAGCCACCGGCTAAACAGGTGTTTATCAATGGTAACGTACTGACCATGGATAAGGACAATCGTATTGTCAGCGCCGTCGCCGTCAGCGGCGACACTATTACCGCCACCGGCAGTGATGAGGAGATCAAGGCGCTGATCGACAGCAACACCGTGGTAAACGATTTACAAGGCAAAACGCTGCTGCCCGGCTTTATCGATGCCCACGGCCACTTCCCAGGCTCCGGCATGAAGGTATTTGGCGTCGATGTTAACAGCCCGCCGATAGGCAACACCGAGAACATGAACCAATTACTGGCTGCCATCGAAGGCCAGGCCAACAAAACCGCCGAGGGCGAGTGGGTAATGGCCGTTGGCTATGACGACACCATGCTGGCTGAACAGCGCCACCCTACTATTCAAGAGCTGGACGCTATCTCCACCACCAAACCCATCTTCGTCTGGCACATCTCTGGTCACATGGCCGTGGTAAATCGCAAAGCATTGGAGCTGACCGGTATTACCGAGGACAGCGTCGACCCCGATGGCGGTCACTACAGCCGCGACAGCGAGGGCAAACTAAACGGCTTGATTGAAGAAAATGCCGTCACCCCGATCCAAATGTTGGCCATGGATTTCTCGGCGCTGCAGTTTTTTGAGATGATTAAAGACGCCAACAAGGACTATCTTGCTGTCGGTGTCACCACCGCTCAGAGCGGCGCCATCGAGAAACAGATGGCCCAGGGTATGGCCATGGCCTCAATGCTAAAACTGACACCGATGCGACTCGAACTGTGGCCGATGAGCGACAGCTACGGCAAGGATATTTTGAGTGGCAAGGAAAACCCCGCCGAGCTGAGCAAAGGCAAGATCAACATCGGCGCCGTTAAGTTATTTTCCGATGGCTCTATTCAAGGCTATACCGGTTACCTCAGCAGCCACTACCACACCCCGTATCACGGCGATGAAGAGTACCGCGGCTATATGCGTAGCAGTTACCAAAGCCTTGAAGACGATGTCGTCGCCTTCCACAAGGCCGGCCTGCAAATGGCGATTCATGCCAACGGTGACGGCGCCATCGACGAGGTCATCAAGGCCTTTACCGTTGCTCAAGAGCAACACCCGGTCGACGATCCGCGGTTGATTTTAATCCACTCGCAGATGGCCAGAGACGATCAGTTATTGCAGATGAAGCAGCTCGGTATTACCCCCAGCTTCTTCTCCGCCCATGTTTACTACTGGGGTGATCGACACCGCGATATCTTTATCGGCCCCGAGCGCGCCGCCCGTATCAGCCCGGCCAAAAGCGCCGAGGCTATCGACCTCACCTACAGCCTCCATCTCGACACCCCGGTGGTACCGATGCAGCCGCTGATGGCCGTGTGGACCAGCGTCAACCGCATCACCGCCAAGGGCGAGGAGTTGGGGCCCGAGCAGCGCGTCAGCGTGATGACGGCGCTGCGAGCAGTGACTATCGACGCCGCCTGGCAGATCTTTCAAGAGGATAATCGTGGCTCGATCGAGGCCGGCAAGCTGGCCGACCTGGTGATTCTTGAGCGCGACCCGCTGCAATACCCGATGGATATTAACAATATCCGCGTCGAGCAAACCATTATCGGTGGCGTCGAGCAGCTTTAACGCTTACCACCGACGATAACTGCGCCGCGTCTTTGATGCCGCGCAGTTATCCCTAGCTGTTAAGCCACGCATTCCCCTACGCTGTTTTTTCACTTAGACTAAGTCGATCGATTGTTACTTCTTATTGCCGCCGCAATTTTTGACCAGCCAACTGGAAAGCCGCTATGTTCATCAAGCCTTTTTATACCGCGATTACTGCCCTACTGTTCACCGTCATCATCGCCGGTTGCTCGTCGCCGACCCAGTATGACTATAACGATGCCATCGACTTCAGCGGCTTCCACAGCTTCAGCCAGCAGAGCGTCAATAACGACCACCCACTGCTGCAACAGCGTGTCGATGCCGCGCTAACCACGCAGCTGAGCGCCAAGCAGCTGACACCGGCGGCGGCAGATGCTGCCGATATCGATGTGCGCTATACCATTGCCACCCAGACCAAACAAAACAAGTCCTCGGTTAGCATTGGCCTGGGCAGCTTCGGTAGCAGCGGCGGTGTCGGCGGCAGTGTCGCCATCCCGGTCAACAGCGAAGGCCCGAAAGTCGTCGCCATCCAACTCGACATCTACCAGCGCAGCACCGACAAGTTAATCTGGCGCAGCAGCGAGAAATACAACGATGACGGCGGCGACAATGCCGACAAACGCACGGCACAAATCAACGACACCATCGCTAAGATGTTAGCCAATTACCCGCCGCAGCAGCAGTAAATTCAGACATAAAAAAACCGGCCTAGGCCGGTTTTTTTATATTCTAACGAAACAGCTATTGTTACTGTTCGCCAGCATTTGGTAAATCACGGAACAGTTTATTAATACCGGTCTGGACACTCGACTCAACGGCTTTTAGAGAAGGGGAATTATCTTCCACCAATTTCTTTGCCACGCCTTCCCATACCATGCGCTTGGTGCTGTTATCGAGTACCGAGAATACGATGCCTTTGATTTGGAAATCGGTCATCACCGGGTGATTGTAAAACTGGCTGTTAACCGCATTGTAATCGGCCGAGGTTAAGTGGGCCGTCTCCATATAGTCGCGCGGTGAGGCCAGGCCATCTTCGCTAATAAACGACTCTTCACCAAAGCGGTAATCGAGGCTGATGTCAGCATTTTCGGCGGCATAAACATAGCCCTTTTCTTGCAGTTTCTTATCGACAGCCGCACGAATCCAATGATCGAAATCGATGGTTCGCTGCTCAACCCCCTCCTTTGGCACCATTGCCTCTGAGCGCCAGTTATAGCTCTGCCAATCGCCAATGACTGCCTTGCTGTGGGTGTAACTCTTGGTCTTAACACCACTGCAAGCACTGATGGCCACTACGGCTATCAACACTGAAGTTGCCAACAATAATCGTTGTACGCTCTTCATCTTCATCCCCTAGGTTTTTTCTGAACATCTTATAATTTTAGTATAACACGCCGACTCAGCGAGTCGGCAACGATGATTTAGCCACCGACAATAAAGCCGTTGAGATCCTGATCCCGCAGGGCACGGTTTAACAGCTCAGAGAACAAATCATCAACCAAGGCCTGATTTTTTTCATTGTTAGGCACCTGTGGCATTTTATGGGTTTGCTTTACCGAGTAACGAAAACTGCGCTTTTCGCCGCCCCGCTCAGCCACCACGGATAGCTGACCAGCGTAGCTGATCTCGGGTAACACACTGCGCTCAGGTGTCGAGATGGCAAAGCTGGACAGTACCACGGTAATCGCCGTCGGTGCCGAGGGCTGAATAGTGATCACACCGCTGTCGATCAAACCCTGTTGATATTGGTCGGCCAACTGCTGGGCAAAACCTTTATTGGTGGTTAATAGACTGGTCTCGGCATAGGTACCGCCACGGGAGCCAACCGTCATACTGGCACGGTCATCCCGCGCCTGTACCGATATCACGGCCAAACCCGAACGAATATTGGCCGGGGTCAACTCACCATTAAAACTCAATTGCTGGGGGCTTTGAGCGCAACCCGCCAACACCACTATCAACGTCATCAATACCGCACGAACCATTACCACTACCCTCTTGAAAGTAAGTCTCTAAGATCAATTATTGCCGCATTGGCGCGGGACACATAGGAGGCCATGACCAACGAGTGGTTAGCCACCAAACCGAAACCACTGCCGTTTAGAATTATCGGGCTATAGATGGTGCCCTGGGTCTCTTCTAATTCACGGATAATCTGACGCAGGCTGATCAGGGCATTTTTCTTTTGTAACACCCCGGCGAAATCTTTCTCCACCGCCTTTAAAAAGTGAATCAGGGCCCAGCTAGAACCGCGAGCCTCATAGAAGATATCGTCGATTTCGAACCACGAGGTCTTCACCTCCATCATTTGATCGGCGCCAGTCGCCTGGGTTGCGGCGCTGTCACCGGCCAGATCGGTATTGATGCGCGCCTGACCAACACTGGCACTTAAACGCTGTGACAAACTGCCCAGACGGCTCGATACCATGCCTAAGTACATGTGCAGATTATCGGCACGGGCGTAGAACTGCGCCTGCTTGTTTTGCTCATCGGTTAACCGTACTAGGTAGCTTTCAACCAGCTTCATGCCGTCGCGATACTCCGACTCACTGGCCGGCAAGACCCAACTGTTAGCCTGGAAATTAAAGCGGGGCTCGGCCATTGATAACTCTTCATCCTCACGGGATTGAGACTGTGAGCGGCTGTAATACTCACGCATCGCCCGCGATAAGTCGCGCACCTGAATCAACGCACCGTATTCCCAGTTAGGCATATTATCCAGCAGCACGCCGGGCGGCAGTCTGTCGTTGTGGGTATAGCCGCCGGGCTTGTCGAGCAGCGTCTCCATCACCTGCAGCAATGCTGAGGTTGTCGCCACCCCCACCACTTCACGACTTTCAATACCGACACGCTGCGTACTTTGCTCAATGCTAAAGAGGTCGGGTTCGCGACTCCAGTACCAGCCCATTGCGGCCAGCAAGACAATAATGACTAACAGTACCATGGCCAGCATTTTGAATGCCCTGCCGCCACCGAACCAATCCTGTAACTCTTCTCGCCAGCTATTGAGTTGCTGCGCCACCTTACCCGTTGCCATATTACGTCCAAATCTCATTCAATTATTCAATCTGTTGTTCAATATTAGCGGTGTTTAATCGACACCACCGGTAAATCTATCTGCTGAGCACTGCCATCGGAGAACTGCAGCGACATTTCAACATTTTCTCCGGCGCGAAGCGATGAGGTAACACCAATAAACATCACATGATATCCGCCGGGGGAAAACTCAAACTGCTCTCCGGCTGGAATAACCACCCGCTCAACTTGCTCCATACGCATGTTGTTCTGCTGATGAATATGCTGATGAAGTTCTACCCGTTCGGCCGCATTGCTATTGATTGACACCAGTACCTTGTCGGCGTCGCCACTGTTGGCCAGCGACATAAACGCCGCGCTGTTGACCTGTCCGGGAATGACTTCGCGCACATAGGCCTCGGAGACATCAATAGACCCGGCCATCACTGTTGTCGACATAAGCGATAAACCTAATGCCACCCCCATGATCGCCCTGGCAAAACCCATGGTGGAGAAAATATATCTCATGATGCAACTCCTCTTGTATTTTTTATGCCCCATCATCGCCTGTTTTACGGTTGGCAACAAGGGAGGTGGCGTCCGGAAAAAATCATCGACGAGATGTTTATTCTGGCTCAGCTGGCGGGGTGTCTGGCGCCGATGTCGTTGCGGTGTCTGTTCTGTCCACCTCTGCCAGCAGCGGCTGATCTAACAATACCACTCTGGGTAACTTACCCACCTCGATATTGGCACGGAAACGATAGCCCTCGGCCTTGGCCTTTAACTGCTGATATATCCAGCGGCCTTGGGCATCGTTTCTGGCGACTATTAGTAGCCGTGACTGCCATTGGCTGGCCAGCTGCGATATTGCATCGAGCTGGGCATCGACGGCGCTATTCTTCGCTGCTAAATCGCCGCTGTCGAGCAGGTATTCATTGTATTGGCTGTCGGCCATCGGCGCCTTGACCGCTCCATCGTCGACACTCTTATTACTATTATTGACCGTGGCTGGCGGGCTGTACTGTTTGATATAGGCAGCCATGGCGCGGGCGCCGGCATAGTTCGGGTCTATTTTCTGCGACTGGTAAACATAATCCTGTGCCGAGCGGACATTGCCGCGATCAAAGGCCTCTTTCGCCAGGGTGAGATAACGACGACTAATGTGCTTAATCCCCGCCTTGGCGGCGAGATTGTTCGGCTCAATATCGAGAATCTGACGGTAACGGTCATAGGCGTTGTCGCCCTTGGGTTTCATCAGCCGATTACGCTCGAAGGCCTGATCGGCCTCCATTAACATAAAGGCCACCCACTTGCGCTGGCGCTCCGCACTCTGCTGCTGCAGCTCGGCCTTGCTGGGCTGTAATTTGATCGGCACTGACGGCTGCGGTTTTTCCGGGGCGGCGCCACAGGCGGCCAAAAAAACAACCATCAACGCCACCAATAAATGACGGTGTCCTGCCAACTCGCCCGCTCTGTTCAATGCCTGTGCAGCCATCATTCTCTCTGTTATTCCTCAACTAATGCCTGACGCATAATCGCATCGACAAGACTTCGCTAACTTTCGGCGTTAGTATACATCACTCTTATCGGCATATTTGTTGGTATTATCACAGACCTTGGGGAATGTTTTACCATTCTGCTGGTCGAATACTGCAGTGCCGATTAATCACAAGGATATCCGACAATGCCCCGCCAGTGTTTTTCTTTCATTTTACTCACGCTGCTGACCTTGATCTCGCCGTTGGCAACCAGCCAAAGCGACCCCTTTGCCAACAGCTCGACCTCTGGCGATAGTTTTTTAACGGTCGATCAGGCCTATCAAACCGATGTCAGCGTCATCAACGAGCAACTCACCCGCATTCACTGGCAGATCACCGACGGCTACTACCTCTATCGCCACGCCTTCAAAGTTAAAATCAACGGCGACAATATTACCGATGCCGTTACCATTCCTGAGGGACTGGCCAAACAGGATGAATACTTCGGCGATGTAAACGTCTATTACCAACAGGCTGAGATCGACATCACCTCGCAACCAGCATCCGCCTATGACTTGAGCGTCACCTATCAAGGCTGTGCCGATGCCGGCCTGTGCTACCCGCCAGAAACCATCCACTATCGCGTCGACCCCAGCACCGGCAGTGTCGCCCTGGCCGATAGCAGCGGCGGCAACACCTCAGCCGTCACGGCAATCCCAGTCGCCCCCGCCATTGCCAACGATGGCAACAGTTCGATCTTCGTCATCATCATTTTCGCCCTGCTCGGCGGTATGATTCTCAACCTCATGCCCTGCGTGCTACCGGTACTATCACTGAAAGCGCTGGCAATGAACAACCAGGATATCGAGCACTCCCGCCAGCAAAGCTGGGCCTATACCGCCGGCGTTGTTATCAGCTTTGTTGCCATCGCCCTGCTGTTAATTATCTTACGCTCACTCGGCGAGGCGATTGGCTGGGGCTTTCAATTGCAGACGCCCTGGTTTGTGGCACTGCTGGCGTACCTCTTTTTATTCCTCGGCCTGGCCATGGCCGGCTATACCGAATTGGGCAGTTCACTGATGGGCGCCGGCCAGTCATTAACCCAGGGCAACAGCCGCCAGAGTTCATTCTTTACCGGCGTCTTGGCCACCGTGGTCGCCAGCCCTTGCACCGCACCTTTTATGGGGGCTGCCACCGGTTACGCGCTGACCCAATCAACACCCGTCGCCATTATCGTCTTCGCCAGCCTCGGCTTGGGCATGGCCTTGCCGATGCTATTGATTAGCTATATTCCCAGCCTCCACGACAAACTGCCCAAGCCCGGCGCCTGGATGATCCGTTTCAAGGAGTTTTTAGCCTTTCCTTTATATGCCACCGCATTGTGGTTGCTATGGGTGGTCGGCCGTCAAACCGGTATCGACGGCGCAATCACGGTACTCGGCGGTGGTATTCTCATCGCCTACGCACTGTGGGCATGGCGCGGTAAGAGCAAGGCCAGAGTCACCGCCATCGTCGCGCTGTTAGCCGCCTTCTACCCGCTGGCGAATAACCAGTTGCAGCCCCTAAGCCAGCAGAATAGCGTCGCCGACAGCGAGTACCAAGTCTTTAGCGAATCATATTTGGCCGAGCTACAGCAGCAGGGTAAACCGGTTTTTATCAATTTTACCGCCGACTGGTGTATCACCTGTTTGGCCAATGAAAAGACCGCGCTTAGCACCGAGAGAGTACAGGGGTTCTTCAAGCAGCAGGGCATCGTGGCACTGAAGGGCGATTGGACCAATTACAATCCCGAGATTACCGCCACACTGGCCAAGCATGGTCGTGGCGGCGTGCCGCTCTATCTTTTTTACCCAGCCGACAGTCAACAGCCTATTATTCTGCCGCAGTTGCTTACCGCCGATATCATCGAAGATCAAATAATGGATTCACTGTAAACTTAGCGGTGTCAAAATTCGGATTAACTTCGAGGAAAACACGGTGAATATGCTTACATGTTCACCGAATCGACAAAAATAGCATTTTTTGGTTGCCAAAAAGCCAAAAAATAGTGCAAAATCCCTCCCAATCGCTGAATAACGCTTGAAAACCGGTTTGACTCTGCTACTTTTAGAACTTAGCGGCAAGTTAGCGGCATAATAACCGATTATTCTAAGAAGTTTTATTTGGTAGCACATCGATATAGATGTTTTTATCGACAGAGGATTTTTACCGTGGCAAACATTCTTGTACTCAACGGCCCCAACCTAAACCTATTAGGCAGCCGCGAGCCCGAAATTTACGGTTACAGCACTCTGGAAGATATTAACCAGCAATTGGTGCAAAGTGCCAGTGATGCCGGCCACCAACTCGACGACCTGCAGAGCAACGCAGAACACGAGCTGATCGACCGTATTCACCAAGCACAGGGCAATATTGATTTCATCATTATCAACCCCGGCGCCTTTACCCATACCAGTGTTGCTCTGCGCGACGCCCTTGCCGGTGTGGCCATTCCCTTTATCGAAGTCCATCTTTCCAACGTCCACGCCAGAGAGCCCTTCAGAAAGCATTCCTATTTATCGGATATTGCTGAAGGTGTGATCTGTGGCTTGGGTGTCGACAGTTATCACCTCGCCCTGCAAGCCGTTATCGGCAAGCTCGGCGTTTAACCCCCTATTATTTAACCACCGTATTAAGGCGTTATTATGGATATCAGAAAAGTTAAAAAACTGATCGAACTACTTGAAGAATCAAACATCGATGAGCTTGAAATAAAAGAAGGCGAAGAGTCTGTGCGCATCAGCCGTAATGGTTCCTCTGCCACAGCGCCTGTTTATGCTCAGCCAGCAGCCGTTGCCCCCGCGCCCGTTGCTGCAGCTGCCGCACCTGCTGCTGCCGTTGAAGCAGAGCCTGCCACCCCGGCTGGCCACAGCGTTAACTCGCCTATGGTTGGCACCTTCTATCGTTCACCCGCACCCGGCGCCTCTTCTTTCGTAGAAGTCGGTCAACAGGTCAAGGTTGGCGACATTATCTGTATTGTTGAAGCAATGAAGATGATGAACCAGATCGAAGCCGACAAGGCCGGTACTGTGCAAGCTATCTTGGTAGATGATGGCCAGCCAGTAGAATTCGATCAGCCACTAGTCACTATCGGTTAATCCGCAACAACAGCGAGGTATCCACAATGGAAAAAGTTGTTATTGCTAACCGCGGTGAGATTGCTCTGCGCATCCTGCGTGCCTGTAAAGAATTAGGCATTAAGACTGTTGCTGTGCACTCCACCGCCGACCGTGATCTCAAACACGTCCGCCTGGCCGACGAGGCTGTCTGCATCGGTAAAGCACCATCGACAGAAAGCTATCTTAAGGGCTCAAGTATTATCAGTGCCGCCGAAGTCACCGGCGCCGATGGCATTCACCCAGGCTACGGTTTCTTGGCAGAAAACGCCGAGTTCGCCGAACAGGTAGAAAACAGCGGCTTCACCTTTATTGGCCCAACTGCCGATACGATTCGCACCATGGGCGACAAAGTCGCCGCGATCAAGGCGATGATTACCGCTGGCGTACCCACAGTCCCAGGCTCAAACGGCCCGTTGACTGACGACTCAGCTCGCTCGCTACGCATTGCCAATGAGATCGGCTTCCCGGTCATCATCAAGGCTGCTGCCGGTGGCGGTGGTCGTGGCATGCGCGTGGTTCACGATGAAAACGAACTGCTCAACAGCATTCAGTTGACCAAGTCTGAGGCTCGCGTCGCCTTTGGCGATGACACGGTTTACCTGGAGAAATTCCTCGGCAACCCTCGTCACGTTGAGATCCAGGTCTTAGCCGACGGCCAGGGCAACGCCATCCACCTGTTTGATCGCGACTGCTCACTGCAGCGTCGCCATCAGAAGGTATTAGAAGAAGCACCGGCACCGGGCATCCCCGATGACATCCGTGAGAAAGTGGCCATGGATTGTGTGCAGGCCTGTATCGATATTGGCTACCGCGGCGCTGGCACCTTCGAGTTCTTGTATGAGGACGGCGGCTTCTACTTCATCGAGATGAACACCCGTGTTCAGGTCGAGCACCCGGTGACAGAAATGATTACCGGCATCGACATCGTCAAGTGGCAGTTACGCATTGCCGCTGGAGAAAAGCTGACGGTCAAGCAGGAAGATATCAAAATCAACGGCCACTCTATCGAGTGTCGCATCAACGCTGAAGACTCGAAAACCTTTATGCCCAGCCCCGGTAAGGTCACGCACTACCATGCCCCTGGCGGCAACGGTATCCGTGTCGACTCTCACCTGTACAGCGGCTACAGCGTGCCTCCGCACTATGATTCTTTGATTGCCAAAGTCATCAGTTACGGCAGCACCCGTGAAGAAGCGCTCAACCGTATGGACAACGCCCTCGACGAGCTATTGATCGAAGGCATTCGCAGCAACGTTGCCCTGCAAAAAGAACTTGTTAACGACAAAGGTTTCCGCAAGGGTGGTGTTAATATTCACTATCTTGAGAAGAAACTCGGCCTGCAATAAGCTCGAACTTAGTGGCAGCATCCGTGACGGCAGCTACGCCGTCACCGCTGCCACTAATGCCCCGCCCTGCGCCACCGCGCAACTCTGCACTGATTATTGACCAGCCTTGACATCGTTTACTTGCCTTTTATCCGCCGCACTATAGAATCGCTGCTCAGCTTACCCCACAGGATTAACGACCATGCCATGGATTCAAATCAATTTTGATACCAACCCCGATGACGCTCCGGGATTAGAAGACGCCTTGTTAGAGGCCGGCAGCGTGGCGGTGACCCTGCAGGATAATGCCGACCAACCCCTGTTTGAACCGGCTATTGGCGAGACGCCGCTGTGGTCACACACCCGCGTCACCGCGCTGTTTGACGCCGAGGTTGACCTAAGTATGGCACTGCGCATGATCGCCGCCTGCTACCAGCAAGATCTGCCACCGCACCGCAGTGAAATCCTCGAAGACAAGGACTGGGAGCGCGAGTGGATCAAGAACTACAAGCCGATGAAGTTTGGCCAGCGCCTGTGGATCTGCCCAAGCTGGATGGCCCCGCCAGAGCCGGATGCGGTGAATATTTTACTCGATCCCGGCCTCGCCTTTGGCACGGGTACTCACCCGACAACGGCACAGTGCTTAGAGTGGTTAGATAGCGCCGATGTCGCCGGTAAAACCGTCGTCGACTACGGCTGCGGCTCTGGTATCTTGGCCATCGCGGCACTGCTGCTGGGCGCCGAGAAAGTCATCGGCACCGACATCGATCCGCAGGCACTGGTTGCCAGTCGCGACAATGCCCAGCGTAACGGTATTGCCGACGAGCGCTTCGAACTCTACTACCCTGAGCAAATGAATGAAAAATACCCCGAGCTGAAGGCTGACATCGTATTGGCCAATATTCTCGCAGGCCCTCTGGTCGAGCTATCCGACACCTTAACAGGTCTGGCTAAACCCGGTGCAGATGTTGTACTCTCAGGTATATTGGATGTACAAGCCGAGGCAATTCGCCAGTGTTATAGTCAACAATGTGACGTCCGACAAATAGTCAATCAAGAAGAATGGATTCGTGTAGACGCTGTTAAGTCTGCACAGTAGTATCGCAACAACAACAATTTTAGTAGGACGATACCGTCATTATGGAGCCAAAAGTTACTCGCTGCCCTAACTGCCAAACCGCATTTAGGGTAACAGAACATCAGCTAACGCTTGCCGCTGGCAGTGTGCGCTGTGGCTCCTGCCTCAACGTCTTTGCCGCCGCCGATCACTGGGACGACAACGACGATGATACAAATATTACCGACGACAGCCCCTCGCTGCCCCCAACTCTTGCCGAAGACCCGCTGTTTAATTTCAGTCTCGGCAACGATGACAGCCAGCACGACAACTCGACCACCGGCAACAGCTCGAGCAACAGCGCACTCAGCGATAGCTTTATCAACCTTGAGGCCCTCGATGAGCCGCAGGGCTTCAGCGATGTCGATGTCTTCAGCAACAATGAAGACAGCGACGATGACGAGGATGATGAATCGTGGGCTCGGGCGCTGCTTGAGGAAATCGAACAGTCCAGCCCAGAAGAACTGTACCAACCCACGAACACCCCAGACGAAACCGACAGCGACCACGCACAGCCCTCGGTCGATCACAGTCCCGCCGATGAGGTGGACGAGCAGCCAGCTGCCAGCCCTCATCAAGCCGACAGTTTCAGCGCAGACTCACCGATTGCCGACCGCGCCGCTCTGGTCAATGCCATTGAATCTGAGCCGGTCGAGCTACACCATCACCACAATCACAGTAAACAATGGCTATGGTCAGCCCTCAGCGTCTTAATGCTGGTCATTCTGCTCGCCCAGTACGCCTGGTTCAATATCAACAGCCTGAGCCGTGAAAGCACACTCCGCCCGTGGTACCAAAAAGTCTGCGAGCATATCGGCTGCCAATTACCGCCACTTTATGACATCAGCAAAATCAGCAGCCGCAACATTATCGTCCGGCCTAATACCGACAACGACCAACTGCTCAATGTCGACATGATTATTATCAATAACGCCAATTTCGACCAGCCCTACCCGAAGATTCGGGTGACCTTTAGTGATGTCAATAATACCGTGATCAGCTCCCGCGGCTTTACCAAGGATGAATATTTGCACGGCGAGCTGAGTGGCAGCAAGCAAATGCCTAAGCAGCGACAAATACATGTGCCGCTGCTATTGGTCAGCCCCGGTGACAACGCCATCAACTATAAGATTACTTTCGAAGCGGACGAAAAAAAATAATCAAGCCCTAAAGAGAAAAAATCGAACAAAAAAACAGCAGTTTTTCCGCCCTTCTCTCTTTCCCCGCCTCGCTAGAATCTGTATTATAGCGCCCCTCAAAACGGCTCTACTCGACCGATTTCAACGCTATTGTGCGTCGACCTGTTTTCGTCGTCGCCGTTATTTATCCACAGCTTAAAAGGTATCACCCGTTGGTCCAGATTGGCGCTTACAAGATAGAGGGAAAAGCGGTGCTTGCACCGATGGCCGGTGTTACCGACCGTCCTTTCCGTCAGCTTTGCAAGCAGTTCGGCGCCGCTCTTGTGGTCTCCGAGATGGTGACCAGCGATACCCGCCTGTGGAACACTCGCAAATCCAAGCTCCGTCTCGACCACCGTGGCGAAGTAGCCCCCCGCGCGGTACAAATTGCCGGTGGTGACGCCGAGATGATGGCTGAGGCGACTCGCCAGAACGTCGCTCTTGGTGCCCAGATCATCGATATCAATATGGGCTGTCCGGCGAAAAAAGTGTGTAAAAAAGCCGCCGGCTCAGCCCTGCTCAAAGACCAACAATTGGTACAGGATATTCTCGAGGCCGCTGTCGACGCTGCTGGCGACACCCCAGTGACGCTCAAAATTAGAACCGGCTGGTCACCGGATCAGCGCAACGGCGTCACTATTGCCCGTATCGCCGAAGATGCCGGCATCCGTTCATTGGCCGTCCATGGCCGTACCCGAGCCGATGCTTACAAGGGCGAGGCCGAATACGACACCATTGCCGCAATCAAGGCCGCCGTCGATATTCCGGTCTTTGCCAATGGGGATATTAACAGCCCAGAGAAAGCCGCCGCCGTGCTTGACTACACTCAGGCTGACGGCGTCATGATCGGCCGCGCCGCCCAGGGAAAGCCCTGGCTATTTGACCAAATCAATCATTTCCTCAGTACTGGCCAATACCTGCCGGCACCGAGCAACCACGAAATTCATCATGTTATGAATTCCCATCTCGCTGAGCTTTATGGCTTTTATGGCGAGTTTATGGGGGTACGTATCGCCCGCAAACACGTGGGTTGGTATTTGCAAGAACATCACATCAACCGTCAACTCAAGCAACAATTTAACCGCCTTGAGAGTGCCAGCGAACAACAATTTTGGCTGACCAAACTTTTTGACGACTTTCCCAAGGAGCACCACCCATGAACGATTCTGCAGCCGTGGCAATCAACACCGAAGACCGCGAATTAAAGAGCAACTTTACCCAGGCCCCTGTGGCCTCTGCCCAAACACTGCGCGACAGTGTTGAGACTGCGCTTAACAACTACTTTTCGCATCTAGACGGCCAGCCAGTCACAGAGGTGTACGACATGGTACTCGCAGAGGTTGAAGCACCGTTGCTTGAGCGTGTGATGCAATACACCCGCAACAACCAAACCAAGGCCTCCATCATTCTTGGCTTGAACCGCGGCACGCTGCGCAAGAAGCTCAAGCAGTACGACCTGCTGTAACGAATCTGAAAAGGTGAGCTTAGGCTCGCCTTTTTTATAATCACCCTAAACCCATTTATCCATCATCTAGAGACTATCAATGAGCGATTTACATCCCGTTAAAAGAGCCTTAATAAGCGTCTCCGACAAGAGCGGCATTGTTGAATTTGCCCGTGAGCTTATCGCTCAAGGCGTTGAAATTTTGTCCACCGGCGGCACCTATAAACTACTGAAAGACAACGACCTCAGCGTTGTCGAAGTTTCTGAGTACACCGGTTTCCCTGAAATGATGGATGGCCGCGTCAAAACCCTTCACCCGAAGGTGCACGGCGGCATCTTGGGTCGTCGCGGCACCGACGAGGCAATTATGACCGAGCACGGTATCGATGCCATCGACATGGTCGTGGTTAATCTCTACCCCTTCTCTGCCACCGTTGCCAACCCGGATTGTAGCCTCGAAGACGCTATCGAGAACATCGATATTGGTGGCCCAACCATGGTTCGCGCGGCGGCTAAGAACCACGCCCACGTCAATATCGTGGTCAACGCCTCGGACTATCAGGCGATTATTGCCGAAATGGCCGCCAACAATGCCAGCACCACCCTGGCCACTCGCTTCGATCTAGCCATCAAAGCCTATGAGCACACCGCCGCTTATGACGGCGCCATTGCCAACTACTTTGGTACCAAGGTTCCCGGCGGCAGCGAAAACTTTCCGCGCACCTTTAACACCCAGTTTGTTAAGGCTCAGGAGTTGCGTTACGGCGAAAACCCACACCAGAACTCAGCCTTTTACGTCGAGGCCGACCAACAGGAGGCGTCGATCTCTACCGCTCAGCAGTTACAAGGCAAGGCGCTGTCGTACAACAACATTGCCGACACCGATGCCGCTCTCGAGTGTGTTAAAAACTTTACCGCACCGGCCTGTGTCATCGTCAAACACGCCAACCCCTGTGGCGTTGCCGTTGCCGACAATATCCTCGATGCTTACAACCTCGCCTTTGCCACCGACACCGAGTCAGCCTTTGGCGGCATCATCGCCTTCAACCGTGCCCTCGATGTCAATACCGCTCAGGCCATTGTCGACCGTCAGTTTGTCGAGGTCATCATTGCCCCCAGCATCGAAGACGGTGTCAGCGACATCATCGCCGCCAAGAAAAACGTCCGTCTCCTCGAATGCGGCCAGTGGCAGCAAGCCGGTCACGCCTTCGACTACAAGCGCGTCAACGGTGGTCTGTTGGTTCAGGACCGTGATCAAGGCATGGTACTCGGCGCCGATCTCAAGGTTGTCAGCCAACGTCAGCCCAGTGAAGAAGAGATCCGCGATCTATTATTCGCCTGGAAAGTCGCCAAGTTTGTTAAGTCTAACGCCATCGTCTTCGCCAAGAACGGCCAAACCGTTGGCGTTGGTGCCGGTCAGATGAGCCGCATCAACTCTGCCCGCATCGCCGCCATCAAGGCCGAGCATGCAGGCTTGGAAGTAGCCGGTTCGGTGATGGCATCAGACGCCTTCTTCCCCTTCCGTGATGGTATCGATAACGCCGCCCAATCGGGCATCAGCTGTGTTATCCAGCCCGGCGGTTCGATGCGTGACGAGGAAGTCATCGCCGCCGCAGATGAGGCTGGCATGGCCATGGTCTTTACCGGCATGCGCCACTTCCGCCACTAAGCTGTAGCGACAATCGGCCTGCCCATTGGCAGGCCGACTCTGTTGCGCAACTTCGCCATCGCTTTGTTTTAGCCCGGGGCTATTTTAGCCGCACTGGGCATCACCAATTTTGGAGTAGGGTAATGAATGTATTAATTATCGGTAGCGGCGGACGGGAACACGCTCTCGCTTGGAAGGCTGCTCAGTCAGCAGCGGTCGACACCGTTTTTATCGCCCCCGGCAACGCTGGCAGCATCGGCGAAAATAAATTAAAAAATATTGCCATCGATGCGATGGACTTTGTCGCCCTGGCAGATTTTGCCGAGTCGAATAATGTTGGCCTTACCATTGTTGGCCCCGAAGCACCGCTTGTTGAAGGTGTGGTCGATTATTTCCAAAGCCGCCAACTGCGATGCTTTGGTCCCAGCAAAGGTGCCGCACAGCTCGAGGGTTCTAAAGCTTTCACCAAAGATTTCTTAGCCCGCCACAATATCCCCACCGGCTATTATCAAAACTTCACCGATGTTGATCAGGCTCTGGCCTACATTCAACAACAGGGCGCACCGATTGTTGTCAAAGCCGATGGCTTAGCCGCCGGCAAGGGCGTCATCGTTGCCGAGACTGTCGCCCAGGCTGAGGAAGCCGTGCGTGACATGCTCTCTGGCAATGCCTTTGGTGAAGCCGGTTGTCGTGTCGTCATCGAGGAGTTTCTCGGCGGCGAAGAGGCGAGTTTCATCGTCGTTGTCGACGGCAAAAATGCCGTTGCCATGGCCACCAGCCAAGATCACAAACGCGTTGGCGAAGGCGATACTGGCCCTAATACCGGCGGCATGGGTGCATATTCACCCGCTCCTGTGGTCACCGATGAGATTCATCAGCGTGTGATGCAAGAAGTGATATACCCCACGGTCGAGGGTATGGCTGCTGAGGGCAATGACTACACTGGGTTTCTCTATGCCGGCTTAATGATTGATGCCGATGGCACACCCAAGGTTATCGAATATAACTGCCGCTTTGGCGACCCTGAAACTCAGCCAATTATGATGCGCCTGCAATCCGACCTGGTTGAACTGTGTAATGCCGCCCTCGACAAGACCCTGGATAAGGTCACTACAGCCTGGGACCCACGTCCTGCCGTTGGCGTGGTATTAGCAGCGGGAGGATACCCTGGCGACTACACTAAAGGCGATGTTATCAGCGGCTTGAATAACAGCAGCAGCGCCGACCAAAAAGTCTTCCATGCCGGCACTGCACAGCAGGGCGACAACATCGTGACCAACGGCGGCCGCATTCTATGTGCCACCGCTCTGGGCAATTCTGTCACCGAGGCGCAACAGTCAGCCTACCAGTTGACCGCACAAATCGACTGGCAGGGCGTGTACTACCGCAACGATATCGGTTATCGTGCGATAGCGCGCGAACAAAAAAAATAACCCAGTAGTTTAGCGGGGGCTGCAATACCAGCCCCTTGCTGATTTTCGAGCTACTGAACTCAGGAGAATTCAGTTGTTTCGCTATCTCAATCTCGGCTACTTTTCGCTCATTCTCTTCGCCGGCTTAATCGCCTTGCCCGCCTCTGCGGCGCCGATCTTTGAAGTCACTCCGACGCTTAAACAACAAAGCCTCAGAGCCCATCTCGACCTCTATATTGACGATAACAATGATGTTGATCAGCAAGCCATTCTCGATCATGAGATGCAGATTGAGTTTATTCCGGCTAATTACTATCGATTGCAAAAGCTGCCTGAAAACAGCGCAATCTGGCTGCGTTTTTCCATTCACAATAGTGCCGACAATCAACGCATCACCCTGCGCATCCAACCCAATACAATCGACCAATATCAGCTGTATTCGCTGAACGAGCAGCACCTCACTCTACTCGCCGACGGAGGTGATACCACCGTTTTCAAAGATCGAGAAATTGTTTTACCACCGCTTTATCAAAATATCGACATTGCCACAGGCAGCACCCATACCTTTTATCTAAAACTCTATTCGCTTTCTACCCAGAGCCTCGATCTCGTCCTGTTCAATACTAACTACCTCCACAGCTATATCGCCGAACAAAGCTGGCTGGCCGGTGCGGTTACCGGCTTATTTGTCATCTTGGTCGTCATTAATTCATTGGCCTTTATACTGTTCCGACGAAATCCAATCTATCTGTATCAAGCGATTTATATCGCCGCCATTGCCGGTGTACTAATGAACCAGCTGGGCTACGGATACTACGTGTTTGGTTCAACCGAGCAATATAATTTTCAAGCGCTGGTGCTCTACACCAATATCGCCTTCATCTGCCTGATGCAAATCGTTATCTTGCTCAACAGCTTTAAGCCGCCTATTGGCCTCAACAGTTATACGCTGCTTCGCCTTGCGCAGTGCGCTGGGGTGGCATTCATCGCGGCCGAATTTTTGGCCCCACAGTCGGTGAACAGCAACTTAGCCAATGTTTATGCCCTGGTTATTTTATGCTCCGTCATTACTACCTCGCTGGTTGAGTACATTAAAACCAGCAACCGCCATCTGCTGTTTTTTGCCCTCATTCGCATCTTCGGTGTTGTCGGCATTCTGATCTATTTATCCAGCAGTATTTTGGAAGATCAGTCCAACTTTTCTGGCGTCATGCTGATCACGTTTATCGGTCTGATAGAGCTCAGTTTAATGAATGCTCTGTTTTTCTATCAATCAGCACAAAAATTTCGCTCAGAGACAGTTGGGATTATTAACCAGGCCATCAGCGACAGTCAGAAAGAACAACACAGTTTGCTACTCAATACCGTCAACAGCAAGGTCAGCGCCCCCGTCAGCGATATGATTTCAATCGCCAACCTCTTGGCTAAAGACGCCTTAAACAGTCAGCAACGCGAACACATCGTAGCGTTACTCACCAGCGGTAACACCTTGCTTAACACCCTCGATGAGGTCATTGATGAGAACCGGATTCTCAGTGGTAACATCCAATTCAGCGAAGAGTACTTCGAGCTGAATCAGCTGATACAACAGTGCTGCGACGGTTTTCAAAAATTGGCACAGCAGAAGAACATCGAACTGATTGCCAACCTACAAAACACCTTTGCCCTCAATTGCTATGGCGACCGCTTCCGTATCCGGCAGATTTTTTTAGTGTTGATTCACAACGCCATTTACAATACTGAATACGGCGAGGTGGTGGTGAGCTGCAAGACCTCGTTCACCGACAATAACAACGCCAGTATTACCTTGGTGGTTAAGGATACCAGCCACGGCATCAACATCCACCAACAGCGACAGCTGTTTAACCACCCCCAGAAGCAATTTTCAGACGAACCACCACTGGCGGCAATATATCATCTGGCCAAGCTGATGAAGGGCGATATCACCGTGCAGAGCCAGATCGGAGCAGGCTGTATTTTACGGCTTCAGCTTGACCTTCCCGCCAAGCCATTGAATGCCGACGATAATGATGTAAGCCAAAATCTGCACGGCCTAACCGCACTCATTGTCGACGACAATGAACGCAGCTGTTCAGTGGTTCGCGACTTCTTATCCGGTTGGGATATCAAGACCGACAGCGCAATTAATGCCAGCGAGGCATTAGCCAAACTACGCAACAAGGCCAATATCAGAGAGGCTTACGACCTGCTGCTAATCAACTATGAGCTGCAATCCCTCAATGGCTTGCAGCTGGCCGAACGAGTAAAAGATGACGACCAGCTTAACCAACTTGGCCATATTACTATTCTCATGGCCTCACAACTGAGCTCCGTCGAAGCCAGCCTCTATCGCGAGGCAGGCATTCATCGTCGAATAGAAAAACCCATCGACTATAACCAGCTAAAGCTGCTGTTGGTCGAGGAGGTTGAAAAACAGAATGAACGACGAAAAACCGCTGAGCTAACCCCAATGGCCAAGCCGAAGATCGACCGATTAGCGGTGCTGATTGCCGAGGACAATATCGTCAGCGCCAAGGTGTTAATGGGCATGTTCAAGAAGCTCGACGTCTATTGCCAGGCGGTGTCCAACGGTCAGGAGGCCCTGGAAGCTGTGCAGAAGAACTCCTTCGATTTGGTCTTTATGGACGGTGAGATGCCCGTACTCAACGGTATAGAGGCAACCCGAGCGATACGGTTGTGGGAGCAAAAAAACAATCTACAGCCAACGCCAATTCTGGCACTGACTGCGCATGTGCAGAGCCAATACAAGGAGGACTGTATTGCCGCTGGCATGAACGACCACCTCGCCAAACCGGTCGATATTCATCAATTACAGCTGGTGTTAAAACATTGGTCTGCACTGGTCGGCAACAACTGATATCATAGCGTGGTAATCAGCAGCACCAAGGTATAGCGCTATGACATCGCCGAAACTTTCTTTTCTTGACCGACTCTGCCTCAATGCCGATACCGCATTGCGGACTCTGATTCCTGGTGCCGCACAGGCCACCCGCGACAATCCCGCCAATCAGTATGATGAATCCATCGATCAGCAGGACTGCCGCCATATTGCCGGCTTGATGCGCATCAACCATACTGGCGAAGTCTGCGCCCAGGCACTCTATCAGGGCCAGGCCACCACCGCCAAACTGCCGGAGGTGGCCGAGGCGATGAACCATGCCGCCGCTGAAGAGATTGACCACCTTGCCTGGTGTGAGCAGCGTCTGCGTCAGCTCAACAGCCAACCCAGCCTGCTAAACCCGCTGTTTTATGGCCTGTCCTTCAGCATCGGTGCCGCAGCTGGCTTTATTGGCGATAAATACAGCCTCGGCTTTGTCGCCGCGACCGAGGATCAGGTCTGCAAACACCTGCAAGATCATCTCGAACAAATTGACCCGAACGACCAGCGCAGCCGGGCAATCCTCCGGCAAATGTTGGTCGATGAGGAGCAACACGCCACCCTCGCCCTCGACGCAGGCGGTCTTAAATTCCCCAAGCCAGTCAAAGAGCTGATGAGCCTGACCGCGAAGGCCATGACGGCAACAACTTACCGTATTTAAGAAGTAAGCAAAAAAAAGCGGCCCATCGGCCGCCTTTTTCGCTGAGCAACAACTTATTCTTCGTTGACAATAACGTAATCATGACTGATTTCAACACCGGCCGCTCCCAGCATAATCGAAGCCGAACAGTATTTCTCTGCCGATAACGATACCGCTCGCTTTACCTGCGCCTCCTTCAACGCCTTGCCGGTGACGACAAAGTGCAGATGAATCTTGGTAAACACTGCCGGCACCGCGTCGGCACGCTCAGCAGTAATCTCGACCTTACAATCGGTAAACTGCTGACGGGACTTTTTCAGCATACTCATCACATCGAAATTGGAACAACCACCGACACCCAGCAGCAACATTTCCATCGGACGTGGCCCCATATTACGGCCGCCGTGATCTTCCGGGCCATCCATAATCACACTGTTACCGCTGCCGGTTTCACCGACAAACATTGCGCCATCAACCCATTTTACGGTCGCTTTCATAGCTTCACTCTACTGTGTTATCTAATGAATACTGTCTAACGATGCTGATAACCTCATTACACCGTCGACACTTTTTTATCATCGCTCGATTATACGAGACTTTGCCCAGTTTTTCTGCTGAAATTATTTGCCCCATCGCCCACCTTATTACCTATGTCGCCACCTGTGGATAAAAGATGATAGCGGTCACAGTTCCTACAACCGCCGCGTTATATCAGGCCTCGGCGCTGTTATTGACCGTATACTTGTGTATATTGTTGAGTTATAGGGGGAGGCGAGCAGCCTTAATTACGCCACTAATATAATAATATGCGCTAATATCACTGCTTCTCCATTTTTTAAACCTATTACTTTTTTATAGGTGTGTTTTTACTTATGCTTGCTTTACAACCAGAAATTAAAGGCTTAGATGACTTTCTACAGCATTGTCACAAGCGTCGCTATCCTGTGCGCAGCACGATTATCTATGCCGGTGATCGTAGTGATTCGCTGTACTTTATCATTGGCGGCTCGGTAACCGTTGCCATTGAAGACAACAGTGATGGCCGTGAAATTATCGTCGCCTACCTGAACAAAGGCGATTTTTTTGGCGAAATGGGCCTGTTTGATCAGGACTCCCGCAGCGCTTGGGTCCGCGCCAAAACTGAATGTGAAGTAGCCGAAATCAGTTACGCAAAGTTTAATGAGCTGTGTGAAAACTATCCTGATGTCATCTATGCGCTGAGCACTCAAATGGCTAAGCGCCTTCGCCAGACCACCCGCAAAGTTGGAGACTTGGCCTTTTTAGATGTCACCGGACGTGTCGCCCGAGCACTGTTAGACCTGTGCAAGCAACCCGATGCACTCACCCACCCCGACGGCATGCAAATAAAGATTACCCGGCAGGAAATTGGACGCATTGTAGGCTGCTCACGAGAGATGGTTGGCCGTGTCTTAAAAACCCTGGAAGAGCAAGGTTTGGTCAATGTGAAAGGCAAGACCATGGTGGTATTCGGCACCCGATAGGCAGCTATACGCTAATACATCAAACAACAAAAAAGGCGCTTATTAGCGCCTTTTTTGTTGTTTATAATTTAGCGTTAAAAGAATAAACGCATCAGCTGGTCGCCCGGCTCGTCGGCACGCATAAAGGCCTCTCCGACCAAGAAAGCATTAACATCATGGCCGCGCATGGCCATCACATCATCGATACAATGGATACCACTCTCGGTAATCACGATACGGTCCTCAGGAATCTGCGCCAGCAGATCGAAGGTGGTATCCAGCGTGCAATCGAAGGTGTGCAGATTGCGGTTGTTAATACCAATCAAACGGGTCTCCAGCGGCAGCGTGCGCTCGAGCTCTTCGAGGTTGTGCACCTCGATCAATACATCCATGCCCAGCCATTGCGCCAGATCGGCCAGCTTTTTCATCTGCACATCGTCAAGACAGGCGGCAATCAACAAAATACAATCCGCACCAATGGCCCGGGCTTCCATCACCTGATATTCATCGATAATAAAATCTTTGCGAATAACCGGCAGGTCACAGGCGTTACGGGCAATCTGCAAATACTCATTACTGCCCTGGAAGAAATCGACATCGGTTAAGACTGACAGACAGGCCGCCCCGCCCTTTTGGTAGCTCTTGGCTATTTGCTCGGGATAGAAATCTTGGCGAATAACACCTTTGGAGGGCGATGCTTTCTTAATCTCGGCGATCACAGCGGCCTTACCAGCAGCGATTTTCTCTTCCATTGCGGCAACAAATCCGCGGGGCTTGGAAACCTGTTCCGCTATTTGCTGCAGTTCGCTATAGCTACGAACAACCTTACGTTCGGCAACTTCTTCGTGCTTGCGATTGACAATAGTCTTTAAAATAGTGGGTGTTGTCATAGTATTCTCGCTCTGTTCAGAGCTTGTTATTTATTAGCCGCGATTAGCGTCTGGGTAAATTCTGCCAACTCGGCAAGCTTGTGTTTCGCGGCACCGGAGCCAATAGCATCCTGGGCCATCGCAACACCTTCTTTTAAGGTCGATGCGATATTGGCGCAGTAAAGGGCTGCACCGGCGTTCATCGCCACCATATCGGTTGCTGTCTCATTGCTCTGGCTGAAGGCCGCCTTAATCATCGCCAAACTCTCATCTGGGCCACTGACAACCACATCCTCCAGAGAACCGCGCTGCAGACCAAAATCTTCTGGTACCACGGTGTACTCGGTGATGACACCGTCTTTTAATTCGGCGACAAAGGTCTTGGCAGCAATACTGAATTCATCGAGACCGTCTTCGGAATGCGCCACTATCACGTGTTCAGCACCCAGCTGGCGCATCGCCTCGGCATAGGGACGCACCCAAGCCTTGGAGAACACACCCAGCGACAGGTTGGTGACACCCGCCGGATTAGTCAACGGCCCCAAAAGATTAAAAATGGTTCTGGCCTTTAATTCCTTACGCGGGCCAATAGCATGCTTCATCGCGCTGTGGTGGTTTACGGCAAACATAAAGCCGAGGCCCACTTCTTTTACCGCCAGCGCCACCTGCTCGGCGGTAAGATCCAGCCTGACGCCGGCGGCCTCAAGCAAATCGGCACTGCCGGAACGAGAGGTCACCGAGCGATTTCCGTGCTTCGCCACCTGCGCACCGGCCGCTGCAGCAACAAAACTGGAGGCTGTCGAGACATTAAAAAGGCTGGAGCCATCACCACCGGTACCGACAATATCAACGAGGTTTTCACCCTCAACCGTCACCTTGGTTGATAGCGCTCGCATCACTGTCGCGGCGCCGACAAGCTCTTCAACAGTCTCACCCTTCATTCTCAAGGCGACCAGTAAACCGCCAATTTGGGCATCGGTTGCAGCGCCGGTCATCACCGCCGTCATCACCTCGGTCATCTCTGCTGTGGTTAAGCTTTCTCCGTCCATTAGACGGGCAATCGCCTGCTGTATATCCATGCTAAATCCTGAAATTATTAACCGGCCATACGCTAGCGGCGGCCGCTGGTATAACGTAAAAAATTGGCCAGTAAGTCATGGCCATGTTCAGTCAAGATAGACTCTGGGTGGAACTGCACCCCCTCTATCACCAGCTCTTTGTGACGCACACCCATGATTTCTTCGATGCGGCCATCTTCATATTCAGTCCACGCCGTCAGCTCTAAGCAGGCTGGCAACGTCTCTTTATCGATTACCAACGAGTGATAACGGGTGGCATTAAAGGGCAGAGAAAGCTGACTAAATACACCACTGTTGTTATGAAAAACCGGCGATATCTTACCATGCATCACCCGCCCGGCACGTACGATATTGCCGCCAAACACTTGGCCAATACTCTGATGCCCCAAACAAATCCCTAAGATAGGCAGCTTGCCAGCAAACTCCTCAATGACTTTCATCGAAATGCCAGCCTCATTAGGGGTACAGGGGCCTGGGGAAATAACAATATGGTCTGGCGCCAGTGTTTTAATCTGCTCGATGGTTATTTCATCGTTGCGATACACCTGCACATCAGCGCCGAGCTCACCCAAATATTGCACGACGTTGTAAGTAAAAGAGTCGTAATTATCGATCATTAATAACATGCTTCAATTCCTATGCCGGTACTGGTTACTGAGGGTGGGCCATAATGGCAGCGCGGAAGATTGCTCGCGCCTTGTTCATGGTTTCCTTCCACTCCAGTTTTGGCACAGAGTCGGCAACAACTCCGGCACCAGCCTGAACGTTTAAGATGTTATCTTTAATCACCGCGGTACGGATGGCGATGGCCGTATCCATATTGCCATTCCACGACAGGTAGCCGACAGCACCACCGTAAATACCTCGCTTGACCGGCTCGTATTGATCGATGATTTCCATCGCTCGTATCTTGGGTGCACCGCTTAATGTGCCGGCTGGTAGGGTTGCCCGCAGCACATCCATCGAGCTGCAGCCGTCTTTAATTTTGCCGCTGACATTCGACACAATATGCATGACATGGGAGTAGCGCTCGACCAACATTTGCTCACCAACAACAACGCTGCCAATGGTTGAGACTCTGGCGGCATCATTACGACCAAGATCGATCAACATCAAGTGCTCGGCAATTTCTTTCGGGTCAGCCAATAACTCTTCTTCCAAGGCGATATCTTCAGCCTCGTCATAACCACGGCGGCGGGTACCCGCTATCGGTCGCACCGCCACCTCACCGTTTTCAACCCGGGCGAGAATCTCCGGCGACGAGCCGACAATATGGAAATCATCCATATTGATAAAATACATATAGGGTGATGGGTTTAACCGGCGCAATGAGCGATAGAGGTTGATCGGCTGAGCGGTAAACGGCACCTGCAGACGCTGCGAGGGCACCACCTGCATGACATCACCGGCGAGGACAAACTCTTTAATTTCCTTCACCGCCTGCTCAAATGCCTGCTGACCGAAGACTGAGATGAAATCATCCTCAGTCATATCACCCTGACCGTCATCATGGATGGCAAGGGTATCCAAGGCCGGCCCGGGAAGAGGCAGCTTTCGCTCCAATTCATCCAAGCGAGCCTGGGCTTTATCGTAAGCCTGCTCATCACTGGGGTCGGCGTGGGTGATCAGGTGCAAAATACCCGACAGGTTGTCGAAGATCAGCACATCCTCAGAGACCATTAGCAGAATGTCTGGCGTGCCAATTTGATCATCGGGGCAGCTGTCTTTGAGTCGTTTCTCGATATAGCGCACGGTGTCATAGCCAAAATACCCTACCAAGCCGCCGTTAAACATCGGCAGGTCAGCCAGGTCTGGGACACGATAACGGGCTTGAAACTGCTCGATAAACTCGAGCGGGTCGTCGCTGGACAGCGATTCTATCACCTCACCGTCAGTAATGACCTCCACCAGCGAGCCCTGCACCTTTAACAGGGTTTTACAGGGCAGGCCAATAATCGAATAGCGCCCCCACTTCTCACCACCCTGAACGGATTCAAACAGGTAGGAGTAAGGCCCATCGGCGAGTTTGAGATAGGCCGACACAGGGGTATCCATATCGGCAAGTACTTGGCGAACAACCGGAATACGGTTATAGGGCTGGGCCGCAAGCTCAGCGTATTGTTGTGGTGTCATGGTGTATCCTGAGAG
Organism: Sinobacterium norvegicum; assembly: GCF_923077115.1. Taxonomy (NCBI): domain Bacteria; kingdom Pseudomonadati; phylum Pseudomonadota; class Gammaproteobacteria; order Cellvibrionales; family Spongiibacteraceae; genus Sinobacterium; species Sinobacterium norvegicum. The sequence continues at coordinate 1,752,480 of NZ_CAKLPX010000001.1, forward strand.
CAAATTTTAAGTCATAAAAACACATTGCCTACGCCGTGGCGCAGGCCATCATTTCCATCACCATCGCCAACAGGTTATATCCCGCATCGATAAGGCCACTATTTGCCTACCTATGGAAAGTGCCACCGTAATACCCCAACAATTAAAAGACATCGATTAAATTTAGACAGTCATTGTAACCAAGGCTGTGGATTTAACCAAGCCCTGCATTATTAACACTGCCGTCGGCCGCTACATAATCAATTCGTTCAGGCTGTCCACCACCCGGTCGGGGCGATCGAGAGCGATGTCGCGGCCATGGTTATAGCCATAGCTAACACCGACAACCGGCATCTCCGCCGCCCTGGCTGCCTCGATATCGTTACAGGAATCGCCTACCATCCAGCACTGCTGTGGCTCAACGCCGAGCCGCTGACAGGCCACTAGCAGCATTTGCGGATGCGGCTTGCTGTTATCGACACTATCACCACCCAATACCACGTCAAAGAAACCATCAATCCCCAAGCCGCTCAACAAGGCCGGCACAAAGGCTATCGGTTTGTTGGTGACAACAGCCATTGGCACAGCCTGAGCATGTAACCAAGACAGGTACTCTGTGACGCCACTGTAAAGAGCACTGGCCTGATTAAGGTAACGGCTGTAATGCTGGCGAAACAACTGTTCAGCTCGATCTATCTGCTCGGTGGACAGCGACTCTGTCGTCTGCTGCAAGCCCCAGGCAAGTCCGCGAACGACCAATATTCGAGCGCCGTTGCCCACCCAGTCCCGCACACGATCAATACCCGCCTCGGCCAATGATAACTCAGCCAGTGCGGCATCGAGGGCGAGAGCGATATCGGGCACGCTGTCGACCAGAGTGCCATCGAGATCAAATAATACCGCCTGTGGTTTTGTCACCTGCATGAGCTTAGGCCTTGGCGAGTTCTGAGCGCAGCGCATCAATCGCATCTTTATAATCAGGTTTGTTGAAAATAGCCGAGCCAGCGACAAAGGTATCGACACCGGCGGCGGCAATCTCTCGGATGTTATCCGGGGTCACACCACCATCGATCTCAAGACGGATATCACGGCCACTGGCATCGATCATGCGGCGTACTTCGACCACCTTATCCAATACTGAAGGAATGAATTTCTGGCCGCCAAAACCAGGGTTTACCGACATCAACAGAATCATATCGAGCTTGTCGATAACATATTTGAGCTCTTCTGGTGAGGTGGCAGGGTTGAGTACCAAACCGGCCTTGCAACCCAAGTCCTTAATCAGCTGTAGCGAGCGGTCAATGTGCTCACTGCCACCGGGGTGGAAAGTGATATAGGTGGCACCGGCCTTGGCGAACTCAGTAATCAAGCTATCAACAGGGCTGACCATCAGGTGCACGTCGATGGGCGCTGTTATACCGTAGTCGCGCAGCGCCGAGCAGATCATCGGACCAAAGGTGAGATTGGGAACGTAGTGATTATCCATCACATCGAAATGCACAATATCGGCACCGGCGGCCAACACGTTTTCCACTTCCTCGCCCAGGCGGGCAAAGTCCGCAGATAGGATAGATGGGGCAATTTGATAATCAGCCATAACAACCTCAACAATAAGAATGACGCGGATAGTCCGCTTAATTTGCGCGCAGTTTAACCTGTCGCCACCATAAGATCATCAGTCGCTGGCGGTTTTTGTCTGCGACACGGTGTTATTTAACAGTTCCAGGCGCTCGGGTGTGCCGATATCCAGCCATTCGCCGGTAAAATGTTGACCGGCTAACTTGCCTGTATCAGCCGCCGCCCGAAGCAGAGGCGAAAGAGCCGCCTTAGCCGTAGGGTCAAAGCCATTAAATAACCGAGGGGAGATAACACTGATACCGGCAAAGGTCAGGCCCGGCTGCCGAGAGTCAGAATTGGGGTTGGCTATACGGCCCTGCTGCAGTAAAAAATCACCATCGGGGTTGTGCTCGGGGTTGGCAACCAACACCAGATAAGCCAGGTCATCGCCTGTTAATGTGTCGACCTTTAGGACGCGGTAGTCAAAATCAGTCCAAACATCACCGTTAACCACGATAAAAGGGGCATCACCCAGCAAGCTTAAGGCCTGATAGATACCTCCTGCTGTTTCCAGCGGCTCGGGCTCAAAAGAGTAATGAAGCTCCACACCCCAGCGACTGCCATCACCGAGCTGCTGCGATATTTGCTCGCCCAGCCAGCCCAGGTTAATCACAATGGACTCAACACCGGCGCGGACCAGCGCCTCGATATGATATTCGATCAACGGTTTGTCGTTCACTCGTAGCAGTGGCTTCGGCGTGGTCAGCGTCAGCGGCTGCATGCGCTTGCCAAAGCCTGCCGCCAGAATCATCGCCCTCACGCAGCATCTCCCCAGCCTTGGGCGACAATCAAAGGCACCATGGTGCGCTCAAACCAGCCGGAGAATTCGGCAAGCTCGTCATACAGCCCACTCACCTCTTGTACATACTCGATGACCCGCGGTAAATCGGCCAAATAAGCCTGTTTATTATCGCGAATATTTAAGCGACAGAAAATCCCCAGCACTTTGATATGACGCTGCATGCCCATCAAGTCGAACCACTTCAGCCATACTCCGGTATCAAATGTCTGCCCCGTCTGCTGCTGATACTGCAGCCGGTATTGCTCAACCCAGGTAATAACCTGCGCTCTTGGCCAGCGGATATAACAATCCTTTAACAGCGACACCAGATCATAAGTCACCGGACCAATCACCGCATCTTGAAAATCAATCACCGCCAGTTCACCGTCGATGGCCATAATATTACGGGCGTGAAAATCGCGATGCACCACCACCTGAGGCTGAGACAGGGCAGAATCATTGAGTTTGCGCTCTAACCGGTCCAGCATGGCCTGCTCATCTCCAGCCAAGCGATAGCCCAACTGTGCATCGACAAACCAATCGGCAAATAATTGGAACTCTTGCGCCAAAAGCGCATCACTATACAAGGGGAGATTATCAATATGACTCCGGCTGAGCGACCACATCAGGTCCATCGACGCAGTGTACCAATGATCTGCACTTTCAGCCGACAACAGCGGCAGTAACAATTGATCGCCAAAATCTTGCTGCAACAAAAAGCCTTGCTCAAAATCGGCGGCAATAATGGCAGGTGCCTTAACGCCGGCCTCAACCAAACCCTGGGCTATCGCCACAAACTCATGGTTTTTTTCTTTTTCCGGCGGTGCGCTGACAGCAATATAGCTGCCCGAGGCATAAGACAAACGATAATAAACACGAAAACTGGCATCGCCGGATACCGACAACCATTGATAGGGCTGATCAATCAGCTCTGGTAACTGCTCTCTCGACCAATTTAATAACGCCTCGAACGACAATTTACGCCTCCATCTCATTTGCAATATAGGAACAACAGCTAGAATGTTTTATCATCGCCTAGATAATATCGTTGTATACCAACAATAACGTGATCACAGTGCCGTATTTACTCACATTTTTACCTCGGCATACAGCGGCACGCCCAACTTCACATCGAACTTTGGATATTTTATAACCCATGGCGTCGACGACACCACTATTAAACCGACAAACGGCCAGCGATTTCATCCGCCGCCGCTTCCCTCGCAAACAGTTAACCACTGCCATCACCCTGATTCTCTGCTCCGGCCAACTCTGGGCTGACAGCTGTGGCAACACCCGCGCCCTCGACTGGGTGCCTGCCTGCGATTTAAGCCCTGAACAACGTGCTCAACTGCGCCCCGGCTGCAACGGCATGTATGTCGCCCCAATCAACCCATCACCGGACGCCCTGCTTTCACCGGATGAAGCCCCCACCAAGGTCAGCGCCGACAGCACCGAGATTACCGATAAAAACAGCGCCAAGTTTGTCGGTGATGTGGTGATTAATCAGGGCAGCCGTCAGATTTTTGCCGATGAGGCCCGCGCCGACAACAGCAGTGACATATTAGAGCTCGAAGGCAATGTGACGGTGAGAGACAGCGGCATTCTGATGCTGGGCGAGAGCGGCTATTTCAACTCTGCCGATGGCACTGGGACGATTAATGAGGCCGAGTTTGTCATCCATCAGGCGGCGGTTCGCGGCGACGCTGAGCATCTCAGCAAAACAGGCGAGATGACGACAGAGTTATACAACAGCAGCTATACCCGATGCGCCCCGGGCAGTAACGACTGGTATATGCAGGCCACCGATATCAAGCTTGAACACGACGAGGGGGTCGGCACCGCCAAACACGCCAAGCTGTATATCAAAGACGTGCCTGTTGCCTACATACCTTACTTTACCTTTCCCATCGATGACCGCCGTAAGTCGGGCTTTCTGTGGCCGACCATAGGTACCGCCAAGGGCGGCAATGGCCTCGATATTACCGTGCCTTATTACTTTAATCTGGCCGAAAACTACGATGCCACACTGGCACCAAGGTATATCCATGGTCGCGGCCTCTCCACCGAACTCGAAACCCGCTACCTCAACAAATACAGCGAGTGGGTATTCAGTGGCGCTTATTTAGACGATGAGGAATACGAGGACACACGCTGGCTGGTTGGCGTCCAGGAACAAGGGGATATCAACGGCCTAAAGCACAGAATAGACTACACCAAGGTCTCCGACGATGATTACCTCAACGACATCAGCGCAGAGAGCCTGGACGTCAAGCGCCAGACCCACCTCGATCAAAAAGCAGAGCTTTGGTACAACACCTACGGCCTGACATTCAAGGCCAAGGCCCAGCAGTATCAAACCATTAACGACACCGTCAATGAGCCCTACCAAATGCTGCCACGACTGGAGGTTAACACCACCGGCTTTCCCGAGGGCAATCAGTTTAACTGGCTGCTAGTCAGTGAATTTACCGACTTCGCCCACAACGACGACAACAAGATTCAAGGCCAGCGCCTCTACTTAGAACCCGGTATTAGCTATACCTTCGAGAGCCGCTGGGGTTATCTAACACCAACAGCCAAGGTGCGCAGCCTGCATTATCAACTCGATGATGAGACCGGCAACCCGAACGAGAACAGAGAGGACTACAGCCCCTCAACCACTGCCGGTATGGCCAGTGTGGAAGCCGGCTTGTTTTTCGATCGCGACCTCAACCTTTTCGGCTCCGGCTATACCCAGACGCTGGAACCCAGGGCGTTCTATCTATACAGCCAGTATGAAGACCAATCGGACAACCCGCTGTTTGACACCGGCGAACTGACCTTTAGCTACAACCAGTTGTTCAGAGATACCCGGTTCAGTGGCCACGATTTAATCGATGATGCCAACCAGATATCGGCCGGTGTCACCACCCGATTCATCGACAACAGCACCGGCATTGAGCGCGCCAGCTTCTCGCTCGGCCAGATTTATTACTTTGATGAGCGTAAAGTCGGGTTGGACAGCAGCTCAGAGACTGATTTTGCCATCGACAGCCGCCAATCTGATATCGCCGGTGAAGCCAGTTTCAGGCCGACGGAAAACCTGCGTTTTATCTCGAATATTCTGTGGGATACCGAGCTGAATGAGACCAAACAGGGCAATATTACCATGCGTTACAACGCCAATGATTATGCCCTGCTCAACCTCAGTTACCGCACCGCCACCGGCGATGATTATTATGTCACCGAGACCGATGGCAGCAAGACGCTTTATAAGGGCGATACCAACCAGAGCGATATCTCCGGTGTCATCCCGATCAACGACAACTGGGCGTTTATTGGTCGATATAACTACGATCATTCGAATAAACGTTCTCTCGAAGAGATTGCCGGTATAGAATACAACAGCTGTTGCTGGAAGACCCAACTGGTCTATCAGAAGGGTATCGATGGCAATAATGAGGTAGAACACGGCGTCTACCTCCACTTTCAACTTAAAGGACTCGGCGGTGTCGGAAACGGTCTAGACCTTGACGACAGTATTGTTGGTTTTGAAGAGCGCGAAGAACATGATAAGTAAGTTGTACAGTATCCCCCGTATCATCACACGCTATAGCGCTATTGCCGCGCTGACCCTGATGCCTATCATCAGCTGGGCCGAAGTGCAGATGCTCGATCGCGTCGTTGTCGTGGTCGACGATGGCGTCATTATGCAGAGCGAACTCGATGAGCGCCTAGAGCAGATACATTACAATATTAAATCCCAAGGCAGGCCGACACCACCTGAAGATCAGCTGCGCAAAGATGTACTCGACACCATGATAGTCGAGAATTTGCAGCTACAGATGGGGCAGCGTGGCGGTGTTCGTATTTCGGACCAACAGCTTAACGAGGCCATGTCTCGTGTTGCTGGCCAAAACGGTCTCAGCCTCGAACAGTTCCAAAAAGCGCTTGAAGCTGATGGTTTAAGCTACCAGGCCACCCGCGAGCAGATTCGCCGTGAAATGATTCTTCAGCAGGTTCAGGCTGGCAATATTAACAACAAGATTCAAATCACCGACAAAGAAATCGAGAACTTCCTCAACTCTAAGGAAGGCAGTGCCTTGACTGCCGTTCAATACCATCTTGCCCATATTTTTTATGGCTTAGACGGTGGCAGCGAAGCGGCTGGCATGGCCAAACTTAAACAAGCTCAGGCTGCCATTTCGAAAGGCGGCAGCATTGATGGCTGGCTGAAAGTAAACGGCGCCAATAATGTCCGCGGCGGCGACCTTGGCTGGCGCCGTACAGAAGATATCCCCAGCGTTTTCAGTGACGTCACCCCAACACTCAGCGTTGGTCAGGTCTCCGACCCGTTTGCCACCGATAGCGGCATCCATATCGTCCAACTGATTGAAAAGCGCGGGGGCAGTACCAAGATGATCGAGCAGACCAAGGCTCGTCATATCCTATTAAAAACCTCGGCTATTCGTACTGACGAACAGGCTCAGCAACAGTTGAGCGAGATCCGTCAACGCATCATCAGCGGTGAGGACTTTGCCGTGCTGGCCAAGCAGTACTCGGAAGATATCGGCAGCGGCAGCGAAGGCGGCGACCTCGGCTGGTCCCGAAAGGGACAATTTGTGCCGGCCTTTGAAAAAACCATGGAAGCTGCCCAACCCGGCGATATCAGCCAGCCCTTCAAATCTCAATTTGGCTGGCATATCTTGCAAGTTGAGGACCGCGAGATGAAAGACATCAGCAATGAACGCCAAAAAAATGCCGCCCGCAACTACCTACACCAGGGCAAATTTCAGGAAGAGTTAGATGCCTGGCTGCTCAAAATACGCGACGAAGCCTACGTCGATATCAAGTATTAATGCTTCGCATTGCTCTAACACCCGGCGAACCCGCCGGGGTTGGCCCAGAATTGGCCATCCAGCTAGCTCAGCAATCACAGCAGGTTGAGCTGGTGGTCATTGCCAACGCGGCGTTACTGAGACAGCGTGCGGCAAAGGTTGGCCTAGCCATTAAGCTTGTTTGCTTTGACCCCGACGTGCCACAACTCAGTGGTCACGGCCAGCTCTCTATTATCGATACGCCGCTGTCGGCGCCTTCTATCGCCGGTGTGCTTAATATTGATAATGCCGAATATGTCATTCAGACACTCAGCATCGCCACCGATGGCTGTGTCGACGGTAGCTTCGACGCCATGGTAACAGCGCCAGTCCATAAAGGCGTAATCAACGACAGCGGCTTAACATTCAGCGGCCACACCGAGTTCTTAGCCGATCGAACCCACACGCCAAAAGTCGTGATGATGCTGGCCAGTGATCAAATGCGCGTCGCCTTAGCGACCACTCACTTACCGCTAAAAGCCGTCAGCGAGGCTATTACCACCGAGCTTCTCACCGAAGTCATCACTATATTGCATCATGACTTAGTCACTAAGTTTGCCATCAAGAAACCGCATATTATTGTTGCCGGCCTCAACCCCCACGCCGGCGAAGGCGGCCACATGGGTCGCGAGGAAATTGATACGATTGAGCCGGTACTTGCAGAGCTTCGGCAACAGGGGTTCTCATTAGAAGGGCCGCTGCCCGCCGACACCCTGTTCACCGAAAAATATCTGGGCCGCAGCGATGCGGTGCTGGCGATGTATCATGACCAGGGTTTACCGGTACTCAAGTACCAAAGCTTTGGCCGCGGCGTCAACATCACCCTGGGCCTGCCCATCATCCGCAGCTCTGTCGACCACGGCACCGCCTTGGACCTCGCCGGCACCGGCACCGCCGACAGCGGCAGCTTACAGGTGGCCCTCGATCAAGCCATTGCCATGGCAACAGCCAGCAACAACGCTTAATACCCAGGCAGCCAACCCCGTCTTTTTAGCGTATAATCCACGGCGCAGTACTTCTTACGGTACTGAAATCCAGTGTTTGCCATGAGAATTCTATGCCTAAGTACGACAAATCCGCCAAATCCGACAAGCCTCTTTACGGTCACCAGGCAAAGAAACGCTTTGGTCAAAACTTCTTAAGCGATGATTCAATCATCGCCAATATAGTGGCTTCTATCCGTCCTAAAGCTAACCAGCACTTGGTTGAGATTGGGCCGGGACAGGGTGCGATTACCGCCAGCATCATTGCCAGCGGTGCCCGCTTAGATGTTGTCGAACTCGATAATGACTTACTGCCAATATTGAAACTGCACTTTGGCCTAAAGGAAAACTTTACCCTCCACCATGCCGATGCTCTACGTTTCGACTATAACGCCCTCGTCGATGACGAGCAGCCTCTTCGTGTTGTCGGTAACCTGCCCTATAACATCAGTACACCGCTGATTTTCCACCTATTAGAGCACTGTAACAATATTACCGATATGCACTTCATGCTGCAGCTCGAAGTAGTCAAACGCCTCGCCGCTCAGCCGGATTGCAAGGCCTATGGCCGATTGACCGTGATGACGCAGTATTATTGCGATATCGAGCAACTCTTTATTGTGCCACCGACAGCGTTTCGGCCAGCACCCAAGGTCGACTCGGCCATCGTCAGACTGGTTCCTCATAAACAATTGCCCCATGTCGCCAAAGACGTCAACTTGCTTGAACACGTGGTTAGCATCGCGTTTCAGCAACGCCGTAAAACACTGCGTAACACCTTGAAAAAGCTCTGCTGTGAAGCCTTTATTGTTGAAAACGGTATCAACCCAGCCGCCAGACCAGAAAACTTAACGCTGGCAGAATACGTTACCTTAGCCAACGCTATTTACGACGCCAAGCAACAGGGTCGCGATATTACCGCCCCGTAAATACGATCGATTGACCACATGGTTTTGAGTTATGAACAACCCAATAGAAATCAATGTAAAAACTCGTTTTCTCGCAGAGGAATCGACACAGAATAAAACACGCTATGCATTCAGCTATCAGATTTCGATTACCAATACGGGCACTGAAACCGTCAGATTATTAACCCGGTATTGGAAAATCACCGATGGCAACAATAGCGTTAAGGAGGTTCACGGCGATGGCGTCATCGGCGAACAGCCCTTTATCGCCGCCGGTGACAGCTTTGAGTACATCAGTGGTGCCGCCCTCGATACCCAGGTCGGCAGCATGACTGGCAGCTACCAAATGGTGACTAATTCCGGGCACTGCTTCGACGCATATATTCCGACCTTTAAACTGGCAGCACCGCTGGCCGTGCACTAATGACCGCCTATGCCGTCGGCGATATACAGGGTTGCTTCCAGTCACTGCAGGCTCTGCTTGCAGAGGCTGACTTCAGTCCCAGTAGAGACAGCTTATGGGTGGCCGGCGACCTGGTCAACAGAGGCCCGGAGTCGCTACAGACCCTGCGTTTCCTTCACGCACTGGGTGATGCTGCCATCATCGTTTTAGGGAATCATGACCTGCATTTGCTGGCGCTGGCTAACTCAACCCGGTCAGCCGGAAAATCAGACACCCTCGATCAAGTCTTGGCCGCACCGGATTGGCCACAGTTAGAGCACTGGCTACGCCAACAGCCGTTGCTTCACGTCGACCACAACCTCAATATTGCCCTCGTTCATGCGGGGATTGCCCCTCAGTGGCCGATTGAACAAGCTCTGGCGCTCGCTGGCGAGGTAGAGGCAGCCATTCAGGGTGATGACTACCGCGACTATTTCGCCGCCATGTACGGCAACCAACCCGATTGTTGGTCTGAACAGTTGATCGACATCGAGCGCCTGCGTTGCATTACCAACTACCTGACCCGAATGCGTTTTTGCAACCAAGCTGGACAGCTCGACCTTCAGGACAAAAGTCATCGTCACAGCACTCGCCCTGGATTTAAGGCCTGGTTTGACTACCATGCACAGCAGCAGCCCGATGGTCCTGAGATTATTTTCGGGCACTGGGCAGCCCTCAATGGCGAGACTAATCAAAAACGTTACTTCGGCATTGACACCGGCTGCGTTTGGGGCGGCGACCTCACATTAATGAATATTAAAAATAAAAATAAAATTTCTGTAAAAAACGACAACAACTGACTTAACAACCAGTAACTGCAAAGCCTACAGACAATCATCCGATTGCCAAAAAACCTCCCACCTACAAAAAGATTATAAAAAAAATAATTTTTATGTGGCCTCTGTCGTTTTCAAAGACTATGCTTAAATCAAAGCAAAAGAATAATCAATGCGATAAATACGGCTTAATATTTCCACTCTAAGTATTTAATTGCATTACGGTTTTACTCTGCGCCTAGCGTGGAGACAAGATGTTGATTGTTATTAGTTGCAACTCAGTGACTCTACGGCCTGATGGTCGAGCTTGTGAATGGCGAATGTCACAGAGTTCACGCTTTAAGGAGCAGGGGCAAATGAGCATTTTCAACCATTTTCAGGACCGTTACAGCGACAATCAGCAGGAAGAAATCAGCCTGCAGGAATATCTCGAGCTGTGCAAAGAAACACCAAAAATATACGCCTCCGCTGCCGAGCGGCTATTGATGGCTATTGGTGAACCAGAGCTGATTGACACCTCGCAAGACCCTCGCTTTAGCCGAATTTTCTCCAACAAGGTCATTAAACGCTACCCCGTTTTTGACGAGTTCTATGGCATGGAAGACGCCATTGAGCAGCTGGTTTCCTTTTTTCGTCACGCCGCACAAGGCCTCGAGGAGAAAAAACAAATACTCTATCTACTCGGCCCCGTCGGTGGCGGTAAATCATCACTGGCCGAGAAGCTCAAATCTTTGATCGAAAAAGAACCCATTTACTGCATCAAAGACTCACCTGTTTTTGAATCGCCACTCGGTTTATTTGACCCCGAAGAGGATGGCGATATCCTGGAGGCCGAATATGGTATTCCGCTTCGCTATATCAAAAACATCATGTCCCCCTGGGCCGTCAAGCGTCTGCATGAATACAATGGCGACCTCAGTCAATTCAAAGTCATCAAAATACACCCGTCACGCCTCGACCAGGTTGCCTGCGCAAAAACGGAACCCGGCGATGAGAATAACCAGGATATTTCAGCTTTGGTCGGTAAGGTCGACATTCGCAAACTTGAAGACTACCCACAAAACGACCCCGATGCCTACAGCTACTCCGGCGCACTTTGCCGTGCCAATCAGGGCATTATGGAGTTTGTTGAGATGTTTAAGGCACCGATCAAGGTACTCCACCCTCTGTTAACTGCCACCCAGGAAGGTAATTACAACTCGACTGAAGGCTTGGGGGCCATTCCCTTCGACGGCCTTATACTCGCTCACTCCAATGAGTCGGAATGGCAAGCTTTTAAGGGCAATAAAAATAATGAGGCCTTCATAGACAGGGTCTATATTGTTAAGGTGCCCTATTGCCTACGCACCAGTGAAGAGTCAGAAATCTACCGAAAGTTGCTGGCCAACAGTTCATTGACATCGGCTCCCTGCGCCCCCGACACCTTGTCTATGTTGGCGCAATTTACCGTGCTTTCCCGTATCAAAGAGCCAGAGAACTCCAATCTCTATTCGAAGATGAAGGTCTATGATGGACAAAATTTAAAAGACACCGACCCCAAGGCTAAATCTATTCAAGAATATCGTGATAATGCTGGTGTCGACGAAGGCATGGATGGTTTGTCGACGCGTTTCGCCTATAAGATCCTCTCCAAGGTTTTCAACTTTGACTCGACAGAAATATCAGCAAACCCCGTTCATTTACTCTATGTACTAGAACAACAAATAGAGCAGGAGCAATTTCAGCCAGAGCTGCGCGACCGCTACCTCCGCTTCATCAAAGAATTTTTAGCGCCGCGTTATGTGGAGTTTATCGGCAAGGAAATTCAAACAGCCTATCTAGAGTCTTACTCCGAATATGGTCAGAACATCTTCGATCGCTATGTCACCTATGCGGATTTTTGGATTCAGGATCAAGAATATCGCGACCCCGAAACCGGCGAGATTCTCAACCGTGTTGCGATCAATGAAGAACTAGAAAAAATCGAGAAGCCTGCAGGCATTTCTAACCCGAAAGACTTCCGCAACGAGGTGGTAAACTTTGTTCTCCGCGCCAAAGCGAACAACAACGGCAGCAACCCGTCATGGAATAGCTATGAGAAGCTACGCTCGGTAATAGAGAAAAAAATGTTTTCTAATACCGAGGACTTATTACCGGTCATCTCCTTTAACGCCAAGGCATCAAACCGAGATCAAAAAAAGCACAATGACTTTGTCGATCGCATGGTAGAACGGGGCTATACCGAGAAACAGGTCAGGCTGCTGTCTGAGTGGTATTTACGGGTCAGGAAATCGCAATAATACGAGGTGGTCTATGGGTTATATTATCGATCGACGCCTCAACGGTAGAAACAAAAGCACGGTAAATCGCCAGCGTTTTTTGAAACGTTACCGCGCCCATATCAAAAAAGCCGTTTCCGACGCCGTCACTAAACGCTCCATTACCGATATCGAAAAAGGTGAGCAGATAACTATTGCCGACAAAGACATCGGCGAACCTGTTTTTGGCCACGGCAATGGCGGTCGCCGTAGCGTGATTCACCCCGGCAACAAGGAATTTGTCGCCGGCGACCATATGCCACGACCGACGGGTGGTGCCGGTGGGGGGGCGGGGGAAGGCAGCGCCAGCAACCAGGGTGAAGGCGAGGATGATTTTGTTTTTCAAATCACCCAGGAGGAGTTTCTCGAATTCATGTTTGATGATCTCGAATTACCCAACCTGGTCAAACGACAGCTTGCTGGCTCAAAGTCTTTCACTCAAAAACGTGCTGGCTATAGCGCTGTTGGCACCCCGAACCAAATTAATATTGTACGCTCATTACGCAGTGCGCATGCCCGAAGAATCGCACTAGGCTCATCAACCAAGCGACAGATAAAAAAACTTAATCAACAATTAAAAGAGCTGAAAGAGCAGAGTGAAAATGATAGCGAGCAGGTAAAAATCTCTGATGAAATCATTCAATTAAAAGGCAAGCTGAAACGAATTCCTTTTATTGATGACTTCGATATTCGCTACAATCTTCATGTCAAAACACCGACCCCAAGTTCAAAGGCGGTGATGTTTTGCATCATGGATGTATCCGGTTCAATGAATCAAGCCACCAAGGACATGGCAAAGCGATTTTTCATCCTGCTTTACCTTTTTTTGCAACGAAATTACGATCACACAGAAGTGGTGTTTATACGACATCACACCAGCGCCAAAGAGGTTGACGAGCAGGAGTTCTTTTACAGCCGTGAAACTGGCGGCACGATAGTCTCCAGCGCGCTAGCATTGATGCAGGAAATCATTGAGGATCGCTATCCCACCAGTGATTGGAACATATACGGCGCCCAGGCCAGTGATGGGGACAATTGGAATGACGACTCCTCCACCTGCTACAACTTGTTGACAGAAAGCATAATGCCCCACGTGCAACACTATTCGTATATTGAAATAACCCCCCGTGAACACCAGGCTCTTTGGCGTGAGTACGAACAGGTTTCGGCACAATTTCCCGACACCTTTGCCATGGAGCAAATAATAAACAACTCAGATATCTACCCCGTATTTAGAGAGCTGTTCAAGCGACGCGTTGCCTAAACAGTACGCCAATGATTAGCCATGGAGCTGACAATGGATCGACAACCCATCTCTACTGATTCCGAATGGACATTCAGTCTCGTCCAACAATATGAAGAGGAAATCGGTAATATTGCCGCTGAGTTTGGCCTCGATACTTATGCCAATCAAATTGAGATCATCAGTTCAGAACAGATGATGGATGCATACGCCTCGCATGGTATGCCACTAGGCTACAGCCACTGGTCTTACGGCAAGCATTTCTTGGGCATTGAGAAAAACTACCAGCGCGGCCAAATGGGGCTGGCCTATGAAATAGTGATCAACTCCGACCCCTGTATCGCCTATTTAATGGAAGAAAACACCATGACTATGCAGGCGTTAGTTATCGCCCACGCCTGTTATGGCCACAACTCATTCTTCAAGGGCAATTACCTATTCAAAGCCTGGACCGATGCAAAATCCATTATTGATTATTTATTGTTTGCTAAAAACTATATAGCCAAATGCGAGCAGCGCTATGGCCTCGAAGAGGTCGAAAAGACGCTGGACTCTTGCCATGCGCTAATGAACTACGGCGTTGACCGATATCAGCGTCCAGATCCCATCTCTGCCGAGCTTGAAACGGAGCGTCAGCAACAGAGAGAAGCCGATCTACAGAAACAGGTTAACGACCTGTGGCGAACAATACCTCGCGGAGACGATGAGACCGACGAGACCAATCAACATTGTTTCCCCTCTGAACCACAGGAAAACCTGCTTTATTTTATGGAGAAAAACTCGCCGCTGCTGGAGTCTTGGCAGCGCGAAATTATTCGTATCGTACGCAAGATTGCCCAATACTTTTATCCCCAGCGCCAAACTCAAGTGATGAACGAGGGCTGGGCCTGTTTTTGGCATTACACCTTGATCTACGAGATGTATGACCGTGGACTCGTTAATGACGGCTTTATGTTTGAGTTTTTACAGTCGCACACCAGCGTCATCTTTCAGCCTGATTTCGACAGTCCATACTACAGCGGCATCAACCCCTATACGCTGGGCTTCCACATGATGATCGATATCCGTCGAATCTGCGAACATCCCACCGATGAAGACCGGGAATATTTCCCTGAATTTGCCGGCACTGATTGGCAAGAAACATTGCAATTTGCCATGCGTAACTTCAAAGATGAAAGCTTTATTCTTCAGTTTTTGTCGCCGAAGGTCATCCGCGATCTAAAACTGTTTTATGTGCTCGATGACGATCAGAGCAGCGAGATTGAAATTGCCGCCATCCATGAGGAACGGGGGTACAAGAAAATTCGTGAAACCCTGGCGAGCCAATACAACCTCGGCGACAGAGAGCCGAATATCCAAATCTACAATGTTGACACCAAAGGCGATCGAGCGCTCTACCTCCGTCATATGCAACACAATCGCATGCCGCTGGATCAAAATACTGATGACGTATTAAAACACCTGAGCCGACTGTGGGGCTTTGATGTTCACCTGATTACCTCGGATAGTAACCGCAACACCACAAAAGAGTTTCACTTCAGCCACGAACACGCCAAGACGTCTGCCTTTGTACCCTACTAATTACCGCTCAATTGGGTATTATTAGCACACTCTCAACTTATCGTGGTAACTGGCAATAATGGATATTTACAGCGTTGGTGGTGCCGTTCGCGACCGCCTACTTGGCTTCCCGGTGAAAGACCATGACTGGGTCATCGTCGGGGCAACCCCCGAGCAACTACTGACACAGGGTTTTAGCCAAGTCGGTAAAGATTTCCCTGTCTTTCTCCACCCCGAAACGAAAGAGGAGTACGCACTCGCACGTACAGAGAGAAAGCTGGGCAAAGGCTATGCCGGTTTTACCTGTTATGCCGCCGCCGATGTCACACTGGAGCAGGATTTGCTGCGCCGAGATTTAACCATTAATGCCATGGCCGAAGACGCTGACGGAAATATATATGACCCTTACAATGGCCAAACAGATTTAAGCGACAAGTTATTGCGCCATGTATCCGACGCTTTTTGTGAAGACCCTCTTAGAATATTACGTATCGCCCGCTTCCACGCCCGCTATGCTCATCTTGGCTTTTCCATCGCTGACGACACCATGGTTCTCCTGCAGTCGATGGTTACCACCGGCGAAGTTGAACACTTGGTCAGCGAACGCGTTTGGCAGGAAACTATCAGAGCATTATCAGAAAAATCACCGCAGATATACTTTCAGACCCTGCGAGAATGTGGCGCTCTCGCTGTCATTATGCCAGAGTTCGACGCATTATTTGGCGTACCGCAACCCGAGGCTCACCACCCTGAAATCGACACTGGCGTGCATGTATTGATGGCACTGGAGCAAGTCTGCGCACTCAGTGACGACCTCCCTCCGCGCTTTGCCATCCTCTGTCACGACTTCGGCAAGGGCAAAACCAAACCCGAAGATTGGCCACGCCATATTGCCCATGAAGCAACCGGGCTCAACCCTATCAAAAAGCTTTGCCAAAGACTTACCGTGCCCAATGAATATCGAGAACTGGCGCTCATCACTTGCGAATATCACACGCACATCCATCGTGCTGTGGAGCTGAAAGCCAAAACCGTGGTGAAAGTGCTTGATGCCACCGACGCATTCAGACGCCCCGAACGCTTCCAGCAATTTTTGCTAGCCTGTGAAGCCGATGCACGAGGTCGCCTAGGTCTTGAGCTGCGCCCTTACCCACAACGACTTTTTTTTCAACGCGCGCTCCTTCAGTGTCAAGAGGTCAAGGCCAAAGACTTTATTGCTCAAGGGCTGAAGGGCAAAGAGATCGCCACCGCAATCAGTGCCGAGAGAGTCAATAGAGTCGCCCAGATCGAGCGCCAGTAACCTGACTCGCAGCATCAGCCA
This sequence comes from Sinobacterium norvegicum, assembly GCF_923077115.1. Lineage (NCBI taxonomy): Bacteria > Pseudomonadati > Pseudomonadota > Gammaproteobacteria > Cellvibrionales > Spongiibacteraceae > Sinobacterium > Sinobacterium norvegicum. Next base: position 1,769,246 of record NZ_CAKLPX010000001.1, read on the forward strand.
AACTGCTTAATCAATAGGCTGATGCTGATAGCAATACACACTATAACGGTCAGGGCTCGAACAAAACCAGCCCCTTTACTGATCACCGTGGCGGCCCCAATTCTGCCGCCGGTAAAAGCACCGGCAGCCATCACCAAGCCAACCGTCCAAACCACATGACCACTGAAAACAAACACCGTGAGGGAGGCAATATTAGAGGTGAAGTTCAGTGCCTTTGCATGCCCTGTCGCTTTGACAAAATCCATACCTTTTAATCGAACAAAGGATATCGCGAAGAAGGTGCCTGTACCCGGGCCAAAAAAACCATCATAGAAACCGACTGCCGGTGCAGCAGAAGCAGAGAACTGTCTATCACTCAACTTAGCCTGCTCGCTTTTCTGCCCCAGCTCTTTGTTGAAAAAAGAATACAGCGCGATGGCAATCAGACCAATCGGCATCAGCGTGAGCAAAAACTGATTGTCAATTAATTGCACCACATAACTCCCGATGGCTGAGGCGACAAACACAGCGGCAACCATCCATTTAATCGTACGAATATCGACCACTTTTCGCCGCGAAAAGTGAATCGTCGCAGCCATCGAGGCGAAACTACCTTGCAGCTTATTTGTCGCCAAGGCAGCGATAGGAGGTACACCGGCAAAAACCAGTGCCGGTAATGTAAGCAGTCCGCCACCGCCTGCAACAGCATCAACAAAGCCGGCAAAGACTGCCACCAAAAATAACAACGCCAAAATTTCTAGTGCAATATCCATTACGTCTTACAGCCTGATAGATGCATCATTCAAATTAAAGCTCTTCTTCAGAACTCAGAATATCGGATATCCACCGCGTCTCATCAGACTCCTCGGTGGCTATTTTCACCGTCATCGTCAAAGGCACTGATAAGAACATACCAATAGGACCCAACAACCAGCCCCAGAATACCAATGAAAAGAACACGACCAGCGAGGACAATCCCAGACTTCGCCCCATCAACCGGGGCTCAACCATGTTGCCAACAATATTATTCACACCGAGGTAAACCAATACGATAATTAAAGCCGTATCGGGGCCGTGCTGTATAAGTCCTAACAACACCGCCGGTACGGCGGCAATAATAGAGCCAATATTGGGTACGAAATTGAGCAAAAAAGCCATGATTGCCCACATCACCGGATAATCAATATCCAGCAAATATAGGGCGAAGAACACCACCAAGCCGGTAATGAAACTCATTAATGATTTAATCACAATATAGCGATTGAGGGTGGATGAAAAATGCTCAAACCTGGCCATTGACTTCACTGGATCATCGGCAATGCGCATCACTTTCAATTTAAATGAGCCTAGTTCGAGTAGAATAAAGGCAACGGTAAGTAAAATTAAAAACGTATTCGTTAAGGTACCCAAGACACGATTAAACGTCGTGCCAACAAAACCCATGACGGCACTAAGATCAAATAAGCGTTTCATTTCTGCCGCATTTGCCTCGAGACCATAACCCGAAAGAAAGGCTGCTAAGTTACTACCGATATTGCTTAAACTGTGTTGGTATTGCGGTAAGTTCTTGCTAAAGCCATCCAGCGACGCCCCCATCATCGAGGAAACAAGTAAGCCAAAGGCAATGATTGTCATCAACACAATGATTAGCGATACGACCTGAGGCACCCTCTGGCGAGTTAAAAAAAACATTAATGGCGCACTAATTGCAGCAATAAATAGCGCAATAAGCAACGGCGCCACCACTGCCTCAGCGGTCTTAACGCCCGCTAAAACGATCACTAAAGCGGCCATCGCCAATAGTGCCCTTAAAGCGCTGTGATTAACAGGATCAATTGGCATAATGGATTTACTTCCAACACGTTGACAACAGAAGGTATAAAGGTACAGGATAGTAAAATAAAAACCAGAGCAACGTGGATGGCTCGCCTCCAATACAATGGATTTTTCAAACCTGGCCAGCAATAACCCAGCACAACACTTGGTTAATAGCGCTATATATTAAAAATATTCTTAGAATATAGAATATTTTCTTATTCTTACTAATTATTTGATCTATAACTAGTAAGTTGAATTAATATACCTGCTATAATTTTTGTTAATAAAATACAGTCAGAGTGACACTATGAAAACTGATGATGTTGATACCAGCAAATCTGAAGAAATTGAAGTCTTTCTTTTCACCACAGTTATTGCCGCCCCCTTCTTGGCAATTGCTATCGTAGGTGGTTTTGGCTTTGCCGTATGGTTCTCACAAATGATTTTTGGCCCACCAACGGTCTAAGAACAATGAATACAACGCTGGATAGGAGCCGTCGTTTTTTCATTTCTGGCGGTCTCGCTGACAACACTGCAAGCAACAAAGTAAGCAGCGAAACTACCTTACCTTGGTTAATCAGTCAGTCTGCTTTTGACGCTAACTGCACTCGCTGTGGCGACTGTTTAACAGCCTGTCCTGAAGATATTATTGTTAAAGATGACAATGGTTTTCCGACGATTAATTTCAGTCAATCTGGCTGCGATTTTTGTGGCGATTGCGCCGCCAGTTGTAAGCAAGATATTTTTTTAGCAGCTGAGAGTAGGACGACTGCAATGGCCTGGCAGCAAGACGCCCACATCAATGAAAACTGCCTCGCCTATCAGAATGTTATGTGTATGAGCTGCTTAGATAGCTGTGACGCGTCTGCGATCAGTTTCAACTATCAACACAAAATCGCCCGGCCTAGCATCAACATTTCGGCCTGTACTGGATGCGGCTTTTGCCAGAGCAGCTGTCCGACACATGCGATTTCAATCACGCCTATAGCCGCAGAGAATGCTACTTTGGAGCACTATGAACACGTTTGAGCAACACCTTCAAAAGCCATCGGATGAATGGCATATTGCGAGTTTGATTGTATCGGTAAAACCAGATTTTTTACCCAGCGTTCAACAAGTTTTCAATAACCATAATAATGCTTCTGTTGAAGCCGCCGACGACAAAGGCAAGTTAGTTGTTGTCATCGAGGCCGACAGCACTCAATCCTTGGCTCAAATTACCGATGAAATTCGATTGACCGAACACGTCATCGACTCACAATTGGTCTACCATCAGATAGCCGATAAAAACACCTTACACCAAGAAATAGACGACTTAGAAATCACTACAACCTCTGTGGAGCAGTTATGAAATTAGATCGCCGACAATTTATTAAAGCCCAGGCTGCTGCCACTGCTGCTGCTGCCGCTGGCATTAGCATGTCCAGCCAAGCGAGCAACTTAATCACCAGCAGCAAAGACACCGAGCTTGAATGGAACAAAGCCCCCTGTCGCTTCTGCGGCACCGGCTGCTCTATTCAAGTCGCCACTAAACAGGGCAAGGTTGTCGCCACCCATGGCGATATTAAGGGCGAGGTTAACAAGGGGCTTAACTGCGTCAAAGGTTATTTCCTTTCGAAGATCATGTACGGCAAAGACCGCCTAACCACACCGATGCTTCGCATGACAAACGGCAAGTACGATAAGAACGGTGAGTTTGCCAGCATCAGCTGGGATCAAGCCTTCGACATTATGGCCGAAAAGTGGAAGGCAACCCTTGCCGAGAAGGGCCCAGAAGGAATCGGCATGTTTGGTTCTGGTCAGTGGACCATCTACGAGGGCTATGCTGCATCAAAATTAATGAAGGCCGGCTTCCGATCCAATAACATCGACCCGAACGCTCGACACTGCATGGCGTCAGCCGTTGTCGGCTTCATGCGCACGTTTGGCATGGATGAGCCTATGGGCTGCTATGACGATTTAGAGGCCGCCGACCGCTTTGTGCTCTGGGGCTCTAACATGGCGGAAATGCACCCCATTCTATGGAGCCGTATTACCGACACCCGCCTCAGCAAGCCCGATACTCGCGTGGCAGTATTATCAACCTATACACATCGCTCATTCGAGCTCGCTGATGTACCGGTGATCTTCGAACCACAGAGCGACCTCGCGATACTCAACTTCATCGCAAACTACATCATCCAAAACGACAAGGTCAATAAAGACTTCGTCAATAAACACACCAGTTTCCGTATCGGTGTCACCGATATTGGCTATGGTTTAAGGCCGGATAACCCACTCGAGATGGCGGCCAAAAACGCGACCAATGCAGGTGACTCATCTGCAGGTAGCTTTGACGAATACGCGAAGTTCGTCAGCAGCTACACCGCCGAATCTGTTTCCAAGCTGTCCAAGGTACCGGTTGAGCAGCTCATCGAACTTGCCGAGATGTATGCTGACCCTGACCTAAAAGTGATGTCACTGTGGACCATGGGCGTCAATCAGCACACTCGCGGCGTCTGGTGTAACAACCTCATCTATAACATCCACTTACTCACCGGTAAGATTGCTGAGCCCGGCAACAGCCCGTTTTCATTAACAGGCCAGCCATCAGCCTGCGGCACAGCGCGTGAAGTAGGTACATTCTCACATCGTTTGCCAGCCGATATGGTTGTCGCCAACCCCAAGCACCGTGCAAAGGCAGAAGAGATCTGGAAATTACCTTCAGGGACAATTCCACCCAAGCCAGGCCTCCACGCTGTTGCTCAAAACCGCGCCCTAAAAGACGGTAAAATTAATGTCTACTGGGTACAGGTGAACAACAATATGCAAGCGGCAGCCAACATTAACGAAGAAGGTTTGCCAGGCTATCGTAATCCTGACAACTTTATCGTTGTGTCAGATGCCTACCCTACCGTCACCTGCCAAGCAGCCGACTTGATTTTACCGACAGCCATGTGGGTAGAAAAAGAAGGTGGCTACGGTAATGCCGAGCGCAGAACCCAGCTGTGGCACCAATTAGTCGACGCTCCGGGTGAGTCGAAGTCTGATCTGTGGCAATTAGTCGAGTTCTCTAAACGCTTCACCACCGACGAGGTTTGGGATAAAGACATTCTTGCTGCCAACCCAGAGTACAAGGGAAAAACTCTCTACCAGGTACTATTTGAAAACGGCAACGTCGACAAATTCCCAATGAGCGACTTCAGTGAAAAGTATCCGGGCTATAACAACCCAGAGTCTGAGAAAGCTGGCTTCTACCTACAAAAAGGCCTGTTTGAAGAGTATGCCACCTTTGGCCGCGGCCACGCCCACGACCTAGCAATGTTCGACCATTACCATGAAGCAGATGTACGCGGCCTGCGCTGGCCTGTCGTCGACAGAAAAGAGACAAAGTGGCGCTATAAAGAAGGCTCTGACCCCTATGTTAAAGCCGGCTCGGACTTTGATTTCTACGGTAAACCTGATGGCAAGGCGGTGATCTGGTCACTGCCCTACGAGCCACCCGCAGAGGCGCCCGATGACGAGTATGATATGTGGCTGTGTACTGGCCGCGTATTAGAACATTGGCACTCCGGCTCGATGACGCAGCGCGTACCAGAGCTTAATCGTGCCTTCCCAAATGCCGTTGTTTTCATGCACCCTGATGATGCTACAAACAAGGGCTTACGTCGTGGAGACGAGGTCAAGGTTGTAACCAGACGGGGAGAGATTAAATCTCGAATAGAAACTCGCGGGAGAAACAAGCCGCCAATGGGCTTAGTTTATGTGCCCTGGTTTGATGCCAGCCAGCTAATCAATAAGTGTACACTTGATGCAACCGACCCGCTGTCCAAGCAGACGGATTTCAAAAAGTGCGCCACTAAAATAGTTAAAGTGTAGGGAGACAAAAATGAGAAAGCTTATAATTTTGACCTTTGTTGCCCTATGCAGCGCAATGGCTATCGCTGAAACAGCAACACTACGTTCTGTACCGATAGATCAAGAGGCAACGCCTCCTGTTACCCCGAAAGTGGTGAATGGCGATGTAAAGCAGGTACGAAACTACCCCATGCAGCCGCCAATCATCCCTCACCGAGTAGACGGCTATCAAACTGATATTTACGCTAACAAATGTCTTTCATGCCACTCTCGCAAACGGACAGGTGAATCAATGGCTCCCATGGTCAGCGTCACTCACTATATGGATAGAGCTGGTAATTTTAAGGCCGATGTTTCACCGGCTAGATATTTCTGTCTCCAGTGCCACGTCATTCAGGAAGATGTTCCAGCAGCCGTTGAAAACACCTTTACTGATATGGATGACCTGGTTCAACAGGGAGCTGAGTAATGATTGATAGAATCAAACGAAACTGGAAAATATTTTGGCGCCCTGCCAGACACTTCAGTTTCGGTATTATTATTATCGGTGGTTTTATTGCCGGCATTATATTCTGGGGTGGCTTCAACACCGCACTAGAATTCAGTAGTACCGAGAAGTTCTGCACCGGCTGTCACGAGATGGAAGCCAACGTCTTTGAGGAGCTTAAATCGACCATTCACTATTCTAACCGCTCCGGTGTCAGAGCCAAGTGTTCTGACTGCCACGTGCCCCATAATTGGACCGATAAAATGGCGCGTAAGATGCAAGCTTCGAAAGAGGTTTGGGGGAAAATTTTTGGCACTATCGATACCCGTGAGAAATTCCTCAAGCATCGTCGTCAGCTAGCTGAAAATGAATGGAGACGGATGAAGGCCAATGACTCGCTCGAGTGTCGTAACTGTCACGAGTTCGACTCTATGGACTTTACTCGCCAAAGTCAGCGGGCAGCCAAACAGCACTCCACCGCCCTTGCTGGCGGCGAGAAGACCTGTATCGACTGCCACAAGGGTATTGCTCACCAGCTGCCCAATATGCACGGAGTCGAAGGCTGGTAACGATTTCTGCTTTTAAAAAAACAGGCCTTTGGCCTGTTTTTTTTGCCTTTTATTCCGCCACATCGTTCGCTCTGCCAAATATCTCTTCTCCTCTCTACAGCGGTAACGTACAGTATCCTGCCATCTTCCCCCTCTATCTGCTGAAAATTTATGCCAGACAATCAAACAATCCTGTCTGAACGGCTTATTATTTGGTTAGTTGCCGCCGTGCAATTTCTCAATATTGTCGATTTCATGATGATTATGCCACTGGGACCTGACCTAGCCACGGCATTGGATATTGCCCCCAGTGATATCGCCTCAATTACCGCCGCCTACACTTTTGCCGCCGCGATATCGGCCATCGTCAGCGCCAAAAAGATTGATCAATTTTCCCGCAAGCCAGCCCTACTTTTTTTCATTCTAGGACTAAGCAGCGCAACGATGATTGCCTCATTGGCACACACTGGCACTCAGCTATTACTCTGCCGCGTCTTAGCAGGCTGCTTTGCTGGCCCAGCCACCTCGGTTGCCTTTTCTTTGTTGATCGACAACATCCCCGAAGAGAGAAGAGGGCGGGCAATGGGCAAAGTCATGGGGGCCTTCTCGGTCGCTGCTGTCGCCGGTGTTCCAATTGGCATGCAGCTGACTATCTGGTTTAGCTGGCAGGCACCCTTCATTACCATTGGCTGCTCTGGTCTAGTGGTGTTATTTATTATTTTATTAAAACTGCCACCCCAGCCTGCTAAGAATATTACTGGCAACAGCATCTCAATCACCAGACTACTGTCACAACCTGCAATTCGCAGCAGCTATTTGATGACTGCGGGGGCAATGTTCGCAGGCTTTCTGTTGATTCCTAACTTCTCTGCCTATTTTCAATATAACCTCGGCTACCCCCATGACAGTATCGGCACACTATACTTAACCGGCGGTATCGGTAGTTTTTTTGCGATGAGACTATCGGGGCACATGGTCGACCGATTTGGCTCCACACCGGTGGGCTGGTTTGCCTGGGTGCTGTCTGCTGGCACAATACTCATCAGCCTGGTACTCCATCAGCCTATACCGTTACTGCTGTTTTTCATCCTATTCATGTCGGCCAATGGCGCCCGTAACGTAGCGATACAGGCACTGGCCAGCAAGGTTCCTCCAGCCTCGATGCGAGGCGCCTATATGTCACTGCAGTCAGCGACACGCCATCTATCCACCGGTGGTGCCGCCCTGCTTTCCAGCCAAATACTCACCACGGCGGATAATGGCAGCCTTATCGACTTTAACTACTTGGCAGCAATCACTATAGCGGTATCGTTACTGGTACCTGTTAGTATGATAATCACCCAACAAAGAATGCAACTGGTTCACCATGAAAAAAATCCATCCTAGCCTAAAGAAACGCGATTACCTCAGTTTTACAACCTTTCGAAAAGTGGGTACCGCTGTATCCACTCCTGTCTGGTTTGCTGGTGATAACGACACTTATTATATCTTTTCCGCCGCCGATGCAGGAAAGGTTAAACGGCTGAAAAATAGCCCCAAGGCGACAGTTGCCGCTTGCGACTTCAAGGGCAGTGTTGATGGTGAGCTTGTTGCAGGGCAGGCTGTGATTCTGGAACATCAACAAGATATTGCGCTGGCGCTGGCCGCGTTGCAGACCAAATATGGCTGGAAAATGACGCTGACCAACCTGTTGTCACGATTGACAGGTAAATACCACAAACGCAGCTATATTCGTTTTATTGCCACGCTATAACACAGCTAGGCAGCAGCCTATATCGATGTATTTATTCCTTGGCGGCGGCCTGCAGTAATTGGGCAAAGCCCATTTTTGCCAGTTGTTGCAACTGCGCTCTGCTATCTAACATTATCGCACCTGCATATGCCAAGGCATTGACCGCTATCCCCTCTACCTCTGGCTGTTTTCTGGGGACCAACCACAGCCAACTTTTACTCATAAGTAAATTATATGGCGGCAGCCAACCGTTTAAATCGACGATGAGACTTAGCCTTGCGACCATGCGGAGATAATTTTGATAGGCAAAATTACCACGCTCTGACACCGAGCCATGCTCGGGCAGCCTCACCGCTAAATGCGGGTAAGGGAACCCCTCAACACAACCGATACTGTCACCAAGCTTGCTTTGATTTAGAATACCCTCAAAGGCGAAATCGCCGCTGTCAGATAACGGAGAACTGATAATCTGTAGGTGTTTATGATTAACACTGGCACCCGATAACTCCGAAGAATTGTAAAATGCCAAGCCGCCGACATTAGACAACATAAAGCTCAGCGAGAAGAAGTCGGCCGGCGTCAGCGGCACAGACTGATCCTCTTCCTCTTTCGCGACCATCAATAAATGCCTGGGCATAACATTGAATTTATTCAATAAACAAACATGCGAAGCCGAGATATCGCCCACATAGAGAGATGGATTATACGGTAGAAAGGGATTGTCTGCTTTGTTAGTCGTCGCCTTGTTTGTTTGCTGTTTACGCAGGCGCGCCATCAGCGGTAGGCCGCAGGACTGAGCCATGGCGCCAGCCGTCGCAATTGTTTGCAGAGCACCACTGGTCTCAGCAACCTCTATGCTGTGTTCAATACGCCGATTGATATTATCCCTACTGAGCTGATAAAAGCCTTCAGTATCAACTGTTGCCATCATAAACAAACTGCTGTTGTTATTTTTTTTATTAGTATCGCATTGCAACAGGGAATAATCGACAATAATCTGTACCCGCCGCCTGAGACCAAGGCATTTCATAGTCAAATAGGCATGACGCTTTCTCGAGACGACGACTCCACAACTGCAGCCAAAAAATGTACAATCCGGCCATCTCCACTCTATTGCCACTCAGTTGCTAAGCTGAATGTGCTTATCTCGTTTTGGTAAAAACCGATGACCAATAAAATTGATCAAATATATGCCGATACCACCGGTAGACCCGCCGACTTTCGCTTTGACGACAAGGTTGCCCAGGTCTTTGCCGATATGATTAGCCGCTCGGTACCCGGCTACGGGCTGACCTTGGATATGATCGGCGTCATCGCCAAGCATTATGTCACCAACAATAGCCACTGCTATGATCTGGGCTGCTCTCTTGGTGCCTCAACCCTGGCCATCAGACACAATATTGAAGCAGTCGACAGCACTATCATCGCCGTCGATAACTCGCCTGCGATGATTGAACAGTGTCGCGCCAACCTGGAATCCAGCCAATCTCTGACACCGGTTGATTTAAGGGCAGAAGATATTCTTGCAACCACCTTCGATAACGCCTCTCTCGTGACGATGAATTTTACCCTACAGTTCATTGCCAGCGAACAACGGCTTGCGCTATTAAGTCGAATTGCCGACGGCATGAATACTGGAGGCGCACTGGTCTTGTCTGAAAAAATTGCCCTGCCCGGCAGTATGGAGCAGGCCTTAATGACTGACCTGCACCATGATTTCAAGGCCGCCATGGGTTACAGCCAGCTAGAGATTGCGCAGAAACGTCAGTCGATCGAGAATGTGCTGATCCCCGATACCATTGAAAGCCATAAAGAGCGGTTACATGAAGCCGGTTTCTCACAGGTGCATGTTTGGTTTCAATGCTTTAACTTCATTTCTTTACTGGCAATCAAATGATCAATTTTGACGAGTTCTTCCGCCAATTGGCCGATAGCGATCACCCCCTGCACCCCTTTGCTGAGCAAATCAATACAACCATTAACAGCATCTACACCCCCTATAGCCACGGCGATGAAATCAGCTGGCAGCAGGCGATTGAACAACTGCCCGAGCTCAGCACCGAATCCACAGATCTCAATAGCTCTGCAGTTACCGCCCGCGGCGCTGTCTCAGAGAACCAGCAACAGCAGCTCCATAAGGCACTGATGGGGCTACATCCATGGCGCAAAGGACCATTTGACCTGTTTGATGTTTACATCGACACGGAATGGCGTTCCGATTGGAAATGGCAACGGGTCGCTGCCCATCTTGGCAGTTTGAGGTATAAGAATATTTTAGATGTGGGCTGTGGCAGCGGGTATCACTGCCTCAGAATGGCTGGCGCAGGCGCTAATACTGTGGTTGGTATTGATCCATCACTTAAATTTCTCTATCAATTTAAAGCCATAAATTACTATACACAAGCCAATAACGTTCACTTGCTGCCGCTGAAAAGTGAACAGTTACCCTACCGTATGCAGTGCTTTGATACCGTCTTCTCGATGGGTGTACTCTACCATCGTAAAAGCCCATTTGAGCACTTAGAAGAGCTCAAATATACACTCAAACCCGGTGGCCAATTAGTACTTGAAACCTTGGTCGTCGATGGTGGACTTCATACCGTACTCGTCCCGGATGACCGCTATGCGCAAATGCGCAATGTATGGTTTTTGCCCAGCTGTGATGAACTACTGCGTTGGGTTGAGCGAGCAGGCTTCATCAACGCCAAGGTAGTCGATGTCGATACCACCAAGCTTGAAGAGCAACGCTCCACCGACTGGATGAATTACCAGTCGTTACAGGATTTTCTCGACCCTAACGATCACGCCAAGACAGTTGAAGGCTATCAGGCCCCCACTAGGGCGACCATTATTGCGACAAGAAAGTGATTAACTGATGCAGTAGCGCATACTGCTGCTTTTCTGTACACCCTCCTAAAGCCACCCTATTGCTCGCCGAAGAGCAGTCACCCCAAGGTTATGCACAGAATTACCCACTGATTCTGTGCATGGCTTTACGCAATTTTGACTGTTCGATATTTAATCAACTTTGTTTGCCTCGCCGATTTCACTCTGGTAGGGTGTTAATGAAGTCATTTATTAACACTGTGTGTAAAAAAACAAAATCAAACCGCAGCGTGATCAATGGCCTGAGCCAGCAATGGTTCAGCGACAGTTTTTTTGAAGTTTTACCAGGGATACGTAGACTCGTATCAGCTAATTATTCAGTTGTAGCCAGCCATATCGATCACAATAACTTTATTGTTTTAATATCGCCGGCCTAAGCAGTGAGGAAAAGCACCATGAAACATCAACACGGTTCTATCGCCATCAATATATCGGCGCTGCTCTTTCTAGTCGCCCTCAGCAGTGTCTGGGCTCAGGCCTTCTTTTGAATTACAACCAATCGGTTAACATAAAACCGAAGCTCAAACGATTAGTGTAATTATCGTAGTCGATTAAACTCTCGCCGTAGCCGTTATAGTACTGGATATAGCCCTTGATATGCCCCGGCAGTGGCAGCGGAAAAGTGTAATCCAGCTGAACGCCGCCATTATTGTCCCCGGTCTGTAAGTTATTACGCACCAAGACTGTTATCGATTGCTGATTGGCAAACTGATATCGCCCCTGCAGCTCGCCATAGCCAAGATAATCGTCAATATCCGGGTTATCGTCGCGGTCCTCATCTTCTTTGATTCGATACCACGGTTTGACAGTAACATAATAAGGGCCGTTCTCGAGGCTAAACTGAGCGAACAATCTATTCCAGCTGCGTGAATACAATGAGCTTCGCCCGTTTGACTGATGGACAAAGCCAATATCAACTTTTTTCAACGTCCAGCCACCCAGCTCAATCTCGGTCTCTAAACTTCCCCACGCCTCAGGCTCATAGTTTGTCTCTCTAAACGGTGCCGATGCATCGCTGTTATAAGCCTGCCACCAGGATGTCTGGGTATAGCCCACATAAAAACCACCGTCTTGACCAAAGAGTGTATTGGACAGTCGAGCCTTTAAGCTCACCTGAAACTTTATTTCAAGCTTATCCAATGCCTCTCTTCCCTCCAGTTCAAGGCCATGTGGTCCGGAGATTTTATCGTTATAACTTATCGGTAAAATATAATTGGGACGGTGCGGTAAAATTGCAAAACGGTTATCTGACTCCCACTTTTCGCTTTCCTCCCGATGATCAAGAGCGTCACTTTGACCGGCAAAGAAACCATCGGTACCATCGCTTTTTTGCTCTTTCGTTAACAACTCTTGACAGACCGCCTCTATCTCATCGACAGTGGTCGAGCCATCGCTGCGATTCAACTGCTCAAGCATGCACTGCTGTCGCGCCTGTTCTTCAATAGCGTGCGCCGAAGCAGCCGCTAAACCAGTCATCATAACCAACGCTAAAGCATGGCTTTTAAGGGGCAACATAAAAAATCCTTATAATTATTTAGGCGATGCTAAAACTTGCATATTTCATCATTTCTGCCATAACAAATACAGACCCTGTCATTCTATTGGCAGTATTTTTCTGTATCAACCCCGCAGAGTTGACTATGGCTATTGGCAGCAGTGACCATCATCAAACGACTCGATTTCGATCTCGACGCAATAGCGTGGATGATATTTACCAAGAGCTGAAAGAGCAAATTCTCCGCTTTCAAATCCCGCCTGGAGCACGTTTAACCGAAACTCAGACAGCTCAGAAATTTGGTGTCAGCCGCACCCCTATTAGGCAGGCTCTGCAGCACTTAGAAACCGACGGACTGTTAGTCATCAGGCCAAAACAAGGCTGCTTTGTCCGAGATATCGACCTAGAGTCAATGCGTCATTATTTTCATTTACGTGAATACCTCGAACAGATGGCGGTAAGAACCGCCTGCCAGAATATGACCGACCATGCGTTACAATCACTTGCCCAACAGTGGCAACCCAATACATTGGCACTGCACAATACTGACAACTTACTTGAGCAAGATGAACGCTTCCATCTACAACTGGCCAGAGGCGGCGGCAACCAGGTGTTGCCTCGCTATTTGCGCGAGCTAAACGGCCATATTCGCCTTATTCGCTACGCCTTAATACAGCAGGATCCTCATCCGGACGACCTTGCTGAAGAACACTTTAACATTGTGCAAGCGCTGCTAGAGCGAGATGAAGACATGGCCTGCCGACGTATGAGCAGACACATCCATTTGCGCACCAGCGCCCTCGACAAGATCGATTTGAGTGGCTTAACGCCGGTGAAGCCAACGCAGCATGATCAGCTGAATTAGTAACCTTCCTGCTCGGTCATCAATGTCATTTGCTCCCTCAACCAGCGGTGATCGGGGCTGTAATGCAATAGCGGACTCCAAACCATTTTCAGCTCGAACGGCGGTATCGCAAAAGGTACCTGGCGAACAACAAACATTGGCGAATCAGCGTATACCTTAGCCAGCTTTCGGGGCAGCGTAGCGACTAAATGCGTCTGTGCAGCCAACAATCCCGCAACCTGATAATGACGAGTAAAGACAGAAATTTTACGCTCTTTACCCATTTGCGCCAGCGTATCGTCGACCCGACCTAGACGCTGAAACTCTCTGGGGCCCATGCCCATTCCCTTACCGATACCGGTTTTGCTGACCCAGATATGGCTGGCTTCGAGGTAGGCTTCAAAAGTGAAATCCTGCGCCAATGGGTTATCCTTATGCATCAAGCAAATGAAGTTATCGTACCATAACGCCTTCTGATAAAAGGCATCAGGTAGATTGCTGAAACGGTTGATCGCCATGTCAACCTTGCCCTGCTCAAGGTCACGAATACTGACGTCCGAAGGCGTCATCATATCAAGACTGATATTCGGCGCGACCTTGTTTAAGTGCGCGCAGAGCCGGGGTAACAGTGTCGCCTCACCATAGTCGCTGGCCATAATACGAAACACCCGATCGCTGGTCTCGGCATTAAACCCTTCAACAGGCTGGACGGTTTTCTCCAACATGGTTAAAGCCTCGCGAATAGAGGGCTTTATCTGCTGTGCTCTTTGGGTCGGCTGCATTCCTTCGCTGGTTCTCACCAACAAAGGGTCATCAAACCAATCTCGAAGCCGTCGCAGACTGTTACTCATCGCCGGCTGCGTAATACCTAAACGCTCCGCTGCACGAGTGACACTGCACTCATCAAGCAAAACATCGAGATATACCAATAGGTTAAGATCCATTTTCTGAACATTCATGGCGATGATACCTGCAATGATAAACATAAATTTTACAAATCATAACAGAAAAACTAAAGTATTCACTACAAACTTTACCGCGGGCCAAAGATAGTAAAGGCTCAAACCATCTCACTCTGTCGGGCTCCCAAGCCCACTAAGCCACATCACCCTTGGTGATGTGGCTTTTTTATTGCCTAATCAAAAACTAACGACACTAATCCTAAGCTAATAACCGGTCTAGTTGATTGGCAAATTGCATCCTATCACTGTGACTCATTGGCGCCTGACCGCCGGACTGAACACCGGAACTACGCAGCGTCTCCATAAAATCCCGCATATTTAATTTCGCACCGATATTATTTTGGGTATAGCGTTCTCCGCGTGAGGTTAATACCAAAGCCGCCTTCTCTATAACCTCTGCCGCCAGCGGAATATCACTGGTAATCACTAAATCTCCTGCCTCGCAACGTCTGACAATTTCATTATCAGCAACATCGAAGCCACCGGAAACTTGCAGGCTGGTAACCCACTTCGACGGAGGCGCAGGCACCAAATGATTGGCAATCATGGTCAGCGGTGTCGCCGTTCGCTCCGCCGCCTTAAATAATATTTCTCGAATCACTTTTGGACAGGCATCAGCATCGACATAGATATGCATTGTTCTTTATCTCTTAAACTATGGGGTTCACACAAAGCGGTTATCTTACCGTCGACTCACCGGAAAAGTTAACGCAAAGTAATTGAATAGCAGGGACAGACTCCTTTTAATACCTTATGATTAACTCAACATGACATGACATGACATGACGAACAATAAAAACGCCCAACACTAAGAGTACCGCTATGAAGCTTTCTCGCTATTTTTTAGCTCTGATTACCATTGCCTGTTCAACATTGGTCTCAGCCAAACAACCCAATATTATCATCATGGTCGCCGATGACCTAGGTTGGGCCGATGTCGGCTTCCATGGCAACATCGAAATCGATACCCCTTCACTGGATAGAATCGCCGCCGAAGGCAGCCAGCTCGACCGTTTCTACACCACCCCTATCTGCTCACCAACACGGGCAGCCTTGATGACCGGCAGAAACCCGATGCGGCTGGGCGTAGCTTATGGCGTCATTATGCCCTGGGATAATACCGGTATTCATCCAGATGAACACTTCATGCCACAGAGCTTTGAAGCCGCGGGCTATCAAACCGCCATGGTTGGTAAGTGGCACCTTGGTCATGCTCAGCAGAGCTATCACCCAAACAGCCGTGGTTTTCAACACTTCTATGGACATCAGCAAACTGAGGTTGGTTTCTACCCGCCTTTCGCCAACCAGGGCGGTAAAGACTTCCAACAAAATGGCGTGTCGATTGATGATCAGGGCTACGAAAGCTATTTACTGGCCGATGAAGTCTCTCGCTATATCGTCGAGCGAGATCAGAGTAAGCCGTTCTTTATCTACATGCCGTTTCTCGCCCCTCATACCCCGCTGGATGCCCCTCAGGAGCTACAGGACAAATATAAAGACATAAATACTGACTTAGCGCCCGCTCGGAGCCCCGACACCGACAACACCCGCACAACAGCCAAAATACTATTACGGCCCAGCGCCAGACCAATGTATGCCGCCGTCGTCGACGGTATGGATCAAGCTATTGGGCGTGTCTTGACAACCCTCGACGAAGAAAAACTGACCGATGATACCATCGTATTGTTCTTCTCTGACAATGGTGGCGCAGCCTACAGCGTTGGTGGTGCCGATAATGTGCCGCTTCGCGGTGGTAAAGGCGATACCTTTGAGGGCGGTATCCGTGTGGTATCCGCTATTCGCTGGCCCGGAAAAATAGCCGCCGGTAGAAAGATGGGGACAATTATGTCGGTGATGGATGTCTTCCCGACACTGTCAGCCGCTGCCGGTATTGAACCGCAAAACCAGCGTAAATTTGACGGCATCAATATGTGGCCGGCCATCGCCGATGGCAAAAAGATTGTGCGCGATGACTACCTGTTTTTTGCCTCTGAAACCCCCATCTATGGCCATTTCAATCTCACCATTTTTAACAACCAGTGGAAGTTGATTCAAGTCGTCGACCAAGATCAGATGTCGACCACCGTGACTAACTACCTATTCGACATCAATAATGACCCCTACGAATATAATAATATCGCCGCTAATCACCCCTCTGTGGTTGCTGATTTAGCGGGCAAGATTCACGATTGGCGGGCACTGTATCCAATCAACGGTACGCGCTCGCACCTTGTACCGCCACCGGGCTGGAGAGCACCAAAGGATTGGGCCGATTATACGATGCCGCTGGACAAACTACAGAATGAGCCCGCACCGGGTATGCCGCCGGCGTTTGCTCTCAGACCGCTGGATAGAATGCATGGAGAGAGAGGGCGTTTAGTCTATGACTGTGAGACCACGTGGTGGTCTCTGGGTTTGTGTATTAAAAATAATTAGCCGGTGATGTCATAAGTGGCTGGACTGTCCAGTCACTTACTCGTCGCCACCAGCCGCTGCTTCGCCACTTGCAGCATGCTGCTCTGCCAGCTTGGCTCGATCGGCTTTGCTGATATATTTCGGCTTATTACTGTTTGCCGTTGCAGTACCCTTGCCCCTGGCGTCCTTCTTTTTGATAATCTGCTTAAGTTTTTTGCGTCTATTCATAATATTACCGCTGCCCGTATTAGTCCTTAACCTTGCCAAAAATAAGCGAGGTATTGATGCCACCAAAGGCAAAATTGTTGTTCATCACGGTATCACAATCAATATCACGACCACCGCCGGTAATATAGTCGATGTCGCCGCATAATGGGTCGATTTGACCGAGATTGATAGTCGGGGCAAACCAGCCTGACTGCATCATTGAAATACTAAACCATGACTCTAGTGCCCCGCAGGCTCCCAGAGTATGCCCCAGATAACTTTTCAACGAACTCAGCGGTGTTCGCTTTCCAAACACCGCCGCGGTCGCCTGACTCTCAGCAATGTCACCCTTGTCTGTCGCCGTGCCGTGGGCACAAATATAACCGATGCTATCGGCGCTGATGTCGGCATCTTGCAGCGCCTGTTCCATCGCTATCTGCATGGTTTCCTGCCTCGGCTGAGTAATATGAGCTGCATCGCAGTTGGTCGCGAAACCCAATACCTCAGCGTAAATCGTCGCACCGCGATCCTTGGCATGCTGATACTCTTCCAAAATTAAGGTGCCGGCTCCCTCGCCGATAACAAGACCATCACGCTGTCGATCAAAAGGTCTTGGGGTCGAGTGCGGAGCATCATTGGCAATACTGGTAGCATACAGGGTATCAAATACCGCCGACTCGGTTGGGCAGAGCTCTTCCGCTCCGCCAGCAACCATAATCGTTTGCTTGCCATATTTGATCGCCTCATAAGCATAGCCGATGCCCTGACTGCCCGAGGTGCAAGCACTGCTGGTGGTTATTACCCGGCCCCGCAAACCAAAAAACAGACTGATGTTGACCGCCGTCGTATGCCCCATCATCTTAATGTAGGTCGAGGAGGTAATCTTGCCGGTGTTATTTTCAATCAACATGGCGCCGAAGTCTTTAATCGCATCGGTTGAGCCGGTAGACGAGCCATAGGCAACGCCCACCTGGCCACTCTCCAATATTGGATCCGCTAACAAGCCAGCATCGGTTAAAGCTGCCTCTGTCGCAACCACAGCCATTTTGGATACTCGCCCCATGGCGCGGGTCTTCTTACGCGGGTAATTTTTTGGCATTTCGAAATCATTGATCGGTGCTGCCAAGCGAGTATTTAAGCCCTTGTAACAGTCCCACTCATCCATCGTCACGACGGCATTTTTTCCCTCGCGAAAACGCGCTTCGATGGCCAGCCAATCTGCCCCCAAGGCAGTAATACCCGACATACCTGTCACTACAACACGCTTGGTCATATCATGCCCCCATTAATTGAAATCACCTGACGAGTTACATAAGCGGCATTATCCGACATCAAATAACTTACCAAGCCAGCCACCTCTTCTGGTTCTCCCATTCGCTTTAACGGGATCATTTCCATCGCATGCTGTTTAACATGGTCTTCAACCATGCCCGTATCAATTAAGCCTGGCGCGACACAGTTAACGGTTATTTTCCGCTTAGCTAATTCTAACGACAACGCCTTTGTAGCGCCGATAATACCGGCCTTGGCTGCAGAATAGTTTGTCTGCCCCCGGTTACCCATCAACCCAGAAACCGAGGCCAGCGTGACAATGCGGCCACCTTTTCTGCCCTGTACCATCGGCATAACACAGGGGTGGATTACATTATAAAAACTATCGAGGTTGGTATGGATGACGCTGTCCCAATCATCCTCGCTCATCATCGGGAAGGCCGTGTCCCTGGTAATACCGGCGTTACTGACAATGCCATAAAAGTAACCATTATCAGCAATATCCTGCTCCAACACCTGACGGCATTGTTGCCGTTGGCTGATATCGAATTGCATTATTTGTGCCTGACCGCCGAGTTCAACAATAGCCGCCTGTGTCATTTCTGCACCGCTCTTATCGCCCATGTAATGAACGACGACAGCAAAACCATCCCGAGCCAATTGCAGGGCCACTGCCCGTCCGATACCCTTACTCGCCCCCGTTACCAGCACACGACGCTGCCCCATCTTAATCTCCTTTAATCATCTTATTAAGTTGCTCTTCATCGGGTAAATAGGCGGTTAGCTTGGCCTCTGCCAACACCTCTCCCTGCAACGTTATAGTACATTCAAACACCGACATGCCCGCATCTTGCAGCAGCTCTTGGCCGTGTATTTTCAACTCACTGCCCAGGGGAAAAACATCCGTATGGCTGCGATATTTACGTGTGCCCAATAAAAAGCCGACGCCAATGGGTCGCTGCTCAGCCAGGGCTGTTGCACCCGACCATGCCGCCACCGACTGGGCCATAATCTCTAAGCCGACCCAAGCGGGCAAACCGTCTCGATCGGCAAAGGCTAACGATTCCGTCACGGTAACAGAACAGTCGACACTGTTTTTTGTGAAACCGTCGAGGCGATCGAGCAACACCATGGGTGGCCGGTGCGGTATTACCTGCTCAATGTGATAGTTACTCACGTTAATCATCTCTCTGCTGTTTTGCCAAAATCACACTGACATTGTTACCGCCGAAGGCAAATGAATTTGACAGCACATAGCGCCCCTCTATCTTCTCGCCTGTCGCCAGTTTTATTGGCGCCAGATCGGTGTCTCGCTCCCCTGCAGCCAAATCATTATGCGCCGGCGCGAAGGGCTCATCCGCCATCAACGCCAGATAACACAGCCCGACCTCCTGCGCTGCAGCAGCACCCAGGGTATGCCCGATCATCGATTTCGTTGAGCTGCAGGGCACATCAGCGCCAAACAATCGGTATACCGCTGCCGATTCCATTGCATCATTGAGCGGTGTCGCCGTGCCGTGCAAATTGATGTAGTCAATTTGATCGGGGGCAATATTCGCCAATGATAGCGCCTTTCTCATCGCCTCCTCTGCACCGCTGCCATCCGGACAGGGGGCCGAGATGTGATGCGCATCCGAACTGTCACCGACTGCCACAACCGCCACATCGCTGGGCTCACGAGTCAATAAAAATAGCGCTGCGCCCTCACCAATGGAAATACCATTCCGGTGCTTTGCCATCGGCCTGCACAGGTCAGCCGATAGCGAGTCCAATGCATTAAAACCATTGAGTGTTAGCTGGCAAAGGCTGTCGACCCCCCCGGCAATCACCGCATCAACCAAGCCTGACGAGAGTAAGCGCTGAGCACTGAGTAACGCTCTTCCGCTCGAGGAGCAGGCTGTAGAAATGGTATAAGCCGGGCCAGCGAGATTAAGATGATGTTTGAGGAATTCTGACAATCCCCCTATCTCAGCCTGTGAATAGTGGAAGCCTGCGCCAACACTCCCGCTACGCTGTACCGCTTCGAAAGCACCTTCGGCACAGTCGACACCCGAGGTGCTGGTGCCTGTAACCACCGCTATACGATCGCGACCAAAACGTTCAACCGCGCGATCGAATGCCGGCCGAAACTGATCGAGTGCCGCTATGGCTAAACGATTATTGCGGCAGTTATGCTGAAGCCCCTCTATCACGGGTAACTCAGCGGCGACCTTGCCAACATAACAGGCTTGATTAGCCAGCAGATACTGCGTATCTAAGACCATCCCATCGCGTTGGTTAGTCAGCAGCGCCGAGGCAACCTCGGCGCTATTAGCACCGAGGGCATTGAGTACACCTAAGCCGTGGATATAGGCAGGTTTGAGAGAATTATTGCTCTTCATCTATCGGATTGATGGCCAAGTGGTAATTAAATTGAAGCTGTTCTAAAGTTAGCGAACTATACCATCGTTGACTGGCTTCGCCATGATATTTAATGCGATAAACGGGCTCGCCATCGGCGCGGGAAACCAATCTCTGCCGGCCATCATCAGCCATTACCCAGCCCTGTTGCTGCAAATAAGGCTGCCAACTCGCCATCGGCCATAACGCCAACATAATATCTTTCAGTACCTGTTCCGCACGAATATCAACACCGGGCATCATCAACTGCTGCTGGCGAATGGTCTCACCATCGTATTCAGCCGACATCAAACGAATACCACTGGGGTGCAGGACAACCACAGTGAGGTGATCGGCATTGACCTCTATACTGGCGATTAATAACTGTTGCGTTTCATTGTGCTGAACTTGAATCAACTGTTGAAAAGAACCGGTTACATTGGCATCGGCAGGTGCTGGCAGCAACAGTGAGGGGCTGAGTCTGGGCGAGACACAACCAACAAGCACCAGTGTTAGAGCCAGAATAATATAACAGCGGTTAATCATTCATCACACCAGCATAGCTATTGTCGCTGGCCGCCATTGGCGAAAATAGCCAAGCGACAACAATCCCAATAGCAACGGCCAAGCCAAAATCACTGATTGCAGCGGTCTGACTCAGAGCCAACAAGCCAAACGACAGCAGTGTTGTCATCGCTGCCAAGGTTGTCGCCACCAATGTCGATAGCTGCCACTGGTCGGCCTCGGCAAAAAACAGGGTGTAATCAATACCAATGCCCAATACCAAGACCATGGCCAGCATTGCAAATACATTGATTTCTATACCCAACAACACCATGGTGGCCAACGATATAGTCGTCGCTGCCACC
The DNA here is from genome assembly GCF_923077115.1 of Sinobacterium norvegicum. Taxonomy (NCBI): domain Bacteria; kingdom Pseudomonadati; phylum Pseudomonadota; class Gammaproteobacteria; order Cellvibrionales; family Spongiibacteraceae; genus Sinobacterium; species Sinobacterium norvegicum. The sequence continues at coordinate 1,790,976 of NZ_CAKLPX010000001.1, forward strand.
GGGGCCAACATCAATTGTGGCAGCCGGGCAAAACCATAGCGCACCGCGAGAATTACCATGACAAAGCCATAGGCAACAAATAAAAGGCTGGTCACTAACGTACGAATGTTGCCCAGCAACGAAGATAGCGATGAGGCCCTATCAATATATTCGACGCCATCATGATCACTGGCCACCTGCTTTAACCAGTTTTTATTATCGACGCCGTGCAGTTGAATAATACTAAACACCGGTTCACCGTCAGCTAATTCATCCGCCGATAACCAGAGGTCTCGCCAACCATCAGCCGCCTCACTATCGATCCAGCTTTGAAACAACAGCGGCGCATTACTCTTTGGCGAGGCAAGTTGATCGGCACCGAGGTCTGTCTTCAGGTGAGCCAATTGCTCAAGCATAAGACGCTGCTGCAGCTGATTATCTTCGAGTTGTCGCTGTTGAGAGGGGACCGGTATGGCTCGAAAGCCCTTAAGCCAGCCGTCGCTGACCAATTTCTGCAGGCTATCGGCGGTCGCCTCAGTGCGCTGCAACATCTGCTCTAAATTATCGCCGCCGACAATTAAAAACGTGGTCGATATATCACTGGCCGTTACTCTAGTAATCATCTGCTGTTGCTCAACCAGTTCTGGCGACAGTGTTTGTAGCGAATGAATATCATCATCGATCTGCCAGCCCGGCCAAACTGTCACCACTAACAGAGCCGCTACTGGCGCAAGCCAAAGAAAACGGCGGTATCGGGCAACCGACTGACACCAACGCAGCCAAGCCCACAACACCTTTTTACCGAACACGCCTGACAATGCCGGTTTGACAATCCAATAGGGGTAGCACAAAACCACTGTCAGCCAAGCGCTGATTAACCCAACAATAGCGAACACAGCCATTTGCTGTATCCCCGGTAGCGGGGTAAAAAGCAGCGACAGATAGGCCAGCGAGCTGGTCAATAATGCCAGGCTAATCGCCGGGTAAATACTTGCCATCGATTTTTTAGCCTGCCAATCGGTACCACCACATTGCCGGTGGGCGAAAAAGTGAAAGGCGTAATCTATCGACACGCCGATAATAGCGGAGCCAAAGACCAGGGCAAAAATATGTATTTTGCCAAACAATAACAGGGTGAAAACCAGTGCCGTCACAATACCGCAGGCGATAGATAGCAGGCTAAAAAAGATCGGCATTAACGAGCGAAATGCTATCAGCATCAGCACAATAATGCCGATAACCGAACCCACACCAATCCGACTAACATCGTACTGGCCACCGGCCATACCCTCTGCCGCATAGAAGAACACGCCGGTATGCTTGAACTCACTGTTGGGCTGGGCCTGTTGACTGGCGGCAGTGATAGCCTCAACCTGCGCAATCGCTTCGGCACTGTTAAAGAGATTGGGGGCAACCGCCATCTTGCCCCGCATCAACAGCCAAAACTTGCCGTCATACTGTGAGATAATATAACTGTCGCGCCACTCCACCGCTCCACCACTATGATTCATCGTTAGAATGTAATCACGAAATAACAAAAAGGGATCGCTCAGCAACTCACTACTACTAACTCCAGAAAAACCTGAATAAACCTGACTGATAGCCTGCTGAGTAAGTTGCGATGAAAGCCCTTGAGAAATCAAATGGCGCTGCTCTGTGGTGAGCAACAGGCTGCGATAAGGGTACCAGAATTTATATATTTTCTGTTGCTGCTCGAGCGGCCACTCCAACTGCATTTCTTTGAATAAGCCACTTTCCAGCAAGGCTCTTCGATACTGAATCGCCGTTTGCTCTGCCGCTTCAAAACTATCGCCAGACACCATAAATACCACTTCCGGCGATACATTTTCATTATAGTGTTCGATGGCTGTACGCAGATTTTGACTTCCTTGCTGCTGCGGCAACAAGGCAAAAACATCGGCATCGACAACCAAGCCTCTGTTGCTCATAGCAACCAAAAGCAGCAGCATGCAGGCAACAAAGCCCAGCCATAATCGCATTTTATTGACACCAAACACGTTCTTCCTCCGGCCACTGCTGAGCAATGTCGGCATTATTGAGCAACAACTGGCTGAACACAATCAAGGTGCTGTCGCCACGCCTTTCATTCAGCTGTATTGATTGCATAACATCGCCATGGCCAGCCACATCAATAGTGGTAAAAATACCCGTGAACGGCGGCTGCTTTGGCGTCAGCATAATCTCCCAATGCTCAACATCACCTTTCAGTACCGGGGTAAAATTTGTTTGAATAGCCGCCATGTCGCCACTCATTAAAGCCGTTATAAATGACAGCGCATTGAACATCAGAGGGTTTTCTAGCGAGGTCGATATCTGCACCTCACCGCCTGCAACTTGTTGAGCAATATATTGCTGTTTAATGCACAATTTACTGCTGAAAGGTGTTTTCTGCAGCCAAAAAAGCTGATGTTCAGCATCGATTAAAAATGCTCCTTGCGTGATCAGCGGTCGGCTTAGCATCGGCATTGTCTTGGTCTGCTCGAAGCGACCAGCGAGGGGGATTTGATCGGCAATAACGTCAAAACGCCGCTGCAATTCGATATTGTATGGCTCAGCGCCGATGAATGGACTGAGCAGTAACAGCAAAATACATTGAACGCAGCGCATTATTCCGGTGGCTCCAGCGACAGTTTTTCGAATAAAACAGCCGGTGAACGGTAACACATTTCACCACTGCTATTATCGACAGCTACCTGAATAGTATAGCCTTTGGTAATGATTTCAGCCTCACTGTTACGAATTTCATAATTCAGCTTGAGCCGATTTTCATACTCTGCCAACGTCGCCGTCACCGTCACCACCTGTTCAAAGAAAGCAGAGCGCAAATATTTTACCCGGGTATCAACCACCGGCCAGGTATAACCCGACTCAGTCATCGTACGATAGTTATAATCGATCTGATCCAACAGCTGGCAGCGGGCCACTTCAAAATAACGAAAATAATTACCATGCCACACCACCCCCATTGGATCGGTATCGTGAAAAGGTATTTTAATCTCGACTACGGCGGTCACCGGCTTATTCATACAGTGACCAGTGCTGCTGTTGAATTTGCTGACAAAGCTGCTTGAGTTCATGTTCCAGCGGCCTATCTTCATCGATCAATGGGTGCTCAGATTTAAGCTGATGATAGAAATCCAGTACTGCAGGGGTCAATTGAGACTCTTGTAATTCACCGTGTTTAATACGCAATTCAAAGGCCTGCCTTACCGCCAACAACAGCGCGGCGGTCACCTGCTCAGTTAGCGTAAGTACTCTCAGGCAGTCGCGGCTGGCAATCGTCCCCATGCTCACCTTGTCCTGGTTATGACACTCCGTCGAGCGGGAGAAAACACTGGCCGGCATGGTATTCTTTAACGCTTCGGCAGCCCAAGCACTGGTACCTATCTGCACCGCTTTCATACCGTGATTGAGCGGGGCCCGTTCGCTCTCGCTGCCGCTAAGATTAGAGGGTAGACCGTTGTTATAACGGGTATCCATCAGCAATGCCATTTGCCGGTCGAGTAAATCCGCCAAATTGGCAACCGCGGTTTTCATACTGTCCATTGCCATTGCTATGTGACCACCATAAAAGTGGCCGCCGTGCATCACATGCTCACCAACACCGTCAATCAGCGGGTTATCATTGGCACTGTTCAACTCATTTTCAATCATCTGCCTAAACCATGGCAGGCTGTCTTCTAACACCCCAATGACATGCGGAGCACAGCGGATGGAATAGCGATCCTGTAGCCGGCTGCTATTACGCGGAAGCTCTAGACTTTCTATATCATTGCGAATGCGGCTGGCAATTTGCTGCTGGCCAGGGTGTGGCTTAACCTCGAATAACTTTTTATCAAAGTGAAAGGCATTACCCTGTAAACCAATACAGGCCATGGCGGTAATGCGAGAGCACAGCTTACCTAAGTAATCGGCACGGCTGTATGCCAACGCTGCCAACCCCGTCATAACAGCCGTGCCATTCATAATGGCCAGTGCTTCTTTCGGGCGCAGTTTTATCGGTGTCAGGCCATGCTGTTCAAAGGCCTCTTTTGCCGTCACTAATCGATCTTCGCTCCACACATCACGCTCACCAATTAATACCGCAGCAAGGTAACTCAGCGGCGTTAAATCACCACTGGCGCCGACGGAGCCCTCGCTGGGGATGCGTGGCGGTAAATCTTTGATCAACAGCTCAACCAGCAATTCTAACAGCTCAAAACTGACACCGGAGTATCCCTGAGTCAGCGATGCTAACCGGGCTGCTACGACTGCTCGAGATTGTTCGGGTGATAAATCATCACCCAAGCCACAACCATGAAAGCGTGACAGGTGGACCGGCAGTTCGCTGACTAAATCGGCAGGTACTTGGTTGACACAGGAGTCGCCATAGCCGGTGGTGACGCCGTAAATAACCCCATCTTCCTCGAGCAGGCTGTCGAGAAACGCTAGCGCCTTAGTTATTTTGTCAGTGAATTCATTATCTGTGCTCAGCTGCGGCAACGCTTTATTTTGCGCCAGCGCCACAACCTCTTCGATAGTAATTCTTCGGCTACCAAAGCAAATCTTATCCATCATTTTTACGGCCACTCAAATTCCAAAAATCAAAAAAATTAAACCACTGTAACGGCGCTTGTCGACAATAATTTTCCAATCTGTCTGCGTAGCGCTCGACCGCGGTTGCTAATGCCTGCTGTCGTTCTTTACGGGGTAATATCAGAGGGTTGGCAAATGCCTCAAACGACAATTGATAACGCTTATTATTCTTTAAGCCAAAGATTAAATAGACCGGACAGGCTAACAATGAGGCCAAAATAAACGGTCCTTGGGCAAACGGCGCCGGTCGCCCTAGAAAGCTCTGCCAAACCACCCGTTGCTCATTGGTCGTCGACGTTCTATCGCCAACAATCACCACCCACTCCCCCGCATCAATCTTTTGCTTGAGCATGATGATAGTTTCGGGGCCGATGTTCGACACCGGCAATAAGTTTACCGACGAATCAGGGTTGATCTGCGCCATGACGCGGTTAAAGCTTTCCGCATGCTCAGTAAATACCACGGCATTCACCGTAATACCTTGGTAGCCATCTGACAGGGCTCGGCAAAGCTCTATATTCCCCAGATGAGAACCTAACAATAACAGCCCCTGCTGTCGCTCTCGATGGGCGAGGATCTCGTTGCGAACTGCCGGCGTTAAGATATCGACATCGTCAATTGTTACGCCGCCAGACCATGCCGACAATTTGTCCAGCATGCATTCACCAAAGCTTAGAAAATGCTGAAAACTCGATAACTTACCCTGACCAGGGTCGAAGCTTTGTAGCTGTTTAATGTATTGAGTAGAGGCCAATCTAGCCTGCTTCGCACTCAGGTAGTAATACCCCATCACCGGCTTGAGCATTAACGAAAACGCCCTGCGACCCAATATATTGTAAAGTCCAAGCATAAACTTAATGCCCAGCACACTGCCACGCTCGGCCATCGACGACCAGTGCTGCTGGCGATTTCTCCCGGCTATCTTACGGGCTAACAACCTTGGACTGCGAGCTAACATGCCTAAGAATAATCGGCTGTGCATATAGCTGAGTCGGACGTTATCCCACAGCGCATCGAAGTGAGAGAGGCCATCGTCGGGGTAAATCACCCGCGTATCGATGAAATCGACCTCACAACCCTGCCAATATAAGCGCACCAAAACTTCAATATCGAAATCCATCCGCCGACCAAGTTCGACCTTTTCAAGCAGCGCAATAACCGCCGACAGCGGATAAACCCGGTAACCACACATGGTGTCTTTGAGGTCAAAAGAAAGCGTCTCTAACCACACCCAGAAATGGGTGATATAACGGCCATACAAGCGCGACTTGGGTACCGATTCATCATAGACTGGGCGACCGGAAATAACTCGGTTGGGCGCGGCCTCAGAGGCCGCTAAAAATCGAGGAATATCAGCGCTGTCATGCTGACCATCGGCATCAATTTGTAGACTGTGAGTAAACCCCATCGCCGCGGCTTTTTGTAGCCCGGCCATTACCGCTGCACCTTTACCGCCGTTGACGGCCAACGTCACCAACGTCATATCAGAGTACTGCTGCGATAACTGCGCCAAACGCTGTTTAGTCGTTTGATCTGAGCCGTCATCAACCACAATAACCGGCAGCGAATAAGCACTGACCCGCGCCACCGTATCACCAATTGTTTGGTGATGATTGAAAATGGGAATGACTACACAGTAGTTAGCCTGGGTAATCATAATGCCGCCAGACTAATGCGACCGCTGCTGTATACCGCGTCTTCGAAGCTATAGCGAAACTGCAACTGACGCTTGTGAGGCAGCCAAACCAGCTTGAGTACACAGTGGCGACCCGGTTGAAGTAGCTGTTGGAACTTCACCACATCCATGGCGTTAAAACGTCCCACCACAGCAAGGTAATCGGCGGCAAGACGAATAGCCCAATCAATCTGCGCAACACCCGGCACCACCGCCACATCAGGGAAATGTCCTGCGACACAGGCAATATCCTGATCGATATACAACCTTAACTCTGCGCTGTCACCGTCGACCGTTGTCGCTACAATCTGGGGGTAGGGGTTATTCATGATCAAACAACTTAATAATGTCCTGTTTTATTATCTTACCCTGGGCATTATAAGGCAGCCGGGGCAAAAAACGAAAACGCCGTGGTATCGCCACTGGCTCAACATCATGACGCAGCTGCTGACGCAGATACCGGGTCAGGCGATACCGCCCTTCGCTCTCCAACATTGCCTGCCCCGATGCTGTCAGCACCACCACGGCCACGATTTCATCGCGCTTTGCCAGCGTGAACATGGCAGTATGACTTTGCGCTATCTCAGCCAGAGCCGATAGATGATGATTAATATCCAGCAACGAAACTCGTTTCTCAGCGATTTTGACCACGCTGTCACTTCGCCCGCGATGAACAAATTGCCCGCTGCCGACCAACTCCACCAGGTCATCCATCTGCCAGGGTTGTTGTTGCGCGCTGATAAATGGCGACTCAATTAACAGACGACCTTCTGACATGGTTGCTGAAATGCCAGCAAAACATCGCCAGGGACTCGACGAATCCTGCTGCACTCGCCAGGCGACACCTCCGGTCTCACTGCTGCCGAAGACCTCGATAGGGCGACGTCTCAAAACCTCACCGCATTTTTTGCTCGCTGCCAGGCTCAACGGCCCACCTGAACTGAAAACGGTACCATAAGCCTGGCCACTGGCATCGCTTTCATCCAAACGGCTCAACAGCGCCGGACTGGCGACCAATACACGGTGCTTGGCAGCCTTGGCAACAACCTGCTCAGGGTAAAGCATGCTGTGGCTGCTCATGACTCTGCCCGCGGTTAAGGGCCACAATAATCGAAACAATAAACCATAAATATGCTGACCACTGACACTGGCAACGATCTCGCTATCGCCCAACAGGCTGCCCCATTGCTGTTCGAGCACTTCCACCTCTCGCAGCAAAAACAATAACGGCTTGTTAATCGCCTTCGGCATACCACTCGAGCCGGAGGTAAATACCGTGAGTTCGGCCCTATTCTCGTCGCCTCGCTGATTCAACCGGCTCAGTAATACTGACTGAGCGTGAGCGCTACCGGCGCCAGCTAGAGCATATAAATCAGATCCGACAAGAGTGATGGCTGCCCGATGCTTCAGCGGCTGATCGGTGATTAAACCCACCGCCTGCCCACTCAGTTTATCGATGGCCCCCTGCCGACTACTCACCGGTAACAGTGGTTTCTCACCGTCGATGACCAGCGCTAAAAACGCCGCCAAGAATAACAAATTGTCATCGAATGACAGCAGCCAAGATGCGCTCGAACCAGCACCGGCACCGGCACAAACAGATTTTTTCTGCTGAAGCAACACAACCAACTGCCATAATTGACCATAATCAACCGCCTGCCCCTGCTCACCACACGCAATTATCTGGGTCACAGGGCGCTGCAACAACCGTGTTAACCAATGATCAATCTTGTTCATAGTATCTCTAACAAAAAGGAAGTGGTGCGCGACAACAACTAATGCTGCTGGCGACGAACATGCTGGCGGACAAACCACTCAACGGCAAACAATAACGCCATCAACAGATAACTCAGCAAACCGTTATACAGCGTCCAAAATTCAAAGCTGGTGTAACCTGCGGTATACAAGGCAAACAAACCATTGACGATAAAAAACAGCAACCAAGCCTTGGTGACTATCCGGGTATAGGCCACACCACTGGCATCAAGCTCTGACTCTTTTAAACGCGCCAAACGCTCAACCATCGGCATCCCCCGCAACAGGCTGGCAGCAAATGCCGTTGCCATAATCGCATTGACGACTACCGGATAATAACGAAAGAAGTCAGACGACTGGAAATAGTAGCTGAGCCCGGCCAGTACCCCCCCCATTACACAGCCGACCGCCAACAAATGCTTTACCGGTGATTGGCTTGACCACAAAGAGGCCAGGCGCAGCAGAAATATCAACGCAAGCATCGAAGTTAGCTGTGCAATGGAAAAATAACTGAGACCAAAGAAGACTGCCAACGGATAGACGGCAATAACAATACCGACGGTCACATTCAGCAACACCTTCATTTAGGCGTTAATCAGCTCGTCGACGGCAGTAACAATATCGGCGACAGTACGAACCTGCTTGAACTCTTCCGGCTTGATTTTCTCACCGGTGATATTTTGCAGCTGCACAACTAGGTCAACCGCGTCGATGCTGTCGAGATCTAAGTCTTCATACAGATGGCTTTGCAGTGTCACCTGCTCGGCATCCAGCTCGAACAACTCGACCATAATCGATTGAAGCTGGTTAAATATTTCTGCTTTATTCACCGCTATTACTCGCTGTAATCAACTGCACAAGAGCGTTAACACTGGCAAAATGCTGCCGGCTCTCATTATCATCGGCATTGAGCACAATGTTGTATTTCTTTTTAACCGCCAGACCAAGTTCCAGCGCATCGATTGAATCCAACCCCAGACCTTCACCAAACAAGGGCTCTGCTGAGTCAATCTCCGAGGCGTCAATATCCTCTAAGTTCAAACACTCGATAATCAGTGTTTTAACTTCTAAATCTAAGCTTTGCATGTCCATCCTATCTCTTCGAATACAACACCATGACGAGAACGCTCGTCATTATTTCGGCTGTAGTTTCTCACTAAAAACTCGGGTTAGCTCTCTCGCGGCCCTCGACTTCGGTAAATCTGCGTCGAGTAATGTCTCCACCGCTAACTTTTCCCCTATAGTAACACTAAATACCGGCTTAGTTTCAGGGATGTAGTGCCAGGGGTCTGTTTTTGCCAGCATTCTAGGCGTTACATCTATATGACAAAACAAAATTTCGGCGTCAGTACGAGCCGCAATATTCCCCGCACCTCGCTGCAGCTCAATAGGCATACCTTCTTGCGAGCGTGTCCCCTCTGGAAAGATCAGCAAGTTATCCCCGGCCAGCATCGACTGATGACAACCTTCTAGCATTGAGCCACCCTGATTATTCGAAATATAACCCGCCGCTCGTATCACCCCCCCCATAAAGACATTGCTCCACAACGCCTCCTTAACAATGCAATTGCAATCGGGCAATTTTGAGGCAATCAGCACATAGTCGATTAATGAAGGGTGGTTAGCCAGCACCAGCACACCGCGCTGGTGGGCCAGTTTTTCAACCCCGTACCAACGCACACTGATCACCCCCAAAAATTCCATCATGGCGACAAAGCAACGAAACGCCAACTGAATACAGAACCGAGCACGATTAACTCGGCGCTGCGGATCACGGTTAAACAGCGCTAATAGTAGTAACAACACAGCCAATACCAAACCACCGAGACCAAAGCAGGTAAAGGAGATAGCCGTTGCAAATAGACGCCAGCCACGCTTTAGACGGACTAACATGGGCAACTAATAACAAGTAAGGGCAAAACAGCCTCCATCGGCTCGATCTTCTGCTAATACAATCTGACCAAGCAGCGATAACAGGTCGTCATCACTGCCATAGCTCAGGGTTTCAGGGCGGCTATCCCCTGCGCGCAACACCAAGCCTAGGGCCAGGTTTTGATTCCCCCCCTGACAGGTCGGTTGAAAGATATCGGGGACTGGCTCGTCAAAGTATTGCAACAAAACACTGTGCGTCGGATTTTGCTGCAAATAGATGTAACACTCTATCCAGGCTTGAGAGAACGTCTGCTCTCCACCAGCGATGGAGTTAACCGGCAGTCGCTGAGTGCTGATAATCGTATGCAGTCCAGCACTGGTATTATGTACTGACTGAGAAAAGCCCATCGGAGAGACATCGTCGCCGGCTATCAGCCCTTCTATAAGCTTGGCGGTACGTGGCAATTCACCGTGGCGACTGGCAAATACGGCATAGTCAAAGCGTGCACTTTGCTGTGCCAAGGTTAATGAGCACTGTAATGCTCGCTTGGTCAAAGACGACATTCGCCTTCGCATATTGGCTGGCAGCACGACCATCTCATCACCGGACCGGTCGAGATTTTCATTGTCCTGGGCGGCAAAAAATCGCCGCCATTGAGCCCTGCTATCAATATCCGCATTGAGAGCAAACCAGTTGTCGACCAAAAGGGGTATCGCCGGCATAGCAAACCTATAAAACCTGTGAAATAGAGCGTTTAGGAGAATGATGGGCGTCTATTGTTTATTGTAATTCGCGACATTATAGCGGAATACTCGCCCGCGGGGGGAGAGGATGAACAGCCTAGCACACGAAAAAAACGCAAAAAAAATGCTTGATTCAAGTCAACATGTCAAGTGTTTGCATGTGACAAATTGTCGCACCGGGCTAATAATCTATGTAGGTAAGTTAATTATTCTACACATAGGGATTTCATGTGGGTAAATTAAGCTCTTGGTTTTCTAGCGCAAGAATCATTACCTTACTATGCTCGCTGCTAGCATCCAACCCTGCCCTAACCGCCGGTCTAATTGTCAGCCCTGCCAAAGCCGCCAAACCCTTTATCGAGTCAGCCTTTCCTGAGGCCACGTCTATTGGCACAAAAGAAGGTGAGCTGCCCAGCTGGACGATTCGCAACGGCGAAGAGGTCATCGGTTATTCCTTCGAGACAGATGATATTGCCCCCATCCCCGCCTATTCTGGCGAACCGGTTAACAGTCTAGTGTCTATCGATATGCGCGGGAGAATCATCGCTGTTAATGTCCTCGAACACCACGAACCCATTTTATTGATTGGTATTCCCGAGCAAAAGCTGCATGACTTCACCGATCAATACACCGGCTTTATGTCGACCGATGTGGTGAAAATCGGTGGTCGGAAAGGTGACGATAGCATCCACGTCGATGGGCTTTCCGGTGCCACCGTCACCGTAATGGTGGTCAATCTTGGCATCATGCGAGCAGCCAAAATAGTCGCCAGAGACAAGGGCATTATTGCTTACGACGATATCGATAAACAGCCAGCCGCCACGATCAACCACGACTTTAAACAAGCTGCTGACTGGAGCCAATTAACCGGTGATGGTTCTATACGTCGCATGGTTTTAAAAAATGCCGATGTCGAGCAATCCTTTCTTGGCACCACAGGGGAGAGGACTACTCCGCTGTCACAATCAGAGGCAAACAAGCCGTTTATCGATCTTTACTATACCCAGATTGACCTTCCGGGTATCGGCCCCAATGTACTTGGCGATAGCGAGTACCAGTGGTTGCGCGATAAATTGAAAGCAGGGGAGTTTGCTTTGGCCCTTATGGGTAATGGCTTTTCCTTTAAGGGGTCGGGCTATGTACGCGGCGGGATCTTTGATCGCATCCAAATTCACCAAGGTGAAAATGTTTTCAGCTTCCGCGATTTAGATCAGTATCGCATCAATGATATCTATGCCGCCGGCGCCCCCTATTTCTCCGAGATGTCGATATTTATTATTCGTGACCACCATCAATTTGATCCGGGCAGCGAATGGGAAATCGAACTGCTGGTTCGCCGCCAAACAGGACCATTAGACAGTATTTTCAGCAGTTTCAAAACTCACTACCTGCCGATAGAAAAATATTTAATACGGCCTGAGATAAAGAGAGAGAAAGACCTCTCTAGCCTTCCACTTTGGCAGCAGATTTGGCACGCCAAACAAGTGCCCGTCACCATTCTAATCATCAGTATGATGCTAATCTTGGTGGTGATTTTTCTGCAGGATTGGATGGTGAAATTCCCCCGCTCCCTTCATATCTTTCGGCGAATATTCTTGATCTATACCGTGCTGTTTGTCGGCTGGTACTCCCTGGGGCAAGTGTCAGTTGTTAATGTTTTGACCTTTACTCAAGCCCTGATGACCGGGTTTCACTGGCAGACCTTCTTATTAGATCCGATTATCTTCTGCCTGTGGGTTTTTATCGCCGTCACCATTTTATTATGGGGCCGAGGTATTTTCTGTGGTTGGTTATGCCCATTTGGCGCACTGCAAGAATTGGTCAGTGAGCTCGCCGTCAAACTCAAGGTGCCACAGTATATCGTACCCTTTGCTGTTCATGAGCGCCTATGGGCTGTTAAGTATCTAGTTTTACTAGCTTTGTTTGGCTTATCTTTGGAGTCTCTACAAACTGCCGAGGTATATGCCGAGGTTGAGCCCTTCAAAACCGTTTTCCTATTACGCTTTGATCGCGACTGGCCGTTCATTCTATACGCCACCGCCCTGATTCTGGTGTCGGTATTCAGTCGCAAGGTTTATTGCCGCTATGTCTGCCCATTGGGTGCCGCCATCGCCATTCCATCGGGTATTCGCTTATTCGATTGGCTAAAACGCCGCAAAGAGTGTGGCGAACCATGCCAACTATGCGCTAACGAATGTGAAATTGGGGCAATAGAAAAAAACGGGGATATTAATTTGCGCGAGTGCCATCACTGCCTCGATTGCCAAGTCACATACCACAATGAAAGTAAATGTCCGCCACTTATTATCAAGCAGAAAAAAAATTCACGTCACAAACAAAAGACCGTGACCACTGAACCCGTTCGCATAGTTGAATAAGCCGCTGGACAACAGCACCTACTAAACAGAGAGAGTAAGGGAATATTATGAAAAAGAATGATAACCCAACAGAACTATCTGGCGAGATTAATGCCGAAGACAGCTCTAACGGACTTAGCCGACGCGGTTTCTTAGGTGCCGGGGCTGTTGCCGCAGCAGGAGCGGTGCCAATGACGGCAGCAATGTTTGCCGCTAGCGCAAAAACTCAGGCCGCCGAAATTCGCAACGATACCTCAGTTCATCCAGGCGAGCTCGATGAATACTATGGTTTCTGGAGTGGCGGTCACTCAGGTGAAATCCGTATTTTAGGTATTCCATCTATGCGGGAACTCATGCGTATTCCCGTCTTTAATACAGACAGCGCAACAGGCTGGGGGCTTACCAACGAATCTAAGCGCGTTAAGGGCGACAGCGCTCACATACACGCTGGCGATTGTCACCACCCTCACATGAGCATGACTGACGGCCATTACAACGGTAAATATGTTTTCATTAATGACAAGGCCAATTCTCGGGTTGCGCGCGTCCGATGTGACGTGATGAAAACAGATAAGATGATCACCATCCCAAACGTACAGGCGATTCATGGCCTGCGTGTACAGAAGGTGCCATATACTAAGTATGTCATCTGTAATGCTGAATTTGAAATTCCAATGAACAACGATGGCAAGTCTTCGATGGAAGACGTTAGCACCTACCGCTCGTTGTTCAATGTTATCGATGCCGAGGCTATGGAGGTCGCATTCCAAGTGATGGTTGACGGTAACCTGGATAATACTGATGCGGATTACGATGGTCGATTCTTTGCCTCGACATGTTACAACTCCGAAATGGGTATGACCTTGGGCGAAATGGTCGTTGCCGAGCGAGACCATGTTGTCATTTTTGATCTACACGCCTGCGAGAAAGCACTCAAGGCTGGAAAATTTAAAACTTACAATGACAATAAGGTGCCAGTATTAGATGGCACCAAGGGTTCCAATCTAACGCGTTACATTCCTGTGCCCAAGTCTCCGCACGGTCTAAACACCTCTTCTGATGGCAAGTATTTTGTCGCTAACGGTAAACTTTCACCCACTGTCTCAGTTATTTCCATCAAGAAACTCGCCGACTTATTCGATGATAAAATAAAGCCCCGCGATGCCATCGTGGCAGAGCCTGAGCTGGGTCTTGGGCCACTGCATACAGCCTTCGATAATCGCGGCAATGCCTACACCACCTTATTCTTGGATAGCCAAATAGCCAAGTGGAATGTTGAAGAGGCTATTGAGGCTTACCAAGGCAAAAAGGTCAACTATATACGTCAAAAATTGGATGTGCATTATCAGCCAGGGCACAACCATACATCGCAGGGCGAAACCCGAGACGCTGACGGGAAGTGGCTAATCTCATTATGTAAATTTTCGAAAGACAGATTCCTCCCCGTGGGGCCGTTGCACCCTGAAAATGACCAGCTGATTGACATCTCTGGCGACGAGATGAAGCTAGTACACGATGGCCCGACCTATGCTGAACCACATGACTGCATGATTGTTCACCGCAGCAAGGTAAAGCCTAAGAAGGTCTGGACCCGAGACGATCCAATCTTCGCAGAGACTGTTGCCATGGCGAAGAGAGATGGTGTCAATGTTGAGAGTGATAACAAGATAATCCGTGACGGTAATAAGGTTCGTGTTTATATGACCTCGGTAGCGCCAGCCTTCGGCATGAATGACTTCAAGGTCAAGTTGGGGAATGAGGTTACTGTCGTCGTTACTAATTTAGATAAAATTGAAGACGTAACACACGGTTTCTGTTTGACTAACCACGGGGTACAAATGGAAGTCGCGCCACAGGCAACCGCATCGATTACCTTCATCGCCGATAAACCGGGGGTTCAATGGTACTATTGCAATTGGTTCTGCCATGCTTTGCACATGGAAATGCGGGGCCGTATGTTTGTATCGGCAGAGTAACAGTAGATAGTCTCGGCACTTGAGGTGAGCCTACAAAGGCCACCTCTATAATTTTTATTTAGCCTAGCTATATCTATTTTTTGAGCAATCAGCTCCCTTTTTACTTGAATTAAAAAAGAGAGGACGCTTTTGAAGTCAGTAAAAAAAATAATTTTCAATCTTACTTTAATAATATTTATTCCCGTTGCGAATGCCAAAATATGGCAGGTCTCCACACAAGACTCACTCCAGACAATACTCGACTCTGCTAGCCCTGGGGATCAAGTACAGTTACTGCCAGGAAAATATTTAGGCAACTTTGTTATTAACCACAGCATTGATCTATCAGGTATGGAGGCCACCCTCGATGCTCAGGGGCATGGTCACGGGCTCTTAATTAATGCTGAGAATGTGACTATCGGCTCTCTTAGTATCGTCAACTGGGGAGATGATCTTACAGAACAAAATTCTGGTATTTACTCCGACAGAAAATCTAATAACATCACCATTAAAAACTGCCTGCTAAAAGGCGATGGCTTTGGCGTCTGGCTACAAAACGGTGAGCACAATACTATTTCCAATAACGTCGTCATTGGCAACGATACAATGCGTTCATCTGACCGCGGCAATGGCATCCAAATTTCCAACATAAAAAACACCAAGGTGACTGGCAACAACATCAGCAAAAGCCGTGACGGGCTATATGTGATTTCAAGCACCAACAACACCATTAGTAACAATACCGTACACGATTTACGCTATGGCATTCATTACATGTATTCTTATGATAATAAAATAATCTACAACCACGCCTACAACACACGCGCTGGATACGCCATGATGAACTCAAGGAATCTTGAAATTCGTGGAAACACTACTGAAAACAGTGATGACTATGGCTTCCTAATAAATTTTATTATTTACTCAAACTTCGAAGATAATATCGTTAAAAATGTTTGGACACCGGCGGATAAAAAAGTTCTCGGCCGCGACGGAAAGGGGCTTTTCATCTACAACTCAGGCTACAATACTATTCGCAACAATCATATCGAAAACGCTGAGATCGGAATTCATTTAACCGCCGGTTCAGAAGAGGTGGAAGTCTCAGGTAATAACTTCATCGACAATCAGATACAAGTAAAGTACGTCTCCAACAAAAAACAGGAGTGGAGCCAAGAAATCAATGGCGTACGACAGGGTAATTATTGGAGTAACTACAGAGGCTGGGATATGTCCGGCGACGGTAAGGGCGATATTCCCTTCGAGCCAAATGATAGTATCGATAAATTATTTTGGAAATACCCGGAAGCTAAGTTTTTAATGGACAGTCCTGCCATTTTATTATTGCGCTGGGTTCAGCAACAGTTTCCCGTTTTAAAATCACCTGGGGTGAAAGATTCCAGTCCACTGATGAAGCCTAACATGGCCATGGCGGTAAAATAATGACAAACGACATCGCTGTTGAATTAACAGCTGCCTGTAAATACTACCCGACTGTCGACGCTCTCCACCCCTTAACCATGTCGGTCAAAGCAGGCGAAGTATTAGGGCTATTTGGCCACAACGGTGCGGGCAAAACCACCTTGATGAAAATCATCCTAGGTGTATTAAAACCTAGTGCCGGGAATGTATCAGTGCTTGGTCATTGCCCCCGAAGCAATCAAGCCCATAGCTACCGAACCCTATTCGGCTACCTGCCAGAGAATGTCAGCTTTTATGAGCAACTAACAGGTCGAGAAGTTCTTCACTATTTGGCTAAATTAAAAGGCCACAGTAAGACTCAGGCAGACGAGTTGCTAGCGGCAGTCAGCCTAACTCAGGCCTGCGATCGTGCGGTAAAAACATACTCAAAAGGCATGCGCCAACGATTAGGCTTGGCTCAGGCTTTTCTGGGAGAGCCTAAATTATTAATCCTTGATGAGCCAACTGTTGGTCTCGATCCGGTCGCAACACAGGACTTTTATCAAACCGTCGACCGCCTTAAATCGGGTGGCTGCGCAGTTATCTTATGCTCTCACATATTACCCGGAGTCGAGCAACATATCGATCGAGCTATGATCTTAAGCAAGGGCTATAAATTAGCGCTTGGGCCTCTGGATGAGCTAAGATCTTTCGCCAAACTGCCTATTGAAATTTCTGTGTCTGGTATGTCTCGCTCTGAAATAGAGCATAAATTGAGCGGGGTGATCGATGACACCGAGTGGTCTGGAGAAGCATCCGGGGAAGGCCTCGTTCGATTTACCGCCCAGACAGAGAAGAAGCTCGATATTCTTAAGCGTTTGTCCACATCAGAAGCACTGCAGGACCTCCATATTCAACTGCCTTCGCTAGAGGACTTATATCGATTTTATTCGACGCGTAAGCAACCAGTGGGGGAAGGTATTAATGAATAAAATTTTTATTGTTGCACAAAAAGAATTTCATGACGGCATTCGCAACCGCTGGGCTGGCGCCATTACCCTTATTTTTATCTTGATGTCTCTGGGTCTGGCTTATTTTGGCTCAGCCGCAGCTGGGGTGCTAGGTTTTTCATCGCTGGAGTCTACCTTGGTCAGCCTTGCCAGTTTATCCGTAATGCTGGTTCCGCTGATAGCACTGATGCTGTCCTACAATTGCTTTGTCGGTGAACTGGAACAAGGCACCTTATTATTACTAATGACCTACCCGATCAGTAAAGCGCAACTGCTATTAGGCAAGTTTGTCGGCCAAGCCAGCATCATCACCCTGGCCTCAGCCCTTGGCTTTGGTCTACCTGCGGTCATTATATGCCTCATCAGCGATGTAGACGTGCCAGTGGTGCTAACAGCTTTCTCACAGTTCATTATCCTCGCCAGTTTGTTGGGCTGGGTCTTTATCGCGCTGGCCTATATTATCAGCGTGTCGGTAACGGAGAAATCCAAGGCTGCAGGGCTTGCCTTGATTGCCTGGTTCTTATCCGTGCTTGTCTTTGACCTACTATTAATGGCAATCCTGGTGGCCAGCGACGGCAACATTAACCAAACCCTGGTACCCTTTCTGCTATGGGTAAACCCGACTGACGTTTTCCGCATTCTGGTTTATACCGTCATTGAGGCTGATCGTTATTCTGGCGTACTACAAATTGCAACACATGGCGCCGACGGTACCGCCTACCTCATCATCGTCATGTTGCTCTGGGTGACCTTACCTTTGTTAGGCTCATGGTGGATATTTAACCGTAAAGAGTTATCAGAATAATGAAAAATATCGCTGGTTTTTTACCCAATATCGCTATCATTTTGTTCGTATTATTATCAGGCTGTGAGGAAAAAAAGGAACAACCGCTAGCATCGCCGAAACCAGTCATTATTCAAGATCACGATGAATGTGATTTGTGTGGCATGTACATTAACGCCTTCCCCGGACCAAAAGGACAAATATTTGAGCGAGGGCTGAACCACCCCAAACGCTTCTGCTCCACCCGTGACATGTTCGCTTATGCTCTGCAGCCAGAGCATCGACATCGGATTGAACATATTTTTGTTCACGATGTTTCCAGCGCACCCTGGGACCATCAAGAGAGCGCACAGTACATCGATGCAAGCAGCGCTTTCTTTGTCAGCGGCCATAAACTCAACGGCGCCATGGGACCCGCTCTCGCCTCATTTTCTACCCGCGCCGATGCGACTAATTTTGTTCGTGAGCAGGGAGGGAGTTTATTCACCTTCAAACAGATCGACATCGAGGTGCTTAATAAGATGAGCCATCAGCCTATGAACCCTGATTGATATGATATCATATGCATACATAAGCACTATAATAGCAGGCAAATTTTGTACAATTCCGATGATATGAACGCCAAAGATGCAAAGTCACATGCCCAAGCATTGGCGTTTGGCCCCATTCTTTTTCAGGCAACACAAGCCCTACGCGACTTAGGGATTTTAACCGTTTTAGACAACTCACCCAAGCGACAAAGTGATTGCGAGACCATTGCACAGCAATGCGGCCTCAGCGTCTATGGTGTATCGGTGTTACTCGATGTAGGCCTCAGCGCCCGCGTCGTCTATCTCGACAACGGCCTTTTCACGCTCAGCAAGGTTGGCTTCTTCATTCTTCACGATGATATGACCCGGGTGAATATGGATTTCTGCCAGGATATTTGTTATCGCGGCATGGATCATTTGCAGGAAGCCATTGTCACTGGCAAGCCAGCCGGCCTGAAAGAGCTAGGCCCTTGGCCTACAATTTACCCCGCCCTATCTGAGCTAACACCACAACAGAAAAGTAGCTGGTTCGCCTTCGATCATTTCTATTCTGATCAGGCATTCCCCGTTTTGTTACAGCAAGTTTTTGCGATAAAACCACGACAGATTTTCGACATTGGCGGTAATACTGGTCGCTGGGCTCGCAAGTGCGTAGAGCATGACAATGATGTCGAGGTGACTATTGTCGACCTACCCCAACAGACTAAAACGGCAGCGGCCGAGGCTGAAAAGCACGGCTATGCTGAACGGATCCATACCCACGCCATCGACCTCCTCGTCGACGACACCCCGATCCCATCGGGTGCCGATGTTTATTGGATGAGCCAATTCCTCGACTGCTTCTCCAGCGAGCAAATCGTCAGCATTTTACACAGGGTAAAAGAGGCGATGCGCGATGACGCCGTGGTCTATATTCTAGAGCTGTTTTGGGATAGGCAGGCCTATGAGGCTGCCGCACTGAGCCTCAACTGCACCTCGCTTTACTTCACCGTACTGGCCAATGGTAATAGCCATTTTTACCACTCGGAGCAAATGCTGGCGCTGATCGAGGAAGCCGGACTAACAGTCATCGAACAGGTAGACGGTGTCGGCCTCGGCCACAGCCTGATCAAGTGTAGCAAGTCACCTTAATTCAGCGTCTTTTCAGCAGGGGATAGTGTCTGCGTTAGCGACTCTCCCCTCGCTGTTTACCCTCTTCGTTACAACCTCGCTATCGGCGTCTATAGTTAATGCAATAATCTGGTTAATATATCGATAGTATTTGAGGCAGCAATGACCATTCAAATCAAGCATATTGCAGTGATCACCCGCCGCTTCAGTCTAGAAAGCAATTACCCCGGTGGCATTAATCAGCTTATTTTCGATTCCCCTTGCGATGCCATCAGTCAAGATAACTTCCTCATTGCGGTACACTTTCACAGTGAGTTAAGCGCGAGAAAATTCATTAGAAAGCTTACCAGGCAACATCTGATATACAGCCCAGACGGACACTACAGCGATATACTACTGCTTAATTATAGTGACACTCGCCGCCAGCATTGCGACTGGCTGGTGGTTAACAACCAACTCGATAACACCCTTTTTTGCCACTCAGCACTGGAGCAAGCCAAACAAATTTCAGGGTTAGAGCTCTGACCGCTTCATCAACGGCTAACGATCAATCGCCATGACCACGCGAGCATTGGTCAAGCGTCAGTATTTATGCTCTGATAGTAGTTTTCAAATAGCACTGTAAGCACTATGGCAACTTCCGTATATCTCGCTCGCTCCATACTCAATAGTTTTGAGGCAATGTTTGCCGACTTTCAAAATATTACCCTTGGTGCCAAGGCACGCTTTGAGCAGGCTGACTGGCAAGCGGTGCACGATGCGCAAAAAACACGACTAGAAATTTACAAAAGTAAAACCCTGCAGCTGAATGATTTACTCAAAACCTTGGCAGGTTCCCAGTTAAGAGATCTGGCACTCTGGCAACAGGCCAAACAATACTATCGCGAGCTGATCAAGCATCACATCAATTATGAAATTGCCGAGAGCTTTTTTAACTCCACCTTCTGCTCCATCTTCGAACATCACAATATCAACAATGATTTAGCCTTTGTTTTAAGTTCGAAAATGGCCGCCGACCCCAGCCTCGACTTTCCGATATACCGCACCTACCATACCCATCAAAATATCAATAAGTTAATTCGCGATATCATTGCCGAGTTTGAGTTCAACGTCGACTATGAAAACCTCGACCGCGATATTCGAACCGCCACCGTCATCGCCGTCAAAGCCATCACCCCTAAAATTAAGGGCGATATGGTTAATATACGAGTCGACGTGCTCAAGCCAGTGTTTTATCGCAACAAAGGCGCTTACCTCGTCGGCAGAATTTTCAATGACGACACGCCTCCACTGCCGTTTGTCATCCCCATCATCAACAAACCCGGGCAGGGGCTCTGTATTGACACACTTATTTTTGAGCCGGACGAAGTCAGTATCATCTTCAGCTTTACCCGCTGGTATTTCATGGTCGACTCTCAAGTGCCGTCGCAAATAGTCAGTTTTTTACATGGTTTGATACCCAGCAAGCCGATTTCTGAGCTATATAGCTGCATTGGCTTTAGAAAGCATGCTAAAACACAGTTCTTCCGTGATTTTCTCGATAATATCGAGCACTCCAACGACCAGCTGATTATTGCACCCGGTATCAAGGGCATGGTCATGACAGTATTTACTCTGCCATCACTCGATATAGTCTTTAAGCTGATTAAGGACAAGTTCGCCCCGCCCAAACAAGTTACCCGAGAGATAGTGAAACAGAAATACCGATTGGTTACCCATCACGACCGTGTTGGGCGAATGGCTGACACGCAAGAGTTCAAACACTTCCGCATCCCTAAGAGCTTGTTCACCCAAGAGCTATTGGATGAACTTTATCAGGTCGCCCCCTCGTTACTCCAAGAGAAGGGTAGCGACATCATCATTAAGCATCTGTATATCGAACGTCGCATGACACCGCTTAATATCTACCTCAGCACTGCCACTGACGATGAAATATGGCAGGTAATGGATGAATACGGCAATGCGATTAAGCAACTTGCAGCCGCCAATATTTTTCCCGGCGATATGCTGCTGAAGAACTTCGGCGTCACACGTCACGGTCGCGTGGTGTTTTATGATTACGATGAAATCTGCTTTATCACCGAGTGTAATTTCCGCAAAATCCCAGAACCTCAGACGCCGGAACAGGAGATGGCCTCGACACCTTGGTACTCCGTCGATGACTTTGATATTTTTCCGGAAGAATTTGGCCTTTTCTTCGCCGGCAACCGCAAAGCACGCAAAGCCTTTGACCAGCTCCATGCCGACCTCTATACCCCTGAGTACTGGCTAAGCCTGCAGCGCAATATAGAACAAGGTCAAATTATGGATGTATTTCCCTATCGAAGAAACCGGCGCTTTTCACACTGATAACCTCTGGCACGCACAAACCTGTTGATTTTCAGCGTTTACTTATTGAGCAATAGTAGGAGCGTTAGCACTGACCGGCACTGGCGAGGGTTATCTCACTTCCATCACCAGACTTATCCACAGAATCTGTGGAGTGTTTAACGATAGTGGCTGCCTGACGGCTTAATTGCCTCCGCAATTAGCCACAGGCTGAGGCAAACTGTTATATTAAATCATCAAAACGCTCAGGGTAGAAAACTAACAATGACAACGTCTCCTCAACGATGAAAAAACTTCTTATTTCTATAACACTTCTTGTTTTCTTAGGCGTGACGGCCTTTATCAACAGCCCGCGGCTCATTGGCCAAAGCCTACAAAGCGGTTTATCTGCGCTGTTAAAAACAGCGGTATCGATTAACCAGGTCGAACTATGCCTAAGCTGCACCAGTATCACCATCGACCAATTAAGCATTGCCAACCCCGATGGTTTCGACGACATTGATGCGATTTCTGTCACCCAGCTGGTGGTTGAAATTGACCTGCTATCAGTATGGTCCAACCCGACCATCTTTCACCGCTTAATCATTGAGCAAATTAAAATCAACTACAGCAAAGCCGGACGACGCAGCAATCTGACCCGCTTACTGGCCAACTTGCCTGAGAGTTTCACCTCGACCGTCAACTACGATGAAATCGAGTTCGTCTCCATGCCGGATAAAGCCACACAGAAACGCCCTGAGCAGCAGCTTTACAGCCTCGATCAACTGACAATCAACCGTACGACAATCACCGCCAACAGCGATGACATCAGTAGCAAGCCACTGACACTTGAGCTTGCCCCCCTGACCCTCTACGAGCTTGGCCACCCAGACCACGGCCAAACTGCCAGCGCAATTATAGGTTCCATCTTAGGGCGGCTCCAGCTTGAACTCGGTGCAGCGCTGATAAAATCCCCTGAATTTCGTCAGCATATTCGCCAAAAAACACAGCAACGACTACAACAACGCCAGCAATAATCGATGCTTTATTAACCAGCTGGCGGATGACAATATTAAGTCGAACAAAAGGATCAAAAAAAAAGTGCAAAGAGGGCTTGTCAGATACCAAAGTGCATGGCTATAATGCGCCCACTTCGTAACGGGCCGGTAGTTCAGCTGGTTAGAATGCCGGCCTGTCACGCCGGAGGTCGCGGGTTCGAGTCCCGTCCGGCCCGCCACTTATTTTATAGCGGCATACGAAGTTATCTAGGCTGGTTGACTCATCAATCAGCTCCTATTGCGGGCCGGTAGTTCAGCTGGTTAGAATGCCGGCCTGTCACGCCGGAGGTCGCGGGTTCGAGTCCCGTCCGGCCCGCCACTCTTTCGACACATACTCTTCAAGTAAAATGGCATAATATCGGTTGATAGTAACTATATTCCCGTTATTGCCCTGCAGTCATTTACCCCCCATACATTACCTCGTAGAATAAGTCCGCTATTAAGACTCTTCAACTCAACGCTTTTCTGGAGCAACGTCTTGTCAAAGAGCTCAAAACACAATGCTTTTGGCCGCTTGCTCAAGCTGTGGCGCAACACCCGTGGCATCAGCCAGGAAGAGCTGTCTCT
Organism: Sinobacterium norvegicum; assembly: GCF_923077115.1. NCBI lineage: Bacteria > Pseudomonadati > Pseudomonadota > Gammaproteobacteria > Cellvibrionales > Spongiibacteraceae > Sinobacterium > Sinobacterium norvegicum. Next base: position 1,814,676 of record NZ_CAKLPX010000001.1, read on the forward strand.
TGAAGTCGATGTTTCTGGTCGGCATATTAGTTTTTTAGAGACCGGCCGCTCCAACCCAGGCCGCAACCTTGTCATTAAAATTGCCGACGTCTTCAAGCTGTCGCCCAGAGATCGAAACAACTTATTAGTCGCCGCTGGCTTTACCCAGAGTGACAGCGAGTCCGACTTACAGCGCCACCGCTTAACCACCAAGACCCTGCAATTATCACTGGCCAGTTTAGAGCCGACGCCGGCCTGCGCATCTGATGCCTATGGCAATATTTTGATGGTCAATCGCGGCTGGGTAAAGCTTCATCAAGGCTGCGCCAAAGAACTGATCCAAACCCCTAATATCAACTCATACCATCTGTATTTTGCCGATAATGGCCTCAAGCCACTGCTGATCGATTGGGAGAATATCGCCTGCGCACTGCTGATGAACCTTCAGCAGGAAGTGTTGCTCACCGACGACGCCAGGGCTGAAGAGGTGCTGGTACAATTGCTGGCCTATCCTGACACTCCTGAGAATTGGCAGCAGAAAAGTGATCAGTTTGGCTACCAACATAGCTTCAGAATTGATGTCAGAACACCACAGAACGGTGTCGATGAATTACTTTGCATCAACCATACCGTCGGCGCCACACCGTTTATCAGCGACCCCCGTATCATCATGTCCAGCTTCCATCGTGCCGATGGTCAGCCCATGTTTACCAGTGATGACCTTGACGATATCAGTCACCCGCTTTTATTCAGTGAGTTTTAATCGCGATGAAACAGGAAAAAGGTGCAGAGGGCTTCAGTGAAAACTATTGGCTCGAAAACTATGCCGATGTCGACGACATGGATGGCATGTATAACGCACGTGACCACGCCCACTATCTAAAGGCGGTATTCGCCCTCGACCAGATCGCCATTCGCAGCATCGCCGATTTTGGCTTCGGCCCTGGCCACCTGTTTTCAGCGGCCCTCGATACCTTTAAGCCTTATCGTAGCCTCGGGCTCGAACCGAGCGCCAGCGCCTTTATCAAAGCCCAAACCGTGTTAAAGCGTTATCAACCTCAACTACTGCAAACTGATCTGGCGAGCTGGTGTCGCGATAGCAGCCAGCACAAGCGCTTCGATCTTGGTATCTGTACGTCGGTTTTGCAATACCTTAATGACCAAGAACTGGCCGCGGTAATACCCACACTGGCCCTGCGGGTGAAGTATCTTTATCTCACGGTACCAACCGCCGCTGAGCAGCAACGGTTTGTCGAAGAATATCAGTTTGTTGATCAATACGCCTACAGTCGAACTCGCCAGCAATACAGAGAGTTATTATCGCCGCATTTCACCGTTGTCTCCAGCCGCCTGCTCGAGAGCAAGCAATTTTACAACGATCAAACCAGCGACTTCACCGAGGATTTATTTCGTTTCTGAGCGATTTACTGCTCACCGTACTCGTCACAGTACTCATCCCAGGTCATGCCCAGGGCCTCTGCTGTCTCGTGCTGATACTCCAACTGCATCTGCTTGAGCTCTTCAGGGCTGTCCGCAAGAACACTCAAGGTATATTCAGCGGTATCCATTCCCTCTTTCTGAGCATGTGCGGCAAAAGCACCGTAAACCGTATTAGCCTTCAACTGCTCACAGCTTAAGCCTTGAGCACTGGCAGCCTTATCATCCAGCTCTTCAACCTCGGTCTGAATTAAAGGATGAGCCGCTAAAAAACGATCGCAGGCAACTTCATAACGTTTACTTTTTGCCACTAACATATTGAACTCCAATAGAATTTAACCGCTTAAAATTATTGCTCTCAGGGCGGTTTCAAATAGTGTTATTGTTGTTATATCGCATTTTCAACTGCCGTTTTTTAACGGCGTTCAAACAGATTAGCAAAAAAAAATCACCTTGCCTACGAATTCAATATTACAAATAATGCTTAAAAAACGTCCGTTTTAAAACTAAAAAAATGCCGCGGTAAAAACAAAAAAGGCGCCAGAAGGCGCCTTTTTCATTCTTTTCAGCGGCTAGAGCTCATCTTCTGGAATATCCATAATTGCACCGGCGCCACACTCAATGCTCTGCAGCAAGGCTTCAGCACGGGGCAGCAACTGCTGGCAGAAGACACGCGCAGTGACAACCTTATTACGGTAGAACGGCTCATCCTGCTGTTTCGGCGCCGAGGCAGCAGCAGACTTCAGCATCAACCAGCCCCCCCACACATAACCGGAAAGCATCATGAAGCTGGTCGCCACACTGCCCACCCAAACGGCATCTTCACCATTCGACTGTATGGTTGTCAGTAGTGACTTGTAGCGTGTCACAGCCTGCTCAACCACAGCAACAACATCTTCAATACCCTCAACAGACTTAGCCGCCGCAATGTCGGCATCGATATCAGCCAACAGTTCATTCATACCACGACCGTTGTCGCGCAGGAATTTGCGACCGATCAGGTCAGCAGCCTGAATACCGGTAGTGCCTTCGTAGATAGGCAAAATACGCGCATCGCGTTGATATTGCGCAGCGCCAGTTTCTTCGATAAAGCCCATACCGCCGTGAACCTGAACACCGAGGGAGGTCACTTCTAGCGACATTTCAGTCGCCCATCCCTTCGACACTGGTGTCAGCAATGCAACACGGCGACTCGCCTTAGCCTTAACATCCGCGTCGGTTGCACTGTGAGCCAAATCCACTGCCGCCATCGAGGTGTACAGCATAGAGCGTCCCGCCTCAGTTGCGGCACGCATTGTCATTAGCATACGGCGTACATCAGGATGCTTAACAATACCGCCTGGACCGCTGACCGTCATGCCCTGAACACGCTCTTTAGCGAAAGAGACTGCATGCTGGTATGAGCGCTCGCTGACAGCGACACCCTGCATACCCACGCCCAGTCGAGCATTATTCATCATTGAGAACATATAGACCAAGCCGTTATTGGCCTCGCCCACAAGATAGCCTTTGGCACCAATATCATCACCGAATGCCATGACACAGGTTGGGCTAGCGTGAATACCCATCTTGTGCTCGATAGAGGCTGGATAAACATCGTTACGCTCACCCAGGCTACCATCCTCATTGACCAAGAACTTAGGCACCACAAACAATGAGATACCCTTAACACCTGGCGGTGCATCCGGTAATCTTGCCAACACCAAATGAACAATATTCTCAGTCATTTGATGATCACCCCAGGTGATGAAGATCTTCTGACCAAAGATCCGATACCCGTCACCATCGGGTTCTGCCTTACTGCGAATAGCGGCCAAGTCTGACCCAGCCTGTGGCTCGGTCAAGTTCATGGTTCCCGTCCACTCGCCTGAAATCATCTTCGGCAGGTAGGCTTGTTTTAATTCTTCACTGGCATGCAGGCTGATCGCCTCAATAGAACCCTGACTCAGCATCGGGCAAAGGCTGAACGATAAGTTAGCCGATTGCACCATTTCCTGTAACGTCGTGCTCAAGAGTTTTGGCAAGCCCTGGCCACCGTACTCAACGTCTTCCGACAAACTACCCCAGCCACCATCAATATAATGCTGATAGGCCTTGTCTAAGCCAGGGGCCTGAGTCACTGCTCGGTCAGCAAAGGTTGAGCCCGCCTGATCACTGCTTTGGTTAAGCGGTGCAATTTCTTCGGCACAAAGACGTCCAGCCTCTTCGAGGATGGCATTGACAATTTCGGCATCGCAGTCGGCATTTGCCGTGGCCTGACAAACGCCGTCAAGATCAACAAGCTCCTCTAGATTAAATCGAATATCGCGTAACGGTGGCTGATAATCACTCATCTCTATAACCTCAATCTTTCTTAAAATTCATTAACTAAGCGGTATTTATTGGCTTTTAAGCCGGCTCAAACTATAACTATCAAGCCTATTCACAAGTAGTCATTACCCGCATCGATCAGTATAGAAGCTAGGTAATGACTACGTCACACTGCCGTTTATAGACAGCATTAAACACATCCCAAGTATCGGAAATTGGCCCGATGAATGACGGCCAATCGAATAAGGTTAACACTGCTAACATTGCGTTTCAAATATCTATGACAATTATCAAACTGATGAATGTTTAGGCGCCGAAGACAATAGATAATTCAATAGCGATCGCTTCGCTGTGAATATTGCTGCAATATAGAGGTTTTCGCTCATCACTTGAGAGATGCTGACTACAGATTCAACCGTATAATAATAACAACAGGCCAGCGAGCTACATCAAGGACACACTATGAAGATTACCCCTACATTTCCCGAATTAAGCTGCTATTTATTACCTGGGCATACCACCACGCCTGCCGAGGCTATTGAGGAGGCAAAACAAGCTGAGGCGCTAGGCCTGGGGAAGGTTTGGCTGTCCGAACGCTTCGATGTCAAAGATGCCGGTGTTATTTGCGCCGCAGCCTTGGCGGTGACAAATTGCATCCATGTGGCCACCGCTGGCACCAATATCCACACCCGACACCTGATGATTTTGGCCACTATGTGCAGCTCATTACATCACCTCTCCAACGGCCGCTTCGAACTCGGTTTGGCACGAGGAGTGGCTATTCGCAATCAATTAATGGGGCTGAAAAATGTTAACAATGCCCAACTTGCCGAGGGTGTAGAGCTTTTACGCAGGCTGTTGAAGGGTGAAAAAATCATAGGCCATGATGGGCTAATGGGAAACTACCCATACCTCAATATGGGTGACTGGCTGGACGCCAGACTCCCCATTCACTTTGTCGGTTTTGGCCCCAAAAGCCTACGATTCGCCGGCAAACATTTTGATGGCGTACACTTGCACACCTTTGTCACCGACCATGGTTTGCGACGCGCCAAACAATTTATACAAGAGGGTGCAGAACAAGCCGGTCGACCTACAAGCGATATCAAACTTCATGCTGTTTATGCCACGGCATTGAATTTAACTGAAGAGGACTACCTGACAAAGCTGGTTGCAAGAATGGCCACCTACATGCAGGCGCCTGGTTATATTGAAATGCTAATTGAACTCAATGAGTGGGACCCCGAAGTCCTCACCGCCTTCCGCGCCAACGATCTGGTTAAGTCTATGGCCGGGGGCATCGACAGCGTCGCCACCCTTGAGCAACTGGATCAGATCAGCCAACTCATTCCCAGCGAATGGCTGCCGGCTGCCACAGGCAATGCTGAAAGCTGCGCACAAGCCTGGCAGAATCAATTCGCTAATGGCGCTGATGGTCTCGTTATTCATGGTTCAACGCCCAGTGAGTTCGCCCCTATTATCCAGGCCTATGCCGCACTGCCTCGTTGAGACCATTCCCGCTACAGACTGACTGTTTTGCCCGGTGCCAGTGCATTACCGGCAAAGCAATCACACCCACGTCACTATCTACGTTACACTACCACCTCGCTTCATTTCTTCCGTCACCCACAGGAAACACTTATGCCTACAACGGTGACCGGATTCTTGCTCTCTCGTCAATGGCGTGACGTCAAAACACCCACTGGCCTACAGCTGCAACTGAGTTATTGGCTGACCAGCCCTCAGGGCCCTTTACAACTGCTGTTCGATAATCAGCAAGCCGTTTTTTTTGTTCCTCAGTCTCAGCAGCAACCTGCGCTGGACCGGCTAAAGCAGGCCTCTATTCCCCTGGCCAAGCTGCAACAACTCGAGTTGACAGATTTTCAGCAGCAACCACTGACCGCCTTTTACTTTGCAGCTCAACGCTACTTATATCAGGCCAGAAAAACACTCAAAGAACACAACATAGAGCCGTTAGAAGCAGATATCCGCCACAGCGATCGCTTCTTAATGGAGCGTTTTATCACCGCTCCGATGACTATTAAAGGGGACTTTAAAGCCAGAAACAATTATTTAAAAGCGGTAAACCCGCAGTTAAAAACCGATGATTTTACTCCCCTATTCTCTGTCCTGTCTCTCGATATAGAAACCGCAATGTACAGCGACGAGCTGTTTTCGATCGGCTGCATCTTCTTTGATCAACAGCAACGGCAACATAATATTGTCTTAATGGTGGGCTCGGGTATCGACACTGATACCCTGCACTTCCACCCCGATCAGCAGGCCGTGATCGAAGCCTTTTTGATACTGCTGCAACAACATGACCCCGATATTATCATCGGCTGGAATGTCATCAACTTTGATTTACGCTTTCTCCAGCGAGTCTGTCAACGCCTCGGCATTAGCTTCACCTTCGGCAGGGGCCGCAGCACGATTTACTGGCAGGAATCACAAAGCGATAATGAGCACTACACTTTGACCGTTCCGGGCCGGGTAATCCTCGATGGTATCGATACGTTAAAATCAGCTACCTATAGTTTCGAGAGTTTCTCGCTGAACCATGTTGCCGAGCAATTACTCAAGCGCCAAAAATTACTGACAGGGCAGCACCGCGGCGAAGATATTGCCGAACTATTCAACAATGACAAGCCCGCACTGGCGGCATACAACTTAGAAGACTGTCAGCTGGTCTGGGATATTTTCCAACACACCAAACTCATCGACTTCGCCATCGAACGCGCACGATTAACGGGGCTGGCAATGGATCGCTTCGGCGGCTCCGTCGCCGCCTTTGATTTCCGCTACCTTCCCCGCTTACACCGCAGTGGCTACATTGCCCCTAACCTGAAAGCCGAGCCCGAGGGAGTTGGTAGCCCTGGGGGCTATGTGATGGACAGCTTTCCCGGGCTTTATCGTCACGTCCTCGTACTCGATTTCAAGAGCCTATACCCATCGATTATTCGCACCTTCAAGATTGACCCGATTGCCTTAATTAACGGCCTAAAACAGCAGGCCAGCCCCGCCACCAGAGACCGGCTCGAGACCAATAATACGGAGATTGAAACGCTGGTCAGTGGTTTTAACGGGGCCTTATTCGACAAACAGTCGGCCTTGCTACCCGCTATTATTGCCGAGTTATGGCAGGCCAGAGACAGCGCCAAAGAGCAGAAAAACGCCTCGATGTCACAGGCAATCAAAATCATTATGAATTCATTTTATGGTGTCTTAGGTACCCCCGGGTGCCGCTTTTTCGACTACCGTCTACCCAGTTCTATCACCTTGCGCGGGCACAACGTACTGAATAAAACCAAGGAATTAATCGAGCAGCAGGGGCATCGAGTGATTTACGGCGATACCGACTCTGTCTTCGTGTGGCTCAGTAATGCCGAGCAAGGTTATAGCAATCAACAGGTCGATAGTATTGGCAACACACTGGCCGCCGAACTCAACTTATGGTGGCGGCAGCATTTGCACAAACACTATCAACTCGACAGCCACCTTGAAATTGAGTTTGAAAGCCACTTTCAACAATTCATCATGCCAACTATTCGCGGCTCCGAGGTGGGCAGCAAAAAACGCTATGCCGGCCTGGTTACAAAAGGCGATGGCTTAGAGCTGATTTTCAAAGGGCTAGAGGCGGTCAGAACCGACTGGACTCGAGCGGCCAGGGATTTCCAGCGTGAACTCTATCGCCGTATTTTTTATCAACTGCCCTACAAGGAATACATCAAAGAAGTGGTCAGCGACATTCGTGGTGGCAAGCTGGATCAGCAATTAATTTACCGAAAAAGACTGCGTCGAAAACTCGATGACTATCAAAAAAACATCCCCCCTCACGTTCAAGCTGCTAGGCTGGCCGACCAACAACGGATTGATCAGGGTTTACCCCCACGCTATCAGCGTGGCGGCTGGGTGGAATACGTGATGACTCTGCACGGCCCGCAACCGGCAGATAGCTACACAGCGGCGCTCGATTATGATCTGTATATTGAACGTCAGATTGAGCCTATAGCCGATGGAATATTACACTTTTTAGAGACCAGTTTTGACGCCATTAACAATCGACAGATCAACCTCTTTGATCAATCATAAAAGCAGCCTTAGAAACATACTGTACGGTCGTACCATTACAGTAAACAACTAAAATATTAACGATTTATAATGCATTGGCGGCGTTAATTCACTGTTCTAAGTAAAAATCCTTAGTTTAACTTAGTCGATAAATCTCTATATTCGTGACTCGTCTTTTTTGAGCCACCTATTATGTGCTGGGTTATTCTTTTTTGCATTGCCTTAATAGTGCTGTCAGCGGTAACTGGCTGCTATTTTTTGGCAACCAATAAATATGACCAATACAACCCGAACCAGCGTCACAGGACACTCACCGCTGTGCTTTGCTGTGCCATTATCTCTTTTCTGTTCAGTGCCTATGTGCTCCATTTCGCAGCACAATATAAGACCCCCGCCCTTTGGCTCCAAGCCCTTACCATACTCCTCATGTGGCTGACCGCATCAACGTCAATCTATCATTCACAGCGGTATCTACTGCCTACCTTAACAGCGGCCTTGGTGACGCTGTCATCGGCCAGCAACTATGCCTACGCAAAATATGGACTCGACATGCCCGGGGAATTTGCCATCGCCATGGGCGTAGCTGTTAGCTCGTTATTTACAGCGATGATTTTATTCTTGGCCAGCCAACAGCAGGTATCAGAGAGCTGACGACAGCAATCTCAAGGTAATTCGAATAGGTATGTTGGGACGTAAAGAGAAGAGATAGGCGCAACCGATTAGATCGTAGTAATACATCCTTGTATTATTGCGCTCCATCTACCCACTATTGTGCTATACAAAATCGTTAGTTAAAAGCCGATATTGCCCCTCTGCGTGTAGGAAATAACCGATAAAAAACTTGTACTTAAGACAATATTCTCGACACCCCAATGTTGGGGGGTGTGATACTGAAAATCGTCTAAAACACATCAATCAACAACACCTCAACACCCATATTAGGCGGAATAATTTTGCGCCAAAAGCCTGCCATAGTGGTGTATCATAGCGACAACATCGCAGAACAAAATAATCACTGCAAAACAGCAAAGGGGCCTGCCACCATGGTGCGGAGCAAGAAAGTCAATTTCGAAAAGTCGCTGGAAGAACTGGAGCACATTGTCGAACAGCTTGAGACAGATGAGCTCGGCCTCGAAGATTCTCTTAAGCAGTTTGAAAAAGGCATCAAGCTTACCCGTGAATGTCAGCAGGCTTTGAACGAGGCCGAGCAACGTGTTTTAGCCGTCACCGAACAGGCCGATGGCGCCGCAGCCTACAGCGATTTCAACGAGGAAGACAGCGAGTAATGAGCTCTCTGAACCAACAACTACAGCACGCCCAACAACGTATTAACAGCAGTCTGAGTGCCGAGCTCGAAGCCCCCGTATCGCCCTATTCGGAAGGTGCCGGCGATAACCTGGGGCGAGTTTATCAAGCGATTCAATACAGCGTCATGAACGGTGGTAAACGGATGCGGCCGCTGCTGGTCTTTGCCTCCGCCGACGCCGTGCTGGCCGGGCGCAAGCAGACTAGCAAAAGCCTCGACTTAAGCGCCTGCGCCATTGAGTTTATCCACTGCTACTCACTGGTCCACGATGACCTACCCGCAATGGATGACGACGATTTGCGTCGCGGCCAGCCGACTGTTCACAAAGCCTTTGACGACGCCACCGCTATTCTCAGCGGTGATGCATTGCAGGCCATGGCCTTTGAAGCCCTCAGCCGCGCCGACGACATCCCCCCGGCTCAGCAAATCGCACTGGTAAAAGAGCTGGCCTTGGCTGCAGGCCCTGTTGGCATGGTCGGCGGACAGGCTTTGGATATCGCCGCCACTGACCAGCGGGTCAATTTAGAGCAACTCGAACAAATGCACAGTTTAAAAACCGGTGCACTGATTCGGGCTGCCGTTGCCATGGGCGCTATCTGCGCCGGCGCCAGCGAGCAACAAAGAATAGCCTTAGATCACTACGCCAGAGCGGTTGGTCTCGCTTTTCAGGTACACGACGATATCCTCGACGTTGAAAGCGACACCACTACTCTGGGCAAGACTGCCGGGGCCGACATTGCGCTCAACAAATCAACCTACCCAGCACTGCTGGGGTTAAGCCAAGCCAAAGATATGGCACAGCAGCTGCTGCAACAGGCACTGACGGCACTGAAGGATTTTGACGAACATGCTGACACGCTGCGACAGCTTGCTCATTATGCCGTTACACGTAATCACTAGTTTTATATTACAATAGGCAAATTGTACTGGTGAGCGGCGTTTTTTTGCCCCACCTCATCCCTGACAACGCCACCAAATCGGCGCATAAAGTGACAATGAATACCTGATGTTTAATCATTTTCCCACACATAGACCAGACACACCGCTATTGGATAGCATCGACAGCCCGGCTCAACTTCGGCTGCTCGATATCGATCAATTACCCCAACTCGCCAACGAGTTAAGGGAGTTTCTGCTTTATAGTGTCAGCCAAAGTGGCGGCCATTTCGGCGCCGGCCTCGGTGTGATTGAACTCACCATTGCCCTGCATTATGTCTACGAAACGCCAAATGACCGCCTGGTCTGGGACGTTGGTCATCAAACCTATCCCCACAAAATCCTTACCGGTCGTCGTGAACAGATGACCGGTATTCGTCATGCCGGCGGCCTGTCAGGTTTCCCCAAACGCAGTGAAAGTGAGTACGATACCTTTGGCGTCGGCCATTCTAGCACCAGCATCAGCGCCGCTCTCGGCATGGCACTGGCGGGCAAGAAAAGCTGCGCCATTATTGGTGATGGCGCCCTGACCGCCGGCATGGCTTTTGAAGCCATCAACCACGCCGCCGATAAAAAGGCCAATATGCTGGTCGTGCTCAACGACAATCAGATGTCGATATCGAAGAGCTCTGGCGGACTCAGCACCTACCTGTCGAAAATCTGGGCATCACCCAGCTACAACAGCCTGCGTAACAGCAGTAAAAAGGTGCTCTCCAAGCTGCCCTCTGCGGCACTCGAAATCGCTCGCCGTACCGAAGAACACATGAAGGGTTTCATCTCACCGGGCACAGTGTTCGAGGAACTCGGCTTCAACTATATTGGCCCAGTAGATGGCCACGATGTCATCGAGCTGGTCGGTTATTTACGTAATCTTCGCGACATGCCCGGGCCCCAGTTGCTCCATATAATGACCACCAAGGGTAAGGGCTTTGCTCCCGCCGAAGCCGATCCCGTTGGCTATCACGCCATTACCAAACTCGAGCCCAAGAATGTCCAAGACACGGCAGAAAAAGCCACTGGCAAGCAGAAATACCAAGATGTGTTTGGTGATTGGCTATGCGATACAGCAGCGGCAGACGAAAAACTTATCGGTATAACTCCTGCCATGGGTGAGGGCTCGGGGATGATAAAGTTCAGTCAACGCTACCCCCTGCGGTATCACGATGTCGCCATCGCCGAACAGCATGCTGTCACCGTTGCCGGTGGCATGGCCTGTGACGGGCTTAAGCCAGTTGTTGCTATCTACTCTACCTTTTTGCAACGCGGCTATGACCAACTGATTCACGATATAGCCCTACAAAACCTCGATGTACTCTTTGCTATCGACCGTGCGGGTATTGTTGGTGAAGATGGTGCCACCCATACTGGCAGCTTTGATTTGAGCTTTATGCGCTGCATTCCCAACATGGTAATCATGGCGCCAAGCAATGAAGATGAATGCCGGAAAATGCTGACTACCGGCTATCACTATTGCGGCCCGGCAGCCGTTCGCTACCCCCGCGGCACCGGCCCCGGCACAGCCATTGAGTCCGCGCTGGACAGCCTTGAAATCGGCAAGGGCAGAATAGTTAGCGAGGGTACAGAGGTAGTTATTTTGGCATTCGGCAGCCTTGTTGGCGCCGCGGTAGAGGCCGCCGCCGGACTTCAGGCCACGGTGGTTGATATGCGCTTTGTGAAACCTCTCGACACCGAGCTGATCAGCCGCCTCAGTGATAGCCATCGCCTCATTGTTACCGTGGAGGAAAATACCATCTGCGGCGGCGCAGGCAGCGCTATTAACGAATACCTTAATCAACAGGGTATTGTTATGCCGGTACTCAACCTCGGCTTGAGCGATCAGTTCCCCGAGCATGGCAAGCCAAAAACCTTACTGCGAAAATTCGGTCTCGACAGCGACGGCATTGCCGACAGCATTCGACAACGGTTGGCATTACTCGATTAATTCGAGCGACAAAAAAAGCCGCAATAGCGGCTTTTTTTTTGCTCAAACAGCTTTAGCTGTCTTTCATCATGTGACCGAGTTTGCCGGCCTTAGTCGCCAAATATTTCTCATTATGGGGGTTCTTACCAGTGCGTAGCGGTATTCTTTTCGCCACGTTAACACCCATTTCCTGTAGCGCCTTAACCTTGCGCGGGTTATTGGTCATCAGGTTAACCGCCGCAATACTGAGGTGTTCCAGCATCTGCTGACAAATACTGTAATCACGCATATCGGCGCCAAAACCTAAGGCCTCATTGGCCTCGACGGTATCCGCTCCCTCGTCCTGCAACTTGTAAGCTTTAATCTTGTTCAATAAGCCAATGCCACGGCCTTCCTGACGCAGATACAAAATAGCACCGCGCCCCTCTTTAGCAATGGCCTCCATCGCCGCCTCTAGCTGTGAACCACAGTCACAGCGAAGGCTGAACAGGGCATCGCCAGTAAGACACTCTGAATGTACTCGGGCCAATACCGGCTCACCATCACTTACATCGCCTAGCGATAAAATAATATGCTCTTTTTTTGTATCGATATCTTCGTAACCGTGCATATCGAATACAGCCCACTGGGTGGGCAATTTTGATGACTCTACGTAACGGACCGGCATCCCAAAACTCCTAAGCCTGTCTTATATTGGGGGCGTAATTCTACCAGCAAACCAAGGCGCTGGCTAACCTGTTAGCCAGCGCCCTCAACAACAGTGTTACTTCGTCAAATAAAGCACGCCATTTTTATGGCTGACTTCAACATGATTCAAAAAACTCATGCCCAATAAGACCTCTCGCATGGGGCTTTGATTGACAATGGCGTCGACGCCACTGACGCTGATCCCACCGACACTGACATTGTTGAGAGTAATTTTATAGCCATTGACCACGCCGCTGGCAGTACCCACCTGTATTGGTATGCCGGCGAGGTAATTAATCCCCAAAGTCTTCGCTGTCGAGATACTCATAGCGACACTGGTGGCACCGGTATCCACCAGAAACTTTACTCCACGGCCATTAATGCTCCCGCTGGTAATAAATTGGTCATAGCCATTATTATTGACCGCCACCGTCACTGACTCGGCCTGCTTGTAGTTATTGTTGATCCGCCTACTCAGACCAAGGGTGTATTGTTTGCCGTCGATTAATAGCTTGGCCTGCTGTTTATTGGCCGAGATCAGCTTGATGCCCTCTGGGCTGGTTTGACCGGCACGCAACATACGCTGTTTGCCATTAATGTCTAATATAGCGCCGTTATTAAACAAACCGCTGACGACGACGTCTGGACCGGCCATCACGCGATGACAGCTGAATAAGAAAATAATCATCAGCCCAAAAGTAAAAAATACGACGCGCGCTCTTCCCTGGTAACTCATCTGTGGTCGCCTTTATTTAACTGTCTCAACATCTTAGTAGTCGTCCTAGCGCAGCTAGTATAACCCCCTATAGGTCAGCAACTACAGTACGAGGCGCTTTTTTATGATTTTTTGATGTCACCACCAGCCAAACACTCACCCTTCAATGTAATAATGTATCAAGTAAATAACCCAGAGTAATTATCAAGAGAATATAAAATTACAAATGAGAGCTATTGATTATTATCATTCGGTAATCTTGAGCAAAAAACAACCTATAAGTAGGGGGTTTTCACCGTCCCACTCAGTACATCACCGTATACATTCGCGTCTAGTCCGGATAAATATTTTGCCAATAGAAATCATAATAGCCCCACGCAAAAACAACCGATACACAATTACAGCCATGCCAGTGGAGTTATACCATGAAGAAAATCATTACCGCCATCACCCTACCCGCCGCTCTTCTCGCCAGCAGCATCGCCACAGCGAATGACTCAGGCTTTTACGGCAGCGTCGGTATTAGCTACTCTGACCATACCGTCAGCGCTGGTGCAGCAGACCTTTTTGTCAATGAAATCAAGCGCGACGACACGGGTTATAATTTCACCGGCGGCTATCAGTTCAACCAATACTTTGGCGTAGAAGCCAGCTACTACGACTTCGGTAGCGTCAGTCGCTCCTACGGTGATGTCAACGCTAAGGCAAAAGCCAATGCCTGGGGCTTCGCCGCTGTCGGTACGCTGCCAATCAGCGAGCAGTTCAGCCTGTACGGCAAGCTTGGTGCCTCTCAATTCAACAGCGAATTGAAATATAGTGATGACATTGGTACCGCTAAATACAGCGATAAAGATTTCACCGCCTACTACGGCATTGGCGCCTCATTTGCCGTCACTCAGAGCGCTGAGATTTACCTTGAAACCATCAAATTTGACTTCGATGGCACCAGCGATGTGGTTGGCAATACCAGCCTGAACTACAACCACGATGTGCTCAATACCAGCCTCGGTCTCCGCATGAAATTTTAAAGAAAAAAGGCACAAAAAAAACCGGCTATTAGCCGGTTTTTTTGTCGATGCAGAGCAGCATTAAGAATGCCCTGTCCCCACCGCCGCTATTAACTGCTCGGTTGCCAAACGCCAGTCTTTGGCCTTGGTAATAGCACTGACCAAGGCAATACTGCCTACGCCAGTCTTATTCACCTCGATCGCCCGTGGCAGATCTATACCACCGATGGCCACCACGGGATAACATGGCATCGTGACTTGCAACCACTGACTAAGTTGCTGCAACCCCTGGGGGCCAAAACGCATCTCTTTCGTTGTCGTCGAATAGATTGGGCCGATAGCGATATAACTCGGCCCTATTGCATGTGCCCTGGCGAGTTCGGACCAAGCATGAGTGCTGACCCCCAATCGCAACCCCGCAGCGGCAATAGCCTCCACACTGGCATCATCAAGATCTTCCTGACCCAGATGTACACCATAAGCACCGCAATCAATCGCCAACTGCCAGTAATCGTTAATATATAAGCGTGCCTGATACTGCTGTGACAGAGCCACAACATGCTCAACCTCTGCCCGCAATGCGTCACCGGACAAATCTTTAACGCGGAGCTGAATCGTTTTAACACCTAAGGACAACAGCCGGGCAACCCACTCACTGCTGTCGACCACAGGATAGAGCCCCAGCTTATCGACCTCTCGGACAAAAGCGATTTTTTTAGTTTTCGGAAACTGTTTAAACAACTTCGGTAGATGCTGTGATTTGCTAGGGAAGCCCATATGGGCGATAGGTCCGTGACTTTGGCCAAGTTGTTCACCCGCATCAATACCCTCGCTAATATAAGCCTTGGCAGCAGTAACAGCATCTTCAATATCCAGACCACGAGCCAGCAATGCCGCTATCGCCGAGGACAGGGTACAACCGCTGCCATGGTTATTTCCATTGTCGATTAAATCGCCGCGCAGCCAAAAACGCTGCTGTTTATCGATAAAAAAGTCATAACAGTAATTGCCATCAAGCCCCTGATTATCAGGACTAAAATGATTGTGTCCACCCTTGATTAAAACCGCAGCGGCGCCACTGGCGAGAATGACCTCTGCCATCTCCTCAATTTTCTCAGGGCTGGACGCCACCATTGAGGTTAATGCTTCAGCCTCGGGTATATTAGGCGTTATCAGGCTGCAGTGCGGAAACAATCGATCGATTAAACTACTCCGAGCTCCCTCATCTAGTAGTAAACTGCCGCTGGTTGAAATCATTACCGGATCACAAACAACAGGTATCGTTAGGCCCGCAACAAAATCAGCAACGGTATTAATGATCTCGTGATTAAACAGCATACCCAGCTTGATCGCCGTTGCTGGCAAGTCCGTATTCAGCGCAGCAATCTCTGCTTGAATATGCGCCACAGGGGTGGCTTCAATGGCGCTGACGGCCACAGAATTTTGCGCCGTCAAGGCGGTGATGACCGTACAACCGTGAACAGAAAAATCATTAAATGTAGCTAAATCGGCTTGAATGCCAGCACCACCACCGCTATCGGAGCCGGCAATCGTCCAGACAATAGGTTTCTTATTCATCGCGTATTCTCTCAGGCGGTGTTAATCGTTGTGCCAAAAAGGCTGACCAACCACTGGCGAACTAGGGGAGGCGGTATCTCGAGCCGGCATAGCGCCAGCCAGATAGGCGCTTCGCCCTGCTTCGATTGACTGGCCAAAAGCCGCGGCCATGGCGACAGGGTCTTGCGCCAAGGCGACTGCGCTGTTCAGCAACACCGCATCATAGCCCAACTCCATCGCCTGACTGGCATGGGAGGGCAGACCGATACCCGCATCGACAACCAGCGTCAATTCAGGCAGCCGCTGGCGCAGTGTTTTCAGTGCATAAGGGTTGAGCAGGCCTTGGCCTGTACCAATTGGCGCCCCCCAGGGCATTAAAATATTACAGCCAAGCTCAGCCAGCTTGGTGCACAGCACTAGGTCATCCGTGCAGTAAGGAAACACCTCAAAACCCTGTTCAATCAGCTCCTTTGTTGCCTCCAACAGAGAAAAAGGATCCGGTTGCAGGTTGTAATCATCACCAATCACCTCCAGTTTAATCCAGTTGGTGTCGAAAACTTCCCGAGCCATTAACGCTGTATTAACAGCCTCTTTCACTGTTGAGCAGCCGGCAGTATTGGGTAACACATCAACATTTAATTGTTTGATTTGCTGCCAAAACGCCTCGCCATCCTGATTATCCTGCGCTGCTTGGCGACGTAACGACACCGTCACCACCTGTGATCGGGAAGCTTCAATAGCCTGACACATTACCTGAGGCGAAGGGTATAGGGCGCTGCCGATAAAAAATCGACTGGCGAACGTTTTGTTACCTAAGATTAACGGATCACTCATTTTTAGCCTCCTGATATAGGGCTGACAACATCGACTTTATCGCCGGCAGCTAATAGCTGTTGGCCATATTGGCTGCGAGCGACAAACTCGCCGTTAATCGCTACGGCAATTTTTTTCTCTACATCATAACCCCAAACAAGCAACGCCTCGGCAACGCTGACATTGGTAGATAATGATTTCCTACTGCCGTTCAACAAAAGCTCAATCATAATCCTACTCGATATCTCTAAATAAATTTTCAAACGGCGATTGGTAATCTTCGTTTTCGATCCTCTCGATCAACTCATCAACTATCGCTGGTGCCATTAAGTAACCGTGACGAAATAGACCGTTTACTCGAAAAACATCGCCGTCGACAAATATCTTCGGCTGATTATCCGGCAATGCAGGCCGCACATTCACATCGGATTTAATCACCCGCCCTTCGGCAAAACCGGGGTGAACGCTGTAGGCCGCAGAGAGCAGCTCCAAGCTCGATCGAACGCTGATTTCACTGTAATCTTCACTTTCTATCTGAGTAGCACCAATCAAGTACAGGTCATCACGACGCGGCACAATATAAATTCTATAGCGTGGATGCATCAGACGTACCAAGCGATTGATATCAACATCGGGGGCGCGTACCCAGATAATTTCACCACGCACACCCCGCAATTGCGGCAGTGCATCTCTGCCACCAAGACCTCGACTATCGATCACCTTATCGAAAACATGGTCAGTGCTTCTCGCCCGCCCCTTAATGGTAATGGTATTATCTTCGACAGCCGTAATTTCGCTGTGGGTATAAAAGGGCACACGACTGGCAACCAGCTGCTCACCCAATGTCGGCATCACACAGCAGGGACATAACCATGCCTCATCCGGCGTATACGCCGCTTGATGAAAACGTTCAGCCAAGGCTGGTTCTAACTCGGCTAACTGCTGCTGATTCAGCATCTGCAATTGGTCGCGGGTTGGTTTAGCATTGTGATTTACCGCCTGTAAAAAGCGATGATAGTCGGCCTGGTCTTGCCGGTGAGCAACCACGATACTGCCGCCAGTATGATAAAAAACTTCACCATTAATATTTTTAACCAAGGCCGGCCAGCGCTTGAGCGACTCGACACCCAATTGATACACCAGCGGTTCGTTAACATCAGCCTCGCTGATTGGCGTCAGCATGCCTGCGGCGGTATAGCTGCAAGCCGAACCATTGTCGATGCCGTCGCGATCAAATAACGTGACCTGATGGCCGCGCTGATGCAATAGCAAGGCACTCAGGCGCCCGATTATACCGGCGCCGGCAATACCAATTTTCATAACGTACTACCCGTGGTGGGACAAGCAAATAAAATCAGCGACGGCCCTATGACCGTCGCCCGATCAATTTAAACCTTTTGGTAGATTTCACTACCCGCCTGTTTAAATTCCTCTGATTTTTTCTGCATCTCAGCATCCAAATCAAGGATTTGAATACTGTCGCCGGCAACCTCAACACCATTGACCGAGGCGTAGTCTCGTACTTCCTGCGAGATTTTCATTGAACAAAACTTAGGGCCGCACATCGAACAGAAATGGGCCACCTTGGCAGAGTCCTTCGGCAGAGTTTCATCGTGATAGCTGCGGGCAGTATCGGGGTCCAGACCCAGATTGAACTGATCTTCCCAGCGGAACTCGAAACGCGCTTTCGATAACGCATTATCACGTACCTGTGCGCCGGGGTGCCCCTTGGCCAAGTCGGCGGCGTGGGCCGCTAATTTGTAGGTAATAATGCCGGTTTTTACATCGTCTTTATTGGGCAGGCCCAGATGCTCTTTTGGTGTCACATAACACAGCATGGCACAACCATACCAACCGATCATAGCGGCACCAATGCCAGAGGTGATGTGGTCGTAACCCGGTGCTATATCTGTGGTCAAAGGGCCTAAGGTATAGAACGGCGCCTCGTCACAGTGCTCAAGCTGTTTCTCCATATTGGCCTTGATCATGTGCATTGGCACATGGCCGGGACCTTCAATCATCACCTGTACATCATGCTTCCAAGCGATCTTAGTCAACTCGCCCAGTGTTTCCAGCTCGCCAAATTGCGCCTCATCGTTGGCATCGGCAATCGAACCTGGACGCAGGCCATCGCCCAAAGAGAAGGCAACATCGTACTGTTTACAAATTTCACAAATTTCTTCGAAGTGGGTGTAGAGAAAATTTTCCTGGTGGTGCGACAAACACCACTTGGCCATGATAGAGCCACCGCGAGAAACAATACCGGTAACGCGCTTTGCCGTCATCGGCACATAGCGCAGCAGTACGCCGGCGTGAATGGTGAAGTAATCTACGCCCTGCTCTGCCTGTTCAATCAGCGTATCGCGGAAGATTTCCCAGGTAAGGTTTTCCGCCACGCCATCGACTTTTTCCAACGCCTGATAAATAGGCACAGTACCGACGGGAACTGGTGAGTTGCGAATAATCCACTCACGGGTTTCATGAATGTTTTTACCCGTTGATAAATCCATCATGGTATCGGCGCCCCAGCGGATACCCCAGCTCAGCTTTGCCACTTCTTCTTCAATCGAAGAACCCAGCGCCGAATTACCAATGTTGCCGTTGATCTTAACCAAGAAATTACGGCCAATAATCATTGGCTCCGACTCCGGGTGATTGATGTTGTTAGGGATAATCGCTCGACCACGGGCAACTTCACTGCGAACAAATTCTGGCGTGATTTCATCCGGGATCTCGGCGCCGAAGGCTTCTCCGGGGTGCTGATCATCGACCAGGCCACGCTCTTTCAAATGTTGCAGCGTCATGTTTTCACGGATGGCAATATATTCCATCTCAGGGGTGATAATACCTTGGCGGGCATAGTGCATCTGCGTCACATTCCGACCAGCCTTGGCTCGACGTGGCGTGCGCTTTAAATCAAAACGTAATTCATCGAGGCTGTCATCGGCAGCGCGCATCTGAGCATAGTCCGAGGTGTCACCTGAAAGCTCTTCGGTATCGTCGCGCTCCAATACCCAGTTGCTGCGAATCGATGCCAAGCCTTTACGGATATCGACCTGCACATCCGGGTCAGAGTATACACCGGAGGTATCATAGACACGTACGGGGTCGTTAGGCTCCAGGCTGGTGCTGCCGTCAGGGCCGGCGACGGTTGTCGAGGTCAGAGCGATTTCACGCATCGGCACTTTGATATCCGGGCGACTGCCTTCGACATAAAGCTTATTAGAATTTGGAAAAGGTTGGATTGAAGCCTCGTCTACACGTGCGGTTTGGCTCAGTTTGCTGCTGGACATGACAATACCTGTGATCATTAATCGATGGGTAAAATCAGGGCGCACACGTTGTCTGTCAAAGTGGGATTGCAGGAGGGCTGCTGTGGTCTAACGGCTGATGCGCCGATCTTGTTCCCTCCGCAGGTATTAACCCAACAGGTTCAACGGGTAAATTCTCAGCTAAGACAATCGAATAAACGACTATTAGCACCCCGACAAGCTGTGCAGGATTCTAGAAGTTTGCCGACGCTAACGCAAGAAGAAGGGAGTAAAACATGAAAAAAACGTCAGATAGGATACCCCCCAGCCTCTCTTCAAAGAGACCGAGGGGTTAACAGTAAGACACTGTTCCAATCATTTCCAACATCTTTTTGTATTGCGCCTTAGTGACTTAGCGTATTCGTTTATTATTCTTATTAGACTGTTTAGACTGTTTATTGTTATAAACGCTTTGTTTATCACTTTGCTGCTTTATGTGACCAGTATAAGGGAATCCCCCTATGCGTCTATTGACGCATATCAAGATAGGTAGATTCCCCTACCTGACTACGCTATTTACTGAGAAATTTAGCAATGGCACGCTCTGACAGCTGCACACCGGTCTTTTTCTTGATCGCTGCTGCATCCAGCCCTTGGCCGGCGAGGCGCTGCATTTCACTGCCCATTAACTTCAGCTGTCGTTGCTGTTGCTGTTGCAGCTCCATCTCTTTGCGTCGGTTTTCTTCTTTCTGGCGTTTCTTCTGATTAACAACCTTCATCAAGGCCTTCAATTCGTCACTCTTAACACCACGTTTAGATAGGACGATGCCAGACAACTGCCGCTCTGAGGCCGTTGTTTCAGTGGCCTCGTTCTTATCGAGGTCAATACGCATACGCGGCTGGCCATTATTCCAAACTGCCCGATGGTATTTCACCGACCGGGTATGCTTACCTAAGAAGTACTCAAAAGCATCCGCTAATTCTGGGTGTCGAGCACAGAGCTCTTTGTATATCCCAATCGCCAGCGGAGCGATGTCTTCACCGAACAAATGGGGGTAATTTACCTCGAGAAAAACAGAGGTTACATCGATGATTTCTTTGGTAGGTATTGGCTGTGGCACAGCGACATTCCTTGGGTCTTGGGTTATCAGAGCGCTCTAGAATAACAAAATTCACAGAGTGAATCACGCCGGCACTAAATTAGCCTTGCATAACTGCTATCTAAGGGGGAGAAAAAACGGTGACATCACCGCCTTTTCCATTAAAAACTGAGACTGGGCAAAAAATATGCCGTCAGCTGCAGCGTCGCCAGGGCAAAAATACCGGCCAGAATATCGTCGACCATGATGCCGAAGCCGCCGCCAACTTTTTTGTCTAACCAGCTAATCGGCCAAGGCTTCAAGATATCGAAAATACGGAAGTATACAAAACCCAGCAACAGCCAAATCATGCCGGCTGGCGCCATCAACATGGTAATCCAATAGCCGACAAACTCATCCCAAACAATCCCGGGGTGGTCGTGTACTTGTAAGTCGGCCGCCGTCTTATGGCACAGATAAATGCCCAGCACCGTGGTCGCCAACAGCATGACAATATAGCTGGTCAGCGATAAATCCTGCAACAGCAACCAATAGATCGCCATGCCGGCAACAGTACCAAAAGTGCCTGGCGCTTTCGGCGCCAAACCACTGCCAAAACCAAAGGCAGCATAGTGAATCAAGTTTTTCTCAGGCTTAGGCAGCCCTTTTTTATGCTCAGACATTTCAATACTCATCGGCTAAAAATGTTTAAAACCCGTCTGTTGCGCTAGTATTTCACTGTCGCTGCCGCGCAGAGAAATAGCGTCGGCTTGACTATTCGCAGCGACAATACGCCCAACCGCTGTCAGTGGCCAGCCCTGGGCGGCAAAATAAGCCTTGGCCTGCGACCACCGGTCCGGTGCAATAGCAACACACAACTCGTAATCATCACCACCGGTTAATTGGTAGCGCTGACGCTCGTCAACATCATCGATAAAGCCCAGTGCTTTCGATGTGGGCAGTGCATTGACATCGACGATTGCCGCCACCTCACTGGCGGCCACCAGGTGACCCAGATCCGCCAATAGGCCATCAGAGATGTCGATTCCACAACAGCTATACGGCAGCAGCGCTTGCCCTTCGGCAACCCTGGCCGTCGGCCGTAGGAATCGAGACAACAGAAAGGCGTCGGCAGCCTCTTGCTCACGCAGTAACAGCTGCAGTCCAGCAGCGGCATCGCCAATACTGCCCGTCACGGCAATAATATCGTCAACCTTGGCGCCAGCACGGGATAAATAGGCATCGTCGGTGATCACTCCGTGGACTTGAATCGTAATCGTCAGCGGCCCCCTGGTGGTATCACCACCCAGCAGCGCCATATCGTGTTGCTCGGCGAGCTCAAAAAGCCCCTGACTAAACCCGGCCAGCCATTGATGATCGACAGCGGGAAGCGTCAGCGCCAGGGTAAAATATCGCGGCTCAGCCCCCATTGCAGCAAGATCACTCAGTGCCGTCGCCAGGGCTCGATAACCGAGGTCCTGTGGCGCCATATCGGCGAGGAAATGACGCCCCTCGACCATGGTGTCGATAGAGAACACCAAACGCTCCGAGGCCGCTAACTCGACAATCGCGCAGTCATCGCCGTTATCGACGACGACGCCATCACAGCTATGCTGACGGCGAAAATACTGCTTAATGAGATCGAATTCATCCATAGAGAAACTCTACCAAAGACAGAGGCCAATACTGTTGCTGTCGCCGAAAAAAAATAAGCCTCACAGAGAGGCTTAATAACACGACAGCAACAGGACTACGCCTCGGCGTCGATCTCTGTCGTGCGGATCTTACGGGCCAACTTATCGAGAATACTGTTGACGTATTTATGACTGTCGGCGGCGCCAAACTTCTTCGCCAAGCCAACCGCCTCGTTAATAACCACCTTGTAGGGCACATCGGTGCGCTTGAGCATCTCGTAGCTGCCAAGGCGAAGCAGAGCGGTCTCTACCTGATCCAGCTCTTTGAGTTCGCGATCTAACAGCGGCACAAAAAGCTCCTGTAGTTCGGCCAGATTAGCCGCCACACCGTCCAGCAGGTCGTGGAAGTAATGTACATCAACCTTACTCATATCATAGTCAGCGCGGAACTGCTCTTCGATTACATGAATCGCCGTACCCGACATCTGCCATTGATATAAGCCCTGCATCGCATAGTGACGTGCCTTGTGGCGAGTCTGTGACAGGGGGGGCTTTGGTTTACCGCTCGATTGATTTGACATGAAGATTCTCGATCATCAACCGCGACCGATGTCGCGGTTTATCTAAAAAGTAAAATTACAGTTGGTCTAACAAACTGACCATTTCAAGTGCAGAGGCCGCAGCCTCCTCACCCTTGTTACCGGCCTTAGTGCCGGCACGCTCAATCGCCTGCTCGATGGTATCGACAGTCAATACACCGAAGGTTACAGGGATTTCGCTTTCAAGATTAACGTGCGAAAGACCCTTAACACACTCACCAGAGACGTATTCAAAATGCGGTGTACCACCGCGAATAACTGCGCCTAAGGCAATAATGGCATCGTATTTACCGGTGGCGGCTACTTTTTTAGTGGTCAATGGTATTTCGAACGCACCCGGACAGCGGACGATGGTTAAGTTGTCCTTATTGACACCGTGAAGCAGCAAATAATCGAGGGCGCCTTCCAACATGGACTCAACAACAAAGCTGTTCCAACGACCAACCACTAGTGCAAAACGTTTCTTTTCACCGCTGACAAAGTTACCTTCGATCGTTTTTATGTCTTTCATTTCATTCTCTCTATGATGCTTATCAATTCAACCGCGTGCTGTTTAAGCTTCCGGTTCAATTGGTTCAAATTCGACAACTTCAAGGTCAAAGCCTGAAATCGCATTGTATTTAATCGGCGGCCCCATCAGACGAATCTTACCAACGCCGACCTCCCGTAAAATCTGCGAGCCAATACCGACGGTAAAATAGGTCGACTGGCTGCTGCCGCCATCCAACTTAGGCTTTGGCTTATTGCCCAGCGCCACCTCAACACTGGCCAATAAATCTTCCTGGCTCTCGGGGCTGTCGATCAATAACACCACGCCTTTGCCTGCTGCTGCAACACGTTCCATACAGCGCTTGATGTTCCAGCCCTGCTCTTTACCCGGAATTTTTGCACACATTAAATCGCGTACGGTGGCACCCAGGTGAACACGAACCAGCGTCGGATCATCTACCGTCACCTCACCCTTGACCAGGGCAAAGTGTAACTTGCCTTCGCTGGTATCGCGGAAGGTGTGTAAGTCGAAGCTGCCGTAGTCGGTTTCGATCTCACCCACACTGATTGACTCGATGGTCTTTTCGTTGGCAACACGGTATTGAATCAGGTCGGCAATGGTGCCGATTTTCATATCGTGCTCGGCGGCAAAGACCTCCAAGTCTGGACGACGGGCCATAGTACCGTCTTCGTTCATAATTTCAACAATTGCCGCCGCTGGCTCAAAACCGGCAAGGCGAGCCAAGTCGCAGCCGGCCTCGGTGTGACCGGCGCGGGATAATACACCACCGGGCTTGGCCATCAACGGAAAAATATGACCGGGCATGACGATATCTTCTGGTACCGCATTGCGTGCCACTGCGGTGCGAACGGTATGCGCACGGTCAGCTGCACTGATCCCCGTGGTCACACCGGTCGCAGCCTCGATAGACAGGGTGAAATTGGTGCTGTGCTGACAGCCATTTTCGGTAACCATCAGCGGTAGATTTAGCTTGGCACAGCGCTCTTCACTTAATGTCAGGCAGATCAAGCCCCGGGCATGGGTGGCCATAAAGTTAATATCGGAGGCGTTGACACATTCCGCGGCGATGACAATGTCACCCTCGTTTTCACGGTCCTCGTCATCCATCAAAATAACCATCTTACCGAGACGGATATCGTTAATAATTTCTTCTGCGGTATTTAACGCCATTTTACAAATCCACTGATGTTTGATGATTGCCGCCTATTGAGACGGCGCTATTCTACGCGTTTGCGAGCTACTTTAAAAACCCACTCTCGGCAAGCTTGGCCAAAGTGACACCCTCGCTCGCCGCCTCACTGTCTTTATCCGCGGTTAACAGTCGCTCTAAATATCGTGCGATCACGTCTACCTCAAGGTTTACGCGGCGCCCAGGACGATAAGAAGGCAGCAACGTTCGCTCGGCGGTATGGGGAATTATATTCAATTCAAACCTCGAACCATCGATCTTATTGACCGTCAAACTGACACCATCGACGGTGATCGACCCCTTGTGGGCAATATACCGCGCTAAATCCGTCGGTGCCTTGATCCACATCCGGATAGAGCGAGCATCATCAAACCGCTCAGTAATCTCGCCGACGCCGTCGACATGGCCGCTGACAATGTGACCGCCCAGGCGACTGGTCGGCATCAGTGCTTTTTCTAGGTTGACCGCATTGCCACTCTGCAACTGACCGATACTAGTGTAGTCCATGGTCTCGACCGAGACGTCGGCAACAAAACTCCGAGCCTTTACTGCTGTAACCGTGAGGCAAACACCATTGACGGCGATAGAATCTCCCAGATGCACATCGCTCAAATCCAGTTCACCACTGGATATTTCTAGCTTAATATCCCCCTGACTGCGGTGTACTTGGCGAATACTGCCCAGTGATTCGATAATTCCTGTAAACATATAACGTCTCTATAAAGGCGTCGAATAAACCGGCGCGGCACTGATAAGCCAGTCGTCGCCGACAGCTCTGATATCGTCAATGGCCAATTCAACCTGCTCACTCATTGCCGCCAACGGTAAAGTAAACAATGGTCGGGCTTGGCTCCCCAGCAGCTTGGGCGCCATGAAAATTTTCAGTCGATCAATCAAGCCCTGCTGCAACCAACCTCCAGCCAACTGACTGCCGGTCTCCAACAACACCTCATTACACTGTTGCTGTTCTGCCAGCCAGCGCAACAGCGCTAAGCCATCGACATGACCATCTCGCAGCGGCAACTGCACTAACTCGGCACCAGCATTGGACAACGCCTCCAGCCGCTCTGCGTCCGCATAATGATAGGCGATAATTGTGCGCCCTGTTTGCCTCAAAATTTTCGCACTCAGCGGCATCCGTAAACGACTATCCAGCACCACTCGGATAGGCTGACGTCGAACCACCTGCTCACTTAATTCGGCATCCAAGCCCAGCTCGTCACGGCGTAACGTCAACGAGGAATCATCCAGCAATATACTGCCGATACCGGTGATAATGGCGCAGCTTCTGGCGCGCAACTGCTGTACCTGAGTGCGTGCCGCCGGCCCAGTAATCCACTGGCTTTCACCGCTGGCCATCGCCGTCCGACCATCGACACTGCTGGCCAACTTTGCCGTCACCAGAGGAAGGCCATGCGTCATGCGACGAATAAAGCCCGGGTTTAATGCTCTGGCCTGTTGTTCCAAAACGCCAACGTCAACGGCAATCCCTTGGTCGCGTAGGTATTGCAGGCCGCTGCCACCCACCTGCGGATTGGGGTCTTGCATGGCCACCACCACCCGAGCAACACCGGCATTAGCCAGCGCCTGACAACAGGGGCCTGTTCTGCCGGTATGGCTGCAGGGTTCAAGTGTCACATAAGCAGTGCAGCCTTGGGCATTAACGCCAGCATCAGCCAGTGCGTTAACCTCGGCATGACCTTCACCGGCGCGCAGGTGATAGCCACGCCCCACAACCACATCGTCTTTAACTAAAACACAACCTACTCGAGGGTTGGGTGATGTCGTCATCAAGCCTTTTTTGGCCAGTGCAATTGCCTCGGCCATATAGTATTGATCACGGGCATTAGTCATTTTTACTGCCATCGGCAGACAGGCTGTCGATCTCGCGACGGAACTCATCGAGATCCTGAAAATCACGATAAACCGAGGCGAAGCGAACATAGGCAACATGATCGAGCGAGCGCAGGGTATTCATCACTCTTTCGCCGACCGAGCGGGCATCAATTTCGCGCTCACCGGTGGCCTGCAGCTGGTGCTTAATTTTGGCGATGGCAGCCTCTATCGATTCCATATCGACGGGCCGTTTTTCCAACGCTTTCAAGATACCAAAGCGAAGCTTATCCTCATTGAATGGCTCACGGGTACCGTCACCCTTGATAATCCGAGGCATTAACAGCTCGGCCACTTCATAGGTGGTAAAACGCTCGCTACAACTTAAACACTCGCGGCGGCGGCGTACTTGATCAGCCTCGGCAACGAGGCGGGAATCGATAACCTTGGTTTCAGCTTCAAAGCAGAACGGGCAGCGCATAGAAAACCTAAGTGAATATAATGGGAGGGAATTTTGCCAATACTAACACAGCGACGGCCCTGGCTGGAAATCGGCACAACGCAATAACAAAAAAAGCCGCCGAGCATAACGCTGGGCGGCTTTTTTGTCTTTAAGGCGTTTCTTACTTTTCGTAAACCGGTAGGCGGTTACAAATTTCAAGTACCTTGGCCTTAACACCATCGATTACCGCTTGATCACCCATATTATCGAGGATATCAGCAATCCAGCCCGCCAGAGCGGCACAGTCTGCCTCGTTAAAACCACGGCGCGTCACTGACGGAGAGCCGATACGCAGACCACTGGTGACAAACGGTGAACGCGGGTCGTTTGGTACCGAGTTTTTGTTGACCGTGATATTGGCCAGACCCAGCGCCGCATCAGCTTCTTTACCGGTGATGTCTTGCTTGATCAGGCTGAGCAAGAACAGGTGGTTCTTGGTGCCGCCGGAAACCACATCAAAGCCACGTTCGATCAATACCTTGGCCATTGCCTGAGCGTTTAGCACAACCTGCTGCTGATACGCCTTGTAGTCATCGCTCATCGCTTCTTTAAAGCATACTGCTTTCGCGGCGATAACATGCATTAATGGACCGCCTTGACCGCCGGGGAAGACAGCAGAGTTAAGCTTCTTCTCAATCGCTTCGTCGCCACCCTTGGTCAGAATAATACCGCCGCGTGGACCGCCAAGCGTCTTGTGGGTGGTCGAGGTCACGACATCGGCAAACGGTACAGGGTTGGGATAGACACCTGCGGCAATAAGACCGGCAACGTGCGCCATATCTACCATCAAATAAGCACCGACCTTATCCGCAATCTCGCGGAAACGTGCCCAATCAGCGACCATCGAATAGGCAGAGAAGCCGGCGATAATCATCTTCGGTTTGTGCTCAACAGCCATTGCCTCAACTTGATCGTAATCGATCTCGCCAGTCTCAGCGTTTAGGCCATACTGTACCGCATTGTATATTTTGCCAGAGAAGCTCACTTTGGCGCCGTGGGTCAGGTGCCCACCTTCGTCCAAGCTCATACCTAGCACTGTATCGCCGGGCTGAAGCAGCGCCATGAACACGGCGGCGTTAGCCTGTGAGCCAGAGTGCGGCTGAACGTTGGCGTAACCGGCACCGAACAACTCCTGTGCACGTTCAATGGCCAGCGTTTCGACAACATCGACGTGTTCGCAACCGCCGTAGTAACGCTTGCCGGGGTAACCTTCGGCATACTTGTTGGTTAATGCAGAGCCTTGAGCTTCAAAAACACGCGGCGTGGCGTAGTTCTCTGAGGCAATCAGCTCAATATGTTCTTCTTGACGAACAACTTCGGCGTCCATAGCAGCCTGAAGTTCAGGGTCAAAATCAGCAATCTTCATATCTTTACTAAACATATTTTTATTTCCCCATTGCGAGAGTTGCAAAACAATTACGGCAGTTCTGAAAGGGGCACATCATACACTCAAAGCAGGGATTCTGCGAGCAGAAAAACAGCAAAAGAGAGAATGCGAGAATTATCAGCAAGATATTGTTTTAAAAAGGAAAAATATTTTTTATCCGTCGCCAATTAGCTGCACTAACTGCAAATCAATTTTTGTCGAATTCTCGACCAAACGGTTAACTTCTTGCGCCGGCATCGGCTTGCCGTAGAGGAAACCTTGGCACTTTTCACAGCCCAGACTATCGAGATAACTCGCCTGCTCCTCAGTCTCCACCCCCTCGGCGACAACGGTGAGATTAAAGCTATGAGCCATGGCGATAATGGCCTGAGTAATGGCGCTATCCTGGGTGCTACCCGGCAGGTTGGCAACGAAGCTGCGGTCAATCTTCAAACTGTCAATCGGGAATTGCTTGAGATAACTCATCGACGAATAACCGGTGCCAAAGTCGTCGATGGAAATTTTCACGTCCATCGCCTTCAAATCGGCCAACATGCCCAGGGTGTAGGCCACATCTTCCATTAGCACACTCTCTGTGAGCTCGAGCGCCAAGCAATGGCTGGGCAGGCCTGAAACGTCCAGCGCATCAATCACCTGCCGCAACAAACTCCCCTCGGAGAACTGCAGCGCCGATATATTGACCGCCACCCGCTGCACCGCCAAGCCATCGCGACGCCACTGCGCCATTTGTCGGCAGGCCTCATTAAGCACCCAATTACCCAGCGGTACAATCAAGCCAGTTTCCTCCGCCATCGAGATAAACACCTCAGGAGGAATGCTGCCGCGTTGCGGGTGATGCCAGCGCACCAAGGCTTCTACCGATATTAAACGTCGGGTATTGAGGTCGATAACCGGCTGGTAGCACAGTTCAAATGCTCCAGCAGCCACGGCACGATGCAAGTCGTTTTGTAGCTCCAGTTTATCGAGCGATGAATGGTTCATCATGCCAGAGTAATACTGATAATTGTTCTTGCCCGCCGACTTGGCGTGATACATCGCCGCATCGGCGTTTTGCAATAACGTCGTGCTATCAATGGCATCCGTCGGGTAAATAGCAACGCCGACAGAGGCCGTTAAATACACATCCTTTCCCTGAATGATAAAGGGTGCCGCCAGCGAGGAGAGTAACGACTGAGCAATGTGGGTCGAATGCCCGACCGCGTCAGAATGGTCATCACAGTCGGGCAGGATGACGGCAAATTCATCCCCCCCCATGCGGGCAACCTGACACCCCTCGTCAACCACCGCCTGCAAACGCTTGCCAACCTGGGCCAGCAAGATGTCACCAGCGCCGTGCCCCATCGAATCATTGATCGACTTAAAGCCATCCATATCAATAAAAAGTAACGGTAGCAGCAGCTGGTCCCGGTTAGCTCGGAATAACTTGGCCTCTAATTCATCATGAAATAAACTGCGATTAGCCAGACCTGTCAACGGATCATAAAAGGCCAGTTTAAGAATACGCTCCTCATTTCGCTTGCGCTCGGTTTCGTCTGTAAAGGCGGTGATGTAACCAATGTGCTCACCGTGCTTACTGCTGACCTCTGTAATACCCACCTGAACCGGGTAACACTCACCACTCTTACGGCGACTCTCAACCTCACCCTGCCAAAAACCAGCCTGCTCTAACACCGGTTTAATGGTACGTGCAAAACTGACTCCCGCATGACGATTGCTGGATAAAAACGAGGGACGCCGACCAATAACCTCGTCTGGTCGGTAGCCGGTAATAGCAGTAAAAACCTTATTCACTTGTGAAATAGTGCCGTTGGCAGCGGTGATATAAATCCCCTGCAAACTGTTTTCAAACACCTTGGCAGCGAGACGCAAGTCGTCATCAATTTTTAATCGTTGAGTGATATCACGACAAAGAATCAGCATGCCCTGCAGGCTGCCATCCTCCTCCCACATCAGGCTGCTTTGCAGCTCTAATGAAACCTTATAACCTAAGTGGTGCTCTACCTCGACCTCCTGCAGGCGCAAATATTGACGCTGCTCTTCGGCAGAAATATGCGGGTTATTGGTCAGCCGATGATAGTCTTTCGACAACGAATCGAAGACTAATTTTAAGGTCGGTATTTGCTCTGTAATCAACGCCTGCTGAACAAGGAATTGCTGCGGATAATAACCCAGCAACTTCTCCACAGATGGGCTGATATAGTCAATTCTTAACTCGGTGTCAGTGGTGCAAATAATATCGCTGAAATTATCGGCCAGGGTTCGATAGTTTCGCTGCTGGTGGTCGTAACGACTCTTTATCCGCTGTTGCTCAGTCACATCGGTGGCGACTGTCACAATGTAGGCGGTACGGCCATTGTATTTATCGATAATGCCGCTGCTGCGAGTAACATAGTTACGCCATTCACCGCTGACATGCATCATACGCAGGTGTTTTTCAACCACCTCACCATCACCTAAGCGCTTGAGAAGATGGATTAGTTGATCGCCACTCAGGCGGTCTTCCGGGTGCAAAAACAGACTGCTTTCGTCGCTCAAATCCAGCGGTGATGAATGCTCTTCAATGCCAAAATGGCGGGCAGCCTCGCCATTAACAAAACGTGTTTTGTGATTCTTTAAATCGTAGACAAAAAGTAAATCAGGCACCGCTGACAAGGTCGCCGAGAAGAAGTTTTCCCGCGCTTGCAAATCGCGCTGTACACGTTTTAATTCACTGGTATCAAAACCGGTAAATAGCACGCCGCGAACTAGATTATCCTTGCGCGGCAACGCCGATATGACCGTGTAATTGAAATACTCGCCGGCATTATCGCGCACCTCGACGTCAAAGCGATATTCACTTTGGCCGCTGATAATCGCCACCACCGCACTGCAGCAATAATTGAGATGACGATCGGGAAAAAGTGAAAGGTAATCGCTGGTGGCGGCATTTTTGACCCCGATGAGCTCTATCGCGGCAAAGTTTATTTCGATAATCGACAGCCGACGACGTACCTCGGGCATAAATTCGCTATCGGTTAACAATCGTTGCTTCAACGACTGTTCACACCCGATACCGAGTTCATGCATATAGTGGTACAACGATTCGATATCAATGGCCCACTGCGGCGCCACGGAGATATCAAAAAGGGTTTTATAACGATCTGCCTGAGCAACAATACCATTGCCGCTTTTTACCGCATCAATATAACGAAACTGCCAGACAATCTGTTCGAGCTTGTCATCCTCTCTAACCGGGTGATTAACGATGAGAAAACGGCCGTATTGTTCACCGATCTTAAGACTGAACATCTGCTCAGCAACCAATTCTCCCGCTCGAATCAACTCGATACTTTCAATGAAACGGGCATAACTCAGTGGTGTAAAGAGTGAATTCCACTGCTGGGCATTTGATAGCGACAACTGGTTTTCAAATAACTGCTGAGCTTGCGGGTTTAAATACAGGACGCTGCCACCGGCATCGGTCGCAACATAGGCCTCATCGCAGTCAGTGAGTAACTGGCTCAGGCTAAGATTGAAGAAGTCCTGCATAGTGTTGACGCTGCCCTATCTTATTATTATCTGTAATACAACCGTCTTTCCTAAGGGTTAAATTTACTATAACAGCGGCTCAGATAATTCCAAACTAACGACGGCAACTTTTACACATATAGGCGAATATAATATATTTTTGCCGTTTTTGTGCACTACTCGACATAACCATACTGCTATAATGTCGCCTTTTAACAGTTAACC
Source organism: Sinobacterium norvegicum (assembly GCF_923077115.1). NCBI lineage: Bacteria > Pseudomonadati > Pseudomonadota > Gammaproteobacteria > Cellvibrionales > Spongiibacteraceae > Sinobacterium > Sinobacterium norvegicum. The sequence continues at coordinate 1,847,132 of NZ_CAKLPX010000001.1, forward strand.
CCACTGTGTAGCTCGAAGGATCTCCTGTATGGCTCAATACGTTTTCACCATGAACCGCGTTGGCAAGATTGTGCCGCCCAAACGCCAAATTCTGGCCGACATTTCTCTGTCGTTCTTTCCCGGCGCCAAAATCGGGGTGCTAGGGCTTAATGGCTCGGGTAAATCTACCCTATTACGAATCATGGCCGGTGTCGACCAGGACTATATTGGCGAGGCCAGACCCCAGCCGGATCTCAATATCGGCTATCTGCAGCAAGAACCTCAACTCGATGAAAGCAAGGATGTCCGCGGCAACGTCGAAGACGGTGTTCGCCCGGCAGTCGATGCCCTCAAACGTCTCGATGAGGTATACGCCGAATACGCCATGGAGGACGCTGATTTCGACAAGCTGGCCAAAGAACAGGGCAAGCTTGAAGACATTATCAACGCCTGGGACGGGCACAACCTCGAACACATCTTGGAAGTCGCTGCCGACGCTCTGCGCCTGCCGCCCTGGGATGCCGATGTCAGCAAGATATCCGGTGGTGAGAAACGCCGTGTCGCCCTGTGTAAGTTACTGCTGTCTAAGCCAGACATGCTGTTACTCGATGAGCCGACCAACCACTTGGACGCAGAAAGCGTCGCCTGGCTGGAACACTTCCTTACCACTTTCACCGGCACCGTCGTCGCCATCACCCACGACCGCTACTTCCTCGACAATGCCGCCGGCTGGATTTTGGAACTCGACCGTGGCCGCGGTATACCTTACGAGGGTAACTATTCCGACTGGCTGGAAGCAAAAGACCAGCGCCTAGAGATGGAAGATAAACAACAAAAATCCCATGAGCGCGCCATGGCCTCGGAATTGGAGTGGGTGCGCTCCAATGCCAAGGGACGTCAATCCAAGAGCAAGGCCCGCCTGGCCCGCTTTGAAGAGTTAAGTTCGCAGGAATTCCAAAGCCGCAACGAGACCCAAGAAATCTACATCCCACCCGGACCTCGCCTCGGCGACGTTGTCATCGAAGTCGAAGGGTTGCAGAAGAGCTTTGGTGACAAATCACTGATCAGCGACTTGACCTTTACCGTACCCAAGGGCGCCATCGTCGGCATCATCGGCGGTAACGGTGCCGGTAAATCAACTCTGTTCAAAATGCTGACCGGTGAGGAAAAGTCTGACGCAGGCACTATTCGCATCGGTGAAACCGTCAACCTCGGCATGGTCGACCAGAGCCGTGACAGCCTCGATGATAATAAAACAGTCTGGGATGAAATTTCCGATGGCCAAGATGTGTTACAGGTCGGCACCTACGAAGTAAACTCCCGTTCCTATGTGGGCCGCTTCAACTTCAAAGGATCAGACCAACAGAAGCGCATTGGCGACCTCTCCGGCGGTGAGCGTAACCGCGTCCACTTAGCGAAGTTATTGCGCGGCGGTCACAATGTTTTGCTGCTCGATGAGCCGACCAACGACCTGGATGTAGAGACGCTGCGTGCACTGGAAGAGGCTATTTTGGCCTTCCCTGGCTGTATTATGGTGATCTCGCACGATCGCTGGTTCCTCGACCGTGTCGCCACTCACATCCTCGCCTATGAGGGAGAGTCAACGGCGGTATTCCACGAGGGTAACTTCAGCGATTATATGGAGGACCGCCTGGCCCGCACCGGTGTCAAAGAGCTGGTGCCAACCCGGGTTAAATATCGCAAGCTTAAATAAGGCTTTGATATAACGGTATGCCCCACAAGGGGCATACCGTTTACCGCAGGACTCTGGCACTATAAACGCTGTATTGATCAACACCGCATAAAATAACAGTGAATAAGAGCCCGCTATGAAACTCCCCGTTACCACCTCCTCTGTACAAGTCCGCTTCTCCGATACCGACGCCATGGGCCACATCTCTTCGGGTGCCTACGTCAGTTATATGGAGGTTGGCCGGGCCGATTTCTTCTACGCCATTAACAACTGTTATGAGGGCGAAGTACCCTACAATGCCGTGGTCAATATCAATATCGATTATCTCGGCGAGGTGATTTTTGGTGCCGATGTCAGCGTCGTTAGCTGGTGCTCGCGGATGGGCAATAAAAGCATGACGATCAGCCACGAGATTATCGCCGATGGTCGTGTTGCCAGCCGCGGACACATAACCGTTGCTGGCTTCGACCTCAAAACGCGCAAGGGCTGCCAGCTACCAGCAGACTGGGAAGAATCGGAGCGATAAGCACACCTATGACGACCCTCTACTATTTCGCCTACGGCTCTAATATGTCGATGGCGCGACTTCGACAACGCGTACCCAGCGCAGAGAAACTCGGTATTTTTGCGCTCGCCAGCCACGAGCTGCGATTCGACAAAAAAGGCCGGGACGGCTCTGGCAAGTGCAATGCACTCTATACCGGCAACGACAGCGATACCGTGTTCGGCACGCTATTCAGCATGAAAGCGGATGAAAAACCCACCCTCGACGAGGCCGAAAGCCTCGGCGTCGGTTATGGTGACAAGACTGTCACGGTGACCAATGCCACCGGTGAATCGTTCGAGGCGTTGACTTACTACGCGCTCAGGCTAGATGCCAACTACCAACCCTACGACTGGTACCTTAATCACGTGTTAATTGGCGCCTTCGAAACAGGCTTGCCACTGGATTATATTGCCAAGATTGAAGCGGTTGAATCCAAGCCAGACCCAGATCGGAGCCGGGCGGCGACGCAATGGGCCGTGCACGATTAGCGCGGCTATAAATTAACTCAAAAAAAACAGCTGCTGTCATCAAATGGCAAGTATTTAATGCTGCTCTCTTTATGATGAGACCCATCACGCCTATTTGACCGCCGGCAATCACCACCGCTCGGGCAGACAGGCAACCCTATTTGATGAGGTATAAAGATGAATAAAATCGAAGTAGGTCAGATTTGGGCAGATTCCACCGGCGAATGGCATACCGTGCGCAGCATCCGCGAAAAGGGGTTCAATGCGGTTGATAGTCGGGGGGAATCCTTCTTCTATACCATGGACGGCCACTTAATCAATCTTAAAACCATCGAGTTTGGCGGTGACCAGCACACGTTACGCCAGCGAGTACGCTAACAATAAACGCCACGCCCCGATGATCAGAGCACTCGGCGAGAGCAGCTAAGGCACTGCCACATATCACAGCTAGGTTGATCCATCACAACGCACCACCGAACGATAATGATTATCATTACTTAAATTCATTTTGAGTAATCACCATGCTGCTAAGCCCTTCGATGACTGGTACCGCCAGTGCCGACCCACTTCGCCAAGCCTTTGCCGCTAAGAACGCTCCTCATGCTGGCCGGAACAGTCAGCCGGTGACAATCAGTGAACTGCAATGGCAACAATGGTGGCGGCAGCCAAGTACGGCGCAGCAACGCACGCTGTATATTCATATCCCCTTCTGCCGCAAGCGCTGCAGCTTCTGTAATTTTTTCGTCAGCGGCTCCAACCCTGCCGACATTAGTGACTATATGCAGTCTATAACAGCGCAGCTGACCATTGCCGCGGACACGGTTTTGGCCCAAAGCCGTATGTTTGACGCAGTGTATGTGGGCGGCGGCACCCCCAGCGATATGAGTGCCGAAGCAATCAGCCGTCTCGGTCAAGCCATCGCCAAATTCCCTCTTAACGACGATACCGAAATCACCCTGGAGGGACGACTGCACGGCTTCGACGACGATAAATGGCAGGCCGCCCTGAGCAGCGGCTTCAATCGTTTTTCCTTTGGCGTGCAGAGCTTCGAAACCCAAGTACGTCAAGCCGCTGGCCGCATCGATGGCCGCGACATTGTCATCGACAGACTCAAGCAGTTGAGCCAACATCCAACAGCCAGCATTGTGGTCGACCTCATCTTCGGTCTGCCAGGACAGACCAGGGATATTTGGCAGCAAGACCTGGCAGCGGTTATCCAGTCAAACGTCCACGGTGTCGACCTCTATCAGCTCATCCAACTGAGTGGCAGCCTGATTGACCGAGCCAGCAGCAAGGGAGAAATACTCGGCACCGACAACAGTCAGTTCCAAGCCGACAGTCAGGCCCGCGCCGGCATGTATGCCTCCGGGGCAGAGTTTTTTGAATCACGGCAGTGGCAACGGCTGTCCAGCTGCCATTGGCGCAGAGATGAGCGTGAACGTAGTCGCTATAACAGCTTGGCAAAAAGTGGGGTCGAGACCCTACCCTTCGGCGCCGGTGCCGGCGGCAATATTCATGGGCACAGTTTAATGAATGGCCGCAAGATAAAAGCGTGGCGGCAGGCACTGGCCAGCGATGTCAGTATCGCCACCCCCTGTCGAGTACCGGGAATGGTCATTGCCCCTAACTCATCGGCAGCCTTTGACAGCACTATTAAGCGAGGCCTAGACCGCGGCATATTGCCGCTCGATCAGTTGGAACAAACAATGATCGAACAACTCAAGCCGCTGTTTAACGCCTGGCAAAACAATGGCCTGGCCATACTGGATCGGCAACATTTAAAGCTGACACTTGCCGGGCGATTTTGGAATGTAAACTTACAAACAGGACTGTTTGACTATTTAACGAAAAACAGTATCCGGCAATAAATAGCCCCGCCGTATGTCATTCCCGCAGCGTTGAAGTTATCATCTAACACATATAACAGAGCACTATCGAGATAACAGCCCTGGCAACAACAATGCCCCTCGATAGCAATAAACAAACGATGAGACACACCCATGGACTTAACAACAATGAGTGGCCTGGAAGTAATTCAGGCTGTCATCCGAGGTGAATTACCACCCCCTTCTATTACCAATGCCATTCCGATGATTATGGCCGAGGCCGAGGCCGGACGGGTGATCTTCCTCGCCACCGCCAATGAGAATCACCTCAACCCCATGGGTGGCGTCCACGGCGGTTTCGCCGCCACAGTGCTCGATTCGGTCACCGGCTGCGCCGTCCATACAATGATGGAACCCATGGTGAGCTATAGCACCATCGACCTCAATATAAAGATGATGCGACCACTGCCGCAGCACGAGGAAATGATTGCCGAGGGGCGCATCGTCAACCTCTCTAAGTCGCTGGGTGTCGCCGAGGGCACACTGAAGAATAAGGCTGGCAAGCTATTGGCAACGGCTACAGCGACCTGCCTAATAAAAAGACTTTAGCTGCAAAGCAATGGTCGAAACAACACCAGTGACCACTGCATAGACGATCGTGCAATAGCTTTGTGGCCCATGCTTATTTTCTTCGGTGATACATCCGAACAGAGATTTTTGACGTATATTTAATTCAGTAAACGCCATCTATCGAGAATAAGAGACATAACATGGATACCATCAGTCGAGAGAAAATCAGCATCGGCATCAGCAGCTGCCTGATCGGCGAAAGAGTACGCTTTGACTCCGGCCACAAGAACAACAGCTATATCACCGGCACCTTGAGTGACTACTTCAGCTTTACGCCTTTTTGCCCCGAGGTCAGTATTGGCCTCAGCATTCCCCGTGAGCCCATCCGCCTTGTTGGCATCGACGGTGAGACGCGCTGCGTGGGCACCCGCGACGCCGAGCGTGATTTCACCGACGCGCTAGACCAATGCGCCCAAGAACAACATGATTGGCACAGCAATTTACGCGGCTATATTCTCAAGAAGGACTCCCCCAGCTGCGGCATGGAAAGAGTAAAACTGTACACCGAGGGAGGCCCCTCGGCTCCGGGTAGAAACGGTATTGGCATCTATGCTAACCGACTGATGAAGAACTTCCCCAACCTGCCAGTAGAGGAAGAGGGGCGCCTTGGCGATGCCCGCCTACGAGAGAACTTCATTCAGCGTGTCTTTATCTACAGCCGCTGGCGAGACATGATGGCAGCCTCGCCTGAGCTTAAACACATCCAACAGTTCCACGCTCGCCATAAATATATTTTCATGAGCCACGACCAAGAAAAAGCCCGGGCACTCGGCGCCATGCTGGCCGACAAAAAAGGCTGTGACATCGACCAACTCTGTGAGCAGTATCTCAGTCAGATGACAGCATTGCTGAAGATTATTGCCAGTCGCAAAAACCATGTCAATGCGCTACAACACATCCAAGGCTACTTGAAAAATCACCTCGACAAAGAAGATAAGGAAGAAATGACGCAGGCAATCACACAATATCATCGCGGCCTATTGCCCTTGATTGTACCCATTACCCTGCTGCGCCATCACTTCCGACGCAACCCGAACGAGTACATTAGCCAATCATTCTATTTAAAGCCGCACCCGAGTGAATTAATGCTACTCAATAACGTCTAACCATCCATCACAGGCTATGATGCAACAGAGCTGTAATCTCTGTTATTCTATAGCTTGTGAATAATACTTTTAAGAAGGTCAGCCGTTTTTTTGCCAGCGCAACTCATCCAAGCACAGAGCCACTGCGTACCATACAATAACAGGCAACCATGGAAACCCTATGACACAGCTTAACCCGCTCACTACACATCCTATTGATTACCAAATGAATGCCGCCGTGATTCATATCAGCAATCTGCGACTGCGCACTTTCATTGGCTTTAACCCTGAAGAACTGAGCAAACAGCAAGATATTATTATCAATGCAGAAATACACTACAGCGCCGATGAGGCCTGTGACAGCGACGACGAAAATCGCGCGCTCAACTATAAACTGGTGTGCAAAAGCCTGATCGAGCATGTGGAAAACGGCCGTTTCCGCCTACTCGAAAAACTGGTTGCCGATTTACTGGCCATTATAATGGCTGCCAAACAGGTTGAATACGCCAGTATCCGTGTCGACAAACCGCATGCACTGCGCTTTGCCGACTCCGTCTCACTCAGCCTCAGCGCCAACCGTTAAACCAGCGTATCACCACCCAAACATGCATACACTTTAGCCCAGGAAATTGCTATGAACATTGCTATCAATCAACCACTTACCATCAGTGAAACTGTCATAAGTGACGAGGCGAATCTGGTACAGCAAGCACTGCTACAACGCGGTTTAGAAACTCCATTAGTTGACAACGATCTGACCAATGAAGAAAAATACCAGCGTATCAAGGCCTCATTTACCGATATCGTCGCCACTCTGGGTCTTGATTTAACGGATGATAGTTTGGCAGAAACCCCGCATCGCATTGCCAAGATGTTTGTCGGTGAAATTTTTTCTGGCCTCGACTACAGCCAATTCCCCAAGATCACCGTCATCGACAACAAGATGAGTGTCGATGAAATGGTCAGGGTCAAAGATATTAGCTTTACTAGCACCTGCGAACACCACTTTGTTACCATCGATGGCATGGCCACCGTCGCCTACATCCCCAAGGATAAAATCATCGGCCTCTCTAAGATCAACCGTATTGTTCGCTTCTTCGCCCAACGACCTCAGGTACAAGAACGCTTGACCCAACAAATATTGGTGGCTTTGCAAGCACTGCTCAACACCGACGATGTCGCCGTCAGCATGGATGCCAGACACTACTGCGTCAAAGCTCGTGGTGTTATGGATGCCAGTTCTAGCACACAGACGACAGCACTAGGTGGCTGCTTCAAAAGTAATGATAAAACACGGTCTGAGTTTCTAGCCAAATAGAAACTGGGGGCTGTGACTCTGACTCACCTCGGATGTGACAACCTCTGCCTTCGGTGATGGCGGCGTCTTCTTCCGTCACCAACGCTACGAACACCGGCTAGTATTTAAGCCATAAAAAAAGCCCTTATCAGTGGCTGATAGGGGCTTTTTTATGCTCACAATAGCGGTGAATGCTAGCGCAGCCCCGCATTGATGTTTTCCAACACAGAAGCACTGGGACATAAGACGGTTTCATCAAGCTCTCGTAACGGCGCCTTATTGGTATTTATCTGACCGTGCAAGTCCTGACTGTCAGTGTCGAGATAGAGCAAGCCGGTCAAGATTTCACCTTTCAGTTTTGCTTGGGCAATGGCATTCAAGGCCGACTGCCGGTCAAACGGATCCCATTCCTGCGCCAGCTTATTCAGCTTCAGCTCAGATCCATCGTGCATGGTAACCGCCGTCGACTCGCCCTCATCGTACTGAGTGGTAATCTGCTCCTTCATCGGCACAAAATCCAGCGTCGACGTGGCGTCGAGATGATCGCGCACATACTCATAGTTTTTAGTCGAGCCAGGATTATTATTAAACGTCACACAGGGCGAAATCACATCGATCAGGGCAAAACCCTGATGCGACAACGCCGCCTTGATCAATGGCTCGAGCTGCTCCTTGTCACCAGAGAAGCTGCGAGCCACAAAAGTCGCCCCTAACTGCAGCGCAATACTGGCCAGATCAATAGGTTCAAAGGCATTGACGCTGCCCGCCTTGGAGGTGGACCCGATGTCGGCTGTCGCCGAATCCTGCCCCTTGGTCAAACCGTAACAACCATTGTTCATCACGATATACATCATATTGAGGTTGCGACGAACAACATGGGCAAACTGCCCCATGCCAATCGAGGCAGTGTCGCCGTCACCAGAGACGCCGACATAGGTCATGTCTCGGTTGGCCAATGCAGCACCCGTGGCCACCGACGGCATACGACCGTGGACAGAGTTAAAACCGTGCGAATTACCCAAGAAGTAACTGGGGGTTTTCGACGAACAGCCGATGCCAGACATCTTAGCAACATTGTGGGGGGCGATAGACAACTCGAATACCGCGGTCAATATAGCCGCCGATATTGAATCATGACCGCAGCCGGCACACAGTGTCGACAGCGGCCCCTCATAGTCTTTTTTGGTATAACCCAAATCGTTGGTTGGCAGATTGGGGTGGCGAAATGCAGGGCGAATAAAGCTCATCGTTAGGCCTCCTTCAACGCGGGGACAATAGTGAGTGGACTGATGCTGTTCTCGAGCTGCGCCGACACTTTCTCGACCACAAAACTGGCCGTCAACGGCATGCCATCATAGTTCAACACCGCCAGCAGTTTCGCCGGGTTGGTCTCCAGTTCGTTGATAATCAATGAACGCATCTGACCATCGCGGTTTTGCTCGATTACAAACACCTGCGTGTGCTCAGCAATAAATGCCTCAACCTCATCACTGAAAGGGAAGGCCTTGATACACATGGCGTCAATTTTTAAGTTGTGACTGCGGAAGTAATCCAGCGCCTCCTCGGCAGCATATTTACTGGTGCCGTAAAACAACATCGCGATGTCGGAGGTATTACCCTGTTGGTAGACCTCTGGCTTGGGCATTAAGCCCTTGCTGGTCTGCCACTTCTTTTCCAGGCGCTGCATGTTGGCCACGTATTCATCGCCGTCTTCGGTATAAACGGCGTACTCATCACGCGAGGTACCACGGGTAAAAAAGGCGCCCTTGGTCGGGTGGGTACCCGGATAGGTGCGATAACAAATACCATCGCCATCAACATCCAGATAACGACCAAAACGCTCGCTACTCGCCTCGAGCATGTCTGCCGTCATCACCTTGCCGCGGTCGAGCTTACGCTCATCATCCCAGCTAAACGGTTCAGACATGTTGTCGTTCATGCCCAGATCGAGGTCGGTCATAATGATAACTGGCGTCTGGATTCGCTCTGCCAAATCGAAAGACAGTGCGGTGAAATCGAAACACTCCTTTGGCGTCGAAGGTATGATGAGCACCTGTTTGGTATCACCGTGTGAGGCATAGGCTGCGGATAAAATATCCGATTGCTGAGTCCGGGTCGGCATGCCTGTCGACGGCCCTGATCGCTGCACATCAATTAGCACCAATGGTATTTCAGCAAAATAAGCCAAGCCTAAAAATTCACTCATTAATGACACGCCGGGGCCCGATGTGGCGGTGAATGCGCGGGCGCCGTTCCAGCTGGCACCGATGACCATACCGATTGCCGCCAGTTCATCCTCGGCCTGCACAATAGCAAAGTTATTGGCTCCGGTGGCCGCATCAATACGCAGCCGCTTGGCGTATTTACCAAAGGCATCGATAACCGATGTCGAAGGCGTGATCGGATACCAACCAGCAACAGTGGCGCCGGCAAAGACAGCACCCAAACCGCAGGCCGAGTTACCGTCAACCAGAATCGAATCTTTGACTAAATCACGGCTTTCAAGTCGCAGCCCCAGCGGGCAGTTATAGTGTTGTTTGGCGTAGCTATAGCCTAATTCTAAGGCGTGTATATTTGGCGCTATTAGCTTTTCTTTACCCTTGAACTGATCTTCTACCATCGCCGTTAACACGGTAAAATCCATATCCAGTAAGGCGGCTAATGCACCGACATAAATGATGTTTTTAAATAATTGGCGCAGCGATGGATTGCTGTATTCCTGCAGACAAATTTCCGTCAGCGGCAGGCCAACAAATAAAATATCATCACGCATCATCCGCAGGTCTAACGGTTTGGTAGAGTCGTAAATAAAGCAACCCCCGGGGGTCACCTCTTTTATATCGCGAGCCATCGACTGAGCATTCACACCGACAACAACATCGGCACCGCCGCGGCGGCCGATATAACCCTGTTCTGATATCCGCACCTCATACCAGGTCGGCAGGCCTTGTATGTTAGAGGGGAAAATATTTTTTGGTGTGACCGGGATGCCCATGCGAAAAACAGCCTTGGCAAACATGTTGTTGGCCGAGGCCGAGCCAGTACCGTTTACGTTGGCGAAACGAACCACGAACTCATTGACTGCCTGTAATTGTTTCATCGGCACGAACCCCCTGCCTTGCTGTCTTTGAAGAGAAATTTCTGCATATCCCAGGCTGTTGTTGGGCAGCGCTCGGCACATAAACCGCAGTGCAGACACACATCCTCATCCTTCACCATTGCTCGCTTGGTTGGCAATACGTCCGAGATATATAAATCCTGCGCCAGATTGGTCGCCGGGGCCGATAAACGCTGACGCAGATCTGCCTCCTCCGTCAGCTCAACAAAAGAGATACAATCGGTTGGGCAGACATCCATACAAGAGTCACACTCAATACATCGATCTCCGTAAAACACCGTTTGCACATCGCAGTTCAAGCAGCGCTGGGTCTCCTGAACCGCATCCTCCAAGGAATAGCCGAGTTCAACCTCGACAAAACGGTTGGCCAGCGATTTTTCCTTATCCTCGATGGGGACCACATAGCGACTGTCGTTGGCGACCGACGAGCTGTAACTCCATTCATGCACACCCATTTTTTGAGAAACAAGATTAACCGTCGGGTCAGGACGCTCGCGGTGTAAATCCTTGCCTGCCAGCATCAGATCGATCGAGATGGCTGCCTGATGCGCCTGTGCCACGGCAGTAATAATATTTTCAGGGCCAAAGGCAGCATCACCGGCAAAGAAAACCTTATCCAGTGTTGACTGGTAAGTGACCTTATCGACAACCGGCATATCCCACTGACCAAATTCAATCCCTACATCTTTTTCTATCCAGGGAAAAACATTCTCTTGGCCGACGGCAATAATCACATCATCACATTCAAAATAGACGATCTCACCGGTCGGTATTAACGACCGCTTGCCATTTTCATCGTAGACCGCATCCACTTTTTCGAAGTTCATACCAACCAGTTTGCCGTTATCACAGACAAACTCTTTCGGGCTGTGGTTATCAAAGATGGGGATATCTTCATGCATCGCATCTTCTTTCTCCCACGGCGATGCCTTCATATCGGCATAGGGCGAGCGCACCACGATTTTGACATCTTCACCACCAAGGCGGCGGGCACTGCGACAGCAATCCATGGCAGTATTGCCACCACCGAGAACCAACACTCTTTTGCCAACGCTATCGGTATGATCGAAGGCAATACTGGACAGCCATTCAATACCAATATGAATGTTGTCATCACCCTCTTTACGACCATCGAGTTTGGCCAGATCTCGCCCCCTCGGCGCGCCGGTGCCAACAACAATGGCATCGTAATTTTTATCTAACAACCCTTTTAAGCTATCGACTTTATTACCGAAGAAGGTATCCACCCCCATGTCCAAAATATAACCCAGCTCATCGTCTAGTACGCTCATTGGCAGGCGAAACGAGGGGATTTGGCTGCGCATCATGCCACCTGCCTTGAGCTGCTCATCGTACAGGTGAATACTGTAGCCTAATGGCATCAAGTCCCTGGCCACTGTCAGCGAGGCTGGGCCTGCGCCAACAAGCGCAACTGTTTTACCGTTTTTGAGCTCAGGTATTGCCGGCAACTGGCTAAGAATCTGCTGTTGTTCCGTCATGTCGGCGGCAACACGTTTCAGCCGACAGATAGCCACTGGCTCCTCGTCGATACGACCACGGCGACAGGCCGTCTCACAGGGCCGATCACAGACCCTTCCGAGCACGCCAGGAAAGACGTTAGACTCCCAATTCACCATATAGGCATCGCCATAGCGCTGTTGGTGTATCAGTCTTATATATTCGGGAACAGGGGTATGGGCGGGGCAGGCATATTGACAATCCACCACTTTATGGTGGTAGTCGGGCGAGGAAATATCAGTTGGTTTCACAATACACTTCCTGGGTATTATTATTTTTATATTTGTTGTTAGCCCTGATTTCTGGGCTAACTCACTGTGAGTATTTATTTGCCTAATACAAACTTAGCATAATCCGTTTAACGGTGACACCGCCATGTCCATAGCGACTCTCTTTGCTGACAAAACGGCTTAACACAATTATTTGCCACCGCTTAAATAGGTTAAACGGTGACGCAATCATTAGGCAAGCACTGACTGTCAAATGATGGCAATTTTTACAGTTTTAGAAAAAACCTCACCCTAAAGCATCTATTGCCTGAATGAGTTTGTCGACAACAACAACCTCCAAGCCTTTTATGGGGTCCCGTGGGGCATTGGCCCGCGGCACAATTGCACGCGTAAAGCCATGCTTTGCCGCCTCGCTCAACCGCTCCTGGCCACTCGGCACAGGGCGAATCTCGCCGGACAAGCCCACTTCACCGAAGACAACTAAATCACGCGGTAGCGGCGTATCACGAAAGCTGGAGACAACAGATAACAGTAACGCTAAGTCGGCCGATGTCTCTAAAACTTTGACGCCACCGACGACGTTAATAAAAACATCTTGATCACCCACCATCAAACCACCATGACGATGCAATACAGCTAACAACATTGCTAAGCGATTTTGATCGAGGCCGACAGCCACCCGCTTGGGATGACCACCCATGCTGTCATCGACCAGCGCTTGCAGTTCGACCAACAGTGGCCGCGTTCCCTCCCATACCACCATAACAGCACTACCAGAGTTAACCTCTTTGCCACGACTTAAAAATATTGCCGAGGGGTTTTTTACCTCTTTCATGCCCTGCTCAGTCATAGCAAAAACACCGAGCTCGTTGACCGCGCCAAAGCGGTTCTTCTGGCCTCGCAGGGTCCGATAACGACTGTCGTGGCTGCCCTCCAACAAAATCGAGCAATCGATCATATGCTCCAATACTTTCGGGCCGGCCAGTGAACCATCTTTGGTCACATGCCCCACTAACAGCAAGACCGTGCCAGTTTGCTTGGCAAAACGGGTCAGCGTCGCCGCTGATTCACGCACCTGCGATACACTCCCCGGCGCCGATTGAATATCGGCCAAATGGGTGGTCTGAATCGAATCGACCACCAACACTTTCGGTTTATGTTGCTCGGCGGCGATAATAATATTTTCGACGCTGGTTTCAGACAGCATTTGCAACTTATCCGTCGGCAGCCCTAACCGATGCGCCCGCATCGCCACCTGCTGCAACGACTCCTCACCAGTAACATACAGCGCCGGCATTTGCCCGGCTAAAAAGCACATGGTTTGCAGTAACAGCGTCGATTTACCCGCGCCGGGGTTACCACCGACCAATATCGCCGAGCCAGGTACCAGGCCGCCGCCTAGCACGCGGTCAAATTCTTGCGTACCGCTGCTAAATCGCGGCAGTGCCGACAGATCAATGTCGGCAAGGGTTTGAATCGACGCCGATACCGCGCCGGAATAGCCAACACGGCCGCCTGAAGTCGATACGGCAGGGCCTAATCGAATCTCAGAGATGGTATTCCAGGCGTTACAATCGCCGCACTGCCCCTGCCACTTGCTGTAGTCAGAACCGCAGTCACTACAGACGTAAGCCGTTGTTTTCTTTTTAGCCACTGATTAACCCTTTCCATTTCCTGCAAATATGTTCATTCTAACAACAGCCAGCCCGCGACTAAAACTCATTCAATCGGGCTGGTATCGCGCCGAACTGCGTCGTAGAATAGCAAGTTCGCCTTCGTCTTTGTCGAAATATCTCGTGCTTATTGGATAACCTGAAGTTATGCCCTTGTCTCTGATTCAACAACGTAACATTGTCATCCCCTCCCGTCTGGCACAACAGATTGGCTTGGAAGGCGCAGTGTTACTACAGACGCTGAGCGAGTGCGCACAATATCTTACCGCCGAAGACAACCGCGGTTTCCAATGGCATGAGATTGCCAAGACTAAGCTACTATCGCTACTGCCATTCTGGACCGAAAACGATGTCCAGCGTATTAGCGATCAGCTGAAAGACAACGGCTTAATTCGTCTCGATTCACCACAGTTGGCGCTCACCGATTACTATCGCTTTGCCTTCAACCAACAGGGCAGCAGCCACAAGAATCAAACCAATAACAGCCGCACTACTGCAAGAGCTACCAGCAGCCATGCCATGCCGAGTTGGACGCCGAGAAAACGTGGCACCCAGCCGCCGAGGCCCATAGCAGAAACAGCACCCACCATCAGCGAACCCTCCTCTCAACCCTACCGCCAACCGATTGATCAGAGTCAGCATCAGGTGCGCCAGCGTAATCTACCGCCGAGCTGGCCCAGCCTCGGGGCCAAAAACAATGGTCAGCTGATAACGGCTAACTGGCAACCGAGCAATGACAAGGTAGAGCAATTACACGTTCTACATGGTGTACCGACAGAATTCTGTCGCCAGCAAACCGCCGAATTTGTCACCTACTGGGTCGACAAGGCAGAGCGTCATGTCAGCTGGGAGAGCAAATTCCATAGCCATATCGTTAAAGCGTGGCAATACCAACAGATTCGTCAAAATCAGCAACAGCTGAAGCAACAAAACAAAGCCGAAAAACAGGCCGCCGCCGCCGCCGACCTCAATAACTGGCAGCCCAGCCATGACGCCGTCGATATCATGCTGCGCGACAACGTCGAAAAAGACTTCATCTATAACGCCGTACCCGAATTCATCCTCTATTGGCGCGAGCGCGATCACGGCGCAGGCCAATGGAATAGCAAGTTTATCCAGCATGTTCGCCTCACCTGGGCACGCTATAGCGCTACCATCGAACACGATGGCCTGCCGCAGATCATCGACCCAAAATGGCAACCGAGTCACGATGCTATCGACGTTCTTAGCATGGCCAATATCGACAGCGCCTTCGCCCGCAGCCTGGTGGCGGAATTTGTGATATTCTGGCACGACAACAAGCAACCCCAACGCTCCTGGAACTCAAAATTTATCCAGTGGGTTAAATCGCAATGGGCACGACGCCACCAAATGGACACGCACAATGTCTCATCCCAAGGAAATCAAAACTTTACTGGCAAAGACCAGCGCGGCTTTGTCGAAAAACACACCGACTCAAGCTGGGCAGAAGACCTCTGAGGCCAAGGTTTCCGATAGCGATCAACGCCAAAGTGCTGATAAGGGGCAGGTAGTCGCCGCCGTCAATCAGATGTTTGCCGAGCTAGAAGTGGTCTATCACAACCAGTTTCGCAATGCCTTCCCGAGTCCAGAGAAACTGCACTACGCCAAGAAGCTGTGGTTTAGCAATCTCAGCCACCTCAGTCCTGACACGATTATTCAAGCGACCCATCAGGCAATTCGCTCCTCTGATTTTTTGCCGACGGTGCACGGTATTCTAAAATACTGCGACGCCCTCGATAGCCATGGCCTACCCAATGCACGCAGCGCCTATATCGAAGCCTGCAATGCCAGTAAGCCCCGCCGCGATCATCCGTGGTCTCACCCCGCGGTTTACTTCGCAGGCCAAGACAGCGATTGGTTTTTTCTCGAATCGAGCAGCGAGCAAAAAGCCTTCCCCGTATTCAAGAGCCATTACGACAAACTGTGCGAGCGCGTTCGCAGTGGCGAAGATCTCGTCGTCAACCCTACTCCTGCTCTGCCTGCATCGATCAACCGGCCACTCAACAGCGAGCAGCGGCGCGAGGCGCTGGATAAGCTAAAGCAGGATACCGGCCTTTAGCACCTTCTTGGCGCTCGGTCCCGGGCGCCAGCAAAACAACCGATACATTTTTTGCACCAGATCGAATCCCCGCGTTAGAAAGCTGCATCATTGTGCGCCCTAAGTTCGCACACTTGCTGCTAACTAGCGTACCGAGGGGCGCACCGTAATAGCCCTCTAAGCCGCGCTATGGCTCGCAAGCATTTATTAAAACAATCTTGGCACGATCCCTGCTAAACATGATTTATAACTTTCTAATCTTTGTTGCGGCATTATTTCAGGGGAACCCTATGAGTAGCCAAAAACTCAACCTTCTCAACTTTTCCGATAGTTCGATAAGAACACTCCATCTTTCATGGTTTGCTTTCTTTCTAACTTTTGTCATGTGGTTCAGCTATGCGCCGATGAAGCCCTTCATCGTTGAAGCCTTTAACCTGACCAACGGCCAGTGGAAGGCGCTGCTTATTCTTAACGTGGCACTTACTATTCCTGCCCGTATCGTGGTCGGTATGCTGGTCGACAAATTCGGCCCACGCATTGTTTTCAGCCTACTGTTGATCACCTCTTCATTTCTCTGCTGGGGCTTCGCCTTTGCCCAAAGCTATGAGCAACTGGCATTGTTTCGCTTTCTCTGCGGTTTTACCGGCGCCGGCTTTGTTATTGGTATCCGCCTGGTGGGTGAATGGTTCCCCGCAAAAACTGTCGGCCTCGCCGAGGGTGTCTATGGAGGCTGGGGCAACTTCGGCTCGTCGGTAGCCGCCTGGACACTGCCCGCGTTAGCTGCCTACTCATTTGGCGGCGAAGACGGCTGGCGGTATGCTATTGCGGTTACGGGTGTTGTTGCCCTTTGCTACGGCGTATTTTTCTATTTAAAGGCACGCAATACACCGGCTGGCTCGACCTACTTCAAGCCTAAAAAGAGTGGCGGCTTAGAAGTCAGCAGCCAGAGAGATTTTTGGTTTTATATTGCGATGAATATCCCCATGTACATTGCTCTCGCTGTTTTAACCTGGAAATTATCGCCGGCTGGCGTCGGTCTGCTCACCGATGGCACCAGCAATATACTGTGGCTGGGGCTGGCAATTATTTTTGTCTTTCAGTTTTATCAAATCTATGACGTTAATAAGGAAATCTTCAGCAAGGAACCCGCTCAGGCAGACAGCTACAAGTTCAAGCAAGTCGCTATTTTAGACTGGGCCTACTTTGTCACCTTTGGTTCAGAGCTTGCCGTGGTATCAATGCTACCCGCCTTTTTCATGGAATCCTTTGGCCTAACACCGATCATGGCCGGCTTGCTCGGCGGCGCCTTTGCCGTGATGAACTTGGTCGCACGCCCCGGTGGCGGCTATCTATCGGATAAGCTAGGACGCAAGAAGACGCTATCGTTTTTGATTGCCGGTCTCGCCGCGGGTTATATGGTGCTGTCTCAAATCACCGCCGAATGGGCCATACCGTTGGCAGTTATTGCGGTGATGACTTGTTCGTTCTTTGTTCAAGCGGGTGAAGGCGCAGTCTTTGCCATGGTGCCGCTGATCAAACGTCGAATGACCGGACAAATCGCGGGCATGGTAGGCGCATACGGCAACGTGGGTGCGGTCACCTTCCTCACCGTTTATTCCTTCGTTGATACCTCAACATTCTTCATGGTCATCGCCTCTTCTGCCGTCATTTGCTTTGGCATGGTTCAATTCATAGAAGAACCCGCAGGCCACATGCACGAGGTATTACCCGATGGTACTGTGCAGTTGATCGAAGTCAGCTAATCTATCCCAATGAAGAAAGACGTAACCGTTAGCACTGGCGGCGGCAAAGCCGCCAGCAGCCCCTCTCAAGCAATATCCGTCATCCTGATAGATCAAGATAGCTCACGCGCTACCATCCTCAAGAAAGCACTCAATTTTGCCCATTTCGACATTGTTGCATCCTTAGACAGCTGCGAGGGACTGCAATCAATCATCAGCACCTCTGCTGCCGATTTAATCGTCATTGGTATCGATAGCCCTGATCAATCAACACTGAAACAATTAGCAGTATTAACAAAGAAAAGACCCACACCTGTGGTTATGTTTGCAGAAAAAGACACACCTAACATTATTGCCAACGTTGTCGATGCCGGTGTCAACGCATACGTTGTTAACGATATACAGGCGGAGAGAATCAAAGCGATTATCGATGTCGCGGTGGCAAGATTTCATGCCCAGCGCCGCTTACTCACCGAGCTTGAAAGTGCAAAAAACCAGCTACAGGAGCGAAAAATAATCGATCGAGCAAAAGGAATCCTAATGCAACAGCGATCCCTTAGCGAAAGCGATGCCTTCGCTGCAATACGATCAATGGCGATGGACAAAGGCATTAGTTTGAGTGTTGTCGCCAGCAATATTATCGACATTTTCTCGTTGTTAAATACCGAGAACCATAACGCTTAGGCAATCCCCAACAACAATCACATCAACCTATAAAAAGTACTATTACAGTGCGTAATACCTGACAGAAACACTAAGGCCTTGAACATAAGGCCGATATAACAACGGTTTCAGGACTGAAAACACCAATATAAAAACTTGGCACGCTAACTGCTAAAGAAACTATAGAATATTAAATTATTTCAAACATTCGAAATAATAACCGGCTATCAACGGCGATAGTTTCAGGTTTCAGGTAGAGACACCTTCTACCGCAAGAGCAACGGCGCTCACAATACAATAGTCATTATGACTGTATGTACTGTGGGCGTTTTTTTTGGAAAAAATAAGGAAATTAAAATGCTATCAACGTCTATAAAAAAAGCTATTGCTTTTCTGGCCATAGCCTCTAGCTGCCAATCAGCAATAGCCGATATAGGTTTCGCCGAGAAAGAAGAATTGAAATTTGGTTTTATAAAATTGACCGACATGGCCCCCTTGGCTATAGCCTATGAAAAAGGCTACTTCGAAGACGAAGGCTTATATGTCACGCTTGAGGCGCAAGCGAACTGGAAGGTATTACTCGACGGCGTCATAGATGGCCAGCTCGACGGTGCTCATATGCTCGCAGGCCAACCCTTGGGAGCGACAATCGGTTATGGCACGCAGGCACATATAGTGACCGCCTTTTCGATGGATTTGAACGGTAACGCCATTACGGTTTCAAATGATATTTGGCGGAAAATGAAAGTGAATGTGCCTCACGAAAATGGCAAGCCGGTTCACCCGATCAAAGCAGATGCTCTGAAACCAGTCGTTGAGCAATACATAGAGGCAGGAAAGCCTTTCAATATGGGCATGGTATTTCCTGTCTCTACCCATAACTATGAACTGCGTTACTGGCTAGCATCCGGTGGCATCCACCCTGGTTATTATGCGCCGCACAAGGGCGACAGCAGCGGCACTATTGAGGCACAAGCCCTTCTCTCGGTCACGCCGCCACCACAAATGCCCAGCACCATGGAAGCCGGCACTATTTATGGTTACTGCGTTGGCGAACCCTGGAACCAACAGGCAGTCTTTAAGGGGATTGGCGTACCTGTCATTACCGATTATGAGATTTGGCGCAACAACCCTGAAAAGGTATTCGGCGTATCTAACGACTGGGCAGAGAAAAACCCAAACACCCACATCCGTATTGTCAAAGCAATGATTCGTGCCGCCAAGTGGCTGGACGAAAATAACAATGCCAACCGTAAAGAAGCTTCAAAGATTTTATCGAAGCCCAACTACGTCGGCGCGGACTACGAGGTCATTGCCAACTCAATGACCGGTACGTTTGAATACGAAAAAGGCGATGTACGTGAAGTGCCAGATTTCAATGTGTTCTTTCGCCACAACGCCACCTACCCCTACTACTCAGATGCTATTTGGTATCTCACTCAGATGCGCCGCTGGGGACAGATCAGCGAGGAAAAAAGCGATCAATGGTATAGCGATACCGCGAGAAAAGTATATCGCCCTGATATCTATGCCGCGGCAGCACAATCGCTTATTGATGAGGGAAAGGCGAACGCCAATGAATTCCCCGACCTCAATAATGAGAGCGGTTTTAAACCCGAACAAACAGGGTTTATTGACGGCATTAGCTATGACGGCAAAAAACCCAATGAGTACCTTAATAAATTCACCATCGGCCTAAAAGGCGATCAGGTTTTATAAGTGTTATCGGCGGTGAAAGCCGCCATCTACTGTATCGTTGTTATGCAAGGAATTGAGTATGTCTATTCAGGCTAGTATTTCGAATTTGTTTGAGACTAAACAAAAAAGAAAAACGCTAAATATTTATGAATCTATTATAAAACCAGTCATCCGAACATTGACCGCGCCACTACTGGGAATTATTATTTTTCTCTTTATCTGGACAATTTCCGCCGCCAACATTCATACATCACTAGGCGAATTTCCAGGACCTTCAGCGGCCCTCAAACAGGGCGCAGTACTGTGGCAAGAACACAAAGAAAGTGGCATTAAAGAATCGGCGTTTTATCAGCGTCAAGAACAAAAAAATGCACAACGAATCGCACTACAACCCGACTATGTCGCTAAAGTTCGTCCCTACACGGGCGCACCTGATTTTATCGACCAAATATCCACCTCTTTGCTTACCGTCATGGCAGGCTTTGCTCTGTCATCGCTTATTGCCATACCTTTTGGCATAATTATTGGCTTAAACAGCATGCTGCATGCTGCCAGCAACCCAATCATTCAAATTTTCAAACCTGTCTCCCCCTTGGCTTGGCTGCCCTTGGTGACAATGGTCGTCAGCGCGCTCTATATCAGTGACGACCCCTTACTGCCAAAGTCATTTGTGACCTCAGTGATTACAGTCACACTCTGTTCACTATGGCCAACGTTGATCAACACAGCCGTCGGGGTCGCCACCATAGATGACGATTTAAAAAATGTTAGCAAGGTACTTCGCTTAGGCTGGTTCTCTCACGTTAAAAAGATTGTCATCCCCTCCGCTACACCGATGATTTTCACCGGCCTTCGGCTCTCTCTCAGTACCGCCTGGATGGTACTAATCGCCGCCGAAATGCTGTCTCAAAACCCGGGTCTCGGTAAGTTTGTCTGGGACGAATTTCAAAATGGCAGTTCATCATCATTGGCGAGAATTATGTTTGCCGTACTCACTATTGGTGTCATCGGATTTGTGCTCGACAGAATCATGTTAGCGCTCCAGCGATACGCCTCTTGGGACAAAAACAGCAGCAGCCTATAAAACTGGAGATAATCTATGAATAATTTTTTACAACTCAGCGGCGTCGGCATCGATTTCCCAACAAGAGATGGTGCATTTTGTGCCTTAAAAGATGTCTTCCTCGATGTTAAGCAAGGGGAGTTCATCTCTTTGATTGGCCACTCTGGCTGTGGAAAATCAACCGTATTGAATATCATTGCCGGGCTTCATCAAGCCACCACGGGAGGTGTCATCCTCAACGGCAAAGAGGTCGACCAACCAGGCCCCGAGAGGGCTGTTGTATTCCAGAACCACTCATTACTTCCCTGGCTTACCGCCTATGAAAATGTAGAGCTTGCGGTTAAAACTGTTTTCAAAAAACAAAAGACAAAAAAACAAATGCGGGAGTGGATCGAGCACAATCTGTCACTCGTGCATATGGAACACGCTATTGACAAGCGTCCTGGCGAGATATCTGGCGGCATGAAACAGCGGGTAGGTATCGCCCGCGCCCTCGCAATGCAACCCGATGTTCTGCTGATGGATGAGCCCTTTGGCGCTCTTGATGCCCTAACTCGCGCCCATCTACAAGACTCGATCATGGACATTCAGGCAAAGCTAAACAACACCGTGATCATGATCACTCACGATGTTGATGAGGCCGTTTTATTATCTGATCGCATCATTATGATGACCAACGGCCCCGCCGCGACGATCGGCGAAATACTGCCGATAGAATTACCCCGGCCTAGGGATCGATTAGCCCTCGCCAATGATGAACGTTACAACAACTATCGCGCTGCTGTTTTACAGTTCCTCTATGAAAAACAAAAAAAAGTTGAACCGATTACACCGACACAAAAAGCACCGGCTTCTGCCGCAGAACAAAACACCAGCACCGACATTGCCTAATAAGAATTTATAGATCGCCTCAAACCTTGGAGTAAAAAATGAAGTTTCACCTTAGCCCTATTGCAATCGCCATCACCATAGCCTCCGCGACAGCGTCAAACGCAGGAAAAACATTTGCCGACGACAGTTTTTATCAAGCCATATCATCGGGCACAGCGACGATCGATGTTAGAACACGCTACGAATCTGTCGATCAAGACGGCATTGACAATACCGCTGACGCTTTAACAATAAGAACAAAACTGGGCTATAAGACTGGCGACTATCTCGGTTTTACCGGTTTCATTGAGATGGAAGACTCTCGTACAATCGCGGGCATCGATGACTATGCCCCTAACAAGTCGGGCTACCCCGTGATTGCCGATCCCGCCTCTACCAACCTGAACCAAGCCTATCTCAACTATCAGTTTACTGAGGGCTTAGATCTCCGTGCAGGTCGCCAGCGCATCATCTTGGATAACGCACGATTCGTTGGCAATGTCGGCTGGCGACAGAACGAGCAGACTTTCGATGCCGTCAAAGCATCGTATGGTGCTAACAACTTGACCGTCGATGCCGTGTGGATTAGCCAGGTAAAAACTATCACCGACGGCACCCTCAACACTAATCACGCTCTGTTCAATGCCAGTTATCAGCTTGCCAACATCGGCAAACTGACGGGTTATTTCTACGGCCTTGATAATCAAGATGACAGTAACGATAACGCCACCAACTCTGATACTTATGGCGTCAGATTTGCCGGTTCCATGGCACTCAATGACAGCATAAAGCTTATTTACAACGCCGAGTATGCCAACCAGAAAACCGATGTCGACAATTACAACGCCGACTATATACTCGCCGAAATTGGCGCTGATTTTTCACTGTTTAGTATTAAAGCTGGGTATGAATTATTGGGCAGCGACGATGCAAGTTATGGTTTTCAAACCCCGCTGGCGACCAAGCATGCCTTCAATGGCTGGGCTGACAAGTTCCTTTCTACCCCTACCGGCGGATTACAAGATAGTTACATTCAGGCCAGTACCAAAGTGGCTGGCATGAAGCTTGCTGCTATCTATCACCAGTACGATGCGGATCAAGCCTTCAATTGTGGCGGCAGCGACCAATGCGACAGCCTAGGCGATGAGATCAACCTGCTCTTAGTCAAGCCGCTCGCTAAGAAATACAAGGTTGGCGTCAAATACGCAGCTTACTCGGCAACAGACTTCGCGACAGATACTGACAAGGTCTGGCTCTGGGGTGAAATGAAGTTTTAACGAACACCCACCTTTGGCGCTCCCTAACGGGGCGCCCCTTTTTTTGAGGGCACTATGGACGCACAATTGATACAGCACAGCTTCCGCCAACACAAACATTGGTTAGCCGTCATCGAAGCCATTAAGAACATCCAAACGTTGAGCTACGAGGTGAGGAACCATCGAGGCGCGACTACGGCGCAATTGGTGGGTGATGATTTTCTTAATTCAATAGCCTTCAGACAACAGCAGTCGGCCGATAAGATGCTGGCCACCATCGAACGATTCAGCAATAGCTTTCCTGATATTTTGCAACGTAAAGAATATGCCTGCATCAGCCAAAGTTGGCGAGCTATTCAGCAGCAATGGCATAACCTTGGCCCTCTTGCCTGCTTCGATCTTCATAGCAAACTGTTAGATTATTTAAACAAGCTCAGTTGGTTAATTGCCATCAGAACCGATGGCGACATACTCGATAATAAGGGCGGTGATAAATCGCGCCTCAGTCATTTTATTTTTAGTCATTTGATTCAACTGATCGAATCGACAGCGAGACTAAGGGGTATTGCATGCTTCCACTGCAGCAAGGGCGAGCTCAATGCAGAGGACAGACAGGAACTGGGACGCTTACTCAACACTCTCTTTCAGCAGTGGAGTGATTTACAGCGAGAGCACAAAAACATGCCGCTTTACTCCCAGCAACTTGTTGAAGATTCCATCAACTGTCGCGATATGCAAAGCCTGTTATGTGATTTTTTTGATGTGATCAATCCGATCCAAAACACCCAGGAAGAACTTCCTGTCAGTGCCGATATTTTTCTCAGTGCGGGCCCTTTTTTGGCCGCCTTAAAGCACCAGTACAACATTCTCGTTGATCAACTGGCTGGCTGCATGCCCAGCAACCTGAACCACTGGGTCAATGGTTCATCGATGATAAAACAGCAAGGCCTAGAGCTCTAGGCCTTGGCGATCAGACTTAAATTTCTTCTAGTGGGCCGAAGAATTCAAAGCGAACATACTCATCGCTAATATTTAAGTTGCGGGCAATATTGCGCATCGCCTGCATAAACGGTTTCGGCCCCAAGAATAAGAAATCGACCTTTTTATCGCTGGGCAATAAAGCCGAGATCATCTCCTGACTAATAAAGCCATGATGATTTGCTTGATCGTTGGCCAGCGGCTCGCTATACACATAGGTAGTATTAAAGCCTTCGTGCTGCTCGGCAAGCTGATCGGTATGCTGTTTAAAAGCGTGGGTCTTACTGTTGATGGCGGCATGGACAAAGTCAATCTTGCGCCCATGCTTAGCAATATCGTTAGCAATACTGATTGCAGGTGTAATACCCACGCCGCCGGTCACTAATAACAGCGGACGCTGCGACTGAGGAGCGGTGAATTCACCACTCGGGGCCAATAGCTGCAAGTGATCGCCGATACTGCACTGCTGATGCAAAAAGCTCGACATCGCGCCACTCTCTTCGCGCTTAACACTGATGCGGTAATAATCATTATTGGGCGCATCAGACAGGCTATAGTTGCGGCGTATTTGCTCGCCATTCACCTCGGCAACCACACAAATATACTGACCGGCTGCAAAGCCCATCAAATCACCACCGTCGGCAGGCTTGAGGTAAAACGACTTAATCACCTCGCTCTCATCGACTATTTTGTCGATCACAAATTCGCGTTCACCACGCCAGCCACCCACTTCGGCCGCCTTAGCTTGATACACTTCTTCCTCGGCACCGATCAGCAAATCAGCCAAGAAGTTATAAGCTTCACCCCAAGCCGCTGCCACCTCATCGGTCACCGCATCACCCAGCACCTCAGCAATAGCTTCCAGCAGACACTTACCGACAATGGCATAGTGCTCAGGTTTAATATCTAACGATACGTGCTTGGCAACAATCTGGCCGACAACGGGACCCAAATTATGCAGCTTATCGATATTCAACGCATAGGCAACGACGCTATCTGCCAGCGCCTTGGCCTGAGTACCCTTGCTCTGATGGGTCGCATTAAAATAAGGGCGAACCTCCGGGTAGCCGTCCAGCATAATGGTGTAAAAGCGGCCGGTGATTTCGGTTGAGTGCTGCTTTACTGCCGGTGCGGTGGCTTTTACGATGGCGACGGTTTGTTCAGATAATGACATATTGCTGTTCCCTGTGACGAAAGATATAGCCAGAATCGGCTGGCAAAATTTAATGTTTCAATAAGTTGTTCTATATCAACCTTCGTGCCAACTTTTATCGGTAGTGTTTTCGAGGGCTTCAGCCTATAGTTGTCATATCGACATCCAATAGCTTGTGTTATTAAGACAACACTAGAGGTTAAAGTGACTACAGAAAACAGCGCCGGCATAGAACTCATTGCCGATCTTAGCCGCCAACTGCCCGCCAGTGAGCGCTACCAACGCCTACTCGATCAAATCACCACACTATTCCCCTGTGATGCCATCGCCCTACTCAAACTAGAGGGCGAGCAATTGCGCCCACTGGCGATTAAGGGGCTGAGCCAAGACACTCTTGGCCGGCGCTTTAAGCTCGATCAACACCCCAGACTCAGCAGTATTTTGGCCACCAACCAGCCGCTGCGCTTCCCCGCCGACAGCGACTTACCCGACCCCTATGACGGCTTGGTCGGCGATGACTGCGATAAGCTGGAGGTGCACGACTGCCTCGGCGTAACACTGATTGTTGACGATATCCCCTGGGGTGTAATCACCCTCGACGCACTCGATCCCCACTGTTTCGACCAGCTCGACTATCAACTGCTGGCCAATATTATCAGCATTGCTGCCGCCACCGCCAAGGCCGCAGAGTTAATACAAGCCCTGGAGCAGCAGGTTGAAACACAGCACCAACTGACCATGTCGGTACTGCAACAGAAGCAGACCGAAATGATTGGTAAAAGCACGGCCATGCGTAGCCTGATTGCCGACCTCGATGCCGTTGCCCCATCAATGCTGTCAGTGCTGATTACCGGCGAAACAGGTGCCGGCAAAGAGGTCGTCGCCCACCATATTCACCGACAATCTGAACGCTGCAACCAACCCCTGGTCTATATCAACTGTGCCGCACTGCCGGAGAGCATCGCCGAGAGCGAACTCTTTGGCCACCGTAAAGGAGCCTTTACGGGTGCCGTCGACAACCGCGCCGGTAAATTCGAAATGGCCGATGGCGGCACCTTATTTCTCGATGAGCTAGGCGAGCTGCCACTGCCGATTCAAGCCAAGTTATTACGCGCCATTCAAAGTGGTGAGATTCAGCGGGTCGGCAGCGACGCCCCGGTCAATGTCGACGTTCGGATTATTACCGCCACCAACCGCAATCTTAAGCAGGAGGTCAAGGCCGGCCGTTTTCGTGCCGACTTATACCACCGCCTCAGTGTTTTTCCCGTGGAGGTGCCGCCACTGCGTGAGCGCGCCAGCGATATTATCCTACTTGCCGGCTATATGCTTGAGCAGGAACAGCACCACTTTGGCATCGACAAGCTTCGTCTCGCACCGAGCTGCAATGCCACACTGAAACAATATCACTGGCCGGGTAACGTGCGTGAACTTCACCACCTTTTGAGCCGGGCGGCACTCAAGGCGGTCAGCAGCCAACGAAACCGAAAACTGGTTACCATCGACAACAGCCACCTCGATATCACCCCCTCCACAACACCCAACGGCCCACACCTCGAACAGGCAACTCTTACCACTGCCAATCAGCAAGACATCGACTTAAAATCCATTGTCGACCAATTCCAAATCGAGCTGATTCAGCAAAAGCTTGAGCAGCATCAAAAAAACATGGCGGCGACAGCAAGATCGCTTGGCTTAGACCGCAGTAACTTCTATCGTCTGCTCAAACGACTGGACATCTATACTGATAACTAAGTCAACGTACTGCACAAGACGCAAATTATACGCGCTACCGAAGGTAAATAATGAACTGGCTCAACTCTGTGGCGCTGGCCACCACCATGCTTATTCTGGTCATGACACCGGGGCCCGGTGTCTTTGCCGTGGTTGCCCGCGCCTTGGCCAGCGGCTTTAAAACCACGCTGCCGCTGGTCTTTGGCATGGTATTAGGCGACTTGGTTTTTCTATCGATTGCCATCTTCGGTCTGTCGCTGATTGCCGGCTGGCTGGACGAGCTGTTTGTGGTGGTGAAATATCTTGGTGCCTGCTACTTGCTATGGATGGGCTACAAGATACTCAAGTCCAAGCCAACGACAACAGTCAACGAGGATGACAGCACCGTCGAGCGATGGCCAGCCACGGTTGCCAGTGGCTTGATGATTGCGCTGTCCAACCCCAAGGTCATCTTGTTCTACCTCGGCCTACTCCCCACCTTTGTCGATTTGACCACATTACAATCAATTGATATCGGCATTATCGTGACCATCGTATTTTCCATCGTCAGCTCAGTATTGATCGGCTATGCTTATACCGCCGCGCGCGCCAGACACTTATTTAAAAGCGACAAAGCCTCGATTCGGCTCAACCGCTTTGCCGCCTCGGCCATGGCCGCCACTGCGATGGCGATAGTGTTCAGGCAATAGGCTTTATTATCCCTAAAATGCGGGCATAAAAAAAAGCGCCGAGGCGCTTTTTTTTATATCGCTAAAACTTATTCTCCATAGTCGCCGGTATACTGTCCTGGCGCCAGGTTATCAAATCGAGAATGAGCACCGTTAAAGGCTAGGCGACAGGTGCCAATGGGGCCGTTACGCTGCTTACCGATGATGATCTCACCGATACCCTTATCGGGACTGTCCTCGTTATAGACCTCATCACGGTAGATGAAAGCGATGACATCGGCATCCTGCTCGATGGCGCCGGATTCACGTAAGTCGGAGTTGATCGGACGCTTGTTGGGTCGTTGCTCCAACGATCGGTTAAGCTGCGACAGCGCGATCACCGGGCATTCAAACTCCTTTGCCAGCATCTTTAATGAGCGCGAGATCTCAGAGATCTCTGCCGTTCTGCCCTCGGAGGGGCCGGACACCTGCATCAACTGCAGGTAATCGATCATGACCATGCCAATCTCGCCGTGCTCACGGCTAATCCTTCGCACCCGAGAGCGCAGATCGGTCGGCGTCAACGCCGCGGTATCGTCCATAAACAGCTTTTTGTCTTTGAGCTTGGTAATCGCCGCGCTCAACTTGGGCCAGTCCTCTTCATTGAGTTGGCCGGTGCGGACACTGGTTTGGTTGATACGGCCAACAGAGGCCAGCGTACGCATCAGAATCGACTCGCTCGGCATCTCCATACTAAACACCACGCAACTCTTATCCTGCGCCATCAAGGCATTCTCGACCAGGTTCATGGCAAAGGTGGTCTTACCCATCGAAGGACGAGCGGCAACGATAATTAAGTCGGAGGCCTGCCAGCCCGAGGTCATTTCATCGAGATCGTCAAAGCCCGAGGTAATACCGGTAATACCCTCGCCTTTCTCGACCATCTCATCGATTTTGGTGACGGTGCTTTTGAGCAGCGCGTTCATCTCAACCGGGCCACCCTCTTTCGGGCGCAGCTCACCGACCTTGGCTATATTGCGTTCGGCAACTTCTAATAATTCATCGGCACCGCGACCATCGGGGTCGTAACAGGCCTCGGCGATATCGCCGGCCGCTGAGATTAATGAACGCCGGGTAGAGCGCTCCCGCACAATAACTGCATAGGCCTTGATATTGGCGACGCTGGGCGTGTTTCTGGCCAGCTCACCGAGATAGGGCAAGCCACCGACGTCGTCGAGCTCTGCGCGATTACTGAGGTGCTCAGAGAGGGTGATAATATCGAGGGGTTTTTCTGCCTTGACCAGCTCTTCCATGGCGCTGAAAATTAGCCGGTGGTCGGCGCGATAAAAATCGACCGGACCAACGTTTTCATTGACCGCGTCCCAGTTATCGGCACTGAGCATCAGACCGCCAATCACAGACTGCTCAGCCTCGATAGAGTGTGGCGGTACTTTTAGCCTCAGAAGTTCATCGTCGCCGTCATCAACGCTAAAATCTGCCTCATCCTCTAACAGAAAGTCATCGTCTATCGGTGATAATTCATCTTCCATCGGCTGCGTTCCGCACTCACAATTTGAAATAGGTCAATCAGTATAACGTCACTTTTGATGGCTGTAACCACTAAAATTCGACACAAAAAAAACGCCGCAGGCGATTCGCCGACGACGCTTTTGCAGATAAGCTCTACCACCGTATGGCAGAGCTATCACACCGTGCTACTTACTCAGCAACAACAGACAGCTTCACAACAGCCTTAACATCGCTGTGAACCTGAACGGTGATCTCGAACTCACCAACTTCACGGACTGGGCCGTTAGGAAGACGAATTTCAGACTTAGCCGCTTCAACACCTGCAGCGGTGATCGCTTCAGCGATATCACGGGCACCGATTGAACCAAACAGCTTACCTTCATCGCCAGCATTAGCTTCGATGGTGACGGCAACAGCGCTTAGTTTCTCGGCACGCGCCTCAGCACCACCTAGTTTTTCTGCCGCAGCAGCTTCAAGTTCCGCACGACGAGCTTCAAAAGCTTCAACGTTTGGCGCAGTAGCAGGAACAGCCTTTCCCTGTGGGAAAAGGAAGTTACGACCGTAACCAGATTTAACATTAACCTGATCGCCTAGGCCACCTAGCTTACCAACTTTCTCGAGTAGAATGACTTGCATCGCTCAAACCCCTATCAAGTAAATTTTGTACTAAACGATTATTCGTTTAGCGCTATTCATAACGGCTTATTCACAACGGAATAAGCTAGTCGTTTTGTCCGCTATTGCCGGCTAACCGCGACCTCAAATTGAGGAAGCTGTCAGCAATAGCAGCTATTACCAATATCTGTACGATCAATAGGCTGCTGACAATACTGAGCAGCAACACAATATAAAAAAGCACCAGCAGTTGCTTTGACCACTGCTTGGCCTTAACCAACCAATGCACCAGCGCTATGCCTGCAAGCAAAATCGGCATGACCAGGATTAACCCCCAGATACCGAATGAGCCACCCTGCAAACCAATCGCCATGAACAGCACCGTAAACAGTACTGCCAGCTGCGGCGACAAGCGCAACTGATGAAACTCCTGTTGAAAACCACCCGGGTTATACAACAGCGCCTGCCACCAGCGACCCAGAATCAAGCTAAGCACGCCAAATAGCATCTGGTTTAACGCCAGAGCTCCGGTAATAAATACCGGATCGCTAAGAAGCGCCAAGACCTGGTTGCGAGTACTCTCATCAACCTGATCCAAGCTTGTTACCACCATCTGTTGCTGCATTTTCATCACCTCAGCGACAAAAGTGCTGTCCGTTGTTAGTAACAGTGACGCCACGGCGACACAAACAACAACTTGACTCAACAGCGCCACAGACCAAGAGCGTGTTGCACCAAGGGCATAACCCCCAATATAACCACCAATGACTGCAAGCAACGGCAGCGGGTTACCCTGCCAAGCAATCAACAACGCCGGCAATGAAGCCCACGCTGCGACCAACAAACCTTCGTTTTTACCGCGACTCAGGGTAACTAAAACGACTATCGCCGCCGCCACCCATGAGAACATCAGTGTTACCAGTGCAAAACTGGCAACGGCGATGGCCTGCATGCGTCCACGCATAATAAATTCAGCTAATGCACGCATTTAAATACCTTTCTATATCGTTAACCTATTGATACCGCGACTTATCTGTCGTGTGCGTCAGAGTAAGGTAGTAGCGACAGGTAACGAGCGCGCTTGATAGCAGAAGCTAGCTGACGCTGGTATTTCGCTTTAGTACCGGTAATACGGCTAGGAACAATCTTGCCGGTTTCGGTAACATAAGCTTTTAAAGTTTCAAGATCTTTATAGTCGATCTGTTTTACGCCTTCTGCGGTGAAACGGCAGAATTTACGACGACGGAAGAAACGAGCCATGAGAACTCTCCTTCTAATATTGCGTTAGACCCTAAATGGGCGGGAAATTATTCGCTATCTTGCTCAGCAGCAACTTCTTCAGTAGATTCGTCAGAACCCGCTTCAGTTGTTACTTCTTCAGTCTTGGCAGCGCGGCTAGCACGACGCTCACGACTTTCTTTCTCACTCTTAAGAATCGGAGATTCTTCGGTGATAGCTTCATCTTCGCGGATAACCATGTTACGCAATACCGCATCGTTGTAACGGAACGTAGTGGTTAGCTCATCAACAGCTTCCTGAGTCGCTTCTACGTTCATCAGTACGTAGTGCGCTTTGTGGACCTTGTTGATTGAGTAAGCCAACTGACGACGGCCCCAATCTTCAAGACGGTGTACCTGACCGCCTGCTTCGGTAACGATAGCAGTGTAACGCTCGATCATTGCTGGTACTTGTTCGCTTTGATCTGGGTGTACCAGAAAAACGATTTCATAGTGACGCATAAAAATGCTCCTTACGGTTTTAACAGCCTCGACAGTGAGGCAAGGAGAACCAATAAATACCCAGAACCTAACAATTATGCAGCTTACAGCGGGGATATAACCCGACCATAAATACGTAATTCCAGGTCACAGTGAATCTATCCGGTTTTCGGGAACGGCGGATTATACAGAGGAAGGTGCTGGACGGCAAACATAATCTGCCCTCCAGCCTCGATTATACGGGGGATGGGGGTAAAATCAGCTGCTGCGCTGACGGACCGCCTCAAATAAACAGACGCCGGCGGCGACGGAGACGTTTAAACTACTGACGCTACCGGCCATCGGGATATAGGCCAAATAGTCGCAGCACTCTTTGGTTAAACGGCGCATGCCATCGCCTTCGGCCCCCATGACCAACACCCTGGAGCCCGTCATATCGGTCTGATAGATAGACTCAGTCGCCTCGCCAGCAGTACCCACCACCCAACAACCCTGCTGCTGCAACCAGTTCAACGTACGCTTTAGGTTGGTAACGGTGATAAAGGGCACGGTCTCGGCAGCACCGCAGGCCACCTTGGCAACAACCGATGTTAAACCAACAGAGTTATCCTTCGGCGCTATCACAGCGGCAACACCACTGGCATCGGCGGTACGTAACAGCGCCCCCAGGTTATGAGGATCAGTAACGCCATCCAATACCAAGAACAGTGGCTCACTGTTACTCTCTAAGATGGTTTTTAGATAGTCCTCACTGAAGCCCTTGGCCATCTCGCACACGGCGACCACACCCTGATGCTTACCCCGTACCAACTCATCGAGCTCGCGGCGCTTAACACGGTCGAGCTTAATGCCGGCAATTTTCGCCGCCTCGACAACCTTCTCGAGACGCTGATCATCGCGGCCGTCCTGCAACATCACCCGGCGGACCCGCTGTGGCTGTTTATTAAGCAGCGTAGTCACTGCGTGTATGCCAAAAACAGTATCAAACTCAGACACCGACAACTCCTAACTCTTTTATTTCAATATCAGCAGTTATTCACACTGCAATTTAGCCATTGCGCGGCATTTTATCGGCCTTTTTCTTGGCTGCCCGCTTCTTACCCTTTGGCGTCGTCGATTTCTTCGGCTTGCGCTTGCGCGGCTTTTTAGCGCCTTCGGATACCGGTGACTCACCCTCTGACGATGGCGTCGCGCCAGCTTGAGACTGCTTTTTCGATTGACTAATCTTAGCGTCGAGGTTGCGTCCTTTGCCCTTGCCTTTATTGGCACGCTTCTTTGACTTCGCCTTGGAGTCATCGAGTACTTTTTTAGCGTTTTTACGCGCCCGTCTCGGTGCTTGGTCGAGCAACGACAGATGGATTTTCTTCTCTTCCATATCGACTCTGGCCACCTGCACGACCAACTCATCACCGAGTTGGAAGGTGACACGGGTGCGCTCACCAACGAGGCGCTGCTTCGCCTGATCAAACTGATAAAAGTCTTTATCAAGGGCAGAGATATGGATCAAGCCTTCCACATAGACGTCTTTGAGCTCAACAAACAGACCAAAGCCTGTCACCGCGGAGACAACACCGGTGAAGGCATCACCGACATGGTCGCTGAGATATTCACACTTAAGCCAGGCCATCACATCACGGGTGGCCTCATCAGCACGGCGCTCGGCCATTGAGCACTGCTCACCCAGCACTAACATTTTTTCAGTGTTATACGGGTAAATTGCCTCGGCGGATAAAACCTCGGCACCCTCAACCTTGCGCACATGCTTGCTGGCCTTCGAACGCACCACATAGCGAATGGCACGGTGGGTCAGCAGGTCGGGGTAGCGGCGAATCGGCGAGGTAAAGTGAGTATACGCTGGGTAATTCAAGCCAAAATGACCTTCGTTATCGGGCTGATACACCGCCTGACTCATCGACCGTAACAACATGGTTTGCACGACCAGGGCATCGGGGCGGTCAGCTATCGCCGCTAATAGATGCTGGTAATCACCCGGCGTTGGCTTCTTTCCACCGCTCAGTTCCAACCCCAACTCACCAAGATACTGCCGCAGGTTATCGAGCTTTTTCTCTTTCGGGCCTTCGTGCACGCGGTAGAGACCATCGAGCTCATGCTTTTCAAGAAACTTTGCCGCGGCGACGTTGGCACACAGCATGCATTCTTCGATAATGCGGTGAGCAACGTTACGATGCACCGGTACGATTTGCTTAACCTTGCGATCCTCATCGAACAACAACTTGGTTTCGACGGTTTCGAATTCAATGGCGCCGCGCTTTTTACGGGAATCCATCAAGGCGTCGAACAGATTGTGCAGTGTGTCGATATCGGCACTGACATTGGCAAACTTGTGCCTTAGCTTTTCACGCTTCGGTGAGTCAGCCTCTAGCATCGCGCCAACTTCAGTATAAGTCATTCGAGCGTGCGAATTAATCAGCCCCTCGTAAAAGGTATAGCCCGACAGCTTGCCGCCGGCACTGACCGTCATCTCGCAAATCATCGCCAAACGATCAACCTTGGGGTTTAGCGAACACAGACCGTTGGACAAGATTTCTGGCAGCATCGGAATAACGTTGTCGGGAAAATAGACCGAGGTCGCTCGTGTCACCGCCTCTTCATCGAGGGCCGTGCCGGGGCGAACATAATGGGAGACATCGGCAATCGCCACCCATAGTCGCCATCCACCACTCTTCTTGGTCTCAGCATAGACGGCATCATCGAAGTCACGGGCATCCTCACCGTCGATGGTGACAAAGTGCTTATCGCGCAGATCGACACGGTGCTGCTTATCCTGTTCGGCCACCTCCGCTGTTAAGATGGCGGTTTCGTCACGCAACGCCTGCGGCCATAGGTACGGAATATCGTGGCTGCGAATAGCCACCTCGATTTCCATGCCCGGCGCCAGATAATCACCCATCACCTCAACCACCTTGCCCTCAGGCTGGCGACGAGACGTCGGTTGCTCGATAATATCGACCACCACATACTGGCCATCTTGAGCACCGGCAACCAGCGCTGGCGCCACTGATACTTCCTGGGTGATTCGACCGCTGTCAGGCACGACAAAGCCACCCTCACCGCGACGGAAGAAACGGCCAACCAATTGCTCGGTGTTGCGCTCAATCACTTCAACAATAATCGCCTCGCGCTTACCCTTGAAGGACGAGCCACTGTCTCGGGCAACAATGACATCGCCATCGAATACCCAGCTCATCTGTTTGTTGTGCAAAAATAAATCTTTGCTGCCGTCTTCCGGAATCAAAAAGCCGAAGCCGTCGCGATGTCCCTGCACCTTACCGCGCACCAATGGCAGCGACTCAATCGGCACATAACGACCTTTTTGCATTCTGGCGGCCTGACCGTCACGTTCCATGGCACGTAATCGACGGCGTAACGCCTCTATAGAGTCGTCATCATTGAGACCTAAATCTTCGGCCAACTCAAGGTGCCGCTTACCCTGGGGAAAGTCTTTTAAGTAATCGAGAATGTATTCGCGGCTGGGAATGGGGTTGCTATAGTTTCCCGCCTCACGCGTGGCGTGAGGATCTGCACTGTTGTGCTGTTTCTGTTTGTCTTGCTTTTGGCTGTCTGCCATCTACTTTTTTTCCTAATACTAATTTTATTGGTGCGGCTAATTATGCCGCTAAGCGATGACTTTCTGTTGTCATAACGCCTGTGATGCGGCCTGCTGACGGGTTCTTTTACCGTCGATAAGGCTGCCGACCTCAATATATTGACTGGGGCTGAAACCCATTAAAAACAACGGCGCAACACTTGAGATAGTCAGCATTAACATGTTTACGCAGTTTAAATAGCATCATAGTCAGCAGCGAGAGGAGGCTTACTGTATACATCTACGAGGGGCTTAAGATCAAAATATTGGAGGTTGAGTGCATTATACCCCAGCCTCCGCCGATGGGCTAATTTATGCGCAACAACGCCAACAATATCCCGCTCTTCACGCTGGCGCGATCCATAAGCGCTAGGTAAACTAGCCACATTATTTCACCAGCCATCCTCTAACAAGAAATATCATCATGAGCAAAAATCCTGGCAACACTGGCCTAATGCGTATATTTCGCGCCGGCATCAACTCTTACCACGGCTTTTTAATTGCCTTTAAGGATGAGGCGGCATTCCGGCAAGAGTTATTAATTCTCGCCATTTTCACCCCTATTGCATTATGGCTGGACGTGTCAGCGCTGGAAAAAGTCATACTGATTGTCGCGCTATTTTTTATACTGCTGGTCGAGGTGCTGAATTCGGCAATAGAGGCCTGCATTGATCGGGTTGGTCCAGAGATCCACCCGCAGAGTAAGAAAGCCAAGGATCTCGGGTCGCTGGCCGTCAGTCTTGCCCTCGGCATGGCGGCAGCCGTCTGGCTGGCCATTTTACTTTAATAAGCCTCTGCCATAGCAACAGTCGCCGCTATGGCCAGCCAACAGATTACTTAATAACAGTAATACGGTCGACCTCAACCGTGGTCGGCTTGGTCAGACTGGTCTCAACCTCGCCCTCAATTCGCACCACGTTATCCGGTGTCACCTTCATCCCCTTAAAGTCTTCATCGTCAATCTCGACCGTTATAGAGCCACTCTGATCTTCAAATAAGTAATTCTCATTTTTCAACTTCTTTACCAACCGCCCTTCAAGTACCACATCGGTGTCATCAGACAGCTGCTCAATCTGTTTGACTGAGATCAGCACCTGATCGCTGGGGCCTTCGAATTGAGCGTTTGCAGACAAGCTAATTAGCGCTGCTGTGAATAAAGCAAGTAACGGCTTATGCATAGTAAAACCTCATTAGTGGCCCCCTTAGGGCGGCTGGAAAGTTCTTATTCATCACACAATCTAGTATAGGGGCTTATTTATTGTGCAAAATAAGTAACTTCCGAATACGCTGTAAAAAAACTAAGGTGTTGACAGCGAATGGCTGCGGCCACTACCTGTTTAACCCACTATTTAGCATGGATGGGTTATAGCGATCGCGGTTTAAACCATCGCCGACCATTAACATAACCAATAAAGCACGTAATATAGGGGAACGAAAACAACGGCAATGTATTCACAATGGCAAGCTGGCAGCATCACAACGCGACAATCAATGGCATCAATATGCATTATGTTGAGCAGGGCGAGGGCATGGCCGTGGTGCTTTGCCACGGTTTCCCCCACCTCTGGTTTAGCTGGCATCGACAGATCACAGCCCTTGCCGATGCGGGCTACCGAGTTATCGCCCCGGATATGAGAGGCATGGGGCAGACTTCTGCGCCACTCGACGCCAACAGTTACGGTATCGATACCATCAGCAACGATCTCACCGGGCTGCTTGATCACTGCAAGATTGAGCAAGCTGTTTTCGTTGGCCTCGACTTCGGCGCTTTTGCCGCCTATGACTTAGCCATGCTTCACCCCGATCGTGTTATTGCGATTATCGGCCTTGAAAATCCTGCCGCCCCACACAACCCCGACTGCCCCCCGCTGACTGAATACGCCGCCATGGCGGAGAACCATTTTGTCCACATCGAATACTTTCGCCCCGTTGGTCCGGCCGACCAGGCACTCAATCAAAACACCGCTGAGTTCCTCAGCAAGGTGTTTTTCGCCCTCAGCGGCGACTACCATTATCTCGATGTTTGGCAGCACCCTCCGGGCACTTCTTATCTCGACGCGCTGCCGCAGGCGCCGGCTCTGCCATGGCGCTGGCTGAGCGTCGATGAAATGAATTACTTTGTTCAGCAGTATCAGCGCAGCGGTTTTACCGGCGGCCTCAATTGGTATCGTTCCATGGATTTGAAGTGGCGGCAAAGAAAACCTTTAGAGGGCCAGCAAAGCCATATTCCCGCCTATTTTATTGGCAGCGAATTGGACTGTGACTTAGAAGGGTTTCACGGCGACAGCCCCATCGATTTAATGCGCCAACAATTCCCCAACCTCAAAGCCGTCGATATGATTGCCGGTGCTGGGCATCTGGTGCAACTCGAACAGTCAGAACAGGTCAATAGATTATTATTAAAAAATCTCACCGATATTAACCGTAATCAATAACGACCATTCACCTGCGAATCGATAATGTATGTTATGGTCAGCCGATCAAAATCAACAGAGTCATTACCATGGATGAAAGCAACCTTCCGCCAAAGCTCCGCGTCGGCCTCAATCGCTGCATCGGCTGGATAGAATCCGTTCTACTGATCAGCATTACACTGTCGACAATTGCCGCCATCGGGGAAGAGTTTTACCTGATTTACCAAAACGGCTACGTCAGTTTAAGCGATATTCTCCTGCTATTTATCTACCTCGAGATACTGGCCATGGTTCATCAGTATGCTAGTCACGGTAAGCTGCCAGTGCGCTACCCGATTTATATCGCCGTCATTGCCATCGCGCGTTATATTATTTTAGGTATGAAGGAGATGGATAGCAGTGAATTAATTATGCTCTCTGTTGCCATTCTGATACTCACCGCCTCGACCACAATCATGCGTATTGGCCACCACTACTGGCCCTATAACAAAATGCCCGAAGAGAAATAAAAAACCTCGCCACGGGGTGGCGAGGAAAAGGGTGGATAACGGGTTAAAAACGGTATTGCCCTTGCACCGCAACAGAACGAGGCCGCTCAGATACGGCAAAATAGCTACCACTGTTACTCAGTGGTACATCATTTTTCCAAACATCTGTTTTTTCGTTAGTGAGATTTTTGCCAATCACCGCCACAGTCCAGTCATCGTTGGCACCATCCAGTGCGATTCGTGCATTCCACTTAACAGCACTGTCATGCAACGTATTGGCATCCAAGTCCAGGGCGGAGTAAAACTCGTCGGTATAGTTAACATCGACGCCGGTACGGATTAACATGCCATTGGCCAGTGGGATGTCATAATTAACGTTGGCATTGGCGCTGAGATCTGGCGAGTAGACCAGGGTCTCCCCACTGAGGTCCTGGCTACCAGCCTCGCAACCAGGATCGTTACCCGCGGCCTGATCAACAGTACACGTGGCGTTTTCAAACTCATCGTAATAGGCGTCTAAATAGGCAATGGCACCGCCGATAGTCAGATTGTCAGTCAGCGCCCAGCGCCCATCGAGCTCCACGCCCTGAGATATCGACTTGCCAGCATTGCTCACCCGAAAGGCATCGCCTATCAGCGAGCTGACCTGTAAATCGTCGTAGATATTATGGAATAACGCTACATTTAAAGTGGCGGCGCCATCGGCCAACGTCATCTTCGAACCTATCTCAAAAGACAGTACGCTCTCCTCTTCATAGGCCAAAATTGACGCGTCGTTACCCGGCAGCGGATCACCAGGCAGTATCTCGCCGGTCAGCACATTAGCCCGCCGTATTTCCTCACCCGCACCGCTATAAGCCTCATCGAAACCGCCACCCTTAAATCCTGTACCGCTGCTGGCATAAAACATCGTATCGTCGGTGGCAAACCACTGCGCATTCAACGACCAACTGACATGGCTCTCATCGCGCTCAACATCGGTAAAACTATGGGAGCGCAAGTCTTCTATCAGAGCATTATCTATCGGACGCGCCTTGACCACAATCGAACCGGCGCTGGCACCAATATTAGGGTTGGTCGAGACCTTGTCTAAAGTCTTGGTCTCCTGGTTGTAACGCAGCCCACCGGTAACCGCAAAACTATCGCTGATATTCCACGTTGACTGACCAAAGAAAGCATAGCTGGTCGACTGCTGATCAAAGTCACTACGACCATTCAAGTCATTGGTTTGTATTAACGGCGTCACGGACAACGGCCCCAATAGAGCGAAGTCCATATCGATAATCTCTCGCTGTATATTCAGCTCGCTCTGTTGCGCATAAGCGCCCACCAACCAGTCAATCGTTTCGCCGCCTGGCGAGGTAAAGCGAAGCTCCTGACTATATTGTTTAAAGTCTTCGGCGCTGGTGCGGTGCAGCGCAGCGACAGCAGACTTATCCGCGTCTTCATGGCCCTCTGTTTGATAGCCGGAATAAGCGGTAATCGATGTCAACGTACCGGCGTCAAAGGCCTGCTCAACGGTGAGCGCGAATACGTCCGTCACTGTCTCATTGGCATTACCAAAATCCATCACACTGTTGTCACCATCAGAGATAACAGGAAAGGGCTGGTTACCGTCGGCATTGGTCGGCTGATCCGATTGATAAACATACTGCGGGAATTCATCGACACTGAAATCGCCGTGTTCGAATTTAGCATCGATTTGTAGCGTATCGGTGGCCAACCATTGAACGGCCCCCCTAACAAAGGTGTTGTCTGTATTTGGCGCCGTGGCGCCGGATGACTCATTATCGAGCCAGCCATCCATAGATTCTTGCCGCAAAGTCAAACGACCACTGACGTTATCACTGAGGGGCCCTGATATTGCTGCGGTATAAACCTGTTCATTATCTTCCGGGGCATAAATAGCATCAACGTACCCTTCAAAAGATTCTGTTGGCTTAGCGCTGGTGACATTGATCGCCCCACCAATCGTATTCTTACCAAATAGAATACCCTGGGGTCCCTTGAGTACTTCAACCCGCTCCATATCCATCATGAACGGCACACGAGCCAGCGCACCGCGGCCACTGTAAACACCATCGACATAGATGCCAACAGACTGTTCAAAACCAGCATTGGTGCCAGAGCCAATACCACGAATAAAGACATTCGAAGTGCTGGCGCCCTGGTTAATACTTATATTAGGCGTATATTGGCTTAAATCCTGAAGATCAGTAATACCAGCGTCTTTCATTTTATCACCCGACACCGCGGTCACTGAGATAGGGACATCCTGCAGACTTTGCGCCCGCTTTTGTGCCGTCACAACAACTTCTTCCAACATGGGTGAAGCACTGACATTTGCACTGAGCGCGACGATTACTATCGCTACGCTATCAGAAATTATTTTTTTTGAAAAAGATTTTTTATTTTTTATTTTATTCATTTTTATCTCATTATTATTGTAATATTCACGACTGCAAAGAAAGCAGCCGCTTATCGCTATGTGTTACAAGGCATTGCAACTTCGACAGCATTTGTCATCGTGTACATTAACTGTGGGTAGTATTCGCCCATCACCTCTTCTGCCGTACCATCTATTTCAACGTTTTGGATCGCCTGTTTAAAATCATCTGAGGCCAACATGTTTCTGATTTGAATAATGGATACATCCTTATCAAACACACCGTCACCATCGTCGGCCATCGGCAGCCAAGCCATACCACACTCTTGCCGTGCATTGCGCGGACGGTCTGCCTCACGGCTGATCACAATGGTGTAGTAACCGTTCTGATCCAGTGGTACTTCTTCATCAAACAGGCAGTCATTGACCCGAGTATTAGCAAAACTTTGGTTGGAGCAAATAGACCAGTATCGCAATTGCGCATCGGTCATTTTTTTATCTCCGTCAAACGTTTTAGGTGTCGTCGGCATCTTTGCTCGAATCACCACCACAGGACCGTGACGACGATTAACAATGGTGCGAATATAATTATTATCGGGGTTGGGGTAAAAACCTCCGGCACTGCGCCTGGACTCATAATTAATATCGCCAGTGTAGATACCAATTAAACTTTTACGATCAAGCTGGATATGCCATTTGGCTGGGATAACGGCAGGCCAGGTATCGGGTTTATCTGGCTGCGAGATGAGTTCACGATACTGGCTGGTGGGTATCCCCAGAGCATCGAGCGTGATCTGTAACGGCTGATTCGTCTTTAATGCCTTGCAGGCCTCACTACCGGTTAACCGACGACCATCGGCCAGGGTTAATACTGGCTTAGGCAGATCAACGCCGCCGGACTCATTCGCCTTGTCATCCGGCGCGTAAATACGATACAGCAGTGCCTGTTGCCCTGAAA
Organism: Sinobacterium norvegicum; assembly: GCF_923077115.1. Classification (NCBI taxonomy): domain Bacteria; kingdom Pseudomonadati; phylum Pseudomonadota; class Gammaproteobacteria; order Cellvibrionales; family Spongiibacteraceae; genus Sinobacterium; species Sinobacterium norvegicum. The sequence continues at coordinate 1,888,771 of NZ_CAKLPX010000001.1, forward strand.
ATGCTGGCGCGTGAATTTTATTGCGCTTTAGACCGGCTAGATTCTTGCCTTCAACATTCTGTGTCGACAATGCCTGCCCAACAACCTCGATAGTATAATCGCGGTGCCGACTATCCCGTCGTGCACCAGCCCTAAAGGGGTTGATCGAGCCCTTATTGGGTTCAATTAAGTAATCGGCCACCGACTCAACAGGCCTGCCACGGTTGTCGTAGCTAATCAGCGATTGATAACGGGAGTGAGCAAACTCACCGGCCATATCCAGCCTTGCCCCATCGGGGACGGTAAACATTGCCGCCCAGTAAAACACCGATGAATCTGGATAGGCAATATTGACATAGGGGTCGGCACTGACAGGCCCTCTAGCCCAAAAACAATCTCTCGGACCGGGAATAACCTGCTCGTTAGCAGCCTGCGTTAATGGAGATACTGTTGCCAAAACCGCCGCAAATGCGGCCGAAGTCCAGGATATTTTTTTCGTCAACGATGACGTTTTTCGATTACAACGCGTCATGAAAGATGCCTTTTCATTTTTATTGTTTAAAGGAGTACACTCCACTGAAGGCCATCATAACCCTGCCTGATCAAGGCAAATGTCAGCTCAGCGACATTTGCCGGATCTTCCTCTCAATCAGAGTTTTTTCGATGCATAATACCGACGCAGTTGAAATACGAAACCAATTGACTCGCCACCCTGTTACCGGCGTATTACCGGCAGAGGCGATCGAACAGCTGGTAAAATCGTCACGCATAGAGTCTTTTAAGGTCAGTACAATGCTTTCAGACGAAGGCATACAGGCAAGTCATATCCGCTTTGTACTCGAGGGAAACATTCAATTGGTCAGTCATAACAAACAGGGCGAGGCAGTGGTGCTGAGCTCGATTGGCCGACACCAGTGGGCAACCTGGTTAATGTGCTTCGACAAGACCGCCCCTATCCACGCTTTTTATAGCTCAGCAAAAAGCCGCTTTATTGCCATCCCCTGCGAGACGATGATGCACGTCGCCCACCAACACCCCGACATGTATTTACACATCATCAGCGCTATTGGTAATCGATTTCGCTTACTGATGGACTGGGTGGAACAATCGAGCATGTTGCCATCGAACAGGCAGGTAGCCAAACTCTTACTGATCAGCGCCCAATTGACAGAATGTCGTAACAATCAGGGCATGGTTAGCCACACCCAAGAGAAGCTGGCAAAGCTCGCTAAACTCTCTCGTCAGACAATTAATAATATTCTCATGGAGCTCGAACAGCAGCAGCTGATTGTTCGTTCCTACGGAAAAATCACTATTCCCGACATGCTGGCCCTCGATGCATTTATTAGCAGCAACGGCGATTAACCAAGCCTGGAGGTGGTCAGCATGGTCGCCACCTGTTGCTGCAAGGCCTCAACATCAAGCGCCTGGGGGGAAATTGCGGGCTCGGCCGCGATCTCAACCCGTGAATAAAAACGCTTGGGCAACGTGGTCAACGCTGGACCACCGCGATGACTAAAAAAGCTCCCCCACAAACCACTCAGGGCCACCGGAATAACTGGTACCGGTGTCGTCTCAACAATACGCTGCAAACCAGTCTTAAACTCATTCATACGACCATCGGTGGTCAACTTTCCCTCTGGGAAAATACAGAACAAATCACCCTGCTCTAAGCCAGCTCTGATATCAGCCATCGCCTTGTCATAGGCTGGCCGATCGACATGAGACGAGACAATGGGAACTGCCTTACCGACGCGGAACATATAATTTAACACCGGTATATCATAGATAGGCTTGAACATAATAAAGCGAATCGGACGCCTAACGGCGCCCCCCAGCAGCAAAGCATCAACATAACTGACGTGATTGGCGGCAATGATTGCTGCGCCTTCACCAGGTATGTTCTGTAACCCTTTATGACTGACACGATATACCGTATGGGTCAGCATCCAGATGATAAACCGCACAGTGAAGTCGGGCACCTGGCCATAAATAAATAACGCGACAATGATATTCAGTATCGATAACAGCAGGAAGAAGTCAGCAATAGTCAATGGCAATAATGTCAGACTAACTATCGCCAGCACAGCACTGGCCACCATGAAGATTGAATTTAAAATATTGTTCGCGGCAATGGTTCTGGCCTTGGCATCCTTGTCTGCCTTCGACTGAATATAGGCATACAAAGGCACCGTGTAAAAACCACCAAAGACGCCCAACATCGCCACGTCAAAGAGTATTCTTAGCGATGGCGGGTGAGCGACAAACTCGCCGGCGGTGACAAACTCACCGGCTACAGGTAGCAAGTCATAGCTGTTAATAGCAAAGTATATATCGACACCAAATAAGCTAAGACCTAACGATCCCAAGGGAACCAGGCCTATTTCAATCACCCCCGCCGACAGCTTTTCACACAGCAATGAACCCAGAGCCACGCCAATTGTAAAGGCACATAACAACAGGGTGACAACGTTATTATCGGCAGAAAGATAATCCTTACTCAAAGCCGGTAATTGCGTCAGATAAGCCGCACCCAACAACCAAAACCAAGAAACGGCCAGCAGCGACAAGAAAATGGGACGATTACTGCGCATCGAGCTAACCAGCTTAACACTTTCGGTCAATGGATTAGCCTTTATAGACAGCGTTGGATCCGATGCCTGCGCCGAAGGAATCCAATAACTGGCCACCAAGCCTGTCACTGACACCGCTAAAATAACCAGCGACAGCAACCAGACAGCCTGCTGTTGACCAGCCAGCAATCCACCACAAATGGTACCGAGTAATATGGCGACAAAAGTCCCCATTTCAACCTGTGCATTTCCCGCCACCAACTCTTGCTCGGACAAAACCTGGGGCAACAATGAGTATTTAATCGGCCCAAAAAAAGTCGACTGAGCGCCCAGTAAAAACAGCACCAGCAACATCGCCCATATTTCACCGGTATATAGCGCCACACTGGCCAAAACCATGATGGCCACCTCGGCGACCTTGATTATTCGTGTGAGTACTGCCTTGTCGTACTTGTCCGCTAACTGACCCGATAAAGCAGAGAAAAGAAAAAACGGAAGAATAAATAGGCCGGCGGCAAGGTTGACCAACAGGCTGCCTTGCTGGCTGCTGCTGGCCTGAAACACCAGCAGGACGATAAGTGCATTTTTATACACGTTATCATTAAATGCCCCCAGAAACTGAGTGACAAACAACGGTAAGAATCGACGTTCCGATAACAGCTTAAATTGTCCACTCACAATGACGCATCCCTAGCCAAATAGGCTCTATCGTGCATCGAATTTGCTGTGTGTGCAATGACAATCCACTCTAATTAAGCGGCTTGATAGGGCGAGGTATCGATCGAAATCATATTATTTAACTGCAACACCAATACCCGGGCAATAGAGGGCGACGCGGGATAATCATCAACCAGCAGCTGATGGTAGTCAGCAACAGCGGATAACACCAAAACTATATCGGCAAGGTTATCGATGGAGGTTTCAACATTATTGCAGGCCTTAATAACGTCGAGTGCGGCACTCGCGTCCCGAAACTCTTCTTGCAACTGACTGACTAAGGCATAATTATTTCGTGTCGTTAGTTGCTCCAGTGTATTGCGAATAAACAACAGCGAGTAATTAAGCTGCTGATATTGATTATTGATCAACAACTGACTTTTACTTTCTTCAATATTCAATATAACCTCCGCTATTTTTGCTCTACTCCTGCCAAAAAACTATTGAGGTAAAAACAAGCAGAGCCCATCAATATTATCACTGCGACGCTTGAATTATTATATCCATTCGATAGCGAGTGCAACCGCTCAATAGCTAAACTGTTAGCCAATTAATTTTTTTTGCAGAATAAATAACAAAGCACCCTCAGCTTAACAGGAAATTATTACCGGTTTATTGCTCTTTCTATTACAATGGTTAAAAAATTTGGCTTTCAACGGCGCGACTAAACACTATGATTGAAAAAAAGCATCTAATCAAAATTGCCAATATGAAAATGCCCTTCGGGCGTTACCAAGGCAGAGTCCTAATGGACATCCCCGATGAATACTTACTCTGGTTCCGCAAACAAGGCTTCCCCAGCGGCGAGCTGGGCATACTACTGGAGTTAACGCTGGAAATTAAAACCGAGGGCGTTGAATCGGTACTGGAGCCGCTTAGACAACATTAGGTGCGGGCTGATCTTGTTATTTTTTTTGCCGTCGTCGACCGCCTCCGACCTTTAGGTTTTGCCACCTTAACCCCTTTCAGCCCCGTTGGCAGCGTTGCTTTTGCCTCTTTAATCAGCGGAAACAGCGATTGCTGCAGCGGCGTCATAAAGCCGCTATAGCTACTTTCTCTCTCACTGATACTATTCAGCGCCGCTTCCCATTGCGCCGTCATATCAGCACTGGTCGCTGATACCGGCAGGCTGGCAATCAGCCCCTTGCCCGCTTCTGTCGCCTGAATATTTTTTCCACAACGCTGCAAGAAACTGCGTTTAAATAATAATTCAATAATACCCGCCCGGGTCGCCTCAGTGCCTAAGCCATCGGTGTCTTTCAGTATTTTTCTGATTGCATCGCTGCTGACATACCGGGAAATCCCTGTCATTGCAGCCAATAAGGTGCCATCGTTATAAGGCTTTGGCGGCTCCGTGGCTTTTTCCAACACCTTCGCATCAATACAGCTCAACATCTCTCCCTGAGCCAGCGCCGGTAGGGTTTGCTCCTGCTGATGCCCTCGATCTGGCAGCACCTTTTTATAGCCAAGCTCTACCTCCTGCCTTGCCTTGGCGACAAATACACCACCACTTATCTCTAGCTCCACGGTGGTTTCATTAAACGCGTAGGACGGCAAGAACTGCGCTAAATAGTAGCGACTAATTAATTCATACAGCTGTCTAAGAGGCTTGTCTAAGGCTGACACGTCTTGCTTTCTGGCGGTTGGGATGATGGCATGGTGAGCATCCACCTTGCTGTCGTTCCAGCACCGCCCCTTAAGTGATAAATCTGCCTCATCAACAACGCAATTTAATTCAACGATATTGGCTGCCACAGCACCACTAACCTGACCGGCCATCGCGTGTTGATCCACCGGCAGGTAGCGGCTATCGGAGCGCGGGTAGGTGATCAGCTGATGACGCTCATAAAGTTGCTGGCAATTATCAAGCACCTGCTGTGCCGTCATCGCATAACGCTTGTTCGCCTCGATTTGTAGTGCGGACAAATTAAACAATAATGGTGGCGGTTGTTTTTTCAGTGTTTTATCGAGTTTCGATACCAGCGCTACCTGTCCGCTGATGCGCGAGCAGACATTCTCAGCCAACCCCTTATTCAGCACTCGGCCCTGCTCATCACGGTAGGGGTCGCAGGCCTTGCTGGGCTGCCAGCGCGCTCGAAATGATGGCGACTGCCCACCCTGTTGCTTTACCACCGCTTCGACTTGATAAAACGGTTTACTGATAAAACGCTGTATTTGCCGATCGCGCTCGACCACCAGCCCGAGCACCGGTGTCTGTACTCTGCCAACCGATAGTACGCCTTGATAACCGACTTTTTGCCCTTGTAGTGTATAGGCACGTGTCATGTTAATGCCGTATAGCCAATCGGCCCGCGAGCGCGCCAAGGCGGAGGTCGACAAGGGAATGAAATCGTTGTTATCACGCATCTTCGTCATCGCATGACGCACTGCCATTGAGTTTAAATCACTGATCAACAAGCGCTGAACACCTTTCGCGCGCGCCCCTTTAACGCCGTGGTAAGCCAGCACTTGATCGACCAGAAGCTGACCTTCTCGGTCAGGGTCACCGGCATGCACAATGCTATCTGCCTGTTTAATTAGAGATTTAATAATTTTTAGCTGTTTTCGTGTTTTGCTTTTCGGTACCAATTGCCACTGTTCAGGGATAATCGGCAGACGGTCAATAGACCATTTTTTTAAGCTGGCATCATAACGTTCAGGCTCGGCCTGTTCGAGCAGGTGGCCAATACACCAGGTGACACAGTCACCGTCAGCAGAATAAATACAGCCATCCTGTTTTTTCAAAGGTTTGGCCAGAACGTCGGCAATGGCGCGCCCTAGGCTTGGTTTTTCGGCAATAAAGAGTCTCATCAAACAACTGTATAAAACAACAGTAGATGTTGCAAGTTATTCACTGTAACAATTCCGCTGGTACAGACCTTTCGATGGCTGGGCCTCCCCTTAGGCTATTGCCGCTCTATAGCAACACAGTTAGACTGCTAAGCATTATTCCGCCTCCTGACATAAGAACTATTCATGCCCGCGCCCCGACGTTCCAAAAGCAAAAAAAATGCCAAAAAGCTCGCTAAATCGATCACCCTAAAGCTTGGCCCGAGGCCGGCTATATCCCTGTCAATCCAGCAGGCGTTGCACCTCTGCCAACAACACTTAAAAAAACAGCAGACCAGCACTGCCAAGGCCATCTTGTTGCAGATCAACCAGCAACAGCCCGACCTTCTCGAGGTCGACTTGATGATGTCGGACATCCTCGACAGCGCAGCTCAATACGATGATTTGCTACTACATGCCAAGGCTTCTGTTCAGCGCCACCCACGTCAGGTTTCCTGCCTGCTCGGCTTGGCAACCGCTCTGCGCCATCTACAACGCCACACCGAGGCAGAGGCTATTTTGTTAAAGGCTCAGAAACTCGCGCCGGGCAACGCCCAGGTATTCAACCATCTTGGCATCATCCAGAAAGAGTCTGGCCAACTGGATAACGCACTGGCCAACTTCGATCGTGGCTTGGCAATCAATCCCAAACTGTCGGAAATTTATTGGAATCGAGCTGACCTCGATCACAGCGATAATCCTGTACTGCTGACACAAATGCAAACACTCACTAACAGCCCGCAGTGTGGCGATAATGCTGCCGCCAGACTGCATTACGCAATGGCAAAATATTATCGCCATCAACAACAAACAGAACCTGAATTTGAACAACTAAGACTGGGTGCCAAGCGCAAAAAAAACACGCTAAATTACCAGCACCAGGAAGAATTGAATCGTCACGATGAGGTTATCCATTGTTTCGATCAGACGTTCTTTCAACAGCAATTAGCCGCCACACTGCCTGAATCATCGACAACCACGCCGATTTTTGTCTGCGGCATGGCCAGAAGCGGCACCACACTGGTGGAACAAATCATCTCTTCTCACTCCGATGTCATCGCCGGGGATGAGCGCCCAGACCTGCTCAATGCCACGGCAGAGCATCTACAAAAGAGCCGCAACGAACAGCCCTATCCGCAGTGGGCCAAAGACTTTAAACAACGGGACTGGCAGGCAATTGGCCATCAGTATCGAGTGACCACCAATGACCTTGGCCAGCGCAGAATGTTTACCGACAAATGGCTCAGTCACTATGAGGCCATCGGTTTGATTCATCTCGCTCTGCCAGATGCCAAGATTATTCACCTGCAGCGCAACCCGATGGACAACCTATTTGGTTGCTTCAAACAACTGTTTCAGCAGGGCATTGCCTATAGCTACGACTTCAACGAACTGGCGGAGTATTACCACAGTTACCGCCAACTCATGGCGCATTGGGATGCCGTGTTGCCCGGCAAGGTTTACCATATCCAATACGAACAATTGGTCACCAATCAGCAACAGACAACCGCAGAACTCTTGGCTTTTTTGGGCTTGGAGTGGCAACAGAACTGCGTGGATTTTCATCACAACAGCCGCCCTGTTAGAACGGTCAGCAGCAGTCAGGTTAGACAGCCAATGTCCGAGGCCAACATCAATAATTGGCGGCGTTACGAGCGGCAACTAGAGCCGCTTAAACAGCGACTCATTGAACTAGGCTATTCCAGCGAACTATAGCCGCTACGGTATTTGTTGGCCTCATCAACAGCCATGTCAATCTCATCGTCGGACAACATGTTTTTTAAAATTCGGCCATTAGTCGATAGGGTATGTCGATGCCAGTTCTCCGTAGATTTTAAATCACCCTCGTTGGCCAGCATCCACCACGTGTAGGCCTGCTGGTAATCTTTTTCAACCACGGTGCCGGTATAGCCAAACCAATAGAGAGCATACTGGCTGAGGGAATCACCCTGCTCGGCGCCTTTTTTGTAGTAACCGTAGGCAGCCTCCACATCTGGCCTGCCTGCCTTCCCTGACTCCAACATATAACCTTTGTGATAATAGGCGCGAACGCTGCCATATGCGATGGCACGCTCAAGTAGTTGGCCAGCCTCATCAAAATTGTATTGACCGATGGCGCTGACCGCCAAATCTTTACAGGAAGCCGCCCACTGCTGCTGGCAGGCTAGGCTGTGCAACGCCATTGCCTTCGCCTCATCCCTTGCAATATAGACACCCTGCTGCAACAGCTGCGCCATGCGATATTGTGCCTCGACATAATCTTCTGCCAAGGCCTTACGGTAGTAGTCAACGGCCATCTTGCGCGCTGTTTCTGAGTCTCGCTGAAGATAAAGTTCAGCCAATAGAAATTGACCCTCGGCACCCGCCAAGGTCGACGCCTTAACGCAGTCTTTCTTAGCTGTCACCAAATCCTTTTCCAGCAATGCCTGACGGCAGCTGCTCAACCACTTGGCCTGCATTTCATCACTAACAGCAGGCGTAGTGTTGACCGTCACCGCCCTATCGGTCGTTGATAATTGGCTCTCTATGGTATCGTTGGATTGCCCGCAAGCCACGAGTAGAAGAAGTGTCAGATAAATAACGGGGCGCATAACTTGTCTTCCCTGCATGATCGATTCATTCCCTTAATGCTTAATATCGATGTCAGCACTGCTCCGCAGCACTAAGGTTTGCCTCTGAAGAAACGAGACAAACCATAATCGTTATGTGAAGTCTATCACACCCCTAAATATAGGGGATAGCATTAAAGAGAGTGGACTAGCCGCCAGTTTGGAAGCGCAAAGCCTTTTTCTCAAGCAGTCTGAAGATAAGCGTTAGCACCGCAGTTATCATCAAATAGAAACCGCCCGCCACCGAGAATACCACGAGGGTGTCATAGGTCTGGGCATTAATACGCTGTGCATAACCCATTAAATCCATGATTGTAATGGTGCTGGCCAACGAGGTTCCCTTAACCACCATAATCACTTCGTTAGAGTATGCCGGTAGCACCTGTCGAGCAGCGCGAGAAATAACCACTGACAAGGTTTGCCGGGTATTCATTCCCAGCGCCTTACAGGCCTGCCAATCTGAGCTTGGCACCGCCTCGATTGCTCCCTTAAACAGCAACGCTGAGTAGGCCGAGGTATTCATTGCCAAGGCCAAGACAGCACAGACATAAGGTTGTCTTAAATACTCCCAAGCCCAACTTTCTTGCAGCCAGGAAAACTGACCTGGACCAAAGTAAATCAAGAAAAACTGCACCAGCAACGGCGTGCCAGTAAAAAATAAAATAAACCCCTTGGCCAACCACTCCAACAGGAAGATTTTAAGCTCAAGAATCAACGTTAATACAACGGCAAATAGCGCACCACAGAGCAGGCTCACCAGCGCTAACTTCAGTGTTTCAACCAAGCCAATGCTGAGAGTCCCCAGGTACAGGTTTTCATTCAACGATGATAACCACTCCATCATTATGCCTCTACTGCTTGATCATAATGGGCGGCTCGACGACGCATCAGCCCCATCAATCGCTGACTGACTATAGTGATCAACAAGTAAATCATCGCCGCCAGAGCATAATAGGTAAATGGTTCATAAGTCGTTGCCGAGGTTAAATCGGCTTGTTTCATCAGTTCGGTGACACCAATCAACGACACCAGAGCCGTATCCTTTAACAACACCATCCATTGATTTCCCAAACCCGGCAGTGCATAGCGCCATGCCTGCGGCAAAATGACCCGAAAAAAACTGTATAGCGGCGGCAAACCTAGCGCCTTACAGGCCGCCCACTGATCTTCTGCCACCGCATTGATCGCCGCTCTCAAGGTCTGCGAGGCATAACCGGCAAACAATAGGGCCAATGCCGCCACCCCCGACCAGAATGGGCTTACATCGATAAACTCATCGGTGATTATAAACAACAGCTGTGTACTGCCGAAATACACAAACATCACTACCAGAATCTCTGGTACGCCCCGAATTATCATGACCAACAAAGTAAACGGCATACTGACCCAGCGATGCTTGTTCATTTCGCCGGCGCAAAAAACCAGCGCCAGAACAAAACCAAAGACCAGCGCTGTCAGCGCCAGACCAAGAGTCATCACCGCCGCCGTACCAAAGGCAGAGATTATCGGCAGATCAAGCATCCGTCAGTCGCCTAGTGGCCGAGGTGCTTGTTATAGATTTTCTGGTATTCGCCGTTTGCTTTCAGCTCGGCCAAGGCCTTGTTCAACAAACTGATCAGCTCACTGTTGCCCTTGCGCACAGCAATTGCGAAGCCAGTACCGAAGTACTTGGAATCCGTTACCGCATCGCCAACCACCGCAAAGTTTTCTTCTCCGCGCTTCTCCAGCCACTCTCGTGCGACTAAGGTATCGGCAAACACAGCATCGACACGCTGATTACTCAGGTCGAGATAAGCCTGTTGATAACCCTTGTAAGGAACAATCTCAATATTGGCATCTTTCATTCTATCGTCTAAATAGTGAAAGTGGGTGGTACCGTTTTGCACCGCAATACGCTTACCGGCTAAATCGGCAACCGTCTTGAACTCACCGCTGCGGCTGACAAAAATTGCCGAGTTTTCCACATAGACATCGCTGAAATCGACGACTTTGGCGCGCTCTTCGGTCACATCCATCGCAGCGATGGCGGCATCAAACTTACGAAAACGCAGACTGGGAATCAGGCTGTCAAAATCGTTACTTTTAATCTCGCACTCAACTTTCGCAGTGGCACAAATGGCGCGCGCCAAATCCATATCAAAACCCTGGTACTCTCCCTGTTCATCGATGAATTCGAACGGTGGGTAAGTAGGCTCGGTGGCAAAAGTGATCTTCTCAATAGCAAAAAGCTGAGTGCTGGCAGCCATCGCCGCAGCAAAAAGTAGAATTTTCTTCATAGTTTTATCCAACTCAGTGGTTTAAATAGTTTTCGAATTCTGGCGTCTGGGGTGTCTGCATACAGCTGACAGCACCCTCTTCAATAATAACGCCCTGTTCCATATAGACAACACGGGTTGCTATACGCGCAGCAAAACCAACCTCGTGGGTAACCACGACCATGGTAATGCCGGTCTCAGCTAGTTGTTCGATAATCGATGCGACCTCATTGGTAATCTCTGGGTCGAGGGCGGCAGTCGGTTCATCAAACAGCAGTACCTCAGGCTCCATCATCAACGCTCTGGCAATGGCAACACGCTGCTGCTGACCACCAGACAATTGGCTGGGAAAGACATCAGCTTTCTCGGCAATCTTTAACTGCTCGAGCAGGGCTGTTGCATTGGCGCGGGCCGTAGTCTTGCTCATCGATAGCACCTTGCAAGGAGCCTCGATCAAGTTTTCGACAATCGTCATATGCGGCCATAAATGGTACTGCTGAAACACCATGCCGACTTTCTGTCGCAATTCACGGGCGCGACGCTCCAACGCCTTATTGTGCGCACACGGAAAGTCAAAATTCATGTTGGCCACGGACAGCGTACCGCTATCGGGCATATCGAGTAAGTTTAACACCCGCATCAACGAGCTCTTGCCTGCGCCACTCGGGCCTAGCAATACGGTGGTCTCACCCGTCGCCAGTTCAATTGAGACATCGTTCAATACATGGGCAGCCCCCCAACTCTTGTTGATGGCCTGTAGTTTAATAGTCATAAAGCGGATGTGTTTCACTCGAAAAATATCTCCTTAGGATACGTCATATTGAGTAAAAACAGTACTGCGCAAATCAACACCACACGGATATCTTGATTTAAGACAATGCGTACATTAGTCACAGTGTTTCTTCGGAGCCATCCAACACAGGTTTGGCATCATTTTTCAGGCGAAAAAAAAAGCGGTCAGATGACCGCTTCAAAGGCTTGGGGTAGATTTGGTCATCACATTTATGTCACCCGAGGGTGGATTCACTGCAACCATTCAATGAAAAAACATGTTGAACAGGGTTAATAAAAGCAGTAACTATGCCAACATGGACAATTTGCGACAAGCTAACACTTTCGACTTAGTGTTACTTGCTCGCCAGCACGCCAGACTGCAAAGCTATTCGACAGCCAGAAAGCTGGTAATCGACAGCAACAAGGCTCACAACACCAAATGACAAGCCAGAGCAGCGCTGGATGCCTGAATGAAAGCACTGTTAAGCAAACTGACAACCGGCAAGGCTATCGTGGCGCTGATCGCGTCGAACACCGCCCTACAAACGATTTTTCAAGTTTTCTATCCGGCGCAGCAGTACCACCGTGGCGGCAATAGCAAAAACAGCGGCGGCAACAGCCTCACCGGTCAACACGCCGGGAGCACCAAAATACTTCGACATAATCGCAACAAAGGGAATGACCCCCAACAGCGCTTTGGCAAAATTAAACGTCGTCGCTAAATAGGCTCGGTTAAGATTGTTAAAACCCGCATTGGCGACAAATAACATACCGCTGAACAGGAAGGCCCCCACCAAGTACTGGCAGTAGAAGATAATCAACGATGCTGTTTCACCCTCTGCGTCGAAAACCGCCACAATAATGTCCTTTAATAAAAACAATAACAGCCATGCCGCCAGGCAATAAACCACATTGAGCAGCATGGCACTGAGTACTGTCTGACGCACTCTATCATAGGAGCCGGCACCGGCGTTTTGCCCGATGATCGGCCCAACAGCCCCCGAGAGAGCGAAAATAACTGCAAACGTGACCGGGATTAAACGCCCGATAATTGCCGAGGCAGCAACAGCTTGATCGCCATAGGTCGCCATTACCTTGATCACGTAGGTGCTGGCCAGAGGCGTCGCCAATGAGGTCAGCATGGCTGGTCCGGCGATCAGTGACACCGGTCGAATCGATGTTTTGAAGGAGGCCCACCGCGGGTGCTGCGGTAACCGATGGGTTTTTATCAGCCAGTACATAGCCAGCACAAATAACACGATTCGTGAGCAGAACGAGGCCCATGCCGCCCCCTCAATGCCCCAGCCAAATGTGAATATAAAAAGCGGGTCGAGAGCAACATTGACCAGCGCCCCCATAATCGTCACATACATTGAGCGCTTGGCATCGCCCAAACTTCTCAACGCCGCAGAGCCACACATACCCACCGCTAAAAACGGCGTCGATAATAATAAAATTCTGCTGTAACTCAAGGCGTATTCCAAGGTGTTACCACTGGCACCAATGAAGATCAGTAACTCATCGATACAAAAGGCAAAGGCCGCAGTGATCAACAGCGAAAAAAACAGGCTAAACAGCAACACATCTGTACATAACTGTCCTGCCTGCAAACGCTGGGATGCTCCCAACGCACGGGCAACCAACGCCCCCATGCCCACCTGCAAACCAATACAGGCCGCCGTGGCAAAAAATAGCAGTGTACCGGCAAAACCCACTGCCGCCGCCAACGGCTGGTGGCCCAGCTGGCTGAGAAAGAACATATCGACTAAATCGGAGGTAAACAGCATAATTAAGCCAACCGCAGATGCCGTCGTCATATTGATTACATGCCGGGTTATAGAGCCGGTTAAGAATTTAGCAGGTTGCATTTTTTTTTAATTTTTCCCTGAACCAATGATCAATAAGTGAGTCCTCAGCCAGATGCGGGGGCCTCAGCAAGCGTCTGTAAGCGCCCCACCATGGGTACTAAATTAATACCCAACTGAGCCGACAGCTTCTGCGCCTGCTGCTTAAGCTCTTTATTGCTAATAACTATAGTCGCCTTGGTGGCAATAATAATCCAGTTACCACTGGCCGTAGAACAAACCCGCACATCACCAAACAACCGCTGCAATACATCTTTCAGGGTCTGGTCATAACGATGCTCCTGCCAACAGTTGAGTACCAGTACACCGCCGGTTTTTAAACGCAGGTGGCATCGCTCGATAAATTCGGCCTCGGTCTGTCGTGCATCAACGCCCTCTGCGGTATAAATATCAGCAAACAAAATATCTGTTTTTTTCTGTGAGCAATCCTGCAGGAATGCATTGGCATCAGCATTGATCACCTGCAAGCGCTTGGAACGGGGTAGTTGGAAATATTTATAGGCCAGCACAATCACCTGCTGACGAAGTTCAATAGCCCGTATTTTAACACCCGAAAAACAATGATGTACCGCCGTGACCAGGCAGCCACCACCCAAACCAAGTACGATGATATTCTTCGGGCTATTAAACAAGAACGCCAGACACATCGCCTGGGTATATTCGTGCTGCAAGACCGCCGGAGCAGACTTTAATTGACAGCTTTGCTCGTCCTCTAGGCCAAAGGATAAGTAGCGATATTCAGGGCTGTCTATCACAACCAGCGGGCCAAAAGGATCAAAGCCCCGGTGTATTTCTTTGCCGTTCATTTTTGCCCTGTGGTATTCGAAGGTAAATTAGATTACAGATATTAAACCAACTAACTGACTGAGTTAGGGTTTCCCCCTATTGCTCACCCTTTTTGAGCGCACTATTATTACACAATGTTAACAACGGCAATTCATGTCCCGCCTCGAGAATTCTATACCGCATTGAAGTTAGAAGCATCGTCAATCAGCGACTATGCTAATAATTGTTTTTATTGGCGTCTTTATTCAGTAAGTTCGAGAACGTCACACCCATTCATTTTTTAACAACGTAAATGGCCATCACTATGAATAACTGGATTTTGGTTTTAAACGCAGGCAGTTCAAGCCTTAAATTTGCCCTCGTCGATGCAATCACCGGTGACAGTGGCTTCGAAGGATTAGCCGAGCGACTCGGCAACACCGATGCCGTTATCACCATTAAATCCAACGGCAATAAAAGTGAGAGCAAAATAGCCGATGGAAAGATGGCTTCCGCTATCGCCATGGTCATGTCAGCACTGCCGGCCGACACCGTACCCGCCGCCATCGGCCATCGTGTGGTTCACGGCGGTGAAAAGTTCCGTCAATCGGTCGTCATAGACGATAGCGTCAAGGCGGGAATTAAAGATTGCGCCAAACTCGCTCCGCTGCACAACCTGGCTAATTTAGAAGGTATCGAGGCCGCCCAACAAGCCTTCCCCAACCTTCCTCAGGTTGCTGTTTTTGATACCGCTTTCCACTCCCAGTTAGAGCCTCAGGTTTACCAGTATGCCATCCCACAAAGCCTCTACCGCGACCATCATATCCGCCGCTACGGCATGCACGGCACCAGTCACCAATACGTTGGCGAACAGGCTGCCATCGCTCTCGGCCAAGATTTTAACAACATCCAAATCATCACCGCTCACCTCGGTAATGGCTGTAGCGCCAGCGCCATACGAAACGGCCACTCTGTCGATACCACCATGGGCATGACGCCACTCGAAGGCCTGGTCATGGGTACTCGCTCCGGCGATGTCGACCCCGGCATTATTCTCTGGCTGGCACAGCAGCAGGGCATGGATGGCGACCAACTGTCAGATTTATTGAACAAAAAATCGGGGCTACTCGGCCTCAGTGAATTGACCAACGACTGCCGTGGCATCGAAGAAGCTGCCGCCGAAGGTCACGCTGGCGCCAAGCTGGCGCTCGATGTTTTTTGTTTCCGTTTAGCGCGGACTATTTCTGCCTTAACCGTGGGGCTCGACAGGCTTGACGCGTTGATCTTTACCGGTGGCATCGGCGAGAACTCAGAACTCATTCGCGCCCGAGTAACCGAGCAACTATCCATTTTTAAACTTGCCATCAACGAGACTGCCAATGCTGATCGTAAGCGCAGTAACCCCAATATTGCGCAGCCGGGAACAACACCCGTACTGGTGATCAATACCAACGAAGAATATATGATCGCCAAGCAAACTTTGTCACTTTGCCAATAAGCTGATTGCCCGCTAATTACCGATAGGAATTTTAATGAAACACTGTTTTATGCTCAGCCCAATGGGTTCATCCACCGGCGCCAGTTCTGTCGCCATGGGCGTTTTACACCTGGCCGATCAGCGCGGACTATCGGCGGCGTTTTTTCTGCCCGTTGCTCAATCGGTGCAAA
The DNA here is from genome assembly GCF_923077115.1 of Sinobacterium norvegicum. NCBI lineage: Bacteria > Pseudomonadati > Pseudomonadota > Gammaproteobacteria > Cellvibrionales > Spongiibacteraceae > Sinobacterium > Sinobacterium norvegicum. The sequence goes on from NZ_CAKLPX010000001.1 coordinate 1,904,805, forward strand.
GTCTCAGCACTACATTCGGCGCCAAACCTGCGATGGGAATGGAACAACTTCATCAATACCTCAGCGACGGCGAACTCGATGATGCCTTAGAATTAATTGTCGCCGCCTACGAAGAAGCCGCCAAAGATGCTGATATCGTTATCGTCCTCGGCTTGGCCGCCAATGACCAAGCCCCCTTTGCCGCTCGAGTCAATGCCGCGCTAGCCAAGTCTCTTGACGCCAAGGTTATTTTGGTTACAACAGACACCGAGGCCTCGCACCAATACATGAACCGCAAGCTCGAAGTGGCCTCTGAAGTTTATGGTGGCTCTGTGCACGGTCGCACTCTGGGTGTGGTCATTAATAAAGCCGGCGCGCCTCGCGATGTTCATGGCACGATTCGACCCGAGATGTTCGATACCCAAGGCCGCGAGATCCCCTCCGCCGCAACGCTGGAAAAGCAACTGCCTATCTTCCGTGGCGGTCACTTTAAACTGTTCGGTATTATCCCGTGGCAGAGCCGCTTGATGGCTCCTCGCAGCATCGATTTGAACCGCGTTTTACCGGTTCAAATGCTACATGAGGGCGAGGCACATACTCGACGCATTGAGCACGTCAGTATTGGCGCACGCTCTCCAGGGAATCTGGTGTCAGTATTACAACCCGGCACCTTGATTGTGACATCTGGCGACCGTAACGACGTCCTGCAAGCCGCAGCGCTGGCTGAAATTAACGGCAAACATCTGGCGGGGGTTCTGTTAACCGGCGGCTTAGAGCCCGCTGAATCAACTCTGCAGCTCATTGCACCCGCTCTTAAATCCGGTCTGCCAATTATGCTGACCAAGATTGCCACCTATCCAACAGCCACGCGTTTGCCATCACTCTATCCCTATACACCGGATGATGACAACGAGCGCTTCGACGCGGTAACAGAACATGTCGTCGCCCATTTAGAGCGGGAAAAGTTCCGCGAAATGATCAGCGTCGATGGCGAGCGTCGCTTGTCACCAGCGGCCTTCCGCTACAACTTGGTCCGGGTCTCATCGGCACTGAAGAAAACCATTGTTTTGCCTGAAGGCGATGAGCCTCGCACCGTTGAAGCCGCCATTGCCTGCGCCAAGAAAGGCATCGCTCATTGTCAGCTATTAGCTGAGCCCAAGATCATTGATGAGCTGATGAAAAAGCGCGGCTGGGACTATCCTGAACGTAACTTTGAGATTGTCGACCCTCGCTCTATTCGTAATAAATATGTCAACGCCTTCGTCGAACTTCGCAAGCACAAAGGCATGAACGAGGTTCGCGCCCATCAGCTACTCGAGGACAACGTCGTGTTAGGCACGATGATGCTTCAGCAGAACGACGTCGATGGCTTAGTCTCTGGTGCGGTACATACAACCGCCAATACGATTTTACCGGCTTTACAGCTCATTAAGACAAAACCTGGCTCAAGCTTGGTGTCATCGATCTTTTTCATGTGCCTGCCGGACCAGGTAATGGTTTACGGTGATTGCGCCGTTAACCCGGACCCCGATGCCCAGCAGCTCGCTGACATTGCCATTCAATCGGCAGATTCCGCTGCCGCCTTTGGCATTCCTCCTCGCGTCGCAATGATCTCCTACAGCACCGGTAGCTCTGGCACCGGCGCCGATGTAGAAAAAGTGCGCGAAGCAACACGACTTGCCAAGGAATTACGCCCCGACTTGTTGATTGATGGGCCGCTACAATATGATGCAGCCACCACCGCCAGTGTCGCAGCCAGCAAGGCACCGGACAGCCCTGTCGCCGGCAAGGCAACGGTAATCATATTTCCTGATTTGAATACCGGTAACACCACCTACAAGGCAGTGCAACGAAGTGCCTCTGTGGTCAGCGTCGGCCCGATGCTGCAGGGTTTGAACAAACCGGTCAACGATTTGTCACGCGGCGCATTGGTAGACGATATTGTCTATACCGTCGCACTAACCGCCATTCAAGCAGGCGCAGACAATCCCGAGACTAATTAATACTCAGCGCTTTAACCACTAACAAAAAGCCTCAACTTTCTGGTTGGGGCTTTTTTTTGGACAAAATAAATAGCCTGTTAATTTTTCCCGCCGGTTAATCTGATATACACTGGAGGCATCTCATACAAAAAGAATAATGACTATGAAAAATACAATATTGCACCTCGCAGTGGTGACATTGACCGGCCTGTTTACCAGCCAGTCATTCGCACAAATGTTTATCGAGAGCGGCCAGCGCTCAGGCCGTACAGAGTTTACAATTCAAGCTGCCTATCAAGGCTCAGAGACCTTTGACCTCGGTGCAGGCAGCGAGATGAAAACCAGTAGCGATACCGGTTTTGGCATGAGCTTTGGCCACAATATTGATAACCATTGGAATATTGGTTTCAATATGAATTTCAATAATGCCAATTACAACGCCACTGTGCCGTTAGAAGGTTCTACCGAGACTACTAACATTAAATCCAAGGTCGACAGTTTCAATGGTCAGCTCAACGCTACCTACCACTTATTTGAGGGCAACTTAACACCCTTTATCAGTGGCGGCATTGGCTGGACTTATACCGACTCGAATATTGCCGACGGCCCACCGAGCTCTGCCTGTTGGTACGACCCTTGGTATGGTTACTATCGCTGCGGCTATTATCAAACCACCCACACCGACACCAGCTTTTCCTACAATGCCGCCGTCGGCCTACGCTGGGATATTAGCGACAAGCACTTTCTTCGCGGCAGTGTCGGCAAACAGTGGGTCAATATGAGTATTGCCGATAACACACCAAGTTTTACCACCGGTCGAATCGAGTTCGGCTTTATGATGTAATAGCATGAATGCCTTAGACGCTCAGCCTCCGCCGAGCGTCCATCACCCTCTTTATAAGCAGTAATCCCGATGACCATAAATCAACTAACCGACCTACAGCAGCAGTTTAGCGATAAGCCGACCGTGCAATTTGAGCAGTGCAACGAACTCATTGCCTTGCAAGTCAACAATGCCGTCGCAAAGGCTACAATCTTCTGTCAGGGTGCTCAGATCAGTTTGTATCAACCTCATCAGAGCGCTGCCGTGTTATGGACCAGCCCCGCGTGTGATTATTCGGCGGGGAAATCACTGCGCGGCGGTATCCCGATTTGCTGGCCGTGGTTTAGCGGCCTGGCCGACAACCCCAAAACGGTGACAGAGCAGTACTCGACAGAGCAGTTAGCAGCCGCCCCTCCCCATGGCATAGTGCGAGAACTCGATTGGCAATTAGCCGAGATCAATGAGCATGAGAACGTCACTGAGTTAGTGTGGTTTCTCGATTTAGCTAAGGATAGTAGTACATACTGGCCCTATAAAACATCGCTCAGCTACCGTGTATCCATCGGCAAAGAGTTAAATATCGAGTTTAATGTCTGTAATAACGGTGTGGATAAGTTTCACTTCAGCACGGCATTACACAGCTATTTAGCGGTCGATAATATCGACAATGCGGTAATCAGTGGCCTGGACGGCTGCGATTATGTTGATGCGTTAGACGAAAGAAAATTACACCGGCAGCAGGGCGGCATTCGCTTCACCGGTGAAACCGACCGAATCTACCGTGGCTGCAATACCGATATCACACTGACAGAAGAAGGCAGCGACAATGACAGTCTCGTCATCAGCAGCTCTAACAGTGACTCCGCCGTTATCTGGAACCCCTGGATTGAAAAATCGAAGACGCTCAGCCACTTTGCCGATGACGCTTATCAATCGATGCTTTGCATCGAGACAGCCAATGCCGACAAAGATTTTGTCACCCTCGAGCCTGGCCACAGCCATTGCCTCACCGTCACCTTAGCCCGCCGCTGATGATTGAAATAAGCAGCCATGTAAGAATTAAAGAGTGGGAGTTGGAACTGACCGCTATTCGCGCGCAGGGCGCCGGTGGACAAAATGTTAACAAGGTCTCCTCCGCCATCCACCTACGCTTTGATATCAAACGCTCTTCATTGCCGCCGTTTTATAAGGAGCGCCTACTGCTGTTAAAAGATAGCCGTATTAATAAAGACGGCGTATTAGTCATCAAGGCACAGCGGTTTCGCACGCAAGAAAAAAACCGTGAGGATGCACTCGTGCGGTTAAAGGAAATCATTGTCAAGGCAACCGCTGTAACCAAGGCGCGCCGCGCCACCAAGCCAACAAAAGGCTCGCAACGCAGACGAGTCGACAGCAAAGTAAAACATGGCAAGAATAAATCTTTGAGAAAGAAAGTCGATTACTGATACAAACACTGGAAACACTATGAACAAGCTAGAACAACTGATCCAACAACTAAACAATAGTGCTGACACGGTTGAATTCACCGACGTCATCGCGGTCATCGCTGAGTACTATGATTACACCCCGGCGGCATTTACCAACGGCGGCACACGCAATGAAGCAGGCACCAATGAGGGCTCTGCCAAAATTTTCGCCTTTGGCCTGCTGAACGAATTAACACCGGCGCAAACACTGAGTTGCTTCGGCACTTATTACCGTCACGATGTGTTGAACCACCCCGACAACAACGATCACCAAAACATTCGAAACTTTATTAACAGCGGCTGGAATGGCATCTCATTCGACCAACCGGCACTGAGCAAAAAGTAAGCGCCGCCACAACGACACACCTTTTCATGACGGTGTGTCACACCCCGCCACACCCTACTCTCCAGCGCCCAATATTCGACCAATATCGTCCAGCCCTCAGCAGAGCTGGCTGCTGGCAAACTACCCCGTACTTACACACCTGCTTATGCACAGAAACAGTGGAGAACTTATTCAGTAAAGTTACCCACAGCACTTTTACCAGCCACAAAAAAGCCGCTCGGAAGCGGCTCAAGGGATAACAATACTTCTTCGCTTAGAAGCGATAGCCGCCTTGCAGGGCAATCGTTCTTGGCGCCTCAACAATACCGTACTGGCTCTTATAACCCAGCGTCGACGCCAGTGGCGTGTCGGCAGAGTATGAAACTACCGTCTCATCGCTCAGGTTCTTGCCGACCAGCGACACATCCCAGCTACCATCTTCACCACCTAAGCCAATTCTGGCGTTGACCGTGGTATAGCCTTGCTGCTTGGTATCTTCTTCCAAGCTACCTGCGGTGTAATAGCTGTCTTTGTAGAGCAGATCGAGGTTGGCCAACACTTCAACACCGCTGCCGCCGATGGGGCGAACATATTCAGTCATCAGGTTAACCGTCCAGGGCGAGACAAACTGGTTGGTTTCTCCCGATTGATCACAGACTGATGCACCGGCAGCAATTTGCTCATAACGACACGTGCCGTTCTCATAATCTTCAAATTCGAAGTCTAGATAAGCAATCGAGGTAGAGAAGGTTAGATGCTCTGTTGCCCTGAAGCGTCCGTCGACTTCAAAGCCCTGGCTGACTGCGCCGGCAGCATTACCGACGTTGAAACCGAGGGTACCATCAAAGACAGAGACCTGTAAGTCATCATATTCGGTTCTGTAAACCGCCGCGTTCAATGTCGCACGACCGTCTAACAGACGAGACTTCATGCCCACTTCGAAGTTAAGCGCTTCCTCATCATCAAACTCGAACGCACCTGGGTCACTGCCATCGGTAGGATAAGGAGTGTTGTTCGAGCGCGCATCAAAACCACCCGACTTAAAGCCACTAGAGACGGTGGCATAGGTCATCATATTGTCGGTTAAATCAAACTGAACCGTCGCCATCGGGGCAAAGTTAGACTTACTACGCTCGTCTTCAATTTCAAACTCGTACACTTTAAACAAACCGTTTAACGTGGCATCAACGCTGGGCTTGATCGAGGGATCAATATCACTGCCATCAATTGTTTTAAAGGCAAGTGACTTATCCGCTGATTTCTTTTCTTCAGAATATCGGCCACCAACAATGGCTCGGAAGCGATCTGATATATTCCAGGTCACCTGACCAAACACCGACCACTCATCGCTGTCTTGATTTAGTTCACGTGGTGCCGAAATATCTGCAAGGTTGGGGTTCACAACTCTTGCCAACAAACTGTTTTGATCGATCTTAAGATTATCTTCGAAGGTCAATTCACTGGTTTGGGCATAGGCACCAACAATGTAATCGAACATTTCACCACCAGGAGAGGTAAAGCGAATCTCCTGGCTTAACTGTGAATAATCTTCCTGAGATTGTAAGTTAAAAATGTTGGCACCGGTGAAATCACAGTCACACAGTTCATCATAATCGTAGGCTAAATAGCCAGTAATAAACGTCAGCTGACTGTCATTATCAAAACTGTAATCCACATTCAAGGCAACACTGGTCACATCGTTGTTAGAGAACTCTTTATTATCAGCTGAGCGCTTATAATCGGCTTTCTGGTTGAGTACTGAATCATCGGCACCCAAGCGAACCAAGGCTTCGCCATAGTTACTACCAGCAGCATTATCAGGGGCGTTAATAATTTCAATGTTACGACCGGTATTATCGAAGCTGTCATGCTGAACCTTTAACGAGGCCTCTAGGCTGTCGGTAAAGGCAACATCGATGACGCCGCGAATGCTGGTTTCATCACGGGTAGGGCCATCTTCACCACGGGTGAGGTTTTCGGTATAACCGTCTGTATCCATTTTACGTACCGCTAAACGGCCACCGACAGAATCGGTAATCGGACCAGAGACCATGCCGGTCACTTCGGTGGTGTTGTATTCAGGTTCGTAATTACCGGTGATCTCAGCCTCAAACTCATCGCTGGGCTTGGCTGTGTGGAGATCGATGGCGCCGGCGATTGAGTTCTTACCAAACAAGATCATCTGCGGGCCACGTAATACTTCAACGCGTTCCAAATCTAAGAAAGGCGCACGTGACAGCTGCGCACGGCCATGGTAAATACCGTCGACGTACATACCGACCGATTGTTCAAAACCCTGGTTGATACCCGAGCCAATACCGCGGATGTAAATATTGGTGCCGATACCCGTTTCAGTCATCGTCAGGTTTGGCACGTAGCTCTGCAAACCTTCCATACGCTGAATACCAGCATCATATAAAGTATCACCGCTGACGGCAGTGACTGACACGGGTACGTCTTGCAAGTTTTCAACACGTTTTTGTGCTGTAACAATAACTTCTTCTAGTTGCAAAGATGCATCTTGTGCCACGGCCTGCGTATTGCCGAAACCTAAGATAGCCACTGACATGATTGCCGCAGAGAGCGGCTTTTTATTAAAGCGTTTCTTATCCATAAATCCCCAACCTATTATTATTCAGCACTAACGATATCGATATCTCGGCTGTATTTATTTGTCACTTGATAACGTTATCAGCGACTGTTTTTTATTTGTAGGAAAATGTTATCAGCTAACACATAAAAAGGACAAGCTCTATTTACAACGACAAAATACCTAGTTACCAAGGGTTACACTTGGCATTTTGTAGGGGAATATACGCACAAAAGGGTGAGCGACTTTAATTAAATCGCCCAGCATAACTAAAGAAAATGACGACCATCATTGAAAACAATGCCCGAGATTGGCCTTGACAGCAAGAAGTGGCGGGCCAACCTGAACAGAAAGTCAGCTAAGATAATCGGAAATAGCCACAGCTAACGCTGTGACTTTTGTGCCGCGATGCGACTGCGCTCAGCAGGGGTATACAACTCACGCAGCATGTAATCCTTGAACGACTGTTGATAAGGCTGCTTTGACAACGCAACCTCCATACACTTCAGCCATGCATCCCGCGCAGCCTCGTCGATATCAAGGTGGGCGTGCGCCCGGGGGATGGCAATACTGCCATATGTCTCACGGTACAACTTGGGGCCGCCCAACCAACCTGACAAAAACCGCGCCAGCTTATCGGTCGATTCAGCAAGATCACTGCTGTGCATGGCGCGGATTTTCCGCGCCTCTGGCAGCACGTCCATGGCGCAATAGAAAGCTGCGGCCAGCTTCTGCAGCCCTTCAAATCCTCCGGCAGCCTGGTAGGAGGTATCCCCATTGCCGTAAGCCAAGTTCATCTCGCTCATAACAGACCTCTTAATCTAAAAACGGAGACCATGAGGGCTCTCGTACATCACCCTCTTTCGATGGCAGGTTGAAGCGAGTATTTCCGTCGATGGACACCGCCGACAAAATACTACGACCATTTACCTTGGTGGCATAAAGCATCATTGAACCGTTGGGGGCAACTGTCGGCGACTCATCTAAAGCGTTATCGCTTAGCGTTCTAATCGTGCCTCGCTGCAAGTTTTGCAAGGCAATGTGAAAGTCCCCACCACGTTCGGGGCGATGCACCATGACAATGCCGCTGCCGTCCAACAACACCCTAGCTCGTGCGTTATAAGCACCCTCAAAGGTCAGTCGCTCCTGCCAGTTATCATCAAGGTTGATCTGATAGATCTGTGGGCTGCCGCCCTTATCCGAGGTAAACAGTATTCCCTTGCCATCATTGGTCCAGTTTGGCTCAGTCTCAATGGCATAGTGCTTGGTCACTCGAGTTAAACGCTTACTGTCGAGCTCCATAATATAGATATCGGGGCTGCCACCCTTCGATAAAACCATGGCTAAACGCTTGCCGTCTGGGGAGTAGGCTGGCGCGCTATTCAACCCCTTAAAATTGGTTAAGCGCTCACGCTTACCACTGCTAAGCTCATGCCTATAAATAGCTGGTCGAGAGGTTTCGAACGAGACATAGGCAATTTCCTTGCCGTTGGGCGCCCAGGTTGGCGACAATATTGGCTCGCGGGAGTTCAGCACGGTGGTCTCACGCTGGCCGTCTGCATCAGCCATCATCAAACCATACTGATATTGCCCTGCGCTGGTCGCATTACGGCGTACGTAGAGTATCTTGGTTGAGAAGGCGCCACGCATACCCGTCAACGCTTCGAAAATTTGATCGCTGGCGGTGTGTGCCATATCGCGCAACTGGGCACTGTTGCCAATGACTTCTTTGGCCAACATCTGCTTCTGCGCAGTCACATCGTAAAGTTCATAGTTGAGCTTATAGCTGCCTGCGGTATTTGTCATACGGCCGATGACCACATACTCGGAGCCCACCGCCCGCCAATCACGATAGTAAATATCGCTCTGCTTGGTCGGGTTGCCCAGCATATCACCCCGGTCCAGTGGTGCGAATTGACCGCTGCGTAAGAGGTTGTCGGCGATGACCTGCGAGACATCCTCACTCAAGCCATTGCCGCCAGCAAAGGGAACAACCGCTATCGGCGTTGGATTGTCTTGCCCCTGGGTGATCTCAATGGTTAGTTGCGCATTAGCCGTGGCGGCTAAAAACAAAACAAACGTTAGGGTAATGTACTGACTCAACCATCTCACAGTCGTAAATCCTCAGGTCTAAATAATAAATTAAATCGTCGAAAATATTGTTCAAAAACTGCCGGGGGCAAATCCTGTAATTCAACAAACCGCTCTGCCTTGTTGACCGCACGCACAGCAGACTGATCAAACACCGCACTGCCGCTGCCCTTCAAAATCTCGACACTGGAAACTTCACCGGTTGGCACCAAGTGTATCTGCAACAACACTTCCATATCATTACGGGCGCTGGGTGGTCGACTCCAACTCTGCCCAACTTGCTCACGGATCAAGGCACTATAGCTGGTCGCCAGCTGAGCATTAGAGGAGGCCTGTTGATAGTCGTCTTCATCCTCCAGCGCCGATAACAACTGCTGTTCGCGCTCTTTTTGCAACTGTTTCAGTCGTTGTTGCTCTGCCTCTTGCTGCTTTTTCACCTTCAGTGCCTCGGCTTTTTTGTCGAGCGCCTTTTGATCAATTTTTGGCCTGGGTTTAACCGCAGGTTTTGATTTGGGTTTGGGTTTAACCACCGGTTTTGGCTTGGGCTTATTCTTGGGTTTGGCCGCCGGCTTCGGTTTTGGCTTAACCACCGGTTGAGCCTTGATCTTTACCAACTTGGCGTCAATAAATTGCGGCGCCTTGGCCTTGAACGGTTTATGCTCAGGTTCAATACCTGTCAACATAAACCAAATCAAACCAGCATGAAGTAACACCGCAACCGTCAGCGGAATACCATACTCAGAGAGGCGAGATGTTCGGTAAGCCATCCGGACTATTTCTCTTCAGTCACAAGACCGACGCTGGGTGCTCCAGCACCCTGCAGTACCGTCATCAGCTCAACAACCTGGCCATAGGGTACCTGGGCATCACCCCAAACCAAAATTGGCGTCGCCGGCTTGGCGCGCAATATCTTACTGACACGATCGGTTAATTCATCAACGCTGATTGCATCTTTCGCGTTTTTACTGATATTTAAATAATAACTGCCATCAGCTTTAATTGATACGATCAGCGGTTCATCATCGACCTTGCCAATGGGTTCTGCTGGGGCATCAGGAAGATTCACCTTCACTCCCTGAGTCAACATTGGTGCCGTCACCATGAATATAATTAACAAGACCAACATCACATCGATGTAGGGTACGACGTTAATCTCGGCCATTGATTTGCGTTTCTTTCTCGCCATCAGCTTTATACCTATCGATTACAACGCATGACTATTTAGCCTGTGGCTCTCGACGCGCTGGGCGAGCATGAGCTTGACGGTGCAGAATTGAAGAGAATTCGTCGGCAAAGGTTTCATACTGACCGTATAGATTATCCGATCGAGCTGAGAAGCGGTTGTAAGCTAACACCGCAGGTATGGCGGCAAACAGTCCCATAGCGGTCGCAACCAGCGCCTCCGATATACCGGGAGCCACGGTTGCCAGAGTCGCCTGGTGTGCATTTGCCAGTCCGCGAAAAGAACTCATAATACCCCAGACAGTGCCAAACAAACCAACATAGGGGCTGGTCGATCCCACTGAAGCCAAGAACGGTAGATGTTTTTCGATGCGCTCTTCCTCCTTGTTCAACGCCACCCGCATAGCACGTTGCGTACCTTCCATCACAGCGTCGGCGTCCATTTTTTGCTGGCGCAACTTGCTAAACTCCCTGAAGCCGGCACGAAAGATCGCCTCACAGCCGCCAAAGCTCTTACCACTCTGCGCTGCCTCATTACCGCTGCGAAACAACTGAGCCAAATCGACCCCCGACCAGAACTCACCTTCAAACTTAACCTGCTCTTTTTTCGCCTGAGAAAAAAACAGGGAGCGCTGCACAATCATCATCCAAGAAACCACTGAGGCCACTAACAGCGACAGCATGACTAATTGCACCAAAAGGCTGGCGCTGGAGACCAAGCTCCAGATCGACATCTGTTCGTTCACGTTTAATCTGCTCCAAATTTCTAACGTTGAGTTGACGGTGCGCTAGTATGCCCCGACACCAATACTTAATTCGTTGACCCATCCAGCAATTTTGCTAGACGAATACTCTGTCTTTAATCTGCTTGGGAATAGCCCTCGGCGTCATTGTCTCTCTATCGACACAGACAATCTTGGCCTCACCGCTGCACAATAGCTTACCATCACACAGTATCTGCTGCTCTACCGTAAAATAGGCGGCACCTGATTTAATCACCCTGCTGGTGGCAATCAATTGATCATCCAAGCGTGCCGGGCTCTTATAGTCAGCGCTGACCGAATGAACGACAAACATCATGTCCTCTGCGAAAATACTGGTTTTACCAAAACCAAAAGAGCGCATCCACTCAGTGCGGGCACGCTCCATAAATTTGAAATAATTTACATAGTAAACAATTCCACCGGCATCCGTATCCTCAATATATACACGGATAGGGAATTCAAATGTCGACATCTAACTCTCGCCCCACTCTACTGCTTAATACAATAACGACTCAGCTTAGCGCTCTTTAAACTCGGCAGCACGATCAAAATGATCATAACCGCTACGAGTCACCACTCTACCGCGAGGCGTGCGCATTAAAAAGCCCTGCTGAATTAAATAAGGCTCAAGCACATCCTCGATGGTGTCGCGCTCCTCGCCTATGGCGGCTGCCAAGTTGTCGACACCGACAGGGCCGCCACTAAACTTATCGATCATGGTTAGCAACAAACGACGATCAAGATGATCGAAACCCGACTTATCCACATTGAGCATGTTCAGTGCCGCATTGGCCACCGCTCTGTGTGCTCGCCCCTCAGCCTTGACCTCGGCATAATCTCGCACCCGACGCAGCAACCTATTGGCAATCCGCGGTGTACCCCGGGATCGCTTAGCCACCTCCTCCGAGCCCTCGTGATCAATATTCATCTCGAGAATGGCGCCGGAACGGGTGACAATCTTGGTGAGATCTGCGGTATTGTAAAACTCGAGACGCTGAACAATGCCAAAGCGATCACGTAATGGTGAGGTTAGCAAGCCGGCGCGGGTGGTGGCACCGACGAGAGTAAAAGGCGGTAAATCCAGCTTGATCGAACGTGCTGCTGGCCCTTCTCCGATCATAATATCGAGTTGATAGTCCTCCATCGCAGGATAGAGAATCTCTTCAATATTGGGACTCAGGCGATGTATCTCATCGATAAACAAGACATCCCCCGGCTCAAGGTTGGTCATGATCGCAGCCAAGTCACCGGCTTTCTCTAACACCGGGCCCGAGGTGGTTTTCAGTGCCACCCCCATTTCACTGGCAATAATATTGGCCAACGTGGTCTTGCCCAATCCTGGGGGGCCAAAGATCAAGGTGTGATCTAACGGTTCGTCACGACGGCGAGCAGCATCGATAAAGATTTCCATCTGCTCCTTAACCGCCGATTGGCCAACATACTCGGCCAACGTGTTAGGTCGAATAGCGCGATCAATCGATTCACGCTCTTCCACTGGCGCCCGCTCGGCGCTAATTAAACGATCAGTTTCTATCATAAGGGTTGCCCGGCGTTATTTCGCCATTCCTTTCAGCGCCATTCTTATCAGTTCTTCCGATGAGGATACACCGTCATCGACGACACTGTTAATCGCCTTGGCCGCATCGGTCGGTTTATAACCCAGCGCCACCAGGGCGCTCTCGGCATCGGCTATTAACTGATTGATGTTCGCCGTGGCATCTTCGGTTTGCACCATCTTGCCATCAAATAATGGCGCCGGGGCCGCCTGCCAAGTCTTTAGGCGGTCTCGCATTTCAATCACCAGCCTCTCGGCGGTTTTTTTGCCGACGCCCGGTAGTTTCACCAGGGCAGAGGCATCACCGGCGTGAATAATCGAGACAAATTCTTCGGCCCCCATGCCAGAGAGAATGGCCAAGCCGAGCTTGGGTCCGACACCGCTGACCTTGATAATAACCCGAAAAAGCTCTCGCTCCTGTCGCTGACTAAAGGCATACAGGCTCTGGGCATTCTCGCTGACACTGAAGTGGGTATATAGCACCACCTCTTCACCGAGCAGCGGTAATTTAAAAAAGGTGTTCAGTGGCGCCTGCATCTCATAACCCACACCGGCAACATCGACCAACAAGTCTGGCGCCTGCTTCTCTACTAAAATACCGCGTATCCGACCGATCATGTTTGCTTTTATCCTGTTGTGTCCAAGGGGCGCTGGCGCTGATTTATGATGTGTTAGTTATCGTAACCGACCGTTGCGGTACTTGCGTGCGGCACCGGCCATGGCAATCATACTGGCTTGAGAATGGGCGTGGCACATGGCTGCCGCCAACGCATCCGCGGCATCTTCCGACGGGGCCGCTGGCAGCTTGAGCAGCGTTTTCACCATCTGCTGAACCTGCGCCTTATCGGCACCGCCACTGCCCACCACTGATTGTTTGATCTGCCGGGCCGAATACTCTGCCACTGGTAAGTCCTGGGTCACCGCCGCTACAATGGCTGCGCCGCGTGCCTGGCCTAGTTTCAGCGCCGAGCTGGCATTATTGCCCATAAAGACTTGTTCAATAGACACCTGCTGCGGGCAATATTGTTCGATCAACTCAGTCACACTTTCGAATATAATTTTAAGGCGCTCGGGGAGCTCGGCTTCAGGCAGGCGTATTATGCCGCTGGTAATATATTCATGACGACCGGAGACACTGTTGATAATGCCGAAGCCGGTTTTCCGTGAACCTGGATCTATGCCAAGAATAAGCGCCATATGCTTCTCAATATTAAAAACTACTGGTTATTATGCCAGTAGTTTTGGGAATTGCCAGCCCTGTTATTCACCGCCTGTAGATCGCACAAGTAAAAACACCGCCGGCGGCGGTGTTTTTGTATACAACAACTGTATTAATCTTCGCCGTCCTGCGGCTCTCGATTACGCACCGCCAAACGCTGCGGGAAAGGCGTTACCTTGGCCGATTTACGTTCGGCATCTCGAACCTTTACCTCACCTTCTTTCTCGACTTCATCGATGCGCACGATGTTATGCATCGGGAGAAAACTGCGCTTAACTCCACTGAATTCTGCCTTAAGCTTTTCTTCTACGTCGGTTTTTTCGCCATTTATATTATCGAATACAAACTCTTCAACCTCAATAAAACCGGGCATATCACTTTCAAAAATAGCGCGCGCATAAAGCTCGATGAGTTGATCGTGGCTGAGGAAAACTATTTTATAAACGGACAACGAAGACATGTATACAACTCTGTGTTGGCGAGGTGGTTTGAAAATCCCTGAGGACAAAAGCGATACTATCACAGATGATATTCAAAATAGGCTGATTTAGCCGTGGAAGCACTGGTATAATGTCCGGCTCTATTGAAAATTACTGCGGTCATTTTTGCCGCATATTTAGCTTTAAGGTATTACGATGTCCGAGACGGTCAAAAAACTCTTTATCAAAACCCACGGCTGCCAGATGAATGAGTATGATTCTGCCCGCATGAGTGACTTGCTGGGTGAGAGCCATAAACTGGTTGTCACCGATAACGAGGCCGAGGCCGACGTCTTATTGCTGAACACCTGCTCTATACGGGAAAAGGCCCAGGAGAAAGTCTTCCATCAGCTCGGGCGCTGGCGTTCGCTGAAGGAAACCAACCCCGATTTAGTCATCGGTGTCGGTGGCTGTGTCGCCTCACAGGAGGGTGACGCCATCAGCAAACGCGCCCCGTTTGTCGATGTAATCTTTGGCCCGCAGACCTTACACCGCCTACCGGAAATGATCGACGCATCAAAATCCAGCCTAAACAAGAAAGCCGTGGTCGATATCAGCTTCCCAGAGATCGAGAAGTTCGACCGCCTGCCTGAACCGAAGGTCGACGGTCCATCAGCCTTTGTGTCAATTATGGAAGGCTGCTCAAAGTACTGTACCTTCTGCGTCGTGCCGTATACCCGCGGCGAAGAAGTCAGCCGCCCCTTCGACGATGTCATCGCAGAGATTGCCATTCTCGCCGGCAAGGGTGTCCGCGAGGTCAATCTATTGGGTCAAAACGTGAACGCCTATCGTGGTGATAACCACGAGGGCGAAATCATCGATTTCGCTGAGTTGATCACCTTTGTTGCCGCTATTCCCGGTATCGATCGCATTCGCTACACCACCTCACATCCGACAGAATTCAGTGACGCCCTAATTGACGTATACGCCACCGTGCCGGAATTGGTCAGCCACCTGCATCTGCCGGTACAGAGTGGATCCGACCGTATTTTAGCGTTGATGAAACGCAACCATATGGCGATCGAGTACAAGTCTAAGATCCGCCGTCTGCGTAAAATCCGTCCTGACATATCGATGTCCTCAGACTTCATCATTGGCTTCCCCGGCGAATCTGAAAAAGACTTTCAAGACACCATGGATCTGATTGGCGATATCGGCTTCGACATGTCATTCAGCTTCATCTATAGCGCCCGTCCAGGCACCCCTGCCGCCGACTTGATCGACGACACTCCAATGGAGACCAAGAAAGAACGCCTGGCGATACTACAACAACGGATCAACCAAAAGGCGATGGAAATCAGCCGTCGCATGGTTGGCAGCGAACAGACCTTGCTGGTGACAGGGGTTTCAAGAAAAGACCCCGGCGAGCTCCAGGGCCGTACCGAAAACAACCGCGTGGTTAACTTCAAGGCCGACGATCACAGCATCATCGGTAAGTTCGTCGATGTCACCATCAATGACGCCTACGCCAACTCTCTTCGCGGCACGTTGCTAGACCGACCCGCCCGCTAACGGAACCGACTCTTGCGGCGGCTGTCTAAATACTGACAGCCGCCCGTCCATTTGAGGTACAGCCCGCATTGAACACATTTACAGCTACCGAAAAACGCGTCACCCTCGAGCCCAACACTCCTCAGTTACTCGCTAACCTCTGCGGCCAACTCGATTGTAATCTCCGCCAAGTAGAACAGCGACTTGGCGTTCGCATTCACAATCGCGGCAATCAATTTTCAATCCATGGCGGCCCGGATCAAGTCAGGGTTTGCGCCCAGCTACTGAAGCAACTGCATAAAGAAGCACAACAGCAGCAAGACATCAGCCCTGAACTGGTCCACTTGTATCTGCAGGAATCCGGCATGGAGACGCTGCTCGAAATCAATAACGGCGACAACATCGACGAACTCGATGGCGGCACCGTGGTCAAGACCAAGAAGATGATTATCAAGCCTCGCGGTGGTAATCAGCAACGCTATGTCGACGCGATCAACAAGAACGATATCAACTTTGGCATCGGCCCCGCCGGTACCGGCAAGACCTTTCTTGCCGTCGCCGCGGCAGCACAGGCGCTGGAACAGGATGAGGTTCGCCGAATTATGCTGGTGCGCCCAGCGGTCGAAGCGGGCGAGAAACTCGGCTTTCTCCCCGGCGATTTAGCGCAGAAAATTGACCCCTACCTTCGTCCGCTTTATGACGCCTTGTATGAGATGCTTGGCATCGAGAAAGTCGCCAAGCTGATTGAGCGCAACGTTATCGAGATTGCGCCTCTGGCCTTTATGCGTGGCCGCACACTGAACAACTCGTTTATCATTCTCGACGAGAGCCAAAACACCACCCGCGAGCAGATGAAGATGTTTCTGACCCGCATAGGTTTTGGCTCCACCGCCGTCATCACCGGTGACATCACTCAGATCGACCTGCCCCGGGGCACCAAATCCGGTCTTTGTCATGCCATCGATGTATTAGATGGGGTTAAGGGCATTAGCTTTACCCACTTCGAAAGCAAGGACGTGGTTCGCCACCCGCTGGTGCAGCGCATTGTCGAAGCCTATGACGACCACTCAGAAGAGTCATCCTGATGTCGGCCGACCTCGACCTACAAATCGTTATCGAGCAAGCCGTGCCGGAGCAGGCGCTGTTTCAACGCTGGGTCGATGCCGCCATTGGTGATCGCCGTGAACAGGCAGAACTGACCCTGCGCATTACCGACAGCGCCGAGGTACGCGAACTCAACAACACCTATCGCGGCAAGGACAAGACCACCAACGTGCTGTCGTTTCCCGCCGACTTGCCGCCAGAGCTCAACATCCCTCTGCTGGGCGACATTATTATCAGCGCCGAAGTCGTCGAGCATGAGGCCATGGAACAGGGGAAGACCTGCGAGGCTCACTGGGCTCATATGGTCATTCACGGCACACTCCACCTGCTGGGCTATGATCATATTGATGATGAAGAGGCCGACGCTATGGAGTCGCTGGAAACCTTGCTGCTGACACAGTTAGGCTACGCAAACCCCTATCGCCACGACGATATTTAGGTTACTTTAGCCATATTCATTGATCTGAATAATTCAACAAGAGAGAGATTAGACAAACCGAATGAGCGAAGAACGATCTAGCAACGATCCAGACGAGAAATCCTGGATCGGAAAACTAACAGATATTTTTTCACCCGAAGCAAAAAACAGCGACGATCTGCGCGAACAAATTCGCTCAGCAGAACAAAACGAGATCATCGACGCCGACGCCCTCAGCATTATCGAAGGTGCGATGGAAGTCTCTCGCCAGAAAGTTCGCGACATCCTCATTCCCAGTACAAAAATGGTCTCTATTGCCGGTGACTCCAGCATCGAAGACACGCTCGAAATGGTCATCGAATCCTCTCACTCTCGCTTTCCCGTCTTTGGCGAGGACCGCGACGATATTCTCGGCATTTTGCTGGCCAAGGATTTGCTCCCCCAATTACTTAAACGCGATTCAGACTTCAATTTAAAATCGGTCATCAGACCGGTCTATATTGTACCCGAAAGTAAACGCCTCAATGTGTTGCTGCGCGAGTTCCGCGAGAACCGTAATCACATGGCCGTGGTCATCGACGAGTATGGTTGTGTTGCTGGTCTTGTTACCATCGAGGATGTGCTGGAGCAAATCGTTGGCGACATCGAAGACGAGTACGATACTGAGACAGAAGAAGAAATCCACAACATCGACGACAATAACTTTCTCGTCAAGGCGATTACCAGCATTGAGGATTTCAACGAATCCTTCGACTCTGGTTTCAGCGATGAGGAGTTCGACACCATTGGCGGCCTCGTCAGTCAGAGCTTTGGCCGCCTGCCTGAGATCAACGATAAGATTGTCATCGAGGGCTTCGAATTTCAAGTTATCGAGGCCGATGGCCGCCGCATAGAAACTCTGTCGGTCACCACCCCTTAAGCCAGAGCCTACGACAGAGAGACAGCGTGGAAAAACTCCTTCAGATTATCACTCGGCCGGGCAGGCTCGGCCATTTTATTGCCTTTCTCTGCGGCGCCGCCGTCACTCTTTCTTTCGCCCCCTTCGATTTCTGGCCCGCCGGCATTATCGCGGTCACGGGTTTGATTGCCGGTCTTAGCAAGGTCGAGCTAAAACAAGGTCTGTGGCGAAGCTATTGCTACGGCTTTGGCCTGTTCATCGGCGGTGCGTCTTGGGTCTACGTCAGCATCCACGAATACGGTAATGCCCCTGTTGTCCTCGCGGCATTTTTCACCCTATTATTCTGCCTCGTGCTAGCACTGTTCTACATGATTCCAGCCTATATTCATATTCGCTGGAGCCGCGCCCTCCCGCTGGGTAGCGCCATTATCTTTCCCCTGCTGTATCTCTTTGGCGAGTGGCTACGAAGCTGGTTTCTGACCGGCTTCCCCTGGCTCTACCTCGGTTATGGCCACCTCAACACCGCTCTTGCTGGCTGGGTGCCAATCGGTGGCGTATGGGCGGCAACCCTGGCAACAACGCTGACCGCCGGCGCGATAGCCCTGATGCTGCAAACCCAAAAAAATGCGGCGCAGCAACTGTATGCTATTGCCTCGCTGTGCCTTATTTGGGGTGGTGGCTATTGGCTCAACAGCATCGAATGGGTCAAACCGAGCGGCAAGACATTGAGCGTGGCGATGATTCAGCCCAATATTCCACAGCAGCTAAAATGGCGGCCGGAACAATTACAGCCGACCCTCAAACTGCTGGCCGATGACAGCGCCAAGGTGTGGGGACACGACTTAGTGATCTGGCCCGAGGCCGCCGTGCCCATGCTCTACCAGCGCGCCAAGCCCTTTCTCAAAACCATGTCGGCACAGGCTCGGCAACATAACAGCACGCTGATAACCGGTATTCCCTATCGACGCAACATTACTGATAACGGTAAACAGCGGACGATTTTTCACAACAGCATTGTCGCCAGTGGCGCCGAACAATCGATCTACTTCAAACAGCGACTGGTGCCCTTTGGCGAATACGTACCACTGGAATCAGTCCTGCGTGGAGTGATCGATTTCTTCGACATGCCGATGTCAAACTTTCGTCCCGGCGACAGCAATCAGTCATTACTGATCACCGACCAGGCTAAACTGCTGCCATTGATCTGCTACGAAGTAGTCTATCCCGATTTATCGCAGCGCCATGCCGCCAATAGCGACCTCTTGCTCACCGTTAGTAATGACGCCTGGTTTGGCGCCTCAATCGGGCCGCTGCAGCACCTGCAGATGGCGCAAATGCGCGCCTTGGAAAACGGTCGCTGGATGTTACGCGCCACCAATAATGGTGTCTCTGCCATCATCGATCACCGCGGCAGAATCGTGCAGCAAAGCGAACAATTCCAGCATCAAACATTGACCGGCAGCGTCGATATCATGCAGGGCACGACACCCTGGGCGAGGCTGGGCAGCGCTGTTCAATAGCAGTGAATTGCCGCCCGCAGCGGCAATATCATCGCCAGCAAACCAATATCGTTGCTGATCGTTAAATAATGCACGCTAGTTTGGCCATATAAGGTGGCTTGAGCCCTGTCGCTGCGGTATCCTACGCCCCAAATTTTTATTATCCGCACAGCTGTTTCAGCCTAATTAGCTGTGTTGTTATTCTCCGCCTACGTGCGACCTAGCAGAAGAACGGTACGATGGAAGAACTATATTCTCCGAAAAAACTCGAAGCTCAATCTCAACAATACTGGGAGCAGAGCAAAAGCTTTGAAGTCGACATAGACGACAGCAAAGAGAAGTACTACTGCCTGGCCATGTTCCCTTACCCCAGTGGTAAGCTGCACATGGGCCATGTCCGCAACTACACCATTACCGACGTGATCACTCGTTATCAGCGTATGCTCGGCAAAAATGTCCTTCAGCCAATGGGCTGGGATGCCTTCGGCCTACCCGCCGAAAACGCTGCGATGAACAACAATACCGCACCGGCCAAGTGGACCGATGAAAACATCGCCTACATGAAGACCCAGCTCAAAAGTCTGGGCTTTGGCTATGATTGGAGCCGCGAATTAGCGACCTGTAAGCCTGACTACTATCGCTGGGAGCAATGGTTTTTCACCCGCCTGTACGAGAAGGGCATGGTCTATAAGAAAATGGCCACCGTTAACTGGGATCCCGTCGATCAGACCGTATTAGCCAACGAACAGGTTGTCGATGGCCGCGGCTGGCGCTCAGGTGCTCTGGTCGAGCGCAAAGAAATTCCGCAGTGGTTTATTAAAATCACCGATTACGCCGATGAACTGCTAAACGATCTCGATCAGCTGGATGAGTGGCCGGATCAGGTCAAGCAGATGCAGCGCAACTGGATTGGTAAGAGCCGAGGCATTACCATGCACTTCGCCCTGCAGCAGCCAATTGCCAACGTTGCCGACGGCTTCGATGTCTACACCACCCGCCCCGACACCATTATGGGCGTGACCTACGTCAGTCTGGCCGCCGAGCACCCGATAGCCTTAAAGCTGGCCGAGGACAACAGCGCCCTGGCCGACTTTATCGCCGAGTGCAAGACTCAATCTGTCTCCGAGGCGGATATGTCGGTGATGGAAAAGAAAGGCATGGATACCGGCCTCAAAGCCCTCCACCCCATTACCGGAGAAGAGGTCTCTGTCTGGGTCGCCAACTATGTGTTAATGGATTACGGCTCTGGCGCCGTCATGGCCGTTCCTGCGCACGACCAACGCGATTACGAATTTGCCAAGGCCTACCAGCTGCCGATCACCCAGGTGATCAAGCCCGCCGATGGCAGTGACATCGATCTCGAGCAAGCAGCCTATACCGAGAAAGGTATTTTGGTAAATTCCAGTCAGTTTGACGGACTCGACTTCGATGCCGCCTTCGACGCAATTTCCCAAGTGCTTATCGCTAACAACAAGGGCGAGACAACTACCAACTACCGTTTACGTGACTGGGGTGTCAGCCGCCAGCGCTATTGGGGCACGCCCATTCCCATGCTGAACCTGCCTGAGGGTGGCGAAATCCCAGTACCCATGGATCGCCTGCCAGTATTGCTGCCAACCGACGTGGTCATGGACGGTGTTAACTCACCGATCAAGAGCGACCTTGAGTGGCGTAAAACAGAGTACAATGGTCAGCCGGCAGAACACGAGACCGATACCTTCGACACCTTTATGGAGTCGAGCTGGTACTACGCCCGCTTCACCTGTAAGAACGTCAACGACATGATGCTCGACCCTGAGCAGGCCAATTACTGGCTGCCTGTCGACCAGTATGTCGGCGGCATCGAACACGCAATTTTACACTTACTGTACGCCCGCTTTTTCCACAAGCTGATGCGAGACGAAGGCTTGGTAAACAGTGACGAGCCCTTCAAGCGTCTACTTTGTCAGGGCATGGTATTGGCCGAGACCTATTACCGTGAAGAAGACAACGGCGGCAAGAGCTGGTTTGCCCCAACCGATGTTAAGGTAGAGCGCGATGAGAAAGGACGCATCGCCACTGCCACCTTGATTGCCGATGGACAGCCGGTTATTGCCGGTGGCGTTACCAAGATGTCGAAGTCAAAAAACAACGGCATCGATCCACAGGACGCTATTGAAATTTACGGCGCCGACACCGTCCGCCTTTTCACCATGTTTGCTGCGCCCCCAGAACAGACCCTGGAGTGGTCTGACTCTGCCGTTGAAGGCGCCAACCGCTTTATCAAACGTGTTTGGCGTCTTGCCTACAGCCACGTGCAAAATGATCAAGTCGCCCTCGACATCGACAGCTTGAACGACAAGCAACAGGGTCTGCGTCGCAAAATCCATCAGACCATTGCCAAGGTCAGCGATGACTGTGGCCGTCGACAAACCTTTAATACTGCGATCGCTGCGGTGATGGAATTAGTCAACGACACCAGCAAGTTCAAGGAAGATGGCGGCCAAAACTCCGCTATTATTCGCGAATCGCTGGAAGCGGTAACCCTGTTGCTATCGCCTATAACGCCCCACCTCAGCCACGCGCTGTGGCATGCCTTAGGGCATGAGGGCGCCGTGGTCGACGCCCACTGGCCCACCGTCGATGAGGCCGCACTCGTTCAGGCCAATATCCCATTGATTGTTCAGGTCAATGGCAAGGTACGTTCAAAGCTAAGCGTCAGCGCCGACTCCAGCAAGGAGCAGCTTGAGGCTATCGCCTTGGCCGATGAGAACGTCCAGCGCTTCATGGATGGCAAGGCCGTTCGCAAGGTCATTGTGGTACCGGGTAAGCTGGTCAACATCGTTGTCGGCTAGCGTCGCTATCTGTAGTAACTGCTTGCCAGCATTTACCGGCAGTTGCTACAGTCTTCTATTGAACACAAAGACTTAACCTAACACGACAGCAACGCATAGGATTCTGCATGCACACATTGACCAAGAGTCTACGCAACATAGGCCTCGCCACCGTTGTTCTTACCTTGACTCTACTTGCCGGCTGCGGCTTCCAATTACGCGGCAATGTCGATATTGCAGAGCCTATTACCAACTTGAAGCTCACCGGTAAAACTCGCGGCCCGATTATCGAGCAAATCAAACGCAGCTTCACTCTTTACGATATCAATGTCGCCGACATCACCGACAGCACCGCCTACGAACTCGCCTTTATCGAAGTCAAGGAAGATGAGCGCAGCGTTGGCTACGATGCTCAGGCAAGGACCAGCGAGTATGAGTTGACGATGGTGGTCGAATTCACTCTGCTTAACAACGAGGGCTTAACACTGATCCCGCCTCGAAAAGTCTATGCTGAGAAAATCTATTACAACAACCCCGATAACGTCATCGCCTCCGATAATGAAAAAGAGCTGTTGCTGCGTGATTTGCGCACCCAGTTAGCGGTCAGCATCGTCAACCAGCTCGCCACCATCGACGACCAACGCTTGCTAGAGCTACAAGCGCAGGCCGAGGAACAGCAACAACAGAATCCGACACCACCGGCTGCCACATCAGACTCATCGTTTTTCGATCAGCCTTAAACCACGATGAAACTGAGCCCAAACCAGTTCGACCAGCATGCTAAATCTGGCCTATTACCCATTTATTGGTGCTGCGGTGACGAGTCACTCTTAGTGCAAGAGGCGGGCGAGGCACTGCGCCGGGTCGCCGCCAGCCAGGGTTTTGATGAGCGGGAGTTACACCATGTCGACAGCAGCTTTAGCTGGGCAGAAACACTGACCAGCGCCAACAGTTTATCGCTGTTCGCCAGTCGTAAAATCATCGAGATTCGGCTGAAGGCAGGCAAGCTTGATGAGCAGGCCGGCAAGGCCTTGGCCAGCTATTTAGACAACCCCAATCCCGACACCATCATCCTATTAATCAGCGCCAAACTCGACAGCAATGCCAGCCGCAGTAAAGGTTACAAGTTAGTTGATAAAGTTGGGGGGATTGTCACGCTCTGGCCGATTGAAGGCTACCAACTGGTTAAATGGATAGAGCAGCGCCTCAATGCGGCCAAACTCAAGGCTGATCAAGAGGCCTGTCAGCTATTGGCCGACAGAGTTGAGGGCAACCTTCTCGCCGCCGTACAAGAAATAGAAAAACTCAAACTATTAGTCGACGGTGATACGGTGACTGCTAAGACAGTGATGCAGGTCGTTGCCGACAGTTCCCGATATACTGTGTTCAACCTCAGCGACAGGATGCTCACGGGTAACCCCGGCGAAGCTCTTAAGGTCCTCAATGGTTTGCGCGGCGAAGGAGCGGAAGTCATTTTGATACTGTGGGCGCTAACCCGCGAGGTTCGCATTCTCGTCCAATTGGCCAGCAGCACTAACATCAATGCCAGCTTTAAGCAGCTGAGAATCTTTGACCGACGCCAGCCAATATATCGCAAAGCCTTATCCCGGATGAGCAAGCGGCAAGGCCTCGGGGCGCTCGACCACTGTCGACGCATTGACAATATGGCTAAGGGAGCAGAAAAGGGTAATGTTTGGGATGAGCTATCACTGCTTGTTTTAACCGTCTGTGGTCACTCGCTCGCCATCCAGCAGCCCTGAGCCCCTCCTCAATGTTTACCTCTGACGCTTATCTGTTGCATAATAATACACGCACAAGCCAATCAGCATAGGGATAATCATGGGCTGCAAAAGAAGACTCTCCGGCATTTCCGCCACCGCCGCTATACTCCTTACCAGCGGCTGTGAGCTTTACCAGAACACAATTTACACCCCCAAACCTTGCGAAGGTATCGAGGAAGTCATTAGTCAATACCAGCATGGTTTCGAAGATATTCGCGGCACCGGCCAAGACTACAAAAAACTCACCATCTACGATACTAACTATCAGATTGTGTCCAACGCCTGCAGTATTTGGGTATGGAATGATGGACAGTCGAGCTATAGCTGCTCGAAAATGTACCCTTCGGAGCAGAGTGCCAGCAACGCCTATCAAACACTCAACAGCCGTATTGAGCAATGCTTAGGCAACGATTGGCAGCAGACGACGCAGGCCAGAACACTGGCAAAAAGCGGCGAGGTAACACGCTACAAGAATGATTCTGTCAAGGCTAAGATCGGCGCTCACCTGATCAAAACCGATGCGGTAATCAAAGATGAATGGGGCGTTTACCTGTTCATCGGCAGTGATAACAACGCGCTTTAATTCATTCTAAACAAGCGCCCTCGTCCCTACAGACGAGGGCGCCATCTCACTGTAATGCTATAACAATGCTATTCAATTCTATGGACAGCATTATGTATCAGCACCAGGCAGAAATTGTCGACGCCTCCATCAAACGCGCCAAAGAGCGCTGCAACGCCAACCAGTTGGCTCTGCAGATGATGACGACATTCTTCCAGCACTTCCCAGAAACGGCAGAAATCTTCGCCCCCTTCGACCTCAACAAGGTCAGCTTGATTAAGTTTTGCAAGGTTGGCGACGCATTACTGGATGCCGTTAAACACCCCGATTACTCCGTCACCGCCACCGAGGAAGAGCTTTACCGCCACCTGACCTATAACGTCAGAGACACGGGGTATTACTTCGGTCTCATTGATGCCTATGTCGCCACCATCCAGACGGCTCTTGGCAATGAGTGGACAAGTGCAGAAAACGAGGCCTGGCAGGATACTGTCGCCGGCATGCGGTTCAATATTAACCAGGCGTCCCAACAACTATAATACTGGCCTGTTATCGGCGAAATCAGCCAGCCCATGCCACAGCGTTTTCAGTGTTTTCATCATCAGCGCACTGTCTTGGTGTGGGTAGGAGCCCTGGCCGACCACCAGTAACTGTCGCGATTGGTCGACCCAGGCAAACTGGCCGTGAATCCCAATCATCGAATATCGTTGCTGCTCCGGCTCTAATACCCAGAATTGATTGTGATACTGACCAGAGGGGAAAAGAGTATCCTGGTCGTGGGCCTGATAGGCTTTTTTCAACGACGCATCGCTTACCACTAGGTCATCGAAGAAGCAGGCCGGGACGATTTGCTCGCCACGATAATTGACCCCCTTATTAAGGGTGAGCAAGGCAACCCGACAAAAATCCTGCAGCGACAGATTAATCTGCCCTTCGATAATGGTAAATCCCTTGCTATCGGTATTCAGCCAGGCTGCCTTTTCGGCACCTATATGACGGTAAAGCTTGAGTTCGAACAACTCGGCAAAGCTCCGCTGATAAATGGCCTCCAGTATCATCGCCAACACATTGGTCAGGCAGGAGTTATACACAAAGGCCTCGCCAGCAGGGTATTGTGCCTCGACTAGATTTTCCAACATCCACTGCTGCACGCCTATTGCACGGTCTTTTTCTGTTGGCGGATAATAACCAGCCGACCGGGTATACGACCAATAATGGGCATCCGCAGAGCTATAGTCCTCGCTATATAAAATCCCGGCCTGCATATCCAGCAGATGCTGAACCGTGACATCCTGCCATACTGCATGCTGAGAAAATGCAGGCAAATATTCGATCACCCGCCGCCCTAATTGCAATAGCCCCTCCTCTTCAGCAATAGCGACCATCATCGCACACAGAGACTTACTACAGGAGTGAATAACATGACGATCATCCGCCACCATGCCATTTCGGTAGGATTGATGTACCAGCTGCCCTCGGTGTACAACCATCAAACCATCATTGAACAGACGCCGGTTAAGCAACTGTTCGCCGCTGATCTGACGCCCACTCAGCAATGGGTCCGCAAAAATCATTCCCTCGACAGGCCAAGGTTTGGTGGCGACAGAAAAGTCGGCAACCTCGCCACCCGGCTCAACGGCAAGCGTCTTGAAAATTTCAACCATCTGGCTTTGGCTGGCGATTAGATATTCAGATTTATCCCAATTGCTGTGACCAATATCAAGAGTTTCATGAAGCTGAAAACGAGGACTGTTATTAACTGTTTTAACCATAATCAGTATCTTTTTTTTCATTATAGGCGTGATTAACATCAGCTTAACACGGCACCAAAAGATAACGATAGAGGTTAGCTGCGCATTATTGACAGGCATAAAAAAACGCCCTGTGGGGCGTTTTTTTTATGCGACCAACAGCGGCTACAAATCAATGATCTTTGAGGGCATAAATCGCAGGCAGGTTACGCAAATAACCTTTGTAGTCCATACCGCAACCGAAGATGAAACGGTCTTCTACTTCCAGACCAACAAAATCGCCAACCAATGCTTTATCGACTTTGCGGTCATGCAACTTATTGACCAGCACTGCGCTATAGATTTCCGCAGCGCCCTGAACCTTGCACGACTCGATAATCGACGCCAGGGTGACACCCTCATCAAGAATATCGTCAACCACAACCACCACGCGCCCCTCTAATGAACGCTGAGGTGTTGCGCGCCACTCCAGAGTCTCACCGCCGACTGTCTCGTCACGATAACGCGTGGCGTGGCAGTAATCGATCTGCGAAGGAAATTGTAAGCGCTTTGTCACTTCAGAGGTTGTCACTAAACCACCGTTCATCACACAGACAAAGATCGGGTCTTTATCGGCCAACTTATCGGTAATCTCCGCTGCCATTTTATCATAGGCTGCGTTGATTGTTTCCTCAGAAACTACAAGATCAGCTTCCGCCATTACTTGGCGTATTTCACTTACTTGGCTCATGCACTCGGTCTCGATATTGATAACTTTAGAGGCGCGGGATTATAACCCGAGCGATTTAAAAATTCATGCTAAAGCTGGCCTAATAGTCAAACTAACCGCTTATTGACTATAAGCCGTTGATCTAAATTATGTTGACACCACGATATGCTTATCCGTCAGCATTCCTTTGTCGACAATATAATCAATTATAGTCTGAATCCCCGTCTCGTCTTTAAGATTTGAAAATACAAAAGGTGCATCGCCGCGCATTTTCTTGGCATCACGGTCCATCACTTCCAGCGATGCCCCTACGAGCGGCGCCAAATCAATCTTGTTGATGATTAACAGGTCTGACTTGGTAATACCGGGTCCCCCCTTGCGCGGTATTTTATCCCCTGCCGAAACATCGATAACATAGAGGGTGAGATCGGATAGTTCGGGGCTGAATGTCGCCGCTAAGTTATCACCACCACTCTCAACAAAGACCAATTCCAAACCGTCGAATCGCTCGGTCAGCTCATCGACAGCGGCGAGATTCATCGAGGCATCTTCACGGATTGCCGTGTGCGGACAGCCCCCCGTCTCGACACCGATAATCCTATCGTTATCGAGCACCTTATGTTGCTGCAGAAACTTGGCATCTTCGCGGGTGTAGATATCATTGGTAATCACCGCCAAATTATAGTGCTCAGCCATATAACCGCAGAGCGCCTTTACCAGTGCTGTTTTACCCGAACCAACGGGACCGCCAATACCTATGCGTAAAACCTGTGTCATCATTACCTCAAAGAAAAATTGTGTTTAATTTACGAACGAAACAACCGGCTATATTGGTTCTCATGCCAACTACTGGCCATGGCCACTCCGGTTAGACTATTGCCAATTTGCTCATCATCCATAGCCAATGCATCCGTTACTGCGGCGGTGATGGCAGGCATCAGCTGTACCATTAATCGCTGACCTTCAGTTTGCCCCAACGGCACAATTTTAGTCGCCGCCTGCACCTGATTTTCCAACCAGCTAAAGGAAAAACCCTCGAGCAATGCCTCCACAGAGATGCCAGCATCGACGCCTGCGACGGCAAATAGACTGCAAAAACTTAGCTCTTTTTCACCGCCGGTAATAGACAGCGCGCCAATGTTCAGGCTTTTCAGCAAGCGCTTAAGCGCCGCACCCAACTGGCTATCCTCTAACAGTAACTCCTTGGTTTCACGGCTGGCTAACAGGTAATCATTCCAATCACTAAAAGCCGACTGATCACCGCTCTGAACCGCACGATGCAAACGGATCAACACCGGCAGATCTAAAAATGCCAAACCGTGAGTCATCACCCCCTGCAACCAATCACCGACCTCCTCTGCACAGGTAAGCCAACCGCAATCGATGGCATACTCCAAACCCTGCGAATAGGCATATGCCCCCACTGGCAAGGCTGGGCTGACCAACTGCATCAGCTTTAACCGCGCCAGTGAATCAGTGCTCATGATGATGACTTTGCTGCCCATGATCATGACTATCATCATGGCCATGACTATGACCACCATGATTACCGTAGGCACCATTCTCCGGGTGGAAGGGGCGTTGCTGCCGCTCTACCTCAAGGGCAAAACCTCGCACCATGTTATCCAACACGTAGTCGTGTTGATAACGTAACCAGCCCTCACCCAACTGCAGCGGCATATGGCGGTTACCCAAATGATAAGCCGCCTTTGCCAACAGCCAGGGGTTATCGGTAAGGACGACAGAGACATCTTCCAGTGCTGCCTTGACCAGAATCAGCTGACCATTCTCAGCCAGCAGGCAATCGCCATCGCTGAGTACCTTGCCCCGCTCTATCATCCAGCCCATGGGCTGACCACATCGTGTCTCACTCTTAAATCGAGAGCGTTTGCGCTGATCCCAACTGAGATCAACGATAAGCATCGTCGCCTCTGGTGCTGCAACCACTACTTCTTGGCACATCAACATATCACTACCACCTACTGTGAGTTGTTTGCTTTTTGTCGCGCAATAGCCGATCAAAACAGCGAATATAATTGGCTCATTGGCAACGCTGTCGCCGGTTCGCAATCGAGTAATTGACCGTCGGCCCGCACCTCATAGGTTTCTGGGTCGACCTCCATATGGGGCTGGTAGTCATTCAGTTTCATATCTTTCTTTTTGACACTGCGACAATTTTTCACCGCCACCAAGCGCCGATCTAAACCCAGCTTTTCACCAATGCCAGCAGCCACCGCAGCCTCGCTGACAAAGTTGACGGAAGTCTGACTAACCGCCTTACCCATGGCGCCAAACATCGGCCTAAAATGCACTGGCTGTGGCGTCGGAATAGAGGCGTTAGGATCACCCATCGGCGCGGCGGCAATCATGCCGCCCTTGATAATCATCGCCGGTTTAACACCAAAAAACGCCGGTTTCCACATCACTAGATCGGCCAGCTTACCCACCTCGATAGAACCCACCTCGTGGCTGATACCATGCGCAATAGCCGGGTTGATGGTGTATTTGGCAATATAGCGACGGGCGCGAAAATTGTCACTCCAGTCGCTGTCCTCTGGTAATGCCCCTCGCTGCTGCTTCATTTTGTGAGCCGTCTGCCAGGTCCGCGTCACCACCTCGCCTACCCGCCCCATCGCCTGAGAGTCGGAGCTAATCATCGAGAACGCGCCTAAATCATGCAAAATATCTTCTGCAGCAATCGTCTCTTTGCGTATACGAGAGTCGGCAAAGGCGACATCCTCGGCAATTTTAGGGTCTAAATGATGGCAGACCATCAACATATCGAGGTGCTCATCCACCGTATTGATGGTATAG
The DNA here is from genome assembly GCF_923077115.1 of Sinobacterium norvegicum. Lineage (NCBI taxonomy): Bacteria > Pseudomonadati > Pseudomonadota > Gammaproteobacteria > Cellvibrionales > Spongiibacteraceae > Sinobacterium > Sinobacterium norvegicum. The sequence continues at coordinate 1,935,100 of NZ_CAKLPX010000001.1, forward strand.
GGGCGGGTTGGGTTGGTCGACGACGGCAGTACATTATCCAAGCCGCAGGCCTTGATGATATCCGGCGCATGACCGCCACCCGCTCCCTCTGTGTGGTAGGTGTGAATCGTGCGGCCATCAAAGGCCTTAATCGTATCTTCAACAAAACCAGATTCATTCAGCGTATCGGTATGAATAGCCACTTGGATATCGTGCTGTTCCGCCACCGACAAACAGGTATCGATAGAGCTCGGCGTGGTACCCCAGTCTTCATGCAACTTTAAACCACAGACACCGGCCAGCACCTGCTGCTCTAACGCCTCAGGTAAGCTCGTATTACCCTTGCCCAGCAGACCGATATTCATTGGCACCGACTCCACCGCCTGTAACATCTTGCCGATATGCCAGGGACCTGGCGTGCAGGTCGTCGCATTCGTCCCCGTCGCCGGCCCTGTGCCGCCACCAATCATGGTGGTCACGCCGCTCATCAATGCCTCATCGATCTGTTGCGGGCAAATAAAGTGAATATGGGCATCGATGCCTCCGGCGGTGACAATTTGCCCCTCTCCGGCAATGATTTCGGTGCAGGGGCCTATTTCAATATCGACACCGTCTTGAATATCAGGATTTCCCGCCTTACCAATAGCCACAATACGCCCAGCCTTGAGCGCCAAATCCGCCTTGACCACGCCCCAGTAATCGAGAATAACCACATTGGTAATGACGGTATCCGGTGTTAACTCGTAGCCCGCCTGACTCTGTCCCATACCGTCACGAATAACCTTGCCACCACCAAATTTAACCTCTTCGCCGTAATGGGTATAATCTTTTTCGACCTCGATCCACAGCGCTGTATCGGCTAAGCGAACCCTGTCGCCGGTGGTGGGGCCAAACATCTCCGCATAGGTGGTACGATCCATTTTACTCATCGCCCGCCCCCTCTTTTTGCAGCAGTCCCTGTATCTCACCACGGAAGCCATAGACAGCTCTTCGTCCGGCCAACGCAACCAATTCGACAGTACGAGTCTGACCGGGCTCAAAACGCACGGCTGTTCCGGAAATGATATTTAATCGATATCCCAGGCTCAGCTTACGATCAAACTTCAGCGCCGCATTAGTCTCATAGAAATGGTAGTGTGAGCCCACCTGTATTGGACGGTCGGCATTATTAGCAACAACCAACTCTACCGTCTTACGGCCGACATTGAATTCAATATCGCCGCCCTTGGTTTCAATTTTTCCTGGTTTCATTGCCATACCTATACAATTGGATTGTGGACGGTCACCAGTTTGGTGCCATCTGGAAAGGTTGCCTCGACCTGCACCTCATCAACCAAATCGACAACACCTTCCATCACCTGTTCAGCGGTCAGCACCTCACGACCGGCGCTCATCATCTCGGCTACCGTCCTCCCCTCTCGGGCACCTTCCATTACAGCACAGGTAATCAATGCAACCGCCTCTGGATAATTGAGCTTTAAGCCCTTGGCCAATCGCCGCTCGGCCAACAGACCGGCGGTAAATATCAGCAATTTATCTTTTTCTCTTGGGTTTAATTCCACGGTATTGCCCTTGTTAAGTATTCCATATTCGCGGCCGACAGAGAGCCAGCCCACGATGTTGACGAATCAGTGACCATAATAGTTCAAACATCTGCCGTGCAGGCTCGGCGTAAGCACCGAGATAGCGGCCAATCAATATGCCTTTACGGTATGTCAGCGCCAAACGGCCTTCAATACCACTGGCCTCACAACGCTGACGCCAACCATCAACCTCATCATCGCTGCAATCCAGTGTGGCGTAAAAGGTGGCTAACACACTATTACCCGAAAGCCCCCAACGCGCAGCCAAGGCCTCTTCGCCGCCATTAAGCCGTGTTTTCTCAATCAACACGGCGCGCCCCATTTTTTTGATGGTTAAATCGAGCACAACAGTGCCTTTATCAAAGGATTCATCACAGCTTGGTCTGGCCAAACAAATGATATCCCAGCCCAGCACATCGCCCTGTTTGGCCAGATTGATCTCTGTTTTAAGTTCGACATTAGCAGACTGAAAGATAATGGTTTCCTGAGGCAACCATTCGAGACAGCTATGACTGCCCACCGATAAAGAAATCACCTGACGCTGCCATTGTTGATTGGCACGGGCTCGATAAACCTTACCCGCCGCTGGGGTTGTTAGCAGCACTTGGCTATGATCGCGGGCATCTGCCGCAATCAGTAAATCGTCACCGCTGACCATGCCACCGGGCGGATGGAGAATGTAGATATGTGCCCGCCCGCCCTCTGGGTAAAAAGCACGCTGCACTCGCAGCGGCCCCAAATGCCGGCTACGCGTCAGTACTGTTTTTTCGGGACGAGATTCGAACACCAGCTCAAGCCTTGCCGGCCATGTCGTGGTTAACGACTGCGGCTGCTCGGGGGCGATAACGTTAGACAATACCTGCTCCAAACTATCTGATTATTAATCACAATAGTTTATCACCATCATACAAATACCGTCATTAGCCATATGACGTATATCACTCTGCCACAACTATTTAAGCTGCAGCGCTCGCTGACCAATGGCCGCCGACATCTCATTAAAGCCACGCTGCAGTTGGCCGCCGACGAACAGCTTAACCAAAGGAGACAGCCAGCCCTCGAGCTTGAAAGTAGAAACATAACAAGCCTTGCCCGGCTCGGTCTCTGTTACCCAGTGACGCCGATGACTCGACAACATACCAAGAGGCATTTTAATACCGTAACTCAACGCCTCACCCGGCAAGTGTTCAAGAATCGTCTCTTTTTGCGGCTGAGCAAAAAATGGCATCACCCGCACCTTCATGTTGATAGGTGAACCCACGGCCAGGGTCGAATGACAAGCCACCACAAAGGGGTTCCATTCACCGTATTTTTTGGTATCAGTAATCACCTGCCAAACGGTTTCGGTAGTGGTATCTATATCGATCTGATGATTAATCACGACAGCCATGGCCTTCCCTTCTTTTTATTATATTCAGACACTATTATGGTCATGCTAAACGCATAAGTCACTCTCAGGAAAAGGGCAATCCTTCGTGTTACTCCCCTGTTTTGGCGACAAAAAAGCCCGATAACAGATCAATGTTATCGGGCTTTTTTTATCACCTGACAGTGATATCAGCCGGCATTAAAATCCAGCATCCGCTGCAAAGGCTTCATCGCAGCAACCCGCAAGGTCTCATCCACCTGAATCTCATTTAAGCCAAATTCCAGTGACTGCAGCAGGTTTTGTAATTCGTTCATTCCCATCCACGGGCAACTGGCACAACTGCGACAAGTCGCACCGCTACCGGCAGTCGGCGCTACAATCAACTCTTTATCCGGCACTTCTTGCTGCATCTTGTAGAAGATACCCTGGTCAGTAGCGACAATAAATTGCTGGTTCGGCATCTCTTTTGCCGCGCGGATAATCTGCGACGTCGAGCCCGCCATATCGGCCAGCTCCACAACAGAGGCTGGCGACTCAGGGTGAACAAGAACCGCCGCATCCGGATAAACCTGTTTCAAATCCACAATGCCCTGCGCCTTAAATTCCTCGTGCACAATACAAGAGCCATCCCAGCACAGAACATCGGCACCGGTCTGCTTTTGCACATAACCACCCAAATGCTTGTCTGGCGCCCAGAGGATTTTTTCACCCAGGCTGTCGAGGTGATCTACCACCTCAAGCGCAATGCTCGAGGTGACCACCCAGTCTGCACGCGCCTTAACTGCCGCCGAAGTGTTGGCATAAACAACCACGGTTCTATCGGGGTGCTGATCACAAAAATCATTGAACTGATCGATCGGGCAGCCGATATCAAGTGAGCATGTTGCCTCCAGCGTCGGCATTAGAATGCGCTTTTCTGGTGACAGTATTTTTGCCGTCTCGCCCATAAATTTAACACCGGCAACAATCAGTGTTTCAGCTGCATGGTTCTTACCAAAGCGTGCCATCTCTAAAGAATCAGAGACGCATCCACCGGTCTCTTCAGCCAGCGCCTGAATAATAGGCGAGGTATAGTAGTGAGCAACAATAGCGGCATTCTTTTCTTTCAGGAGCTTTTTAATCTGCCCCACCAACAGCTGATCCTGCTCAGCGGTTGGCTTATCACCCTGCTCAGACGTTAAGTAGTCTCGGACCAAGGCTCGATCATTTTGTTGTTCAATAACAGACATAGCAAATACATAGTTCGATGAATGACGGCGCAATCATACCACGTCCGTATCGCGGGAGAAAATAATCAGACGCAACAAAAAAGGGGAGCCTAATAGGCTCCCCTTTTTAAATATGGTGGGTCGTACTGGATTCGAACCAGTGACCAATTGGTTAAAAGCCAACTGCTCTACCAACTGAGCTAACGACCCGTATAACGAAATTTAACTTTGCAGATAAATATTCTTGCGCTCAGTTGAGTGGCGGCGATTTTACCCACTGGCTTATACCTTGGCAAGTACTTTCTTGCTGTTTGCCCAACTATTTATATTCGAGCTTTTTTCAGTCTGTTTCGGCACGGAAAATTGCTAAATTTCAGACAAAAAAAGAGGACTTACCCGACGGCAAATCCTCTCTTTAAAATATGGTGGGTCGTACTGGATTCGAACCAGTGACCAATTGGTTAAAAGCCAACTGCTCTACCAACTGAGCTAACGACCCTCGTTGGAACGGCGCAAATAATACCTTTTGCCGAAAAAAACACAAGTACTATTTACAACTTTCTAATAACAATTTACAAATCGACCTCTAAAACTGTCCTAACTCAACAATCTTAAGGCCTATTACAATCAATAGTGCTGCCGCAAAAAGTCCTCAGCCATTTTACTGGTAGGAAGAGACTGGCCCTGGTACTTGCCTACAATATCCTCCATCAAAGTCTTGGCCTTGGCCTTATCACCCAATTGATAATATGTCTTGCCGAGTTTAAACATGGCATCGGGCGCTTTTCGATCATTCGGGTACTGACTAATCAGCTGCTCAAATAACTGCCTGGCCTTTTCGCTATCCGGCTTTAACAATGACAACTCGGCTGCCCAATAATAAGCATTTGGGGTGTATTTACCATTTGGGTAAGCCACTAAGAAAGCATCAAAGGCTGTCGTTGCCTGCTCGATTTTTTGTTGCCGAATCAGACCATAGGCCTCATCATAAGCCGCCTTTTCTCCTGCACCCGCAGACTGGCCTGACGCTGGAACCACAGCGGTAGCAGGTGAGACTGCTGTTGCTCCGCCCTGTATCGCAGTGAGACGTCGGTCAATACTCAGGTAATCATCTTTTCGCTGCTGCTGAAGCTGACGAATGGTATGCGATTGCTCTTCCACAATACCGCGCAATTGCATGACCTCTTGCTGCAACATCTGCAACTGGTTAAACAACTCCGCTCCACCTTGATTTTGACTGATAGGGGCTGCTAAAACAGGTTGCTCTATCGGTTTGGTGGCGGTGGCATCAACAATTTCTATCTGCCCAATAGCAAAAGGGGAGTGCAAAAGCACTCCCCCCGCAAAGGCCGAGATAATGGCAGTCATGCTGTTTTTCATCTAGCCCTCTTCGATATAACGTCAGTACTTATTTAGAGTACTTCAGCTCTACACGACGGTTCTGTGACCAAACTGAATCACCGTAACCCTGTACAGCAGGCTTCTCTTCACCGTAGCTGATGACTTCGATCTGAGCGCGAGGCACGCCCTGAATAGCTAAATAGTTGGCAACGGCCTGGGCACGACGCTCACCTAGCGCAAGGTTATACTCAGGAGTACCACGCTCATCGGCGTGACCTTCTAAGCGAATAACACCTGGCAGCTCCTTAAGAACCATGGCCTGCGCATCAAGATCGGCACGAACATCAGCGCTCAGCGTTGAAGTATCGAAAGCGAAAAGGTATACGTTGTTTAGTGCGGCTTCAGCAGCAGCTTGGGCATCGGCGGCAGCTTGAGCAGCAGCGGCTTCGGCAGCGGCTTGTTCAGCAGCGGCAGCTTCGGCGGCAGCGGCATCATCAGCTTCTTGGGTAGAAGAACAACCAGATACCAATGCCATTGCTACGGCTAGGCCGGCAGCAGTTTTTAACTTTTGTAGAGCCATGATAATAATCTCATCTTTAACGGTTAATGGCCGGAATCAGATTTCCTTTAACGGATCACTCATTCTACGTCCTGTTGTATACCAAACCAAGAATAGTAAAGTAAATCAGGTCTTTCCTGCAATAGCGGGTTTAGCGTTTTTTGATCTGTGGCACGCCAAAATGGTAGAGCCATGACCAGTTTCACACTAATTTGACAACTTGATTATAGTGCAATGTCTAAAAAATACACGGCAAACCAATTGGCTAGGCAAGAATACGCTTAATGCTATCGATCAACATATCGATAAATTGCTGCTGATCAAACTCACCATCATTCACAATATAGCTGCAAAGCCCTTGAAACATAAGGCTATCAATAAGCAACCACTTAATTTTTATCACGCTGGGCTCGCGCGCTGGCAGCAGCTCTCCCAGCATTTGCTTCAGCCTGATAGTGTTTGGCAGCTGAGCAACTCGCTTGCGGCGCAGCATGGCGTAATCCTGCTGCGACATGAGCTGACTGTTTATACGCAGAAAATAACGGCCCGACTCACCACCGTTGAGCATTTGCTGCAGCGGCAAAATCAGCACCTCTATGGCGTCGTGAAGGGTGTAATCAGAACCCAGCTTGTCAATTAAAGCGCCTCGGCAATCATCAACGGCCAGTGCATGTTTATCCAGCACCGCATCAATCAATGCCTGCTTACCACCAAAGTGATACTGCAGAGCGTTGCGGTTTTTTTGTTCTGCCTGTCGATTAATATCGGCCAGGGTCACACTATCTATACCTTTAACAGCAAATAAGTACTCTGCAGCGTCGATTAAGCGGTTGCGGGTAATATGGGTATCTTTTCTCACAAATTGGTCCTGATTAAAATCATTGGCCTAACACTTGGGCTTAGGCCAAAATATTACATTTTAGTCATAAAAGACAGCGGTTAATTCACAGCACTTAAAATACCAACACCAACAGTTAATACCTCGCCATTAATTAATGCAAGCACCCAACCGTCAAAACACCCATTCCAATACACCAAAAAACAAAAAACCCCGCACAGGCGGGGCTTTTATGGCTGCAAACAAAGCGAGCCGCTACGCGTCGTAAGGGTCGCGTAGAACAATAGTCTCAACGCGATCAGGGCCTGTCGATACGATATCGATTGGTGCACCGACCAACACTTCCAGACGCTTCACATAGGCGACCGCATTAGCAGGCAACTGATCGATCGTCTTGGCGCCAAAGGTCGACTCAGACCAACCTGGCATCTCCTCATACACTGGCGTTAAAGCAGCATAGGCCTCGGCATCAGTTGGCTGACCAATGTCATTACCGGCAGCATCCTTATAACCAACACAGATTTTAATTGTCTCCATGCCGTCCAGTACATCTAACTTTGTCAGACAGATGCCGCTGACAGAGTTAATACGAACCGCGTGACGAACCAACATAGCATCAAACCAGCCACAGCGGCGCTCACGACCGGTGGTTGCACCAAATTCATGACCACGCTCGCCAAGACCTTGGCCAACATCATCAAACAATTCAGTTGGGAATGGGCCGCCACCAACACGTGTGGTGTAAGCCTTGGTGATACCTAAAACATAATCTAAATACAGTGGACCGACGCCACTACCGCTAGAAACACCACCGGCAGTGGTGTTAGAAGAGGTTACAAATGGGTAGGTACCGTGGTCGATGTCTAACAGCGTACCCTGGGCCCCCTCAAACATGATGTTTTCGCCAGCTTCGCGCAGCTCGTGCAGCGTCTCAGTAACATCTTCAATCATTGGTACAATCTGCTCAGCCATGGCGAGGCAATCGGCTAAGGTCTTATCGTAATCGACAGCCTCAACCTTATAATACTGAGTCAGGGCAAAGTTATGATATTCCAAGACTTCTTTTAGCTTCTCAGCAAAGCGCTCAGGGTAAAGCATATCGCCAAGACGGAGGCCGCGGCGAGCGACTTTATCTTCGTAAGCAGGGCCGATACCGCGACCGGTGGTACCGATCTTCTTGCCTTCACACTTAGCAGCTTCACGCGCCACATCGAGGGCAACATGATAGGGCAGGATCAGCGGGCAAGCAGGGCTTAAACGCAGACGATCGCGAACAGGGACGTTACTCGCCTCCAAGCCTGCAATCTCTTTCAATAAAGCGTCAGGGGCAACCACCACGCCATTACCAATCAAGCACTTAACGTTTTCACGCAAGATGCCTGAAGGAATCAGGTGTAGGACAGTTTTCTTACCATCGATAACCAGTGTATGACCTGCGTTGTGGCCACCTTGAAAGCGGGCCACTGCAGCAGCCTTATCGGTTAACAAGTCTACTATTTTACCTTTGCCCTCGTCACCCCACTGGGTACCGAGTACGACTACGTTTTTGCTCATGGGTACGTATCTCAACGTTGAGTTAAATCAGTATCATTTTGTGATTGGCTGTAATGACCACTGGTCACCACTGCCAACTAATAAATGAGTACAATTTGAACCGGCAGCCTGTTTTGGCAGGCCACAAATTACAATTTTCTTTTCATGACGCAGGTTTTGAATCTGCTGCCACTGGCCGTGATCGTCGCTGTAAGGCGCGAAGATAATATCGGCGTTTTCAACCTTATTCACCGCCAAGTTCAGCAGCGATTTTAATTCGGTGGTAAAACCTGTCGCCGGACGCGCACGGCCAAAAACCCTGCCAATATCATCATAGCGACCACCATTGGCGACGGCATAACCACAGCCATTGGCGTAGGCGCCAAAGACCAAGCCTGTATGATAGTGATATCCCCGCAACTCACTTAAATCAAAGTATAAGTTCAAGTCGCCGTGGCGCAATTGGATCTGCTCTGCCACTTCGCGTAATTGTTTGATGGCCTGAATGACTTCGTCACTGGCATTCGCCAGCAACGCCTCGGCCTTAGCCAGCACCGAAATATCCCCATAGAGCTGGGTAAAGGCCGACATCTGTGCAGCCAATTCAGCATCGGGGATGTATTGCGCGATCACCGCATTGATTTCGCCGACAGCCTTGCGCTGCAGCACTTCAAATAATTCGTTTTCTTGGTCTGTTGTCAAACCAGCATCAGCCGCTAAGCTGCGGAAAATTCCCACATGTCCCAGTTCTAGCGTAACATCCCCGATCCCCACACTGCTCAGTGTTTCTAGCATCAAAGAAATGACTTCAATATCGGCTGCGACACTGCCTTCACCGTACAACTCGGCACCCAGCTGTATCGGCGAGCGAGAGGCCATTAACGACTTCGGCTTAGTGTGCAGCACGCTGCCTGCGTAGCATAGTCGAGTAGGCTCATCACTGCGAATACTGTGCGCATCGATTCTGGCAGCCTGAGCGGTAATGTCGGGACGAATAGCCATCTGACGGCCGGATAGCTGATCGGTAACTGTAAAACTGCTTAACTCAACATCACTGCCCATACCGATCAGTAGAGAATCGGTAAATTCAATCAGCGGCGGCATGACCAACTCATAGCCCCAGCTGCGATATAAATCGAGTAGACGTCGGCGCATGTTTTCTGCCTGCTGAGCCTGTGCCGGCAACAATTCCTCGACACCCTCTGGAAGCAACCACCTATCCGCTACAGTCATTTATTTGCCTCTACCACTTGCATCAATCAATCAATTAGCTGCGAACAACTGTTAATAACATTGTTCCCAACACCATAATAATTAAACCAAACCAACGTATTGTATTATTCCGCTGGGCGGCTAATTTTAATAAGCTTAAACGCCATTGCTGCGGCGCCAAGAAAGGCATAACGCCCTCAATAATCATGACCAAACTTAGGGCTGTGAGCATCTCTATCCACATAAAAAACCCTCAAAAGCCACGCATAAAAAAACCGGGAATCCCCGGTTGACGAATACTAACACAGAACTATTCAGGCTAAAAACGACAATTGACCTTAACCTTCAATTTAATTGGCAGCCGCCCTTGGACGACCGCCAATCAACTTACTTTTTACCTTTGCTGTCACCCAGGTAGCGGAAGAAATCGCTGGAAGGATCGACGACCATAATGTCGGACTTATTAGAGAAGCTATTGCGATAAGCCTCTAAGCTACGCACGAAGGCATAGAACTCCGGATCTTGATTGTAAGCATTGGCATATATTGAGGCAGCCTCCGCATCACCCTCACCGCGCAGTACCTGCGAATCCCTAAAAGCATTAGCCTCGATAATAGTACGCTGACGCTCGGCCGCTGCGCTGATACCTTCTGCTAATTCTCTACCTTGGGCGCGATGCTCACGTGCCTCACGCTGACGCTCGGTATTCATCCGCGCATAAACAGACTCAGATACCTCAGCGGGTAAGTCGATCTGCTTTACCCGGATATCGACAAGCTCTATACCCAGCTGTGCACGCATGGTCTTGTCGAGGCGAGTGGTTAACTCCTCCATCAATTCATCCCGCTGCCCTGAGACAACCTCGTGCATTGAACGACGACCGAACTGGGCACGCAGACCATCATTGATTCGACGAGCCAAGATGTTCTGTGCATTCATCTCATCACCACTGGTCGAAGTGTAAAACTTCTCCACATCGGCAATCCGCCACTTGGCGAAGTAGTCAACGATAACGGCCTTTTTCTCCAGCGTTAAATAACGTGCAGAGGGCGAGTCCAGCGTCAGTAACCGGGCATCAAACTTACGCACGGTGTTGACGAATGGAATTTTTATATGCAGACCGGGCTTAACATCGGGCTGTACCACGGCACCAAACTTGAGCAATACAGCACGCTCAGTTTCTTTCACCACATATAAACTGTTCGAGGCAACTAACACCAACAGTGCTAACAGGCCCAATATCAACGGCGATTTATTATTCATTTAACGCCCCCCTCTGTTGCTAGTGCGAGTGTCACTGCTGCTGGTGCTGGCCGATTGGCGACGTAAATTCTCGCTAATCTTACGCAAATCACTGTCAGTCAAATTCACAGACTTAGCACTGCTCGGCGAACTGTTAATCATTTTATCGAGGGGGAGATACATCAGGTTATTACCACCTTCAACATCCATCAACACCTTCGAGCTACTGGTCATTACCTCCTGCATGGTATCAAGGTAGAGACGCTCTCTGGTTACCTGCGGAGCTCTCTTATACTCGGTCAACAGTGCGGTAAAGCGTTGGGATTCACCCTCAGCTTGAGCGACAACCTTATCCTTATAACCATTGGCCTCTTCGATCACACGCTGCGCAGCACCTCGCGCCTCGGGAACGATACCATTGGCATAAGTTTCTGCCTCATTCTTAACACGCTGCTCATCTTCACGCGCCTTGATTACATCATCAAAGGCCGCTTGCACCTGCTTAGGCGCCTGGGTGTTTTCGATGGTGACTCGCGCCACGGCAATCCCTGTGTCATAGCTGTCGAGATAACGCTGCAAACGTCCGGTCACATCGATAGCTACCTGATCACGACCCTCGGTCAAAATAGGGTGCATCTCGGTTGAACCAACAACATGACGCAAAGCACTCTCAGTGGCTTGAGCCAAGCTGCGCTCGGGATCACGAACGGCCAAAGCAAAATTCTTTGGATCGGCGACGGTATACTGAACCGATAGACTGACCTCAACGATATTCTCATCTTCAGTCAGCATTAACGCCGTATGCCCAAACGAGCGTATACGAGTGACGTTGACGACTTGGCGCTGATCGATAAGCGCTGGATTCCAGTGCAAGCCTGGGCCAACGATTTCATTGAACTGGCCAAGGCGCAAAACAACGGCGCGCTCCTGCTGGTCAATTTTATATACGCCAGCTGCAAACCAAAGACCCAGCACAACAAGCGCTACAAGACCGAGCAATGCACCACTGGCACCACCACCTGTAGAGCTGCCACCAGGCTTATTGCCGCCCATCATTTTACCGATCCGTTCTTGAAACTTTTTCATCGCTTCATCGAGGTCCGGTGGCCCGTTTTTGTCGCCACCGTTGTTATTTCCCCACGGATCCTTTTGGTTGTTACCACCGCCAGGTTCATTCCAGGCCATTATGACCCTCCGTCATATCAATAGTTGATGTGTATAAATAAACCCCCATCAGTTGCCGAGGGCTAATGTTTCAGTCTAACAGATTTATTTTACCTCACGGCTAAATTACTGCTTAGCCGCAGGTTAACAATATTTACTGTTCCCACTCCTCAACTGGCATCGCGATGCCGAGGCTTGTTGGATTAATTTTTTCTGCGCTGAGTAGCTTCAACAGTTCAAAACGAGGCATTCTCACCTCGATCTCAATATTACCACTATCATCATAGCGCTCGGCAAGCACTGACGATGTTTCATACAGCCTCGCCCGCAAACGAGAGAATTCCGGCGGCAGACTGATGGTTTGATGCAGCAAATCACCGGCTAACAATTCAGACAGCGCCTCGAACAATAACTCGACACCCTCACCTGTTTTAGCGGATAACCAAACGCGCTCCGGCACACCCTTGTCGTCGCGGTCAATTCTCGGCGCCATGCCATCGATCAGATCAATTTTGTTATAGACCTCTAAGCGCAGAATATTATCCGCATCAATTTCCGTCAATACCGCCTCCACCTGCTCAATATTAGCCAGGCGCTCCTCAGTGGCCGCATCAATAACATGCACCAGTAGATCTGCAGAAGCAGCCTCTTCCAGTGTTGCCTTAAACGCGGTAACCAGGCGGTGCGGCAGGTGCCGAATAAAGCCAACGGTATCGGCTAAAATGGTTGCACCGGCACCTTGGACATCAATACGACGCATCGTCGGATCCAGCGTGGCGAACAATTGATCCGCCGCATAAACCTCGGACTTAGTAATATAATTGAACAGCGTCGACTTACCTGCGTTGGTATAACCAACCAAGGACACTGTCGGTATATCAGCCCGCGACCGGGCACGACGCCCCTGCTCGCGCTGCTTCTGCACCTTGCTTAACCGACCATTGATATATTTGATTCGCTCACGCAACAAACGCCTATCGCTTTCGAGCTGGGTTTCACCCGGGCCGCGTAAACCAATACCACCTTTTTGTCGCTCAAGGTGAGTCCAACCTCGAATCAAACGCGTCGACATATGGTGCAACTGAGCCAGCTCAACCTGCAATTTACCCTCATGCGTTCGCGCACGCTGAGCAAATATATCCAAAATCAAACCGGTACGATCAAGCACGCGACACTGAAGCTCGGCCTCGATATTGCGCTCTTGGGAAGGACTTAACTGATGGTTAAAAATAACCACTTCGGCTTCGTGCACAGCAACGGCTTGACGAATTTCCTCAAGCTTGCCGGTACCAACGAAAAAGCGTGGCGTGGGGAGCTTTCGCTGCCCCATTACAAAAGCAACCGGATCGCCACCAGCAGAAAGAACAAGCTCTTCAAATTCTCGAGGGTCTTCTCTCTGCGCCTCATGACCAAAATCAATATGGACAAGAACGGCTAGCTCACCGGTTTCGGGTCGTTCAAAAAACAACGATTATTACCCCGTTTATTATTCTTCGCCTTCGTCGCCCTGGGGCGCCTGCATAGGAACACGTACGGGACGTGAAGGTACGACAGTTGAAATAGCGTGTTTGTAGACCATTTGGCTAACAGTATTTTTCAACAACACGACGAACTGGTCAAAAGACTCAACCTGGCCCTGCAGCTTAATACCATTAACAAGATAAATTGAAACTGGAACGCGTTCCTTACGTAAAATGTTTAAGTAAGGGTCTTGTAGCGTATGCCCCTTTGACATAGTGATACTCCTAGTGCTCAAAACGAGCCAAAAAAAAGAATGGATTAAAATAATCCTGTAATAAGACCTAAATTAAAGTACTACTTCGGCAATGACGCCAATGTGTCTATTGATTTCCCTACCAATTTCTACCCATTGGCCGCAACTCAAACCAAGTTTACGACATTTCCAATCCAGCATTATACTACGGTTTCGCCAAATCAACGAACACCGCGTTGCGAATAATTCCCATGCTAGACCTTATATTTGACCTATTCGGTATTTTTTCAAGTGCTCGAGCGCACCTTCAACGATTTCTTTTCCCTTTAATGACTTAGGTTCAACAAGTATTCGTCCCGAATCATCGGTCAACAGCCAAAACAGCTGCTGCCAACTGCGCAACCAGGTCAACTGACGTTTTGCCAGCTGGCGGGTCGCAATCACCCCTCGCTCAACCATTTCATCATAGGATAACAAGCCATCCAGATGATCCCACATCTGACGGTAACCCACCGCTCTCACCGCCGGCATCGAGACATCTAAGTCACCACGCTGGCGTAACGCTTCAACCTCAGCCACAAAGCCCTGCGCCATCATGGTATCGAAACGTTTGGCTATGCGACGATGCAAAACCTTCCGGTCCTGTGGGGCTATAGCAAACTGAATTGGGCGGTAGGGGAAGTCATCGGCAAAATTATCGCCGCCATCCTTTTGACTGCCATTATTTTTTTGCTCGGCCTGCCATTGAGTCAGCGTTTTGCCGCTAACCCGGAAGACTTCCAGCGCCCGCTCAATTCGCTGCGAATCATTCGGTTTGATCCGCTCAGCAGCAACGGGGTCCACCTCAGCTAATTGCTGATGAACAAAAGGCCAACCGCGCAGCCGGGCCTGATGTTCAATATCGGCTCTGATCGCGGGATCGGCTTTAGGTAGCTCAGCAATACCAAATAGCAGCGTGCGAAAATACATCATCGTGCCGCCTACTAACAACGGGATCTTTCCCGCTGCGGTTATCTCAGCCATTTGCGCCAACGCATCACTGCGAAACTGCGCGGCGGAATAGCTTTCCGCCGGATCAAGAAAACTGATCAATCGGTGCGGCGCCTGAGCTAATTCTTCAGCATCAGGCTTAGCAGTACCAATATCCATATCACGATATACCAATGCAGAATCGACGCTGATGATTTCTACCGGTAGGTGCTGCTTAAGTTTGATCGCCAAATCGGTCTTGCCGGAGGCCGTCGGCCCCATCAACATAATAGCCGGCGGCATATCGTCTCGGTTGATCACATTTAACCCTTTCTTGTACGGCGACGAACAATAAATTCGAAGCTTGAAGACACATTATACCTGAAACTTGCGCCTCAATAGCGACGGTTAGCGCCCCCGCAGGAAAAGTTTATCCAACTCCGACAGACTCATGGTGCTCCACGTAGGGCGCCCGTGGTTACATTGGCCGCTGCGCTCTGTCCTCTCCATATCACGAAGCAGGGCATTCATTTCTGGAATAGTTAGGCGCCTGTTGGCGCGGACCGAGCCGTGGCAGGCCATAGTACCGAGCAATTCATTAATATATGACTCCACCCTGTCGCTGCTGCCGTATTGCAACAAATCTGCCAATACATCCCGCAACAACTGCTCGACATCGCCGCCAGAGAGCATAATGGGGACTTCACGCAGCACCAACGATTCATCGCTGACGCGCTCCACACCAAGGCCTATTTTTAACAACAGCTGCTGGTTTTGGTCGCAGCACTCTGCTTCTTTGGCGCTTACCGCCACCGCCTGCGGCACAAGTAAAGGCTGGGAGCGGATACCATCGCCCGACCAAGACTGCTTCATGCGTTCATAGATAATTCGCTCATGGGCTGCATGCATATCCACCACAACCAAACCCTGCTGGTTCTCGGCCAAAATATAAATGCCCTTAAGCTGTGCCATCGCATAGCCCAGTGGCGGTACTTCACCGTTCTCTGCTGACTCCGCTGCCAAGGCCTGGCCAGCATTATTCGCAGCGGACTCACTCACCTGCCAAGGTGTCGATTCCTGCGCTGGGTGAAGCTGCTGGTAGGCCGAGACCTGAGCGCCAACCTGTCCCGCTGACTGCGGTTTATTCTCTTGAAGGGGCATCACGCCCTGTGGCCCAAACTCACCACGGTGCAGGGGCTCCACCGCAGGCGAACCGCTTTCATTCGCACGCTCCTCGCGGGCCTCTGCCGCCTGCAAATGCTGCTCCGGTCGAACCTCAGCAAGGGCTCGATGCAGGCTGCTGAACAAGAAATTATGCACCGTACGCCCATCGCGGAATCTTACCTCGTGCTTGGTCGGATGGACATTGACGTCGACAACCTTAGGATCGACCTCCAAATACAAGACAAAGGCGCTGTGTCTGCCACCATAAAGCACATCGCGGTATGCCTGCTTGATCGCATGGACGACCAAGCGGTCACGAATAACTCGACCATTGACAAAGAAATACTGCAAATCAGCCTGCGAGCGTGAAAATGTCGGCAGCGCCACCCAGCCATTCAGCTTCATGCCGGCACCCTCGGTGCTGATATGAACGGCATTTTCCATAAACTGCGGAGAGCAGATTGCCGCCACTCGACGCTCTTGCTCCGGCAGCGATTTAGCCCTGCGCAGCGAGTGAATTACCCGCCCGTTATGGGTCAGCTGAAAGCCGATATCGAAGCGCGCCAGTGCCTGGCGTTTAACCACCTCATCGAGGTGACTGAACTCGGTTTTCTCGGTGCGCAGGAATTTGCGACGGGCTGGGGTATTAAAGAACAGGTCTTTTACCTCAATCGTCGTCCCCTGCGGATGAGCGGACGGGGTGATTTCTACCGTCATATCACGGCCAGCGCTAGCGGCTTTCCAACCGGCACCGTTTTCACTGTCATTGGTTGTTACCGTCAAGCGGGCAACCGAGCTAATACTGGCCAGCGCCTCACCCCGAAAGCCCAATGTTTCCACTCCCTCTAGGTCGTCGAGGGTCTCTATCTTACTGGTAGCATGTCGGGCCAGCGCCAGCGGTAAATCGTTTTCACCGATACCGCAACCATTATCTCGCACCTTCATTCGTTTAACGCCGCCACTCTCAACATCGATATCTATACGATCGGCGCCCGCATCGAGGCTGTTCTCTATCAACTCTTTGATGACCGACGCAGGGCGTTCGACAACCTCACCAGCTGCTATTTGGTTGGCAAGCCTAGGACTTAGCGCGTGTATTTTTGGCATAGGATTCTACCTAGACATCGAGGTTGCGAACCAGCTGATAAGCACGGTTTATGAGGATGGAATGGTCAGCCGCTGACCAACACGAATCTGGCTGCCACTGATATTATTGGCGCTTTTCAGCGCACCTTGGCTGACGTTATAGCGATGAGCAATAGCGCTAAGCGTATCGCCTGAGACCACGGTATAACGCTTACTGCCACCGGCTTTATTGGCCGCAATCAAACTACCGGCTGGCGGGTACTTCTGGAAATAGCCATCGACCCCCTGATAAATTGCCTTGGCCATTTTTCGCTGATAACTTTTCGTGCGTAATTTACTGGCTTCACCGGGATTCGAAATAAAACCTGTTTCGACCAGAATTGAGGGTATGTCGGCTGATTTCAGTACGGCAAAACCGGCATAACCAACGCGTTTGCTGTGCAGTCTTGCCACCCCGCCCATATTACTCAGCACCTTACTGCCCACCTTGGTACTGGCATCACGATTTGCCGTCATTGACAGATCCAGCAGCACGCCGGCCAACATATCGTCATGATCTGCCAGCGTTACCCCGCCGACCAAATCCGCTCGATTTTCTGTTTTAGCCAGATATTTCGCCATTGTCGATGATGAGCCCCCTTGCGAGAGAGCGAAAACAGAGGCGCCATTCGCTTGAGGATTGGTAAAGGCGTCAGCGTGGATGGAAATAAATATATCGGCCTGCTGTTTGCGCGCCAACGCAGGCCGCTGGCCGAGACCTATATAATAATCACCGGTTCTGGTCAGATAGGGGCGATAGCCTGGCTGCTTCTTTAACAGCGCTTCCAGCTCTTTGGCAATTGCCAACACCACATGCTTTTCACGCAGGTTGTTTGGCCCCAGCGCACCGGGGTCTTCGCCACCGTGGCCAGCATCAATCGCCACGACTATATCGCGGCTGCCGCTGGATTGTTTTGCCTGTTGCGTTTTGACCGCTCGCTTGCCGTTGCCCTCATCATAAAGATCTATGACTAAACGGTCTTTGAGCTCACCATCTGCCTTGAGGAGAAAGCTTCGCGGCTTCACCTTTTCTTTCAAATCCAATACGATACGCAGATCATGTTTGTCTTTATTGGCATAGCGAATATTTTTAATCGGCGACTCTGACAGTTGCAGCGATGACAGTGTAGAGGCCGTTGCCAGGCGGCCATTTTTAATGTCGACGACAATACGGTCTGGGCTTTGTAGGGTCAGAATGGAATGCTCTACGGCACCATTTAAGTCCAACACTAAACGGGTGTTGTCCGGCGCCCGCCAGACCCTGGCACCGACAATATCACTGGCCTGAATAATCGAAGAGAAGCACAGCGCTGAGATGGCGATTAATACGCTAATTGAAAAAGCCGGGGAGGCTTCCCCTGCTGCTGAGGGCTGTTTTTTAAACCGGCTGAACATCAAATTCCCTACTCAAATAAACGCATTACGCACACTGTGTGATGCTATTTTGTAACCTACTCGCTAACGTTAGTCCATAGTTGCCTTGAGAGTAGCAGCTATTGTTGCTTGCCGGCGACGCCGTAATGCTGCTGCCATTCGGTCGCCAGTGCTTCAGCGGCATCATTAAAGGCGCGCCAAACAACCCTCCGGCCAGCCCCCTGCAAGGTCAGCGTTAGCTCAAGATCAGCCTCTTTCAGCACCCCAATGCCACGCACAGGCCACTCGATCAAACAGAGGCTATCGTCATTAAAGTAATCACGAATCCCCATGTACTCAAGTTCTTCCGGGTCTCCCAACCGGTAGAGGTCGAAGTGATATACCGTTATTGCTTGAAACTCATAGGGTTCAACCAGCGTGTAGGTCGGGCTCTTTACTGCACCGCGGTGGCCAAAGCCGGTAATAACGCCGCGACTAAAGGTGGTTTTCCCCATGCCCAAATCACCCTGCAAGTAGACGGTAATCCCCCGACAATCGCAAAACGACAACGCTTGACCCAATTGCAGCAAGCGCTGCTCATTTTCTGCGATAAACTCACCGCTAACCGACACATCAGCCCCCTTTCAAAACACCTTATTTAGCCCGCTATCATACCTGCAAAGCTCAATGATGCGAATATTACAACAATGAAAATAGCAGTGATGCTGCAAACCACTGCACGCCAACGCTGGTCGGTGTTATTATCGCCACTGACTATTCAGCCTCTACTCTATAGGTGAAACCATCTCTTCCTCCTCCGTAACCGACACCGACACCGGCGAATTAAGCCAGCTCGCCAGCGACATCAAGCGCTGGGGAGAGGAGGCCGGCTTTGCCCATGTGGCGATTACCGATATCGGTCTGCAGCAGCATGAGCAACACCTGCAGGCTTGGCTGGCACGGGGGGATCATGGTTCGATGGGGTATATGGCTCGCCATGGTAATATGCGCTCCCGCCCCGACGAGTTGCAACCCGGCACGCTGCGCGTCATTAGTTGCCGCCTGGATTACCTCCCCGCCGACGTGGAGACAGTCAAGACCCTGCAGCAGCGTGACACCGCCTACATCTCTCGCTACGCCCTAGGTCGTGATTATCATAAACTAATCCGCAAACGCCTAGCGGCACTGGCCAAAAAAATTGAGGCGGCCGGCGGAGGTGAGCACCGCGCCTTCGTCGATAGCGCGCCAGTACTCGAACGCGCTCTCGCCGAGCAGGCCGGTCTCGGCTGGATCGGCAAAAACACCATGCTGATCAACAGTAAGGCCGGGTCGCTGTTTTTCCTTGGCGAGATTTATACCAGCCTGCCCCTGCCCGTCGACCAGCCGCAGCAAACCAGCCACTGCGGCAGCTGCACCAGCTGCCTTGATAAGTGCCCGACGGATGCCTTCCGCGCCCCCTACCAGCTCGATGCTCGAAAATGTATCTCATACCTAACCATCGAGAACAGCGGTGCTATTCCCGTTGAATTGCGAGCCAAGATTGGCAACCGTGTTTACGGCTGTGATGACTGCCAACTGGTCTGCCCATGGACCAAGTTCACCCAATACACCAAGGAGCAGGATTTCCACCCCCGCCAGCAACTCGACAAGGCCAAGCTATGCACCTTATTCAGCTGGTCGGAAACAGAGTTTTTGAGCAATACCGAAGGCTCGCCAATACGTCGCATTGGTTACCACGCGTGGCTACGCAATATTGCTGTAGGCCTCGGTAACGCCCCTAGCAGCATCGAGGTTATCGAAGCGCTGAAGAGCCGACTCACCGTCGATAACGCAATGGTCAAAGAGCATATCGAATGGGCGCTGGCGCAGCATGCTGAAAAGCTTTAGCGTCAGAGCTAAAGCTTGAAGAAGGTGTCACGATAATGACGCAACTCTTCAATTGACTCGCGAATATCATCGAGGGCCAAATGGGCGCCACTTTTACTGACCCCATCCAGCACCTCTGGACGCCAGCGCCTGGCCAGCTCTTTAACCGAGCTGACATCAATACTGCGATAATGAAAATACTCGTGCAATGCGGGCATATAACGCACCAGAAAACGACGATCTTGACCGATACTATTACCGCACAACGGCGACACACCCGCATCGACATGCTCTTTCAAAAAGGCGATGGTGGCGGTTTCAGCGTCGGCAACCGAGGTTGTCGATTGCTTAACTCGGTCGGTCAGGCCCGATTGGCCATGGTGGGTGGTACACCACTCATCCATACCATCAAGTAAACTATCAGGTTGATGAATAGCAAAAACAGGGCCCTCTGCGATAGTCTTTAAATTGGAGTCGGTAACAATGGTGGCTATCTCGATAATCACATCAGTTTCAGGCTCCAGCCCGGTCATTTCAAGATCTATCCAGACAAGATTTTGTGCTCGACTCATTGCAACAGCCCTCATTGGCTTGATTAATTGGCCCTGATTATAGGCTGACAGTCCCGACCAAACAATTGGCACAAGCACGAGCAAGACAAACTTCTGGGTCTATTGCGCAATTTGCGCGGTAAACTAGTGGCAAATTGCCCCGCCTGCCATAATAATAGCGGTCTTAACATCAACTAAAGCGAATTCATGGCAAAGCGCAAACTAAACCGCCGACAAAAATGGCGTATCGAAAAAGTGCAAGATGAACGCAATAAACGAGCCGATAGACGCGCCGAAGTTGCCGAAGAAAAAATCGACGAGGGTCAGTTAGGGCCCGAACAAACCGGGCTGATCACCGCCCATTTTGGCACCCAGGTTGAGATCGAAATCCTGGTCGGCGAGCAGCAAGGGGAGCGCCGTCGCGCTCATCTTCGCGCCAACCTTCCAGCCCTTGTTACCGGTGACAGAGTGACCTGGCGCCCCGGCAATCCGACGGGTGTCGTTGTCGCCTGTCACGACCGTCGCAGTGAACTATGCCGCCCGAACAACCGCGGCGAACTGCGCCCTGTGGCCGCCAATGTTGATTACATCGTCATCGTCGTTGCCCCCTACCCAACACCCTATGCCAATTTAATTGACCGCTACTTGGTGGCCGCCGAACACTCGGGGATTACGCCGATATTAGCGCTCAACAAGATCGATTTAATCGATGACAACAATCGCCAACAGCTCGATGAGTTAGTCACGCTGTATCCTACCATCGGCTATCAACTGGTTTATACCAGCGCAAAATCTGAAGATGGCCTCGATGAACTGAAGGCCAAGCTTGCCGGCAGCACCTGTGTTTTTGTCGGCCAATCCGGCGTTGGTAAATCATCGCTGATTAACGCCTTGTTACCGGGAATGAATATACCTGTGGGGGGCCTGTCTGAAACAACTCAGAAAGGAAAGCACACCACCACCACGGCCAAGTTGTTTCACTTCCCCAGCGGCGGCGACTTAATTGACTCCCCTGGGATACGTGAGTTTGGCCTCTGGCATATGAGTGAAGATGATATCGCCGAAGGCTTTAGTGACATTCGGCCATTTATTGGCCGCTGCCGTTTTCGCGACTGCAAACATCAGAGTGAGCCTAATTGCGCTTTATTGACTGCGTTAGAATCCGGTGAAATTACCCAGCGACGGATGGACAGCTTCCGCCACCTAGTGTCTTCACTAGACATGCTATAAAGGACAACAACATGACCGTTACCTCATTGGGGCTATTGATTCAGCCCCGCGACCTCGAGCAGGCAATCAATAACCACGATGACCTATTGATCATCGATGTATCGAGTGATGACAACTACCGCAAACACCATATTGCGGGGTCGCAGCATATCACCCCATCTTCACTGCTCTGTGGCATCAAACCCGCGGCGGGAAAAATACCGGACCGAGATGATCTGACTACGCTAATGCGGAGTATCGGCCTGAACAAACAGCAGCATATTGTTGTGCTCGATGACGAGGGCGGCGGCTGGGCGGGACGGTTGATTTGGACGCTCGATGTGCTCGGTTATCGCAATTACAGTTATCTCGATGGCGGCTTAGTCAGCTGGCTTAACGAGGGTCACCCTGTTACCACCGACCTGCCCGCCCCCATCAGTAGTGATTTTAGTATCGATGTCTATGACGAGTCTGTCATTGCTGAGGTCGACGATATTATTGGCGCCCTGAACGATAGCGACTTCCGCATTTGGGATGCACGCTCAGCGGGCGAATACGACGGCAGCAAAGTATTGGCGGCCAAGGGCGGCCATATTCCCGGTGCCAAACACCTCGAGTGGACCGATTTAATGGATAAGAGTCGCAACCTCCGTCTGCTGCCCCTCGATCAAATCCAGCAAATGCTGGATCATAGAGACCTTGGCAGAGATAAAAACATTGTTACCCACTGTCAATCTCACCACCGCTCAGGCCTGACCTATTTAGTTGCAAAGATTCTTGGCTATGACCGGATTCGCGGCTATCACGGTTCTTGGGGCGAGTGGGGCAACCACCCCGACACCCCGGTAGAATCAACCCCTGTTTAAACATTCAATATCGAGCAGACTTTATGAAAACAATGCTATTTATTTTTGCGCAGTACCTTTTGCCGCAACACTTACTGTCTCGTCTGGTCGGCAAAATCGCCGCCAGTGAGCAGCCATGGGTTAAAAACACTTTCATCAAACGCTTTATTAAGCAATATGATGTCAATATGGCCGAGGCGGAGACCGAGAGTTACTATGAGTTCAAAAACTTTAACGCCTTTTTTACTCGGGCGCTAAAGGCCGACGCTCGCATTATCGACGATAATGTAAATGCCATTGCCTGTCCCGCCGATGGAGAGGTCAGCCAGCTTGGTGAAATCAGTCACGGCAACATCTTCCAGGCCAAAGGGCAGCATTACAGCGCTGAGAAATTACTGGCCAGCCAAACATTGGCAGAGCAGTTTGATGGCGGCCAATTCGCCACCGTTTACCTGTCTCCCAAGGACTACCATCGCGTCCACATGCCGATCGACGGCACGCTACGCTCGATGACCTATGTGCCCGGCCAATTATTCTCGGTAAACGGTACCACCGCCGAAAACGTGCCAGAACTATTTGCCCGCAATGAGCGCCTGGTTGCTATTTTCGACACCGAGGTTGGCCCCGTTGCCATGGTCTTGGTGGGCGCCATGATTGTTGCCGGTATTGAAACAGTCTGGGATGGCCAGGTTGCACCGCCACCGAAGACGCCAAAGACGGTCAATTATGCCAACGATGAAAAGATTGTGCTGAAAAAAGGTGAGGAGATGGGGCGCTTCATGCTCGGTTCGACCGTCATCATGTTATTCCCAAAGGATACTGTCGATTTTCTACAGGATTTTGAAGCCGGCACCGGTACCCGTATGGGCGAACAGTTCGGCCTGTTGAAAAAATAGAGTCGTGCGCCGGGGGTGCTCACCCGGCGCTCCCCGCTTATGCGCGACTAAAATCGAAGCTCATCACCGCACTGATATGCCGCTGCCGCTGTCTTAACATAAGCAGGCGATCAAAGCCTATAGCCACACCCGCACAGCTCGGCATGCCAGCCTGCATTGCCGCTAACAACTTGTCATCCTCCGCCATTTGCTCATAACCCAAATCTTTACGCTTGCGATTGTCTGCCGTTGCACGCCTCGATAACTCCGCCGCATCCAGCAATTCATAGTATCCGTTGGCTAATTCAACGCCGCCGAAATAACACTCGAAGCGACGCGCTATCGACTGTCCATCTGAATCAGTAGCCACTTGAGACAGCGCTGATTGAGTCGCCGGATAGTCATAGATAACAGTCAGCACCGCTGGATCCAACGCAGGCTCAATGACGTGGGTAATCAGCACATCGAGCCAGCCGTCACGGTCGAGCCCATTATCGGAGAAGGAAAAGTTAGCGTGGCGGCGAGCCACTGCTGCCAACTCGCTGACGGAGGCATTATGAGGGTCAACATTCAGCAGTTGCTCAAATATCTCGCGATAACTCAGCCGCTGATAGCCCTCCACCGGCAAGATCAATCGCAGCAGGGCCTCCACCTCATCAATGAGGTTCCATTCATCAAAACCTGGGCGATACCACTCCAGCATGGTGAATTCAGGGTTGTGACGAGCACTTGCCTCGCCGTGGCGAAAAGCCTTACAAATTTGATAAATAGGCCCCGAACCAGACGCCAGCAGACGCTTCATCGCATATTCCGGTGAGGTCTGTAAAAAACGCCGGCCAGCGCCGGTGTCATCCACCGCCATCGCCCGAATAAAAGGGTCTGTTACTGCCGACGAGGCCAATAGTGGCGTTTCGACCTCCAGCACTTGACGCTCAGCAAAGAACTCTCGCACCAACGTTAACAACGCAGCTCGCTGCTGTAAAAGCTCTAAACTACAACTGGGTTGCCACTGATTATCCATCGCGTTCCACTACTAAAAGGGGGTTTTTAACAGAGACAAAAACGCCTGCACTAAGCAGGCGTTGTTCAATACTCAAGGCCGTTTATTACTGCTTGGCGCGGCCAACATATTCTCCGTTACGTGTATCTACACGGATGACCTCACCCTCGCACAAGAAAAGCGGCACCCGCACAACAGCGCCGGTGGCCAGTGTCGCAGGCTTCGAGCCGCCATTGGCGGTGTCGCCTTTGAGGCCGGGGTCAGTCTCGGTGATTTCCAGCTCAACAAAGTTTGGTGGCGTCACGGAGATAGGCGCATCATTGAACAGCGTGACGGTAGACACGTCCTGTTCTTTCAACCATTTATGCGAATCACCGACAGCCTTGGCGTCGGCCTGGACCTGCTCAAAACTCTCCGGATCCATAAATACCCAGAACTCACCGTCGTTGTACAAGTACTCTAGGTCGGTGTCCATGACATCAGCGGCTTCAACACTTTCACCTGATTTAAAGGTGCGTTCAAGTACGCGGCCAGTCACTAGGTTACGGATTTTAACCCGGTTAAACGCCTGCCCCTTACCTGGTTTGACGACTTCGTTATCAAGAATGGTGCACGGATCGCCATCCTGCATAAATTTAAGGCCGTTTTTAAATTGACTGGTTGAGTAGTTAGCCATTGGTATCTCGCTGTCGATATGTGAGTCAAAGCCATCATTCATAGGCGGCTTAATTGCTGCGAGCTATATTACACTAGCGCTGGCGATATTAGTATGGTGATTACCTTGCAGATTATTCCTGTAATTTGTATGTCGGACAATTTGCTTAAATGTTACAGTCCAGCCATTCGTATCGACCCCATTAGAGCTTATGAACACACCTGACACTATTGCATTCAGCGAAACAAAATCTTGGCAACAGCAGCTCTCTGAAGCGATATCGAGCAGCGAGGAGCTGATCACCTATTTACAACTGCCCCGCAACCTTAAAGCCGACATTGATCAGGCCATCGGTAGCTTTGCCCTACGCGCACCCTATGCCTACCTACAGCGCATTAAAAAAGGCGATATCAACGACCCTCTGCTGAAACAAATTTTACCCATTAGTCGCGAATTGGTTGAACAACCCGGTTTCACTGCAGACCCCCTCGAAGAACAGCAGGCCAACCCTGCCCCCGGTATTATTCACAAATACCCGGGGCGTGTGTTATTGATGCCTACCAGCGCCTGTGCCATTAATTGTCGCTATTGCTTTAGGCGGCACTTCCCTTACGAGGAAAACACACCGTCGAGACAACAATGGCAGCAATCATTAGATTATTTGCGACATGACAGCAGCATCCATGAGGTCATTCTCAGTGGCGGCGACCCCCTGGCCAGCAGCGACAAACAACTGGCCTGGCTAAGCCAACAGCTCAGTGACATCCCCCATATCAAAGAGTTGCGTATTCACAGTCGATTCCCCATTGTTATACCCGACCGTATCAACGATGAATTTCTCGCTTGGACAACTGCGACAAGGCTTAACGTGGTTGTGGTGGTGCACTGTAACCATCCACAGGAAATTGACGAAGATGTACTTAACTGTCTAAGAAGAATACAGAAAAATGGCTTGATTCTGCTGAATCAAGCGGTATTGTTGCGTGACGTAAACAATAAACTGAAGACTTTATCCGACCTGTCACAACGCTTAGTAGAGGCGGGTTGCATACCGTATTACCTTCATTTATTGGACAAAGTGCAGGGAGCGCAACACTTCGATATCGACGAGGCCGAAGCAATTGGCCTTCATCGTGCAATGGCTCAATCAATGCCGGGTTATATGGTGCCACGCCTAGTCAAAGAACAGGCGGGGAAAAGCTCTAAAACGATCATTTAACACCACTTTAACGCCTGAACCTGCACATTTATAGGATTGCGACTATTCTATAATTACAAAATAAATTACCGGCCAATTTACAGGTGCTATTGCTAGCCACATAGCGACAGTAATATCACCGTCAGCCGATTAATAGTCAGCAGTAATCGGTGCTGGGAAAACACATATCTAAGGATAGATAATTTTTTGCTGGAGCAATCAGGTGTCAACAATAATTAAACAGTTCAAACTACCGACCCAAGACTTAGACAAACTCAGTTTCTGTCGACCAAAAGTCGATGCTATCAGCGCTTGGATTGAACAGCTGCCAAAGGCCAACCTCGGCGAAACCAGTCGTCGACTATACACCGCTCTCGATGAACTTAATCGATTACCAATGGCACCCAGCCTTCGCATGGAACTAATGGAGCTCATCCGTCCCGAGGCGTATTATGCCAGCCAAGCATTAAGTAAGCACTTCCTCAACCAGCCTGCAGTGCTGCCAAAGCAGGCTCGCCAAGTGGCAAAGCTTGCCCATGCACTTCAACAACGCCTGAGTACGGGTTACTTAATTATCGCGACCAGCGGCGAGAAAAAAAGCTTTTTATCCATCAACAAAAAAAAAGCTGCTCATCAACGAGGCTTGGCCATTCACCGCGCGCTCAGCGATCAAAGCATTTTATTATTGCGCTACGATCAGCTTTATGACGCCATCCCTGCAGGCTTTTGGCAGCAACAACATCTGACCTATAGCTTTGCCGTCGCAGAGGGGATTGAGGGATATCGCTACAGCGATCATCTCACCGGTGGCGACAGCGACTTCTCCATCACGCACAATTACCACAGAACATTGTTGCTCGGCTGCATCAAGGCCAACCAGCTGAGACAGGAAGAGCTCGGCCACATATACAGTTTTTTACAGGCTTGGTCCTTGTTGTGTAATTTGGAGGCATGCCAAAACCCTACTGAAGACCAACTGATTGTTGACTTAAACGGCGACGCCCCGCCGTATTTTCAAGCTGCCGCCAAAAATAACGACGAGACCAACACGCTGTTTTTTAATACCGCAGAACTGATCGATGACCTGAGTGACAAGATTGGCAAGACCACCAGCAAAGGCCAACTCCCCTCCAATGCCTTACTCCAGCATTTAATCGTTGCCTGGGGTAGTTTTGCCCATCGGTCGAGCAACCGTATCAGCTCTACAGACAAGCTCTATGTCTGCGTAGGCCTCGCCACCACACACTTTCACATTGCCGGTCAAAAAAGTGTCGACGAGATCGTCTTAGCACACCGAAAATTAGAAGCACAAAAACACCAGAAAAAGCCCCCCGAAACCAATCGATTCCTTCAGGGAGAAGTAAGAGACCCAGGAACTAGCAGCGATGTCTGGGGGACGATTTATGAGGATGACAGCGAAGACTCGGCCCACGGCTATAACTTCAACAACATCAACAACGCTGTTGACCGGAAAAAGGAACTCGACCTTAATGAGACCGAGGTCAAGCCTAATTTAGCTGCTGAATTCCCCGAACACCACGTCTCGATGATCAATGTCAGCCCCGGGGGATACTGCATCGCATGGCCCGAGGAATTGCAGACCCATATTAAAACTGGCGAACTACTGGGGGTGAGGGAAAGTAAGCATACCAGCCTGAGCATCGCCATCGTACGCTGGGTCAAACGTGCCGAAAATAGCTGCACCGAAGTTGGCATAGAATTACTCAGCCCAGCCTGTAACGCCTATGTTGGCCGTATTTTCCCAAAAATAGGCCAACCGTCACCAGCCATGCGCATGCTAATGCTGCCTGATATCAAGCTAATCGGACAGCCCGCTACGATTATCACGCCCCAGGTAAACTTCGATCACGACGCAAGGATTGAGCTTGTCAACGAGACTACCGGCCTAACAATCAAACTAAGCAGAAGAGTCGCTGCCACTGGGGCACTCAATCAGTTTGAATACACCATCATCAAAAAAACAGGCCTAGAAGAAGACGATACACCGTATCTATGTGACGAGATTCACACTCAAAATAAAGACAGTTTCGACATACTGTGGAAGACGCTGTAAGCTGGGAGTTATATAAGCATGTTTTTTAAGTTCTTTTAGTAACATAACCCCCTGCCATCACCCTCCATCTGAGGTAGTTTCAAATCAGGGTTAAGCTGTTACAATCTGGCCATATAATTATAGATTTCTATGTATGAAAGATAGCAATAATACCTTCCGCCTTCTCATGCTCTACCAGTCTCAAAACGATGCAGAAACTATTATTAGTTTGTTTCGAAACACTGGTCATGCAATTCGCGCGAAAAAACTCAATAACGAAGAAGAATTGACTGAGGCACTAAAAGAGCAGGATTGGGACATCCTTATTGGCGATGGCAAGCACCCTGACCTAAGTATTGAACAGGCACTTTCGACCATACAGGCCAGCAGCCAAAACGCTCTATTACCCACGCTCTTAGTGCTAGACGAAAACAGTAGTGATGCTGAAATTAACGAGTCTTATCCCCTCGGCGTCAGTGATGTGGTTCGCGCCAACAATGACACTCAGCTTATTCATAGTGCGCTACGCGATATCAAACACCGCCGAGCAGGTCTTGAGCACCAGCAGTTAGTCGAGCAGTTTAACGAGGTTCAAGACCGCTACGATCTTCTGCTTGAAGGGTCGCAAGACGCCATTGCCTATATAACAGATGGCATGCATATCCACGCCAATGATGCTTATTCATCGCTCTTTCACTATCAAGACAGCGATGACTTCGATTGCCTGCCTGTCATCGACCTTATTGCAGGCAGCGATCAAGATACTTTTAAAACCTTCTTGAAGCGCTATGGAAGTGACAGCGATAAACAGCAACACCTCGACATTACCGCGGTCAAAGAGAATGGCGAAGAGTTCAGTCTCAACATGCAATTTTCTGATGCGGTCTATGAGGGTGAAAACTGCACGCAAATCCTTATTCGTCAATCGGCAGGCAATGGTGATAATCAGTCGCAAAGCACCCCATCCAACGCCAGTATTTTAGCGCAGACCAGCAGCTTTATCGATCGATCGCAACAGGCGCACGGGGATTATGCGCTCGGATACATACGCCTCGACATCAGCAGCATCATCGCTAACGTTGGCTTTGATGCTGGCCAGGCAGTCTTTCAGCAGTTTCACGACTTTGTCGTCACCCAGGGCTTTACCGCCGAGGTTTATAACGGCTTCGACCTCATTGTTTTGGCCGAGAAGAATACTGCCGCCCTGCAGGACCAACTGCAGCAGCTTGTCAGCAGCAGCAGCGAACAGGTTTTCGAGGTTGATGGCAAAACCATCAACCTAACGGTCAATTGTGGCATTGTTGCCATCGATCACAAAGCCGATGGCAACGCTCAGATTCTCATCGACAACGCCTTCAGCGCCGCTTTTGAAGCTCACAACGAGGCTAATAGCAGCAAAGTTTTTGTTGCCGCTGCCGTCGTTGTCGATATCACAAGCCAAGGCTTAGACCTCGACACCTTTGTTGACAACCAAGGTATCAGTATCAACTACCAACCAGTCGTCAGCCTCCGTGGTGACAGCGGTGAATATTATGAGGCTCGCTATCAATGCAGCGAAGACTTTACCCAAACAGCAGAGCGTTTCTTTGCTAACGGCGAATCTAAGCTAGATCGCTGGATTATTATGGAGAGTACCAAGACACTTTGCGCACAACGCGAAGCCAATAAAACAGATACCCGTCTCTTTATTAATCTGTCGCCAACAGTGCTTAAAGATAGTGAATTTTGCAGTTGGCTTGGCTTTATTTTAAAGGCAGCCAATATTTCACCTCAAACATTGGTTTTTCAGCTACCAGCCGCCGCAGCCAGTGCGGCCATTACCGCAACACAGGCTTTACATGACGGTTTAAAGAAGCACCAACTAAGGTTCTCGCTTTCACAGTTCAGCAAACACCAGGCGGTGCTCAAACACCTTAACACCGATTTTGTCCGCCTCGACGACGTCACTGTAGAATCGCTGGGAGATGACGAAGAGTTACAAAAGCTCAAGGCTCTGATTAGAGATTTGGCCAACACCGATATTGCGACAATCGTGCCCGAGGTTAATATAGCTTCAATGCTGACCACGCTGTGGCAAATTGGCGCGGGGTATATCCAAGGTGATTATCTTCAGAGTGCCGATAGTGAGATGAGTTACGAGTTCACAGACTTAGCCTAACAACGCGGCATAAAAAAGCGCCACTGCTGGACGGCAGTGGCGCTTTTTTATCGTTCAAATTTCTTAGCTCAGGTTATTCAGTTCTCGATCACTCAAGCCCAACAGGTAAAGCACGCCATCCAAACCTAAGGTAGAGATGGAGTGCTTTGCGGACTCCTTTACAATCTGTTTCGCTCTGAAAGCAACACCAAGGCCTGCAATTGACAGCATTGGCAAATCGTTAGCACCATCTCCGACAGCAATAACCTGCTGCAATGAAAGATTTTCCCGCTCGGCCAGCTCTTGTAGCAACTCTGCTTTTCGATTGCCATCGACCACAATGCCGCTGACATTACCAGTCACCTTACCGTCGGCAATCTCAAGCTCATTGGCGTAGACATAATCGATACCCAACTTCTTTTGCAGAAAGTGGCCGAAATAACTAAAGCCACCTGATAAAATAGCTGTTTTGTAGCCCAGCGCCCGCATGGTAGAAACCAATCGCTCCGCACCTTCGGTCAACTTTAGGCTGTCAGCAATTCCTGCTAGCACGCTCTCATCCAGGCCTTTCAGCAGGGCAAGACGAGCGGCAAAACTCTCGCCAAAATCAAGCTCGCCCTGCATCGCTCGCTCGGTTATCTCTGCAACCTGCTCACCAACACCGGCAGCATAGGCAAGCTCGTCAATGACTTCTGCCTCGATCAATGTAGAGTCCATGTCGAAGCAGACAAGGCGGCGATTACGGCGATATATGTTGTCTTCTTGGTAGGCAATATCAATATCCAATTGAGCGCCGAGCTCTAAAAACTCTTTACGCACCAAGGTACTATCACCTAATGTCCCACGCAGCGACAACTGGATGCAGGCCTTATCTTTTTCGTTAGCATCATCAAGGGCAATCCGGCCTGATAGGCGATCAATCTTATCAATATTCAATTGGTAGCGCGCCACTACCTCCGTCACCTTTGCAATGTGCAATGCGCTCACTTTACGAGCTAACAAGGTCACTATGTGGCGAGGCTTACCCTGGCCACCAACCCAGTGCTGGTAGTCTTCATCATCAATTGGCGAGAAGCGTATCTGCACATCCAATTCATGAGCCTTGAACAAAATATCCTTCAGCACAGGAGCGCTCTGTTCCTCGTCTGTTAACTCAATCAAGAACCCCAGTGACAGTGTGTCGTGAATAACTGCTTGACCAATATCCAGTATATTGACGTCATAGCCGGCCAGAATTTGAGTGATTGTAGAGGTTAAACCAGGCTTATCTTCGCCTGAGATATTAATCAACACTATACGCTTCATGGTTACAACCGCTTAATATATGCTAGTAGTCATTCCCCATATTTTGGGGAAGCTTGTCGTTATCTTTTGCGCTATTGTACCTGCTATGACGCCAAGCATCATTATCAATATTCCCACTCGCTTACTTGAAGCCACTTTTAACTATGCGCTATTCGACAGATCTGACCAAGCCATCGCCCAGCCACAAACTTGCCGCGATCATTACTGCGGTAATGGCACTGATTATGCTCGCCGGCAATGGGCTCTCGGCAAGACAGCAGGCACAGGCTCTGGCTACGCAACAACATTTGTATGCGCAACAACTGGCCCATCAGACCTCATATTTTGTTGGCAATTTAATGCTGAAAAATAGTCGCGTCAGCATGCGAGCGTTAGCCAACCAGGTGTTAGCAGAGTCAGGGGCTTCGCAGATCACTTTTTTCAATGCCGAAAACAGCGCTGTTGCCAAGGCGGGAAAATCTTTAGGCAAGCCCTCCTATCGCTCAAACATACGCTTACAAGACAATATAGTCGGCTACATAGAGATTGAATTTCCCGCTTACCAATACCCCTCCTCATCGGCAGCAAGCTGGCTGTTCAGCCTCTTTACACTGCTGACTATCTACGGACTCACTTACGCCTTCTCCCGTCGGGTCAGCCGCAAGGTTGCCGCTATTCTTCCTCTGGCGGAACAAGGCAAGGCTGTCATGCTTGAACAGGCCCTGGCAGGTACCGGCCTCAGCTTTAGCCCTCAGGATAAAACAACGGCGGCACAATCACCGGCAACGACAGAACAGGTTTTGCTGGCGATACGTTTCACCAACCCTAGCGGCTTGGCCATTGATATTTTTAGCGCTGAAGACCGAGAACTGCTATTCAAAAATAAGGAGATTATCAACAGCGTTGCCAAGCTATACGACGGCAGTATCATTGCCGGCGCTGCTGGCGATACCTTAAGCTTTACCGCCACAGAGGATGGCTGTTTCCGCGCACTCTGCGCTGCCATTGTTATTCGCACATTATTTGAGCAATTTGCCAGCTCAGAGGATAGCAGCGATATCGCTCTCGCAATTGCCCGCTCGGAAAACAGCAGCACCCTGCCCGCCGCGCTGCATCAACAAAACTGGCTGGCCTTTCAGCAACAGACACTCGCCAGCGCTAATCAACTGGGGGAAATAGCGATGAACCGGTTACTACTGGCCGAACCAATCATTGCCGAACGCAGCCATGTGAACCACGACAACGGGGACGGCTATACTTTAATTTCGCTGGCTGCTGTGCACCAAAAAATTCTGGATAACCAAATTTTGCAACTGGCAAAATCACTCAGCCATTTGGATCAAATATAAAAAAACCGGCATCTGCCGGTTTTTTTATATTCATCGAAAGCACCAGGGCAATACCGTGCCAAAGGCAACAAGTGCCCCGGGCCGACATCACTATACCAGCCTTATTCGACCTCTATCTTATCAACGTTCTGGAAGCCTCTGGGCAGCTTGTGGCCACGACGGCCTCGCTCGCCTCGATAGTGCTCAAGTTCATCGAGTTTCATACCTAGATGGCGCTTACCGGCATGGACTATCAATCGCTGGCCATCGGCAATCACTGTTGCTGCGACAAGATACTCGTCACGGTTGGCCACTCGAGCCGATGGAATGCTGAGCAATTTATTGCCTTTTCCCTTGGCTAACTGCGGCAGATCCGCCACAGGGAAAACCAACATCCGCCCCTCATTACTCAAGGCTACCACGTAGTGATCTACCACTGAATCAATAGCCACTGGTGGCAGTATTTGCCCGCCTTTAGGAATACTCAGTATGGCTTTGCCCGCCTTGTTCTTGCTTTGGAAATCGGCAAACTTACCAATAAAGCCATAACCTGCATCGGTGGCCATCAGGAATAACTGATCCTCTTTGCCGCTTAACATCCCTTCGAAGGTTGAGCCTGAAGGGACGTTACAACGACCGGTTAACGGCTCGCCGTGCCCCCTCACCGAGGGTAGTGAATGGGTGGCAACAGTATACCCCCGCCCTGTCGCATCGAGAATAACAGCCGGCTGATTAGTCTTTGTTTTAATTGCAAAGCCAAGTTTGTCGCCGGCCTTAAAGCTCAAACCTTCGACATCAATCTCGTGACCTTTAGCAGCACGAATCCAACCCTTATCCGACAAGATGACGGTAACGGGATCGGAGCTCAACATGTCCTCTTCGCTGAAGGCCTTCGATTCGGCACGGGCAACCAGTGGCGAACGGCGATCATCACCGTAGGCTGCCGCTGCGGCAATCAATTCTTTCTTTACCAGGGTTTTTAGCCGTGCTTCAGAACCCAGGATTTTTTCAATCATATCGCGCTCGCGGGACAACTCATCCTGCTCAGCCCTGATGGCGATTTCTTCTAACTTCGCCAATTGACGTAGTTTCAAGTCGAGAATGGCTTCAGCCTGGGTATCGGAGATGCCGTAGCGTTCCATCAATACCAGTTTCGGCTTCTCTTCCGTACGAATAATGTGGATCACTTCATCAATATTGAGGAAGGCCACCAGCAGGCCTTCCAAAATATGCAGTCGACGTAAGATCTTCTCGAGACGATGGTTTAAACGCTTACGCACCGTATCTTTTCTGAAGGTCAGCCATTCACTCAAAATAGTATGCAGGTTTTTAACCTTGGGACGGCCATCAATGCCAATCATATTGAGATTGACCCGATAATTACGCTCAAGATCCGTCGAGGCAAACAGGTGATTCATCAATTGATCTGTATCGATACGGTTAGAGCGTGGCGTAATCACCAAACGGGTTGGGTGCTCATGATCAGATTCATCACGCAGATCCGTCACCATCGGTAGCTTCTTGGCTTGCATCTGAGCGGCGATTTGCTCCAACACCTTAGCGCCACTGGTTTGATGGGGCAGAGCCGTGACGACTATATCCCCATCTTCTTTGTGGTATACCGAACGCATCTTGGTGCTGCCGCGGCCGGTTTCATACATTTTCAGCAGGTCTGCCGCCGGGGTAATCACCTCGGCATCAGTAGGGTAATCCGGGCCTTTCACATACTGACAAAGATCGGCAACTGTCGCCTTCGGTTGTTCTAGCAAGTGAATACAAGCATCGACGATTTCGTTGACATTGTGTGGCGGAATATCCGTCGCCATGCCCACCGCAATACCTGTCGTGCCATTCATCAGCACGTAGGGCAATCTGGCCGGTAAGGCCACCGGCTCATCCAAGGTACCATCAAAGTTGGGCTGCCAAGAAGCCGTGCCCTGTCCCAGCTCAGACAGTAAGATCTCAGCAAAGCGCGACAATTTGGATTCGGTATATCGCATGGCGGCAAACGACTTGGGATCATCGGGCGAACCCCAGTTACCCTGGCCATCGACCAGCGGATAACGATAGCTGAAGGGCTGAGCCATCAGTACCATCGCCTCATAAACGGCGCTGTCGCCATGCGGGTGGAATTTACCAATAACATCGCCGACAGTACGCGCCGATTTCTTGTGTTTACTCGATGCCTTTAAACCCAGCTCACTCATCGCATAAATAATGCGGCGCTGTACCGGCTTTAAACCATCGCCCACGTGGGGCAATGCTCGGTCGAGAATAACGTACATGGAATAGTCCAAGTACGCCTTCTCGGTATATTGTTTGAGGGAAACCCGCTCAATACCATCTTGATAGGTATCGATAGTATTCGTCATGCTACGACCTGGTGCTGAATGAATCGGTTAGCTGACCAACACTGCCGTCAATAGCCGCTGGGGCGACATCACTGGTTATTTGTTAGCCAAGCTTGATTTTTTAATGCTTTACCTTATCAACGGCCAAAATACAGAGCAAGCACCGAGCACAAATAAGACCACAATAGTCTCGACTGTTTATCCTTCCTCCCTGTTTTCATTTGCCTAACCTGTGGCATAACTGCTATCTTCGCGCGCAACTTGGATTAAATTTTACTCATTTTATCTCACTCTTTAAAAAATATCGGTCAAACCTCCTATGTTACTTTCTTCTACCCGTGCTGATTGGTTCGGAAATATCCGTGGCGATGTTCTCGCCGGTATCGTTGTTGCCCTGGCATTAATCCCAGAGGCCATCGCCTTCTCTATTATTGCCGGCGTCGACCCCAAGGTTGGCCTCTACGCCTCCTTCTCCATCGCGGTTGTCATTGCCGTCGTCGGTGGACGCCCAGGTATGATCTCTGCCGCGACGGGTGCCATGGCGCTGTTGATGGTGACACTGGTGAAAGAGCATGGGTTGCAGTATTTACTGGCGGCGACCGTACTGACCGGTGTGCTGCAAATTATTGCCGGCTATTTAAAGCTCGGTCAATTAATGAGTTTTGTCTCCCGCTCCGTGATCACCGGCTTTGTTAATGCCTTGGCTATTCTTATCTTTATGGCACAACTGCCTGAACTAACCAATGTCACCTGGCATGTCTATGCCATGACGGCAGCAGGCCTTGGCATCATCTACCTGTTCCCCTATGTGCCAGTCATTGGCAAAATTCTACCGTCACCACTGATCTGCATTCTCTCCTGTACCGCCTTTGCCATGATTGTTGGCCTCGACATTCGCACCGTTGGCGATATGGGTGAACTACCCGACACTCTGCCTATCTTCCTATGGCCTGATGTCCCCCTCAATTTTGAGACCCTATCGATTATCTTCCCCTACTCCGTCGCCTTGGCCGTAGTCGGCCTGCTTGAATCATTAATGACAGCGACTATTATCGACGAGTTCACCGATACCGGCAGCGACAAGAATCGTGAATGTAAGGGCCAGGGTGTTGCCAATATAGCCACGGGTTTTATCGGCGGCATGGCCGGCTGTGCCATGATTGGCCAATCGGTCATCAATGTGAAGTCCGGTGGTCGTGGACGCTTATCGACCATGATTGCCGGTAGTGTGCTGCTGCTAATGGTGGTCTTCCTCAGCGACTGGGTGTCAATGATTCCAATGGCTGCGTTGGTTGCTGTAATGATTATGGTGTCAATCGGTACCTTTAGCTGGACCTCTATTACCGATTTAAAAGAGCATCCACTATCGACCAATATTGTGATGATTGCGACGGTGGTTGTCGTTGTTTGGACACACAACCTAGCCCTTGGTGTCTTTGTCGGTGTGTTGCTGGCCTCGCTGTTTTTCGCCAACAAAATATCTCACTTTATGTACTGTAAAACAGGTGTTTACGAGAACTCTAACACCCGTTATTACGAGATACACGGTCAGGTATTCTTTAACTCTGCCGATAAGTTTACTGAAAAGTTTGACTTTAAAGAGGCAGCGGAGCATGTTGTTATTGATCTGAGTCGCGCGCATTTTTGGGATATTTCTGCCGTTGCGGCGCTGGATAAAGTAGTCTTAAAATTCAAGCGTGAGGGCGCAGAGGTGGAAGTGATTGGTTTGAACCAAGCCAGCAAGACCATCATCGACCGCTTTGGTGTTCACGATAAGCCAGAAGAAATAGACGAGGTTCTAGGAGGGCATTAGTGAGCGGCCTAAAAAACTCAGTTTTAGCCTGTATTGATGGATCAAATAGCAGTTCAGCCGTGTGTGATTACGCGGCCTGGATTGCCAACACCATAAACCTTCCCCTAACATTATTGCACAGCGTAAGTAACGATCAGCCGCCGGCGACCGACCTCTCCGGCAGCATCGGCTTGGGTGCGCGAGAAGAACTGCTCAGT
The DNA here is from genome assembly GCF_923077115.1 of Sinobacterium norvegicum. Lineage (NCBI taxonomy): Bacteria > Pseudomonadati > Pseudomonadota > Gammaproteobacteria > Cellvibrionales > Spongiibacteraceae > Sinobacterium > Sinobacterium norvegicum. Next base: position 1,972,815 of record NZ_CAKLPX010000001.1, read on the forward strand.
GAGTTAGCCGAGCTTGAACAACAGCGCGCAAAGCTGTTGCTGCAAGACGGCAAGGCAATGCTAGCTAATGCCGCTAAACGCTGCCAAGAACACGGCGTCTCAGCGGTGTCGACCCTACAGCGACACGGCAGTCTGGCCGAGTCGCTAATCGATTTAGAAAGCGAGACTCGCGTACTGGTCATGGGCCTGCGCGGTGAGAGCCATGATAAGTCTCGCTTTGGCGTTGGCCACCGACTAGAATCAGTCATCCGCGCCCTGCATCGCCCGATGCTGATTGTTAACCAGCCCTTTATCGAACCCAAGAACGTGTTACTCGCCTACGATGGCAGCGACAGCGCCAACAAGGCGCTCGAAATGGTCTGCCAGAGCACGCTGTTCAAACAGATTACCTGTCATGTTGTCTATGCTGGTGAGGATGAGGATCGAGCTCAGAGCCAACTCAGCCTGGCCGAACAGGCATTGACGAAGGCGGGCATCAATACTGTCATGGTCAAGCTCGATCACAGCCTCGATCAGGGCATTGCCGACCTGCAGGATAGCAACGCCATCGATCTGATGATTATGGGCGCCTTCAGCCACAGCCGCCTGCGCGACCTATTGCTCGGCAGCCTGACCAGTAAAGTGTTACAAAATACTGCCAAACCGCTGTTATTACTTCGCTAATATTGATCCAAATAGATCGGCGCTGCGTATTAATAACGGATATGGCATAATCCGCCACCAATAAATTCTAAACTTTGATCAACAAAGAGATGTAACCATGTTCAAAACCAATGAATATTTTGATGGCAACGTAAAATCTATCGCTTTTAATACTGAAACCCTGGCCGCCACCATCGGCGTCATGGCTGTGGGTGACTACGAATTTGGCACCAGTCAACGTGAGTATATGACAGTTACCAGCGGTCAATTGAATGTAATTTTGCCGGGCCAGATAACGGCGAAGACCTTTAACGAGGGTGAGACTTTTATTGTCGAAGCCAACCTCAGTTTTAAGGTATCGGCCGTGGTCGAAACCAGTTATCTTTGCAAATATGAAGACTAGGTTATAGGCGGTGTAAAAACCGCGCTAATCTAATCACAATAAACTCGATAAGGACGATCCATGAGTAACTCGATTTACGGTTTCGCACCCGCGGCAAAAAATGGCGAAAAGACATCATTGGAGCAATATAAAGGCAAGGTCTTACTCATCGTCAATACAGCCAGCAAGTGTGGCTTTACACCACAGTTTGATGGCCTCGAAGAGTTGAACAAGAAATATGCTGACCAGGGCTTACAAATACTCGGCTTTCCCTGCAACCAATTCGGCAAGCAAGACCCCGGCAGCAACGAAGAGATTACCGAATTTTGCCAGCTTAATTACGGTGTTAGCTTTCCAATGCTGGCCAAGATTGATGTCAACGGCAGCAATGCTGCCCCTCTTTTTAATTACCTCAAGACTGAGGCCAAGGGGCTGCTGGGCAGCAAAAACATCAAATGGAACTTTACTAAGTTTCTCATCAGCAAAGATGGCAACCAGATTCAGCGCTTTGCGCCGGCAACCAAACCGAAAGACTTAGACGCTGAAATCCAGAAACTGTTATCAGAATAAACGCTGTTGCGGCACCTGTAGTAGCTGCAGTTTAAAATCCTGCGGCTGCCATTCAATCGTTGATAACATCTGCATCGCCAACTGCGGCGCCAGCCTGTTGTCAGCGGTATGAAAAAAAACACTCACATCTCTTCCCTCTGCCAACCAAGCGCTTATTTTTTGACACCAAGGCGCAAAGAAGGTGCCGTTGTCACTGATTTGAGGGTGGCCGATAAAACGTATCATCGGGTTGTTCGCCAACGCCACCGCATGAACAGGCAGCCGAGGTTTCTTATTTTTAGCCTCGATAATTTCCTCGCTTAAATCGTCACAGGCAAAGAGAGCCCGTGAGTCAAACATTACCCGATCCACCCCCGCCTCAAATAACATTCTGTTAAGCCGCTTTTCTGCCTCGCCTTTTTGAAAAAAAGCGGGATGACGGACCTCCACGCTGTATTTCAACCCCTGAGGTAACGTGGTTAAGAATTGCTGTAGTAAAGGTAACTGCTCTGGCGAGAAATTAGCTGGTAACTGCAACATAAATACCCCGAGCTTGTCGGCCAGCGGCGCCAAGCGTTTGAAGTAATCGCTTGTCTGTTGCTGACAATGCTGCAAACCAGCCTCATGAGTAACCGACTTAGGCAGTTTAAAGTTGAAATGAAAGCCGTCTTCGGTTTGCTCATCCCATGTGGTCACCGTGTCGATGCTGGGCAACGAGTAAAACGTGGTATTACCTTCGACGGCATTAAACACTCGACTGTAGTGATACAGATATTCAGATGACGGCGTTGCCGGTGGATAGACCGTATTGAACCAGTGCTTACTGCTCCACTGGGGCATGCCGATATAAAAGCGACCTCTTTGCATGGCCATTGCTTACCTTTTAGCGATAAAAAAGCCCGCCAAAGCGGGCTTGATACTAGTGTTCGCGTGTCGCCCTAAAGTTGATATCGGGGTAGCGTTCCTCAGCCAAACTCAAATTAACCCGCGTCGGTGCCAAATAGGTTAAATGGCCACCGCCATCGATGGCAATATTATCCACTGCCTTGCGCTTGAGCTCGTCTAGCTTGGCCCCGTCTCCCTCAACCCAGCGGGCAGTATAAACATTGACCGGCTCGTAAATAGCCTCAACCTTGTACTCATCCTTGAGGCGATAGGCCACCACCTCAAACTGCAGCACACCGACGGCGCCAACGACAATGTCATTGTTCTTCATCGGGAAAAACACCTGGGTCGACCCCTCTTCAGATAGCTGTTGTAAGCCTTTTTGCAGTGCCTTCATCTTCAGCGGATCTTTTAAGCGGATACGGCGGAACAGTTCCGGGGCAAAGTGCGGGATGCCAGTAAACTTCAGTTCTTCACCAGCGCTAAAGGTGTCACCTATTTGAATGCTGCCGTGGTTGTGCAAGCCGATAATATCACCGGAAACCGCTTCCTCGACCAACACCCGCTCACCGGCTTTAAAGGTGACCGCATCGGCGATTTTGATATCCTTACCGTTGCGCACATGTTTCATCTTCATGCCCTTGCTGTACTTGCCGGAGCACACCCGCATAAAGGCAATTCGGTCACGGTGCTTAGGGTCCATATTGGCCTGGATTTTGAAAACAAAACCGCTGAATTTTTCTTCCAGAGGGTCTATCTCTCTACTGTTGGTTTGACGTGCCAACGGCGCGGGCGCCCAGCGGACAAAATCATCTAGCATTTCTTTGACGCCAAAGTTGGCCATTGCCGTACCAAAGAAAACAGGAGATTGCTGGCCCGCTAAATAAGCCTCAAGATCAAATTCGTGAGAGGCGCCACGGACCAGTTCAAGCTCTTCGACGATGTCGTCATAGTAGATGCCGAGGTATTCCTTAGCCTCATCGCTGGCCAAGCCCTGAATGCGAATATCGTCGCCCAAGACGAAGTTCTTACCCTGCTCGAAGACGTGGATGGTGTCGGTATACAGGTTGTATACACCTTGGAATTCCTTGCCCATACCCAGCGGCCAGTTGATCGGCGCGGCGGCAATACCCAACACTTCCTCAACCTCATCGAGTAGCTCGATAGGGTCTCGAATATCACGGTCGAGTTTGTTGACGAAGCCAATAATCGGCGTGTCACGCAGGCGACAAACATTCATCAGCTTGATGGTACGGTCTTCGACACCCTTGGCGCCATCGATTACCATCAGTGCAGAATCGACAGCGGTCAAAGTACGATAGGTATCCTCAGAGAAATCCTCGTGCCCTGGGGTATCCAATAGGTTAACCGTACAGCCGTTGTAGGGGAACTGCATCACCGATGAGGTGACAGAGATACCGCGCTCCTGCTCCATGCTCATCCAATCAGAGGTGGCATGACGATCGGCCTTCTTGCCCTTAACCGAGCCCGCTACCTGAATAAGATTACCGAGTAACAAGAGTTTTTCGGTAATCGTCGTCTTACCCGCATCGGGGTGAGAGATGATGGCAAAGGTACGTCGTTGATTGATCTGCTCAGTTAACTGGCTCATGGAGAGAATCCGCAGGGGTAAAAAACCGGCATTATACCGATTTAGCCCGCCGACTGCACAGCCGATATCACCGGGCGACAAAAAAGCCGTTTTTTATGATAAAAAACGGCTTTTTTTGAACCACAAGGGGCTGTTGCTCTCGCATAGAGCAACAGCTGGGAAAAGAGCAGGGTTATAACGCTAGTTGCCATCCTGCGGTTAGCGTGGCGTCTGTCTCCATTTGGATGCCATTCAAGTCTTGCATGACCGGCACGCCGTATTCAACAGCGAAGCGGTGCCCTCTTAATGGCCCGCCGGTCACCAGCGTATTCACTCCCACAATGGCATCGATCCGTTCACCACCAGTATTGGCAGTGTCCGCCGTTGTCGACATATTCATCGCCAAGGCTGGGTCTTCGCCGTTGATCTTATCCCACGACAAACCCTTGAGTCTGGCCGAAACGCTGACCGCCGGGTGGAAGCTATAGGCCGCCCAGGCATTCGCCTCATACTCATTACCAAGACGATAATCGCGGTCGTTTTCGCCGCTGCGGATGGTGGCTAATAACTGGCCACCCCAGCTGACTCGACCATTGGTATGACCGTTATAGGTGGCGCCTAGCTTCGCGTCCCAGGTGCCCGAGCCCAGTTGCATCGCATAGGGCATGACGACACCATTGTTTTTTTCGTCGATAGAACCTGTCGGCAGGCTGAGGCCAAGATTCCAATGCAGGCTATGATGCTCAGATTCCCAGCCCCGCACCAAGGCACCGACAGACAGGTCGCCCCAGCCGCTGCTCTCCATATCCATCATCATGGTATGCGACATCATCATGCCCGGCATTGCTCCTGGCATCATATGGCGCATGACCATATCCATCGATTTTTCACGGTAAGGCAACATTGCCATCAAGGTGACATTATCGGTCGGGGCAAACATACCGCCCAGCATATACCCTCGCATCGTCATCTTCGTTGGTGCCATCATGTACTCGCCACCATTAATGACATCTTCGGCTTCGATGCTGTCATCGCCCTCTAATAAGCCTTCCATCTCCATATTCATCGCCCGCAGCGACAGCATCCACTCGCCCTTGCCGTGCAAATGATCGCCCATTACACCAATAGGGGCGTGGCTGGAAGAGCCGTTACCGGCCAGATTATGGTTGCTATCTGCCTGAGTGACAGCACTGATTAGCACTGCAGCCACGGCTGCGGCTATTGCGGTTTTACTCATTTGTTCCAACTCCGGTATGGCTGTTATCTTTCTAACAATATTACCGAGTTGTTAGACATCGGAACATGCGACCAAATGTCGCAGGTAGTACTCGTGCAACATACGGCGGGATAATTTCACCCCGCCAGTCAGTAATTCCGGAGGTAAAACAAAATATCGGTCAGGGTGTTTGAAGCGAGCCAGACGAGGCTGCAAATACTCCGCAAGGTAGGTCGAATCAGCAGCGCTATCACCGGCGACACCACCACTTATAAAGGCAACAGGTCGTTGACCAAACTCACTATCATCGACAGCAAGCACCATGGCTTGATCGATCTCAGAGTGGGACAATAACACCGCCTCTATCTCTTCCGGTTGAATGTTTTCGCCACCGGAGATAAACATATTGTCCATACGACCAATAATTGTCAGAGTTCCATCGGTCTGGCGCCCTAAATCTCCGCTGTGATACCAGCCATCCTCGGACAACAGCGATTCGACTTCACCGCGACGATAATAACCCAGAGCCAGCGTCTCACCACGCAACCAAATTTCATCGCCGGACAAACACATTTGGCGTCTGGGCAACAGCCTACCCACACTGCTGGTGTGGTCCGCTCGTTTTACTGTCACTGTTGAGGCGGCCTCAGTCATGCCGTAGCCACACCAACAGGCAATCCCTTGCTGTTCTGCCAGCTCAGTCAAACCACTGTCGATATGACTCCCCCCTAACAGCACCTGTTTAAGCAGCGGATAACGAGACCGAGAGCGCTGCAACAATCGCTGCAACTGGGTCGGCACTAACGAGGCATGGGAGGCCAGCGACAAAGACCCCATGGCGCTCTCATCATCGACAACCAACCGGGCTCCACGCCATAACCAACGCCAAATAATGGCCATTCCCGATACATGATAAAGAGGAAGCGACAGCAACCAGCCATCCTCCTTTGTAAATGGAATCTTACTTAACAAGCCTTCTGCACTGGCCAAGTGCTGTCCTACCGTATGCAGTACAGCCTTCGGCAGACCACTGCTGCCCGACGTCATGACTAAACTGGCCCACTGCCCCTGCGATATTGTCGGGCTGGCTGGTTTATCCTCTGTAACACTCTCTAACGCCGACGAGAAAAACCCGTCACCGATGATAATTGATGCCGCCAACTGTTCGACTAGGCGTTTTTTTTGTTGCTCCGGAAAATTATGATTTAGTGCGGTGAAAACAGCCCCTAGCCGCAGGCAGGCCAAAAATAAAAACAGTTGCTCCGAGGGTTTTGTCGCCACACAAACAACAATATCTCTGCGGCCGACACCCTGCTGCTCTAGCCTCGCCGTTAACTGATCAACCCGTCGCCATAGCGACAACCAACTGACATTCTCACCATTAATTGTCGCCGCAACAGCGTCGCAGTTTGGCCATGTGAAAGAGCCAGATGATCGTGGGCTAGCCAAGTGCCACCTCCTCCAACTCAGCCAGGCTTCGTACAGGCAAGGTGGCGCCTGGCCAGCACCGTATTAACTGATGTTGGTAAATGCTTAAGGTATCCAAGCCAGGCAGAGTCTCCGGCGTTAGCTGTGCGGCCAATCTTGCCAACTGCCCCAAACCTAACGATGTCTCTAAGCTTGAGCTGATAATAGCCTCAACCCCCAGGGCCGATGCCTGCACTATTCTCTCGCAGCACTGCGCAATCGAACCGAGCAACATGGGCTTAATCACCCAGGCCACAACATGATCACATTGAGAAAAACCTATTTCGGGTTGTTGACGAAGCGTCTCATCCCAGGCCAGCGGCACACGGTATTGCTGCGCCAACAGTAAACTATCTTGGTGGTCACGGCAGGGCTCTTCGATAAAATCAATTTGTGCCATCAGCTCCGGTGGCATAGAGGATAGAAAATCCTTGCCCTGCGCCAAAGTCCAAGCCTGATTGACATCCAAACGATAACGGCAGCCCGGTCTGGACGTCATGTGCCGAATAAGCATCGCCAGCTCATCGGCAACTTTTCGTCGGCCAAGTTTGGCCTTCACAATGCCACAGTCAACCTTATCGGCACTGCTCAGCGAGCTTAAGAACGCACTGGAATAATTACCTGCAGTCGGCAGCGATGAGTTGAGCTCCGCATGTGCGAAGCTAAAACCACAACGTACCGATGGGCAGTAATCATCGATGCTTAATTGACCGCAGTACTGCCATTGCCTCAATAATTTTTCGGCGTCTGACTCAGCCTGCGGCAACGATTCGAGACTGAACCCTGATAACGGTGCCACCTCACCCAAACCCTGACGACCAGCCTCGCATAAAGCGATAATTAAACCCTGACGCTGATGCACTCTTTTCCCATTTAAAATAAGGCCACTATCGACAGGCAGTCGATAACGGTAAAGCTGCGCCAGTCTCGATGGGCTGGCTGCCATCAAGGGTTACGAGGGAATTTTTGAAAATCAGGGCGACGCTTTTCGTTAAAGGCGTTGCGGCCCTCCTGCCCCTCTTCCGTCATGTAAAACATCATCGTGGCGTTACCAGCCAACTCCTGCAAACCCGACTGGCCATCACAATCTGCGTTCAACGATGCCTTAAGGCAGCGCAGTGCCATTGGGCTATGTTGTAACACCTCACGACACCAGCGTACGGTTTCTTTTGCCAAGTCTTTCACCGGTACCACAGTGTTTACCAACCCCATAGCCTCGGCTTCATTTGCATCATAAAAACGGCAGAGAAACCATATTTCCCGCGCTTTTTTCTGGCCGACTATCCGCGCCATGTAAGAGGCGCCCCAGCCACCATCAAACGATCCCACCTTTGGCCCTGTTTGACCAAACTGAGCGTTGTCTGCAGCAATTGTTAAGTCGCACATCATATGCAAAACATGGCCACCACCGATAGCGTAGCCCGCCACTGACGCAATAACGGGTTTCGGGCAGGTGCGAATCTGACGCTGTAGATCTAACACATTCAGATGATGGGTTCCCTGATCATCCTTATATCCGCCATAATCCCCCCTCACGCTTTGATCGCCGCCCGAGCAGAAAGCTTCGTCGCCTAGACCGGTCAATATGATGACGCCGATATCAGCATCGTAGCGCGCCTTACTCATTGCATCGATCATTTCCTGAACCGTTAAGGGGCGAAATGCATTACGCACCTGAGGCCGGTTAATGGTGATTTTTCCGATACCATCCGCTGATTTATGAAAAGATATATCTTGATAGCCTGTCGATAAATCCTGCCATTCAACCGGTGCATAAAGCTCTTCTTCAGAAATACCTATTGTTCTAGCCATTAGTCGTATCTACCTTTTTAAAATTTAATCGTTCAATATAATTTTCAATAATAGCGCCAAAACGCTCAGGGAATTGGTGGTGAACATTGTGCCCTGCACCGACCACAATCGATAAGGGCCAGCCGCTTTTTTTAGCAATCGTTAAAAATTTAATATCTTCATCGCCTGCGATAAATAATCTTTCCACTTGCTGCAGCTGCATCGAATCAAGAAAACACGATTGTTTTGCCAGTGAGGTAGCCCTCAGCATCTTGGCGATTGCTGGACCATTATTATACTGACGGGAACGCACGGCTTTGTTCTGATCTGCAGCATTAAGGGATTTAAATACCGGCTGTCGATACCAATCACGGAGCACCGTGACAATATCCTCAGAGTCAAAACGTTGCCCCCAGGAAAGATCGTTCTGCCAGCGCTGCTCTTTTTCCATATTATCGATTAAGCCGGTATTACCATTTTCAATCACTATAGCCATCAATTTTTTATCAGCACTATTGGCCGCATAATCCATCACTAGGCGCGCCCCCAATGAGTAGCCAACCAATATATAGCGAGAGAGTGAAGCCAACACAGGTGCCAACAATATGCGAAAGTGGGCAAAATCATCAACCGTTATATCGACACTATCACCATGACCGGGCAAGTCGACGGAAATACAGTGGTAGCGTTTCCCAAGCGCGGTAATCACGGGTATAAAATCTGACGAAGAACCGAGCAAACCGTGGAGAAAAACCAAGGTTATATCATCAGCCTTCGATGTATGAGAAGAATTGGTCAACGTTGTTAACCGTATATTAGTCATCGTCGGATCCCACGAGATCGGCAATTTTTTGGCGTAGCCGCTGCATCATGACGACGGCACCATGTTCGGGAACCACAGCTTCGATAACCGTTGTTTGATTGCGTCCAAGGGCCGAGGTCACAGCCTCTTCGAAGCTATTTTTTTCATCCACCTGGCGATAGCAAAGTCCGAACATTGACGCTGCGTGATAAAAATTGAGACCGTGTGGCATCTGGTAATATTGTTTTTTATTCGCTTCATTAACCGGTAAAAAATCGAAGATTGCACCACCGTTATTATTAACCACCAATACTATCAACGGTCGATTTTTCTGCTGTAACAAAGCCATCGAATTCAAGTCATGCAATAACGCAGTGTCACCAATAACAAGCAACATCGGTTGTTCCGATGGTACTGCACACCCGGCAAATGTAGCGACCAAACCATCGATGCCAGATGCTCCTCTATTACTGTATATATGGCCGCTGTGAAAAGACGAAAAAATATCCAGCATTCTAGCCATTAGGCTATTACCGATAAACACATTGGTTTGCTCAACAGACAAGTTATTTAGTGACGAGACAATCGTTGCTTCATTGAGTTTTTCACTGGCCAGAAACTCAGCGACATGACACCTTATGACCAACAACATGACTGCCAAGTCGTCAGCCCATGACGCAGAACTCTGTGCCGCCAAACGGCATGAATAAGCACTTGCCCACTGCGCAATATTCGCCTTTATTTGTACCAATTGACGATGACTGCTATCCAGTCTCTGTTCACTTTCAGCCACCAACCAATATTGTTGCCACGATTGCGCGGCGACAAAGGCAAGTAAGCGTTTTGAAATAACACGGCCACCAAACTGTAGCAGCACTGTTGCTCGGCTCAACAGCTCATTAGCCTTGGGGTTATCCAACCAGAGATCATAGCCTCCAAACTGATTGACAATACCACTTTGGCTGTCAGCCAAGACAGGCCAACCCAGCCTTTCTGACAAGAGAATAATATTCTCTCGGTCTTGCATGGTAATCTGGCCAACAATAATCACCCCACGCTGGTCACTAAAATCACTTTCAGGCAGGGCATAGATATCTGTATTAATCAGTCGTTGCAAGTAGCAACCATCGCTTTTAGTCCAGCCGTCGACGGTGTGCATATAATCGTGATCTAACGTCTGTTCTCCGCCGTAAAGCGGTTCACGAAAAGGCATATTGATATGAACAGGCCCTGGCATTAATCGCTGTTTGTAAACCAGCTGATCGACGGATGACAACAGCCATGACGCTGGAATATCGGTACTGGCTGCCGGTAAGTTTAGAGTGGCAACCACATGGGTAGAAAAAATTCCCTGCTGTTGTATCGCCTGGTTTGCACCACAATCAATCAACGATTCAGGCCTATCGGCAGTAATTAGCACCAGCCGCTCACCGGTTAATCCTGCCTCAACAACAGCGGGCAATAAGTTGGCCACTGCGGTACCTGATGTGACAATCAGCGCAACCGGTGATTGACTCGCCTTCGACAGGCCCAGGGCATAAAAACACAGCCCACGTTCATCGAAGTGTGTGTGCAAGGAGCAGTTAAGTTGCTGCGCCTGCTCTGTCAGCAACGTCGAACGAGAGCCCGGTGCAATGCAGACATGCTCCACACCCAATCGCTGAAGCTCTGTTAGCACCAGTAACGCCCAACTTCGATTAACTGTAAGCTGGCTCATTTAGACCTCTTTCTTAACATCAATCAAACCAAACAGAGTCGATGTTTTGCGGCCCAACTCACGCCACTCACTGAGCGCCTCAGAACCCGGTACAATGCCAGCACCGGCATAGAGGTGCAGTTTATTTTTCTCTACCAATGCACTGCGTATACCCACACAAAACTCACTGCGCGCCTCACTGAAATAACCAATAGCGCCGCTGTACCAGCCGCGGTCAAAAGGTTCATGTTGATGAATAAAATCGACAGCCTCACGCAAAGGCAAGCCCGCAACCGCGGCTGTGGGCTGTAAACGCCTCAAAATAGCAGCATCATCAATAGCACCATTTACTTTACAACTAATATGATGCTTTAGGTGCTGAACCTTACGCAGCGCAATCAAATACGGACGATCACTGATTTCAATATTATTGTAATAGGGCTGCAATCTGGCGTGAATATCATCGACGACCAATTGATTCTCGTAGCCGTTTTTTTCATCCGTCAGCAACCAGTTTGCCATCGCTTGATCAGCATCATCACTAACGCCTCGCGCTGCGGTACCGGCTACCGCCTCGGTAGTAATCACATCATTCTCCCGGCGAAACAACCGCTCGGGGGTAGAACCCAAGAATGTCTTCTCTGCATCGATAGCCAGCATAAAGTGAAAGCTGCGAAGGTTTTCCTTGCGGCTTGCCTTCATCAAGCGTGTCGCCGACAGCTTACGATCAAATACCCAGCTCGATCGACGAGCCAACACAACCTTTTTGAACTTTTGGTCTTTAATCGCTACCAAGCTCTTGTCGACCATTGCTTGCCACTGGTCGAAATCCGGCTGCGATATAAAATTCTTTTGTATATATGGTGCGGCCAGCCTGTCGCATACCTCGGGTTGACGCAATTGGTTGAGACAGTCTATCGCCTGAGATTGATCACCTTGATACCAGGCGACACGCAATTTTAGAGCGGTATTTTTTTCTCTGATAAGCTCTATTCGAGGCAAGAAATAATAAGGTGAGGTACCTGACTCGATATGCTTTTCTTTATTGCCGCCACCAAAACTGCTTCCGCCCCAAACCCGCTGCCCCGTTGGCAAAGCCTGAACAGCCTCTTCCGCGCTGTCGAAGTGTCTGATGCAACCGAGCGCGACGATTTCTATTGCCTCGTCGCGACCACGCCAGTAACACCGCGGGTATAGGGTTTGCCCCTCATACCAATCGAGACTATCCAGTTTAATACTGGAGGTTAAATTGGCCTCAACAAAGCCCGACGGCTCTCTGCTATGCAGCAATTGCAGAACAAGCCAAGACAACGCCTTTGTCAGTTGCTGACGGCGGGTATCTTCGCTCTCGAGCTGTCTATCTATACAATTGATATTCACTTTAACTGAGTTCCCTCACAGTATTCGGTGTATCAAACATCGTCTCGACACACCCAGCAAGCATTTCTGACCCTGCCATTTTCAACGTCAATAACGGCTATATACTAAACTTATTTCAACAGGAAATATTAATTTCTGTCGGCAAAAATTTGATCCAGAGCATCTTCAAAAGCATTATTTTTGAAGACAAAGCCCGCTTCGAGCAAGGCCCTTGGTGCGACATTTTGACTATCCAACATCAAGCATGAAAGCTCGCCTAAGGTTTTTTTCAGGATGAATGCTGGCATAGGCAAGCGGCCAGGCCTTTTCAGCTTTCCTGCCAGTAAACGGGTAAACTCCGCATTAGTAACAGCGGTTGGAGCCGTTATATTAAACACCCCTTGGCAGTGTTCGTTAAGCATCAAGTATTCAATTGCCGAAACCGCATCATCAATAGAAACCCAAGACATATACTGCTGACCGCTACCCAGGCGACCTCCGCCACCTAGCTTAAAGATAGGCAGCACTTTGCCCAGCACACCGCCCTCTAATGCCATGACAATGCCAGTACGCAGAATGACCACACGGGTAGAATCTGCCGCCGTTTTCGCCAGCGACTCCCAGCGCTCACAAACCTGCTGTGGAAAACCACCGCCCTGAGCGCTGTTCTCGTCAACGACTTGACTGCCACTGTTACCATAAATACCAATAGCAGAACCGCTGATAAACACCGAAGGTGGAGTTTCACTGGCGGTAATAAGCTTGGCTATATGATCGGTTATGCGCCAGCGGCTTTGAACAATCATCTCTTTTTGACCCGAGGTCCAACGTTTTTCAGCGATCGGTTCACCAGCAAGGTTAATCACGGCATCAATATCGTTCAGTTGCTGCCAACCATAAAACTCTTCCAGAGGACAGTAAACCACTCCCTCCTCATTGGCGCGCGGTTGACGGCTGACAATGACTAGCTGGTGATTACGTTTCAATCTGCCCACCAGCTCACGTCCAATCAAGCCCGTACCACCTGTCAGCAAAACCCTCATGCAGCCACCTCAATATAATGATGTTAAAACTCAGTGTGTTAACCTAATATCAAAACAATCATCTTGACTCTACTTGAGCATATACCAAAAACGATAAAGACTGGGAATAATGGCCATAAATAAGACTGTTAAAGCGTGGTTTGAAGCCGCACGCCCTAAGACACTGCCTCTTGCACTGGCATCGATTCTAACTGGCAGCAGCCTTGCCGCTTGGCAGCAGCAATTTTCTTGGCCCTTGGCCGCAGGAGCGCTGGTCACCGCCATGTTGCTGCAAATACTCTCTAACCTGGCCAATGATTACGGTGATGCGATTAAAGGGACCGACAATGACAATCGTCTTGGGCCAGATCGCGCCATACAATCCGGTAGCATTAGCCCCAAGGCCATGCTGCAAGCTATCGCTGTTACCGTTGCTTTAACGCTGTCATCTGGCATCGCCTTAATCATCTTTGCCTTTAATAACACCGCCGATATACTCGGCTTTTTAGCCTTAGGGGTGATTGCCATTGTCGCAGCCATCACCTATACCGTTGGCAACAAACCCTATGGCTATCGCGGTCTTGGCGACTTATCCGTGTTAATATTCTTTGGCTGGTTATCAGTCAGCGGTGGCTATTACCTGTACACTGGCGACTTTCTTTGGCTCAGCCTTTTGCCGGCCACTGCCGCGGGATTATTAGCGGTTGGGGTATTGAATATTAATAACTTACGCGACATTGACAACGACAGGGACAGCGGCAAATTCACCTTGGTTGTTCGCATGGGGGGGGGCTGGGCGCGACGTTATCACCTAGTATTACTCGCCACCTCCTTCCTTTGTTTGATTGCCTTTTCTTACCTCGCTGGGCTGCCACCTTTGGGCTGGCTGTTCCTACTGGCTCTCATCCCTGCCGCCCTTCACGCTAAAGCAGTGCACACCTCCCAGCAGCCGCAAGAGATAGCGCCGATGATGTCACATATTGTCGGCATCGCATTGCTCACCAACGTGCTATTTTCCATCGGTCTCATCATCGGCTAAATCTGCAGGCAAAAAAAAGCCCGCTGCTGAGAGCGGGCTTCTTAATAAGCGAGACACTTATTTAAAGGATATTACGGCCTTTATTCGCGGCAATACGTAGGCGAAGAGCATTTAGCTTAATAAAGCCTGCGGCATCTTTCTGATCGTATGCGCCAGCATCATCTTCAAAGGTCGCAATATTTTCATCAAATAGGCTGTCCTCTGACTTACGGCCAACAACGGTGACGTTACCCTTGTAAAGCTTAACGCGAACCTCACCGTTAACGACCTCCTGCGTTTCGTCGATCAAGTTTTGCATCATTTGACGCTCAGGGCTCCACCAGTAACCGTTATAAATTAATTCGGCGTACTTTGGCATCATGCTGTCTTTCATGTGAGCAACTTCGCGATCCAGCGTTATTGACTCAATAGCACGGTGTGCTGGCATCATAATCGTGCCACCCGGTGTTTCATAACAACCGCGAGATTTCATCCCGACGTAACGGTTTTCAACGATATCCAAGCGGCCAATGCCATTGGCGTTACCGACTTCGTTGAGGTAGGTCAGTACCTCGGCAGGTGTCATCGCCTTGCCGTCGATGGCGACAATATCGCCCTTCTTGTAGGTAAACTCCAGATAAGTCGGCTCATCTGGTGCGTTTTCAGGAGAGACACTCCAGCGCCACATATCTTCTTCCGCTTCGGCGTAAGGGTCTTCTAAAATGCCACCTTCATAGGAGATATGAAGCAGGTTGGCATCCATTGAATAAGGAGACTTCTTCTTACCACCGCCAAAATCAACCGGGATATCATGTTCTGCGCAGTAAGCCATTAGCGTCTCACGAGAGGTAAGATCCCATTCACGCCAAGGCGCAATCACTGCCACCCCTGGCTTCAGGGCATAAGCACCTAACTCGAAACGGATTTGGTCATTACCCTTACCGGTGGCGCCGTGGCTGATCGCATCAGCACCGACTTCGTTGGCGATCTCAATCATGCGCTTGGCAATCAATGGACGGGCAATAGAAGTACCGAGTAGGTATTCGCCTTCATATATCGCATTGGCACGGAACATTGGGAAAACATAGTCGCGAACAAATTCTTCTCGCAGGTCATCGATATAAATTTCTTTCACGCCCAGTGCTTCAGCCTTGGCTCGCGCAGGCTCAACTTCTTCACCCTGACCGATATCGGCGGTAAAGGTTACAACCTCGCAGTTATAAGTCTCTTGTAGCCACCTAACAATAACCGAGGTATCGAGTCCGCCTGAATAGGCAAGGACGACTTTTTTTATCTCTGACATAATTCTATCCGCTCTTATCAAGCCAGCCACGATCGGCAGGGCTTCCAACGATCAATATTTGGCCGCTATTCTAAACCTTGTCCGGTAAGATTTCATCCGTTTCGACAGTCTATCAAGGCGATTCGACGACAATTCTTTAGAAACTGCCGCCAATCAAGTAAAATGACCCAATATTTCACCATGGCGTACCCTACCAATGACCGAGTTAATTATTACCCGTCCAGATGACTGGCATCTTCATCTTCGCGACGATCAGTCTCTCTCTACTACCGTTGCAGATACCGCCCGCATCTTTGCTCGCGCAATCGTCATGCCCAATCTATCACCGCCGATTACCACCATGCAGATGGCCGTCGACTACAAGTCTCGCATCGACGCTCACAGCCCTGGTCGTTTTCAGCCTCTGATGGCGATATACCTTACCGACATCACCTCACCTGAGGTGATTATCGAGGCCAAAAACAGTGGCATTGTATTTGGCGCCAAACTTTACCCCGCTGGCGCCACCACAGGTTCTGCCTCCGGCGTCACCGCTATTGAAAAAATCTTCCCCGCGTTGGCCGCCATGGAAGAGTGTGGCTTGCCCCTGTTGATTCACGGCGAAGTCACTCACGATGAGGTTGATATCTTTGACCGTGAGAAACGCTTCTTAGATACTCATTTGCTGACAATTACCAATAAGTTCCCTGCTCTGCGTATGGTGGTTGAACACATTACCACCAAGGATGCCGCTGACTTCGTCATTGCCAGTGGCGACAATGTGGCCGCAACGATTACGCCGCAGCATTTGCTGTACAACCGCAACCACATGCTGGTCGGCGGTATCAAACCACACTTCTACTGCCTGCCCATATTAAAGCGCAACACCCATCAAACAGCCCTGATCGAAGCCGCCATCAGTGGCAATACCAGTTTCTTCTTAGGTACTGACTCTGCGCCTCACACCACGGCCAATAAAGAGAACAGCTGTGGCTGTGCCGGCTGCTACTCCGCCTTCGCCGGTTTAGAACTCTATGCTGAAGCCTTCGACGCAGCAGGCGCCATCGACAAGCTGGAAGGTTTTGCCAGTCACCACGGCCCAGATTTTTACCGCCTTCCTCGCAATACTGATAAGGTTAAGCTGATTAAGTCGAGCTGGACCGTCGCCAACCAGTTGCCACTCGGCAACGAATTACTGACCCCGCTAAAGGCAGGCGAAGAGATTCAATGGCAGGCCGAGTTACTCGACTAAATAAAGGATATATTGTGAGCGATAGTAAATCAGCGAATAAAACACCAATGGCGCGACGGTTTCGTGGCTTTCTGCCCGTGATCATCGACGTCGAAACCGGTGGTTTTAACGCCCAAACAGATGCTCTATTACAGATTGGCGCCACTACTCTGAGGATGGACAATGAGGGTTATCTGTATAAAGACAGCACCTATTTTTATCAGGTCGAACCTTTTAAGAACGCTAATTTAGAAAAAGCAGCCCTCGATTTTACCGGCATCGACCCCTTTCACCCACTGCGTGGTGCCAGGCCCGAAGATGAGGTACTGAAAGAGTTTTATCAACACATTCGTAAGGCCGTGAAAGATAACGGCTGCACTCGTGCGGTGTTAGTCGGCCACAATGCTCACTTCGATCATAATTTCATGATGGCCGCCGCCGAGCGTTGTGACATCAAACGCAACCCCTTCCACCCATTCTCCTGCTTCGATACAGCCACGCTCGCAGGTTTCGTACTGGGTCAGACAGTGCTTGCCAAGGCCTGTATCTTGGCAGGCATACCCTTTGATAATGCTGCCGCTCACGCTGCTGATTATGACGCTGAACGGACAGCAGAGCTGTTCTGCTTAATGGTCAATCGTTTTAAAAATATTGGCGGCTGGGACCTGGCTGTACGTGCCACCAAGCTGCAAGAAAACGACTAAACCTCGATAAAGCCCTATGCCTTACGCCAAAGCATAGGGGCTTCCCTCTTAACAGCCCCAAATTCTCCTTCCGCCCCTGACCACTTGATCGTCTTGCCTGCAGCATTCTTGGCAGAATACTCATTGTTATCACAACCTAAACCCCAGCCATAAAAAAACCCCGTAAGCGTTAGCTTACGGGGTCTTAGAATAAAAGCCTGACGATGACCTACTCTCACATGGGGAAACCCCACACTACCATCGGCGAGGAATCGTTTCACTACTG